>CAVPEB010000059.1:0-11859 GCA_963702765.1 uncultured Chloroflexia bacterium
TCGCAAGTATTGTTGCCACAATACTAGTTAAAAAAGGAGTCTATTATCGTAGTTTCGCTCACTATGTGTATGTGAAGTATCATACACTTAGCATGGAATTTGGTATTCGAGACGTGTACCATCTGAGTCAATAATTATGTTACATCCCCAAGAGCCTTGGCTTCTCGGTAAGAAGCAAGAGCATGTTCTATGAATACATTTGTACTTCCCAGATAAGCACCTGGGTCAAGTGCACGATCGACTTCTTCAAAGGTAAGAACACTAAGTACCAACTTCTCTTCAAGCACAACCTCGCGGAGATGCACTCCCAACCTCACGGCACGTTCACAGAGCGATTTGACAATACGCCGCGCCTCAGGCCTTCCAAGATGAGGGGCAAGTGTCACTGTAAGCGACTCCGCCATGATCAGCCCTTGTGTCAGCTCTACGTTCGCACTCATGCGTTCATAATCGATCTTCAGACCACTGATCATCCCTACAACATGCTCAACAGCGCCTGAAGTGTACCGAAATAAGTTGGGGATTGCTACCCATTCTGCCTGCCATCCTCCAACAGCGCGTTCGTGTTCCTGGGTCATCGCCGATAGAATCACTGATACTTCACCGATTGCCAACCGTGCTGATGCAATCGCAAAGGCAGCATCGACTGGATTATTTTTCTGCGGCATAGCTGACGATCCTCCTCTACCTGGCATAGATCCCTCAGAAGCCTCACCGATCTCGGTTTGCGCGAGAAGAGCCACATCATTCCCTATCTTCGCCATCGCGCCAGCTACAACGCCGAGAGTCCCGGCAATCTCGGCAATGCGGTCGCGCTCGCTGTGCCAGGGCAGATCAGGAACGGGAAGCCCAAGCTCATCCGCAAGAAAATCTTGAACCTGAATCCCTTTATCCCCAAGCGAGGCAAGCGTTCCTGCTGCTCCACCAAGTTGCGCAGCCAGTGATCGCTCTCGGTACTCATGTAGGGCATATACTTGACGAACAGCCATGGCTAACCACCGTGCTGCCTTGAGGCCAAAAGTAATTGGCACAGCTTGTTGCATCAATGTCCTCCCCGCCATCAATGTATTCCTGTACTGTACGGCTAGCTTCTCGCACTCTTCACACACGTCGAGAATACTGCTGACCAGCAGGTCAATGCCATCGCGTATTTGCAGCATCAGCGATGTGTCAATGGCATCCTGGCTCGTGGCTCCCCAATGCACATACTTCTTTGCGTCATCGTCGATTTGTTCACTGAGCATGCGTACGAGTGGAATAACAGGGGTCCCAGATGCCTCTGCCTCACGATACAATGCTGGAATATCGAACACATTTTCCCTACAACTGTCCGTTATTATGTTTGCGGCTTCCTGTGGAATAATTCCAGCGCGCGCTTCTGCACGAGCGAGCGCAGCTTCAAATGCGAGTATTCCTCGTACATGTTTCTCAAGGGAGAAGATTTCGGCCATTTCAGCCGTACTGAACATTGTATCAATCCTCTCAGGCATAAGGCGTTGCCTTTCCAGAGTGGACTAGTTCAGTCCTGGCATGAAGATTGCGTAACACTGCCAGTTCAGTCTCGTTGGGAGGCATAGTTTGTTCTAAAGTTGCAGCAAAACGGATTGGCCATCCAGTGTTCTGTTCGATTTCTTCTCGTGTGACACCCTCGTGGATCGACTCAACCACAAATTCCTTTGTTTGTGTGTCTGGTCGCAGCAAACAGAGATCGGTTACAATGAGTGTCGGGCCCTTTGTACGAATTCCTAGACGCTGTCGGTGATCACCTCCTGTTCCATATCCGAATGACGTAATGAAGTCTACTCGTTCAACGAAAGTGCGCTTTGTCTGGCGCATGACAACATACGTCTGTCTGCATAGGCTGGCGATTTCGGGTGCACCTCCTCCACCTGGTAATCGAACTTTTGGACGTTCATAATTTCCAATCACGCTGGAATTGATATTGCCAAACCGATCAATCTGCGCACCACCGAGAAAACCAATCGATATGCGGCCGCCTTGTAGCCAGTACTGGAACATCTCTGGGACCGAAACTGTTGTAACAGCAGTCTCGCTCAGTTCGGGGTCGCCTATCGAAAGTGGAAGTACATCCGGCTTCGTCCCGATCGTGCCTGACTCGTAGATGAGTGTGATATATGGAGCATGGGTCAACCGCGCCAGGTTACAGGCGACCGACGGTGCTCCAATGCCCACAAAACAAACATCATCGTTCTTTAACACTCGGGCCGCCGCAACAGCCATCATTTCCGTTGTTGTGTACTGCATGCCTTTCCTTCATACCAATCTTTCAAACAAATCAATACGATGATTCTCTCTCATTTCGGGAGAATACCCCCGTAGGGACGAGCGGGGAGTTGGGTGGCTGGGTGGGTCTTTATGGTCGCCCGCCGTTCCCCAAACGCTAAGGTTTCCCATATCCATAAAGAACATGCTCCTCCATCCAATCAAGAAACGTCTCCCGACTACGCGAAATAGCATCCCATGCGGTATAGAAAGCATTGTCTCGCCGGTAATACCCATGCGTATAAGACGGCAATGCTCCACCTGGCGCTGCAATAATAGCATCAATCGTCCAATCTGGTAGAATTGTCGAATTTGTACTCGGAGCAAGCAGATCATCCACAACCTCCTCCACGGTCACGATTACATTCGTCGCAGCCAATGCTGCTTCCTTCTGAACCCCAATAATTCCTTCAATCAACACATTCCCTTGCCGATTCGCCCGTTGGGCATGAATAATAGTCACTTCCGGTCGTATCGCAGGCACCGCAGCCAGTTGCTCATTGGTAAAAGGGCACGTAATGAACTTGATATTCGAGTTGACGCCCACCAGGTCAGAACCTTGATATCCACGGAAGATAGCGCATGGCAAACCTGCAGCGCCAGCTGCATATGCATTGGCCATCGCTGCGTGGCTGTGTTCCTCAAGCTCAAGTGAGCACGGCCATCCATTCTCAACAGCATCACGCAATCGATGCAGCATTCCTACACCTGGATTGCCACCCCAGGAGAAAACGAGCTTTTTTGCGCAACCCATACCAATCAATTGATCATAAATCAGATCCGGTGTCATCCGAATCAAACACAGGTCCCGCTTCTGTTGTCGAATGATTTCATGACCTGCGGAAAATGGGATCAGATGTGTGAAGCCCTCCATGGCCACTGTTGTGCCATTGGTGACGTACTGATCGATAGCATCATGTAGCGAAAGGAAAGAAGTCATCTTCTTTGCTCCATTACAAATTGAAAAAAGCAGTCTCGCCAGCGCCTTGCATGATGATATCGAATCGATAAACGATCATTCCTTCACGATCCTCCCGCCTGGCAAGCAAAGTTGACCGCCGTTCATCAGGTACGCACAGTAGAATAGGATCCTCTGCATTGGTTTGTTCATCCTCGAAGTACAGGCGTGTTACCAGATGATTAAGCAAGCCGCGAGAAAATACTGTCACACAAATGTGCGGAGCCTGTAACTTATCCTGATAGAACTGGACACGCCCTGGCTTGATCGTTTCAAACCAGTAACTACCCTCTTCCATTGTACCTGAACGGCCAAATCCCAAAAAGCTCGTGTCTAACTGGGCTGGACCCCTATCGGCGCTATGGTTATATCGGCCATAAGAATTCGCCTGCCAGATCTCAACCATTGCATCTGGCACTGGTAAACCATCTCCATCTAATACTCGGCCCTCGATGCGTATGCGTTCGCCTGCTGTCTCGGGCTGGATCATTACATTGCGAATGGCATCCTCTCGTAACAATGCAGGTCCAAAAAATGGTCCTACTGTTTGCGAACTGGTCAATGGTATTGTGTTCATTTCCCACCTTCCTTCAACTCAAATGGTGTAGCATACGCTCCCCGTACCATTATGTCCCATCTATAACCCAGTGCCCACTCTGGCTCTGTCACGCTATGGTCATACAGAGCAATCAGGCGCTTGCGCGCATCTTCTGTCGGCACTGCATTCATGATAGGATCGAGCTTGTGGAGTGGGTCATCCGGAAAATACATCTGAGTTACTAACCGTGACACCATTGCTGGCCCAAAAACAGAGAAATGGATGTGTGCCGGACGCCATGCATTAGGATGATTCTTCCATGGATATGCACCCGGACAAATCGTCAGGAAACGATAGATACCTTCTTCATTTGTCAAACAGCGACCCATTCCCAGGAAGTTGGGATCAAGTGGCCCAGGCCATTGATCCCGCTTGTGCAGGTATCGTCCCGCAGCATTTGCTTGCCATATTTCCAGCAGAGTATTCGGCACTGGATTGCCACGATCATCGAGTACGCGACCCCTAACAATAATACGCTGCCCAATCGCCTCGCCACCTGTACCGGCGTTACGTGTAAGGTCTGCATCTTCCGGAGTAATACCGCTGATTGCAGGTCCGGGACCAGTCAATTCTGAGAGAGTCAGCGGCACCTCGATGAGTGGCAGCATCGGAGCGCGCCGTCGTGTTGATTGATAAGCCTCATACAAATAGGGGGGAAATACCTCCTGATCTCCTCGTACAATTTCGCCAATAGTGATATTCTTCATGCGTCCTCCTGGCTTTGCTTTGTCGAGTCTTCCTCTCCTTTAACAGATGCTGCTTGATCGAGTTCTTTTTTTGCCACAGAAAACGCAGCATTAGCCGCGGGAACACCTGCGTAAACAGCCACGTGGAGTAGCACCTCAGCGATTTCGTGCGGATCAACCCCGATATTGCGGCTGCCACGTAAATGCACCACCAGTTCCTCACGACCTAATGCTGCCAGAATCGCAATCGTGACCAGGCTTCTCGTCCGCCTATCTAGATCAGGACGCGCCCAGACAGAACCCCACGCAGCCTCCGTAATATAATGCTGGAAGTCAGCATCGAACTCGGTTGACCTGGCCAACGCCCGCTCGACATACTCACTCCCAAGCACCTCCTTGCGAACCTTCATTCCAACATCATAACGTGATTCTGTCATTTCAATTCCCCCATTTTACTCAGCATGTGTACCTCCCCTAATGCTGCAAAAAAACTGCACCTAACACTCGTAGGGGCCGATTTATCGCGCCCACCGCCGATGTATCGGCCATCCGTGGTTTGCACAATATCCCTCATAATTTGTTAATCCGTATAAATTACAAACAGGCACTTCATTTCTTTAAACTAAAGTATAGCAGGTTGTAACACAAAACATCATAAAATCCACTTCCTTACTTTTCATTGTAATACCTTACTGTCGCGGTCCACACATTGCCTGGCGCCAAAAGAAATGATCATCCATGCCAAGGCACGAAGGCCCCTGTTGCCTGTCATTCTATGCGTAAATCACTTGATCACGCGTGAGCCATCTACCTTCAGGCGAAACCAGGTACGTTTCCCAACTCGAAACACATCTCCATCATGAATATCTACGACCTGCTCTGCCTGCTTCAAAATTTGATCATTGAGTGAGATAGCGCCTTGCTCAAATAGGCGGCGAAGTTCGCTGTGGCTCTTCTGACCTCCAAAAAATTGCTTCACCAGATCAAAAGCAATTTGTTTTCCAGGCTCAACGTTGATCTCTGGAATATCGCTAGGCGTTTTGCGCGTTGAAAACGTTCGGAGAAACCACTCTTGTTCTTCATTAGCAATGTCTGCCCCATGATATCGTCTCACTATCTCATGCGCCAGGAACAGCTTCCACTTCATTGGCTCCTTCTCGACCCTCGTTGCTATCTCTTCCACAAACTCTAATGGCACATCCGTGTACACCTCCAGGTAGCTGACAATGAGATGATCGGGCAGCGTCATGACACGCCCGAACTTATCACGTGGACTATGTCCCAGACCAATATAGTTCCCCAGACTCTTGCTCTGCTTCGCTTTACCATCAATTCCTGGTGTAATCTTCGTCGTAATAATGACCTGCGGCGATTGTCCCAACCGTTCCTGGTAGAAGCGCCCCATCATCTCATTGAAGAGTTGATCAGTGCCAATGATAGTCAAGTCTGAATCTAGTGCAAAGGAATCATATCCTTGGAGCACCGGATAGATCATTTCGTGCATATGTATATCCTGTCCTTGCCGCATGCGCTCTCGGAACATATCGCGAGACACCAATCGAGCTTGTGTTACCATCGAAAGCAGGCGTACAAGTTCGGCTGCAGGCATCTGGTCGTACCACTCCGAGTTCCTGCGTATTTCGTACAATTCAGGATCATCAAATCGCAGCACCATTCGAGCTTGCGCCATAAAGGCCTGAGCATTGGACTCTATCTCTTCCGGCGGAAGAACTGGACGCGAGACGTTTCTCCCGGTCGGATCACCAATGCGGGTAGTGGTATCTCCAATCAGAAATTGGACTTTGTGTCCCAGGTCTTGCAACATGCGCATCATCCACAGATTGACAGCATGCCCGGTATGCAAATATGGTGCAGTCAGATCCACCCCGTATTTAATACGCAATTGCTGCCCTAAATCTAGGCGTCTCTCCAGCTCCTGTAGAGAGAAAATCTCTTCAGTTGTCCTCGCGAATTGTTCAAGAATTCTTGATGTCGGTAGAGCCATGCTCCTCCTCCTAATACTGGTGGATACTTTGACAATAAAAAAAGCAGCAGAGTGATCAACTCTACTGCCCTACATGCGGGATAATGTTGGGATGAGGCTATAGTTTGCGCACAATAATAACCGCTCCACCCGCATGTAGGGCAGATCGGTAATAGTAGCTATGCTGCAGATGTACAAACATTCTCTCGTCCATATTCAAAGTATACGTGAGCATAACATAGTCGTCAAGATTCTTTCACTCTACCTTGTTCTACACATCTTGTGACCAGAACTCCCTCAAAAACCCGTATCCTGGATCGAACCTTCTGCCTCTGAACTATCAAGTCGAAAAACTGGACAACGTGGTGCTGCCTGCGCAAAGGCCTCTGGATCATTGGGCAAGTCCAATAAACGCTCAAAGTATTGAACACCATGTGGCACCTGCCTTGGAAACTCCCGCAGGATAGCTGGGCGCTCCTCAACTGGCAGTTCAGTCAATGTAACCCGCTCCTTTTTCCTCCCATACGCAATCATACCCCAACCGAACGCTCGTGCATTTTTAACCCATCCAGTCTCAACTCCTGTCAAGATATAACGCTGACCATGCACCCTCAGTACAGACACAGGTGTGCTTCGCATTTTCCCCGTTTTGCGACCAGGGATCGAGAGGATATGCATGGTGCCAAGGGATAATCCCAGGCGATTAAGCAAAATCACCATGCGGTTGGCGTATTTGAGCCACCAGGGAAATGAGGGCTTTTTGGTCATTAAGGTTCCTTTCTCTAAAATCAAAAGCAGTGTCGCTAACTACAATTGTTGCTTGATATATTCAAATGTTTCTTTTCGTTCCTGACAGGAGGGCAAATCACTTCAGGTAATTGGTTCTTCCAGCTTATCCTCCAGATCGTTTGCTTCTATCAATCGGTTCTCCATATCCAGTGCCACTAGAACCCGCTCGCGCACTCTACGAGCCCAATCTAGCTCTCCTTGCTCTTGCTGCGCTAGATGCCGCAGAATATCCACCACCGCGTTAGTAAAAGCAGGGTTGTCCCTGTTTTCCTTCTCTGTATCTTGTATTTCTGACTGCATCCGTTGCATATCTTGTGCCTCAGTCTGCATATGGAGAATAATTCGCTCGCAGTAATTTATATAGTGGTTCACTAGATGTAGACGCTCCTTTGGCATAAGAAAATCCAAATGTACTACCTTCAAATGAAAGATGCGTGGATAGTCCCCCAGATTAGAAGAGGTGTCCATCATCAAAATTTGGAAACGCCTACGTCCTGCTTGAGTAATTGTGTATTGGTGAGATTGGCGTTGAGTTCGTGGCGCTTCTTCCCCATGAAGCGTCTCTATCAATCCGGCTTGTTCGAGTCGCGCCAATAATGGATAGAGTGTTCCTGAGCTGATTTTCGCCCACGGGCCTATCATCTCATTTGCAATTTTTGAAATCAGATAGCCATGCCAAGGGTTATGCATTAACAACGCCAGAACCAACAATTCGTACATTGTATGCTTTCGCACCCTCTTCCATAATGCTGTCTAATACCTATATTAGATCTAATAGATATGTCTAATAGACATATCTATTAGATCTAATATAGTGAGAAAAGTAGCAATTGTCAAGACTTTTCGGCTTATAGTTCTACTGAAGATCTTTGAGTTAAGGAAGCTAAATGGCAGAAGATATAATTGATATGGAGTTCTGAGCAATAACCCCGGTTCTACCAGTTCTATTGAAGGAGAATTCTTGCATAAACTTGCGTTTACCTCATGCATTACATCAAAAGGCCAGTTGAAAGGAGCACTGAAACATGAAAGCCATCCGCCTGATCGAACCTCAACATCCACTCCAATTACAAAATATTCCCGCCCCAATTATTGGCACAAACGACGTTCTGGTCAGAGTAAAAGCCGCAGGGATTTGCCATACCGACGTACATTACAGAGCGGGCAAATCACCAGTGCATCCCTTGCCAAGAACACTTGGCCATGAAATAGCTGGCATCGTTGAACAGGTTGGCGACAATGTCTCATCTGTCAACATAGGTGACCGCGTTTGCGTGCATTACGTGCTGAGTTGTGGGATCTGCTACTATTGCAATTCAGGCAACGAACAATTCTGTGTTCAAGGTTCAATGATCGGACGCTACGCAGATGGTGGCTACGCCGAATATATCTCAGTTCCACAGGGCAATCTAGTGCCTCTACCCGATGAAATCCCTTTTGAACAGGGCGCGATCCTGATGTGCTCATCTGCCACAGCATTCCACGCCCTGCGTAAGTCGAGGCTGCAAGGTGGTGAAAACGTTGCTATCTTCGGTATTGGAGGATTGGGTTTATCCGCGGTTCAGCTTGCCTATTGCTTTGGCGCACTCACCGTCTATGCAATCGATATTCACGCTGACAAGCTCAGGCTTGCCGAAAATTATGGAGCAATTCCCATAAATGCCAGATCCAATGATCCTGTCTCCGAAATCCGTTCTCTTACTCATGGCAGAGGAGTTGATGTGTCCATTGAGATGATCGGCCTTCCAAATGTAATGAAGCAAGCAGTGCAATCTCTTGCAATCATGGGACGCGCGGTCATCGTTGGTATCAGCGAAAGACCCCTTGAGATCGATACATATCAGGAACTGCTTGGTCGGGAAGCCGAAATCATAGGTTCCAACGATCACCTGCTTCACGAATTGCCACTTCTACTCGAACTTACCCGACGAGGTAAACTCAAACTCTCTGACGCTATCACACATACAATGCCTTTAGAGGCCACTTCCATCAACCAGGCCTTGGACGATCTCGAAAACTTCGGTAGCGCTATTCGCACCGTTATCATACCTTAAACAACTTGCGCAAGATAAATGAGTAAAAAATATAATAAAAGCTAACTTCTCACGCTATATACCAACTTTAACAGGGTATTCTAAGATGGAAACAAGTCTTTCCCTGAAAACGTTTGTTTACCAAATTCATAATACTTACGGATGAATGACAGCGGGTGTATACTACTCAAGAAGCCAATACTTTCATGAAAGACGAGAGGAAGTAACCACTGCGACTCGAAAGCTTCATACAAAAACATGCCAGCAAAGATGCTCAGGCAATCTTTGCTGAACACATACTAGACCAATCCATCCGCGAAGAGCCAGAACGCATACGCAGCCTTGCGCAATTCGAGGCAAACCAGTTCTATCAGCATGGATTTATCTTCTTAATCCTAAAAGCCTCGCTTCTGGGCAATGAGCAAGAAGTCACGAACCTCTACAAAAATACATTCTTCAAGACATACTCGAAAATCAAAATCGAATACTCAAAATCCAATCGTTGAGCGAAAAAATACCGCTCAAAATGAGCGGTACGTGAGCGGTATTTTCGAATAATAATACAGAGAAAAACAAGTAGTGAAAACATATTCAATTGAATGATGATCTTTGCTCCAACCCCACCGTCCTCACCAAATTATATATTCCCATCTTGAGCAACATCCGTACTCGGAACCAGTTCTGGCATCTCATCACTCTCGATTGAACTGGACTTTCGCCTCATTGTCACAGCAGCATCCTTATCAGAAACAGCCAATGCAATGCACGCCGCAATCAACGTCAGTACGGCCGCAGCCAGGAAAGCAGCGTGATAGGCAAGCAAGTTTGGCTCAACTGTTCCAGTAGCACTCAAGGTAGTCGTTCCAATAATGCTTAACACGCTGCCTAATATTGCAACTCCAAGCGCAGCGCCTAACTGAGTCTGTGCGCTATAGAATGCTGATGCCCTTCCTGTAGAAGTGGACGAGATAGTAGCAAAAGCTGCAGCCCTGAGTGGCAGAAATGCATATGCCATCCCTGCGCCAATAAGAAACATCAACACTCGCATGACCCACAGGTTAGTGTCTTGCCCCATCAGCGTCAACAAAGTCATCAAAATTGAAACGCCAGCAAGCCCGCCAGCCATAAGTCGGCGTGGTCCTATTCGGGGATAAAGTCTGGCAACCAATTGTGTTGACACAACAACACCAATTGCTTCAGGGAAAGTTGTCAGACCCGAGACAAGCGCTGTGACCCCACGTGCCTCCTGCAGGAATAACGGTGCAATGAAGAGTACCCCCAGGAAACCTGCATAGGCAAAGAACGACACTAGGTTTGTGACACGAAACAGTCGATTGTTGAGAAGGCCTAAATCTATCATTGGTTCTGGCACCCTCAACTCAACCACGACAAACAGGCAAAGTAGGAGAGTACCCGCTATTGCGCTACCAAAAATATTTATGGATGTCCACCCCAGAGACGGCCCCTCGCTAAGTGCATACATAAGGAGTGCAAGACCACTTCCTGCCAGCAGGAATCCCCCGAGATCGAAGCGCCCCGGAGATTCTTCTTTATGCTCGTAAAGAAAAATGAGTCCAAACAAACATGCCACAATCCCAACTGGTACATTCACGTAAAAAACCCAACGCCATGATAACTTCGTCACAAGCAGGCCTCCTAATATTGGCCCGAGTGCTGGTGCGAGGATCGTCGCAAACATGAGGATGCGCGAGACTTGCACGCGTTGCGATGGGGGAAACGTACGATACAGCATCGCTGTGCCTACTGGTGTGAGTGCGCCTCCAGCGGCTCCCTGCAAGACTCTGAATAAGATTAACATCTCATAACTTTGAGCCAGACCGCACAGAGCCGACGAAATAGTAAAAAGCGTTAATGCAAGCAGCAAGATTCGTTTAGTGCCAAATCGGTCCCCCAACCATCCGGAGGCTGGCATTACAACAGCCAGGCTAACCAGGTAAGCAACTACCACAGCATCGATAGCAGAGCTGGGTACGTTTAGCTGGCGTGCGATCGACGGCAGAGCCACGTTCACAATCGTCGAATCCATAATGCTCATGAACATTGCAGTGACGAAGACAACACTCACACTAATTTTGGGATCAAGCCGGGTCCGATGCATGTATACGCTCCAAAGAATCAATGAAGGGAATGGCGATTGCTACCAACCAACATATCTGAAATGAATGTTACGCAAAAGTAGATAATATATATGATATACTCTTTCGTACAACATATCCAACAACCCATCTACAAGAGTTCTACCAACTATTAGGTGTCAGATAATCCCTGATGTAGGGACAGGGGTTGCGTGGATGTGGTGTGGGGGCGCTTGCGCTGTCCTGGTCACTTTTCCATTCAGCACCCGATAGGTGGTAGAACCATCTACAAGTCAGTCCCAAGGGGAATCAACCATGTCCCAGTTTTTTGCAGCTAGTAAAAGCAAAACGCTCCATGCCGATCAAACACAGACATTTTCAAACACGCAATTTCATGATCAGGCGGAAAACGCCATATAGATATAGTCATTC
>CAVPEB010000060.1:0-71388 GCA_963702765.1 uncultured Chloroflexia bacterium
AGTACAGGAGGAAGCGCATGTGCGCTGAATTTCTACAAGATTGCCAGTGATAACAAGGGAAACCTGAACTTTACGGTCAGGTTCGTCATCACGATCCAGCTCAGTGGAGACCAGAACTCCTTCCAGGGGTCAGGTACCTTCACCGTTTACGATCCGAATGGGGTAGCGCAATTCACGCACACGATCCAGTACAACGGCACACGTATACCAGCATAGGATACCTGCTATCCAACCAGCCAGATCGGGATCCTGGCTGACAGGTGCTCTCAGCGAGTACCTGAGTTGCTTAGAAAGCACATCCATCTGTATACGATAGGACCCGTTCAAAACACATTCCTTATAGAAAGGGGAAATCTATGCAACGTCTTCGCTTCCGATTACTCACCCTGACAGGAGTAGCAACACTGCTGATCCTGCTTGCACCATGTGCAGCACGTGCAGCATCTCGCCAGGCACGCACATCAAATCTTTCTGTAAGTAAGATCACCGTCGTCGCGAGTGGCCTCAACAATCCACGTGGCCTGCGATTTGGACCCGATGGCAATCTCTACGTCGCTGAAGCGGGACTGGGAGGTACCTTGTCGAACAACTCCTGCCCAATGCCAGCAAGTGCCCGGCCCTCCTGGCCCTGGCCCCGATACCGCTGGCTTCACGTCTCGCATCTCTAAGATCACGTCCAATGGAACCCGCACCACCGTCGCGGACCATCTTCCCTCAGCTGTGACCACTCCAGCGTCGGGCCACAATGTGTTAGGGCGTGGAGGATGTGCAGTTCATCGACGGGGTCCTCTATGGCATGGAGGCCGGTGCTGGCTGCTCCCATGGATTGATCGGAACCAACAACACCATCTTTCGCGTCAATGCCCACGGCACGACCACGACCGTCGTCAACTTGAGCGCCTTTCTCAAGGCCCACCCCACCGCCAACCCCTCCCTGGATGATTTTGAGCCCGATGGTACCTGGTACAGCATCGTCGCGGTGCATGATGTGTTGTATGCCACCAAACCCAATCACCAGGAAGTCGACCGCATCACCCGCTCGGGCACGATCTCACGCGTGGTTGACTTGTCCAGGCTGTTTGTTCCCCCCAGCAACTGGCAAGGCGACACCAGCATGGTCTACCATAATGGCCAATTCTACTTTCGCGTGCTGGGCACCTTCCCGGTTCGCCCCGGCACCCAGAACATCTACAAGATGACACCCAGCGGGCAGATCAAAGTCGTCGCCTCCGGGTTGAGCACTGTGTTAGGCGTCGCCTTCGATCGGTGGGGGCGCCTGTATGCTCTGGAAAGCATGACGGTGGCTGGCTTCCCTGGTCCTCAGGATGTCGGTTCGGGCAAGGTCGTGCGCGTCAATGCCGATAGCACGCTCTCCACCATTGTCACCGGCTTGACTTCCCGACGGCCATGACCTTCAATCCGGCTGGGGACGCGCTCTACATTTCCGACAACGGCTTCACTCCAGGGCCGGGCGCGGGAGATACGTACGCATCGCTATCGGGTGAACACCGGTCATGCGCTCTTTGAGAAGGCACGTGCCCCCACCCTCAGTGAACTATGGAGGGGAGGTGCCTTCTGCACGTGACTCGTTAGGAGAGGGCCTCATGCTTCTCCAGAAAGACAGGAGGTAAACATGCAAGCCAGGCAACCGTCACAACCGGAAGCGCGAGCTCTACAAAAGCATTCACGTATGCCAGATAGGTTGGACCTCTCAACACTGGAAGCGTGCTGCAGGAGGGAGATCGAGAATGGGTTCCTCGCGGACCAGACCAACGCTTCCTTCAGCAGCGCATTGCTTCGCCGTGCGACCACACAAGACAACCAGCAAGCCTGGGAGGCGTGGCAACGCTGCTTTAGTGAGGTCCTGCACAGGTGGCTGCATCGTCATCCCAGAGCAGAGCAGGCCTGCCCAGATGGTGACGAAGAGCTCTCCCTCTCACAGACCTTCGAGCGCTTCCATCAGGCCATGGCTGCAGGGCAGGTGCCAGCCTCCACTTCGCTGCCTACCGTGCTCAGATACCTGCAAACCTGTCTCAACGGAGTGCTCCTGGATGCGCTGCGCAGCAAAGCGCGACCACAGGGTAGTCCTCTGCAGGAGTTTGCGGGCCCAGCAGGGCAATCAGGAGGGAGAGCCTTGCGGGTGCTCACCACGTGTGGGAACGCATGCAAGCTACTGTTACCTGGTGTCCGTGAGCAGCGGGTGGCCTACCTGCTCTTTCACTGTCACGTGAGTCCAGAGGAGCTGTGCTGTTTTGCTCCACAAGCGTTCAGAGATGTGCAGGACATACGTCACCTGCGACACAAGATGTTCCAGCGCATGGTGCGCCATGCAGATGGCATGGGTTGAGCATGCTCGGGAGCTGGTTCATCAATACGGATGGTGAGAGCCAACCTATCTACTGGAAAGGTAGCTCTCACCCTCCCAACATCAAGGAGAATTTCTTATGGTTCATTTAGACTCAGCTTCACTGGATGAGTATCTGCTAAATCTGGAACATGCCAAACAGAAGATGTCTCGACGTCTGCTTCTGCGGCGGATGACAGGACTCATGTTAGTAAGCAGCAGCCTCATTCCACTAACTACTGCATGCAGCGCTGTCACGAACGCTCCTCCAGCGACCACTTCTTCGGCTCCCAGAAAACCATGTGACCTATCACGGTCACAGTACTGGTGCTGTAGAAGCAGTCCGATGGTCCCCTGATGGGAAACGTATTGTATCGGGTAGTGATGATCGCACAGCCCAGGTGTGGGACGCGATGACTGGTGGCAAAGTCCTTGTTTATCGGGGCCATACCGATGATGGCGACTGTGGGCCTGGTCACCCGACGGCAAGCACATCGCCTCGGGCAGCTTCGATACCACGGTTCAGATATGGGATCCCATCTCCGGGAAGCGCGCCTTAACGTATCGCTGTCATACTGCTGATGTGTTTGGCGTTGCATGGTCGCCCGATGGCACGCACATCGCCTCGGGGGATGCAGCAAATGTGGTGCAGATATGGGATGCTACAACGGGTAAGCATGTGTTGACGTATCAAGGCCATAGCCGTGAGGTGCATACTGTCGCTTGGTCGCCTGACAGCAAGCGCGTTGCCTCAGGAGGAGAAGACAACCTGGTGCAGGTCTGGGATGCCATGACTGGCAGGCGCATTTTGATCTATCATGGTCACACGAATACTGTCAAATCTGTGACCTGGTCACCCGGCCATGGCAAATACATCGCCTCGGGGGGTGACGATAACACAGCACTGGTGTGGCAAGTACCATGACGGTTGACGAGGAGTTGTAGATGGGAGCGAGAACTTCCCTCTGGAAGGAATACTTGCCTTACACTCATAGACCAAAAACCCTTTCTTGCAGCGTCCGTATAACAAAGTCTCTTCAGGTGTCACGTAGCGTAGATACATGTATCTGTAGGTACATAGAGCTAGCATTCGTCGATTACAAGGACAGACCAGGAGGAACACATGCCGCAAGCTCGACCTGTGACACCTGACACCAACGACACGCTACAAGTGGGTGATAGCTTTTTTCCCTCGCTTCGCGGCCCATCCTTCCCTCCATGAGGGATCTTGGGCACCCGAGAGGGGTGGACCCAGAGGAAGGAGAGAGATGCGGCTGCTCTGTTGTCACCTGTGAGTGGATGCGTGAAGACATGGTGTCACCCGCTCTTGTCTTCACGTCCATCATCCGCGTTTTTTGAGAAAGGAGAAAGCTATGGCTACGGCAACTGGACCTCGCTAGGAAAACCTGATGGTCGGCCCCGTTCGGCCTCGCAAATCATCCCGCAGTCGGGAAGAATGCCGATGGACATCTGGAGGCGTTTGCCTGGACGACTGGCGTCGACTCATTCCCGGACCTGCGGCATCTCTGGCAAACCACGCCAGGAGCACCTGGGGCGCCGGGTCTGTTTTAGGACAAGCCCCCAAAGTTTCATGATTCAAAGCAATCCACGGGTGGTAAAAAATCAGGATGGGCGCCTGGAGGTCTTCGCCCTAAGATTACAACGGTACTCTATTGCATATCTGGCAGACAGCGCCCAATGGCCCCTGGAGTAACTGGGTCTCCCTTGGCCAACCTGCGAACGGGCGTGTTGAACCGGATTTCAGTGTGCATGTCAACGATGATGGGCGCCTGGAAGTCCTCGCCACCGCCTATTCGCATACTAGCCAGGCGCTGTGGCACATCTGGCAGACACACCCAACGGCACCTGGAGCACCTGGGCTTCCCTGGGTATACCCGAAGGCCGTATCAATATAAACATGCCTGTGGTCAGCCAAAACCAGGACGGGCGCCTGGAAGTTTTTGTCATTGGCTCTGATCAAGCGCTGTGGCATCTCTGGCAAACCACGCCAGGAGGCACCTGGGGCAGCTGGTTCTCCTCGGGCGGTCCGCAGCACAGCAACACCTCCATGTCCCGTTCTACCGTGAGGAAAAATGACGATGGGCGTTTGGAGGTCTTCCTCATGTACGAAATCGCCGATGAGCCCTTTGGCACAAACGCGTCCGCGACGCTGTGGCACATCTGGCAAACAGCACCCAATGGCACCTGGAGTAGCTGGGCCTCCCTGGGTAGCCCCACGAAGGGCGGTCTCTCAGCCCCCTCAGTGAGGAAGAATAAGGATGGGCGCCTGGAGGTCTTTTATCGGCGCCGATGGGGCGCTGTGGCATAGCTGGCAACTGAGCGCCGGGGGAGCCTGGGGCACCTGGAACTCGCTGGGGGCACCATCTAGCTCCATCCAGGCTCAAGGTGATCCATTCGTGGCAGAAAATGCCGATGGGCGCCTGGAGGCCTTCGTCGGTGGCTCCGATGGGAACCTCTGGCACACCTGGCAGGTGACGCCAGGAGGCGAGTGGGCAGTGCGCCGTGCCCAATACGCTGAGCAACGTGAGCCTTCGCTGTTGCCAGGGCAGGGTAGAAAGTGAGGAATCGGAATCTGGTGACCCGTTGCACGCAGTGTGGAGTGCAACAAAGAATGTGGACACACTGCATGCAGCGGCTCGCACATGAACACACTGCGATAGGTCATCGTCCGAGACAATAGTATTTGCAGAAAGGACAGCTCATGGCACAGACCAACTGGACTTCGCTGGGGACACCTGGCGGCACTCTCAAAGTATTCTGGCCTCAAGCAGTCCAAAACGCCGATGGGCGGCTGGAAGTCATGCTCACTGGCTCTGATGGCAACCTCTGGCATATCTGGCAGACCACGCCAGGTGGAACCTGGGACCTGGGCCACTCTCAACACACCACCCCATGCGGGTATGAACTCAACACCCTTCGCAGCCCGGAACGCCGATGGGCGCATCGAAGCGTTCTGCACAGGGTCTGATGGGGCGCTGTGGCACATCTGGCAAACTGCGCCTGGCAAGGGTTGGGGCACCTGGTCTTCCTTTGGGAGGCCAATCCCAACAGTCGAGCTGGATCCCAAGGATGCCCCCTGTGTCGAGAGCAACCCGCATGGACGGCTGGAAGTCTTTGCAAAGGGTACCGATGGGGCGCTGTGGCACATCTACCAAACAGCCCCCAATGGCACCTGGAGTAGCTGGGCTTCGCTCGGCAAACCGCCGACCACGAGCAGCACTTCTCTCGGCTCAAGCACGAATGCCGATGGGCGCATGGAGGTCTTCACGGTTGGGGAAGATGGAGGGCTGTGGCACATTTGGCAATACACGCCTGGTGGGAGCTGGAGCGGCTGGAACTCGCTGGGGAAGCCTGCCTCTGGTCTTGGGGCTTTCATGCCTCTCACCGTGAGCCGTAACTTTGACGGGAGATTGGAAGTCTTCGTGAAGGGCAGTGATGGAGCGTTCTACCATGTCTGGCAACACACCCCTGGAGGAAGCTGGGGCGGCTGGTTTGATTTTGGCTCTCCACCTGCAGCACCTACCGACTTCGGGGCGGTGGCTCCGAATAAGGATGGGCGTCTCGACTTCCTGGTGAGCGCCGCAAATGGGCTCTGGCATACCTGGCAAATCACGCCTGGAGGACCCTGGGGTGGCTGGTTTTCTCTCGGGAATCCGGCGGGAACTCAAATAAGCTCGCCTTGCGTGATCGCCAATGCTGATGGGCGGCTTGAGGCTTTTCTCACTACCACAGGAGGAGCCCTCTGGCACACCTGGCAGGTCCTACCGGGGGGCGTGCCATGGGTACCCATCCCGACAATCGCTTCAGTCACCCCAAACTGGGGGCCTGCTGATGGGGGGACACATCTCACTCTCACCGGTGCCGGCTTCACGGGTGCCACTGCTGTTACCTTCGGCTCCACCGTTATCAGCGAATTCACCATCGTGACCGACACCCAGATCACGACGAGCAGTCCAGCAGGCAGTGGCACAGTCGATATCACGGTCACCACCCCTGCTGGCCCATCAGCGACGAGTTCAGTCGATCAATTCACCTACACGACTCCAATGCCGACGATTACCGGCCTCAAGCCAAACAGTGGATCGAGCAGCGGTGGCACAACTGTGACAATCACTGGCTCAGGCTTTACTGGTGCTTGGAATGTAATCTTTGGGCAGCCACCAGCGAGCAATTTTACGGTCGTGAGTGACAGCCAGATCACTGCTACTAGCCCTGCAGGTAGTGGAACCATTGATGTGACTGTCACTACTTCCTCTGGGACCTCGGCAACGGGTTCTGCTGATCAGTTCACCTATCTGACTCCCCCTCCGACAATTACCGGCATTAGCCCAGCTAGTGGACCTACCACTGGTGGTACCAGCGTAACAATCACTGGGACTGGCTTTACCGGAGCTACGAGTGTCTTGTTTGGGCAGACAGCAAGCAGCAGTTTTACCGTCGTGAGCGATACGCAGATTACGGTGACCAGTCCCTCAGCTAACAGTACTGGAACTGTCGATGTGACCGTCACCACACCTGGTGGTACTTCGGCTACAGGTACGGCCGATCAATTCACGTATTAATCGAGCTTGCCTTCTAGCTAGTGTCCTGAAGAGAAAGGGCATAGCATTTCATGTGGATGGAGTAGCGTCAAAAATGAGGCAAAAGGGCCGAAGTTGAAATGCATATTCGACACAAGCAAGAAACTCATTGGTAGTCGCTCTCCAAGAGAGCGGGTAGGAGACGGTAGTTTTGACAGTAGAACCGCTGCACAAAGCTGCATAGAAGTGAACACATCTGCACACCGGACACAGTGTCAAAAGCGGCTAAGGCCAGCTGAGAGGCGGTTCGCGCGAGTTCGATAGTTGCGGGCCGAGAACCGCCTCAAGAGGAGGTAGACGAAATTGGGAAGTTTTGCTAGAGTGAGGTGGCATTGCTCTTCAGCATGTATTGCGCTCTATATAAAGAGAAAGTTTTGAGAGATGCCTTTCTTTTATAACGCAATCAATAGCATATACAAGAGATAATTTTTTGGGAAAATCATATTAAGTGGCTATCTGCACGTGTTAGTTTACCCGTTCAGCACAATTGATGAGCAAGACAAGAGCGGATGCGCACCACATCAAGCACTTGGTTGACGTTGTGTACAAACGAATCAATGGCTTGCCGATTTGGCTCACCCTTACGAGACGTGACAGCATATTGGACAGCAATGAACCTGCACTTCTGTGAAAAAACCTGAACGTTTCTGCACAAAAAGGTGTGTCCACGGTTTGTGTAGACACACCTTACAACGGCCTGGTAGTGGGCTTGAGCAAACCATAAGCAGAATTCTGTGCCTGCATAGCCTTGCGACCACGCAAGTAGCAATCATCTATCTAGGATGTGAGTTCCTAAACCGATACAATATGCCCTCAAACGTGGTAAGAATCAACCGTCGTGAGGTGACAAGATATTGCACCAAGGTCCTGACACAATCTTCTCGGGAGCAACACAAACTGGCTTTATTGCCTATGGGAATTGACCACCTTAATCTGCGCATCATTTTGCGAGTGGCTTAGCCTACCACCACAAGGCAAGCGTCGTCTCGCACACCGTACATAGGATCCTCTCCACATGCGTCGATAAGACCAACTCAATCTCATCGGTCGTTTGAGCCTTCCTCGGCCTCTGGGACAAACGATCTCAGCACGTTCTATGCTTCCGAAGGTCTGAAAAATAGTGACTATGATTTCAAAATGAGGACATGTACACTCTCCACTCATGGCCCGTACAGAACGATCAATCAGGGCGTCCTCTGTTTCTTGTGATGCCATTCCTTAGCTAACAACACTCAAACTGAAACTGCTATCAGCGTCTAGTAACCACTCTGGACTGACAGTCAAACTGTCAACTAATGGGATGGACAGAAGCAATCAAGCAAGGATACGGACGGAAAAGAAAGAGCACCTGGGTCAGCCTTGCAACCGCCAAATAGCCCTCACCCGTGCAAGCTATGCCGCATTCATGATATAATCCTTTTCAGTATACCATCCATAGATATACAACATGGAGGGATTATGCAGCGTCCGAGGCACATTGCTATCGACGGGCCAGCGGGATCAGGCAAAAGCACCATAGGTGAAAAATTAGCGCAGCGCTTAGGCTATCTCTACATAGATACCGGAGCCATGTATCGAGCGGTTGCCTGGCTCGCGATCCAAAGAGGTGTAGATGCAGCCGATGGGCCTGCCCTGGCCAAGTTAGCGCAGCATGCTGGCGTCATTATTGCTCATCCCCACATCGACGACGGTCGCCAGTATACTGTAATGGTACAGGGACAGGATGTCACCTGGGATATTCGCAACACAGAGGTCACGCGAGTCGTTTCAACTGTATCAGCACATACGGAAGTGCGCGCCATTTTGATTGCTCAACAGCGTGAAATGGCGCAACAACATGATGGAACAGTCATGGTAGGACGCGATATTGGCGCAATAGTCTTGCCGGATGCTGATTTAAAAATCTATTTGACAGCAAGTTTGCAAGAACGCGCGCGCCGACGTTATTCCGAGCTTGTTGAGCGCATTGGCGAACACAATCCAACACTTCCCAGGATGGAAGAGGTGCTGGCGGATATTCAACGTAGAGACGAGATCGACCATGATAACATGCGACCAGCGGATGATGCCATCGTAATTGTTACCGACAACCTGAGCGTCCCGCAGGTGCTCGAGGTCATATGCAGCTATCTGGAGGAACCCGTATGACGCAAAATATCAATGCCACCTCACCTTCGGACAATCCAGAACAGCCAGCGCAAGCATCGAAACTTGTAAAGTCTACCAAAACAAAGCCGCAGAAAAACCTGTACGAACCATACAGGATGCCAATGATCCTCTGGCGATTGATACGTATAGTAGTGCGCGTCATTGTTGCTATCATATTTGATGTACATACAGTCGGGCGTCAGAATGTACCAGAAACCGGTCCGTTGATTATCGCATCCAACCATCTCTCCTGGGCTGATGTTCCGCTCATTCCGGCATTTCTCAAGCGCAGAGTAGTATACATGGCGAAGGAGGAGACTTTCAAGGCCAGAGGGGGTTGGTTTGTGCGTTTCTTAGGCGCATTTCCCGTTAAACGTGGTGAGGCTGATAGGCAATCACTTAGAGCCGCGGAGGAACAACTAAAAGCTGGCCGTATACTTAGCATCTTTCCCGAAGGAACGCGAAGTAAGCTACACACATTAGGTCAGGCACATGCTGGACTGGGCATGATTGCCCTTCGTTCAGGCGCACCCGTTCTACCTGTAGCGATCTACGGTAGTGAAAACGCATTGAAGAAGTTCCGCCCCCGCATAACTATTAACTTTGGCGAACCAATGATTTTGACTCCCAAAGGGAAGAAAGTTACCCGCGAAGATATTGACCAGTCCACTGAGCAAGTTATGCTTCGCATAACTTCCATGCTACCCCCTGAGTATCGAGGGGTGTACGCCGAAAAGCTAGCATCCGCGGAAGCCACAAACAAAGATACACCCACAGAATGATAGGGAATACCATAACCTGAGCATTTGTTTGTACGTATAGAGGTTATACAGGGTCTCAGGGTCTCATTGCTTCAGCAAGTGATGGATTCTCGAAGACATCTCTGGTCAGTAGCCTCGCGTAGAATGAAGTAAACAACGTGTGAATGGATGCCGGGATTCGATGTTAACCCCGTAAATTCCTCTTTTTAAGCCTACAGAAACTGCAAAGATTAGAAAGTCTCTAACGAGTATCAATAATGAACATACAAAATACATCTGATAAAGTAATCTCTTTACGTGATGGGCGAAGACTGGGTTATGCCGAATATGGTGACCCAGACGGTAAACCTGTCTTCTTTTTCCATGGCTTGCCTGGTTCGCGCAGACAACGCCATCCAGACAACTCGATTGCAATCAAGCTAGGAGCGCGTATCATTGCCATCGATCGGCCTGGTTATGGCTTATCCGATTTTCAGCAAGGCCGCACATTGCTGGATTGGCCCGATGATGTAGCCCAACTTGCCAATGCGTTGAAAATTAATCGGTTTGCGGCCATAGGTGTATCAGGAGGCGGCCCCTATCTACTGGCTTGCGCCTATAAGATGCCTGAACGCATAACCACAGCAACCACCATTAGCGGTATGGGACCAACAGATAATCCAGATGCCATCAAAGGCATGTTGCCATCGATGCGCCTGGGACTTGTCATTGCTCCAAGAGTGCCATGGGGCTTTGTGCGTCTTGCGCTAGATCCAGTAGCGAAGATGGTCAGCCGAAATCCTCTGGGAGCCAAAAAGCTTATGCCGTCTTCAGCTCCTGAAGCAGACAAAAAGGCATTTGCCCGGCCTGAAATACAAGAAATCGATCGTCAGGATCTGAGCGAGGCCTATCGCAATGGCGCACAAGGAGCTTTTTGGGAAGTAGTATTGCTCGCAAGACCCTGGGATTTCCGCCTCGAAGACATCCATACAAAGGTTTTCCTATGGCATGGGGAGAAGGATACAACTGTACCCCAACAAATGGGAAGATATGTGGCACACGCCTTATCAGATTGTAAGGCTAGATTCTATCCGAGCGAGGGTCACACACTGATATACAATTACTGGCTGGAGATACTGACGGAAGCCGTGGCGTAAAGAAAGCGAAAGCCATTCTCTTTGTTTACGCCGGACAAATCAGAAAGAATGGACAGCCCGGGCACTTCATCACATCAGGTTTTGGCGGGAATTCATTTCTCTCCATCCCCAGAATCGCCTGCTCTAGCTCGTCATAAAGACTCTGTTCTTTCTTAGTAGTCAATGTAATCGGGTATGTTTCGCCTGTGCTCATATTATGCGCCTGTAACTCAACAGCGCGTCCAGGGTGATGCTGGCGAGATGCACGAACATACAACATTTCCCGTGTCGATGTGGAGGGCTTTTGCTTGCGTTTACCAAACCGCGTGCGCACAAACTTGACCGGTTCACCTGCATGCTCGGATGCTTCAACACGATCAACCACAATCTCGATGGATTTACCGGCTATATCCACAGTAAAAGGTTGGCGAAGTTGCCAGTCTGAATCTCTACTGGAAAGCAATTTACGACGGATCAACTCGCTAATCTCCTGCCCATGTCGTTCATAGAGGGCAGCAAAAGGTAACGTATCCCCTTTTTCCTGCTGCCAGCGCTGTGTATACAGTTCTTCGGCATCCATTTCTGTCAGCAATTCCCCATTCCAGTCCTCTCTACCCTTGTTCACTTCAAGCCTCTGCTTTAAGTCCGCAATTGTTTCATGTGTCGCGTGCAAGAAAGTAATGTAAGCCGATTTTTCTCCATGAAAGTCATAGATTGTACTGTACATATACTGGCGCGGGCAGTTCATGTAGGTCTCTAGCATACCTAACTTCAGTTTATTCGCCTTCACTATTTCAACAAATTCATCACTCGGCTGCGACATAAAGGGTTCAAACCAATTCGGTTCGAACGTAGCATCCTCCATATGAAATGTAGGGGCGGGGCTTGCCCCCGCCCGACCAATACCTACCTTGTCAATCTCCTCCTGACCAGTCTCCGCCTTATCAGCCGCTTTCCACACCACGCGTCTAATGCGTTCCTCAGGCAGGCCTACCACGAGAGCATCAATATAAGACGAGCGTTTGTAATTTTTCTTACCATAACGTTCGGCATAGCTCAGCACAAGGTGGTCCCGTGCACGTGTCGCGCCAACATAGAAGAGACAGGCTTCGCCTGTTTCATGCGCAGCGTCACCTTCACTTTCAGCTGGTAGCATCCCTGCAGGAGGTTCAACTGATTTGCTACGTCTCAGAATTGGAAAGCGGTTTTTTACAATACCAGGCAAATAGACAACAGGAAACTCCAATCCTTTGCTGGCATGAACCGTCATGACTCGAATAATGTCGGGATCTTCTTTTCCTCGCTTTCAGGGTCTTGTTGCCTGTTGCCACCGTCATTGCGTAGGGTTTTAAGTACGCTTAAGTAATCTAGAAACCCCCTGGCCTGTTCGTGTATAGGTGGTAGATCAAGCGGCTCTATCTGTTCCCCTAGTGCTAGAGCATCCTCTTCCTGTCGCAAACGCAGTGCTTGCTGTTGCTGATCATAGTTGCGAGCAAGCTGTAGAATACCGATGTAATCAGCCAGTATAGCTTGTGCTGGCACATCAACAGTCCCAGCCAGTGGGCCGCGCACCAGCGAAGTTTCAATGAAAATGTAATCGGCCAGTAGCGACCAGATGGTTTGTATGTTTTGGGAAGCATTCAAGTTTCTCAAGATATCTGAAAGTCGAGCGAGTGCACTACAGCCTTTTCTACTCATAGTGATTGGAGCCTCATTACGCTCAATCAATGTAATCGGAGAAATCTTTTGTTCTCGCGCGGATTGTAGTAGAGCCTCGATGTCAAGCTGACTTAGCGCATGTTCTGGCTGTCGTGCAGCGCGCAAAAGTCCCATGCCACTCGAGTCGGCATACAGCATAACAATCGAAAGCAGGTTCTTGATGTGTTCCTGCTCTAAGAGTCCCCCGTGCTCGATTACAGGCAGGTTGGCGGAGATCATCACCTGCGAGATTTTACGCGCCTGCGCCCGCGTGCGACAGAGAATTACAATATCGCGAAAGTGATAGCCCTCAACCAGTTTGCGCCCAATATCACTGATTAATCCTTTCAACTCACTCGTTTCATCCGAGGCAACAGCCAGAGTAACGTACGTGTCTACCGAAGTGGAGCGTACTGTCTGAGATGTGGCCTGTAAAGTGTCCGCATCGAGCTGTTTGTTGCGAAATGAATCGGCAAAGCTCACTATATCGGGTCGAGAGCGATAGTTACGGCTAAGTGGCAGAACGACAGCGCCTGCATAGTCGTTGCGAAAGTTGGCGATGTTTGCCGGTGAGGCGCCCCGAAAGCCGTAGATAGCCTGATTCGCGTCTCCAACTACCCAGACATGGCATGCATCTCCAGCAAGCTCGCGTAAGAGGATGCCACTGGCACGATTGATATCTTGAAATTCGTCAACCAGAATATGCTGGTACTTCTGCTGCAACTGCTGGCGAACCTCCGGATGTTCAATCAGCAGTTGGACTGCCAGCATGATCAGGCCACCAAAATCGGTATCTTTCTGTCGAACCAGGGCGGTTTGATAGAGTGCATAGATATCCGCAACTTCCAGTGCCTTTTCTGCTCGTTCAATCTCTTCATCACTTGAAGCCTGTTTCAGCATGCACAGGGCCAGCCGTTTATATTCTGGAGGTGATACCAATTCATCTTTGGCACGTGAGATTCCGCTCAAGATGGCAGGAAAGTGATAGGTTGGCGTGACCAAATTTTGATAATGCCGTAAAGGTAGTTCGTTAGCTAAGCGTAGGAGAAGAAAATAACCCTCCGCGTCATCCAGGCACGCGAAATCCTGGCGCAAACCCACGAGGTTCCCATAGGTACGCAACTGTTCAGCGCAAAAAGCATGAAAAGTACTGACCATTGGAAAGGCGCCTTGCGCATCCATTACAGCATGAAGACGTTCCTGCATCTCCTCTGCTGCCTTGCGCGAAAAGGTTAACGCGAGTATATGCTCGGGCGCTACGCCCTGTGTGTCTATCAGGTATTCGACACGACCTATGAGCGTGCTCGTTTTACCGCTACCAGGTCCTGCAACAATTAAAGCCGGGGTTGGCGCTTCGATAGCGGCTTGTTGCAACTCGTCGTATTCTTTTTTGGGTATGAGAATAGCTTCAGTGGGAGAAAGAACATTAGCAGAACGCGCATCTCCATGATCATCGACTCTGATTTGATCATGACCACTCTTCGACGGATCACCTGCCTGGTCAAGCTCACGAAGTACATTGGTCCCGCCAGCTGTCAGGAATTCTGAAAGGCGGTTGAGCATGGCGGTTCTGGAAACGCCGAAGATGGCTGCCAGTTCGCTAGCAGGAGTTTCTGCAGATAGATAAAGCGTGCGCAGCCTTTCAAGCGGCATCAGTAATTCGGCGGCAAAAACATTCGCAGCTATTTCGCGCTGGCTGCGAGGATTATAGGATATGCCAATTCCGAGTTGTTCTTCTACTTGATGCTGAGTAAGCAAGTCTGTTACACCTTCACGTACATCCTGCTCCTTACACTGATCTTCCAACACCGTGCTTGTTTCATGCGCCCCAACACTTCGAGGCAAACGGGCAGATTTGTGTTGCTCAGCTTGTCGATGGAGTATAGCATGCCCTATTTCATGTGCCAGGGTAAAACGAAGCATTCCATCCGGGAGTTTAAGATTGAGCCAGATCAGGTTTTCTCCAGGTTCAAGAAAGCCATAGGTCCCCTTTGGATAGTCGTCAGGATTAAAGGTTGTGATCTCCAATCCAAGCCAGGCTGCCAGTTTATCAAGCGGTAGCTTATCATCTGTCCACTGCGTGTAGCTTTCCCTGAAGCTTTGTAGCACTTTACGGGCCGCCTCTGCTGCCAGCTCCTGAAATCTATCATCCATACTCAATCCTACACAGAAAATACTTTGGTTTAAGGTTGCAACTATTCTGTAAGGGTTCCAAAGTGTCTGCTAGCCCCCTTGACGGAGTACCTGGTGTCTAAAAAGGATTTTCAAATTTATGGAAAACGTACTGCTTCAGCAAGCGATGATTCTTGGAGACATCTCTGGTCAGTAGCCTTGCGTAGAATGAAGTAAACAACGCGTGAATGGATGCCGGGATTCGATGTTAACCCCGTAAATTCCTCTTTTAAGCCTATAGAAACAGCAAAGACTAGAAAGTCTCTAATGCGCATCAATGATAAATATACAAAATACATCTGATAAAATAATCTCTTTACGTGATGGGCGAAGACTGGGTTATGCCGAATATGGCGACCTAGAGGGTAAACCTATCTTCTTTTTCCATGGTCTGCCTGGTTCGCGCAGACAACGCCATCCAGACAACTCGATTGCAATCAAGCTAGGAGCACGTATCATTGCCATCGACCGGCCTGGTTATGGCTTATCCGATTTTCAGCAAGGCCGCCAATTGCTGGATTGGCCCGATGATGTAGCCCAACTTGCCAACGTGTTGAAAATTAATCGGTTCGCGGCCATAGGTGTATCAGGAGGCGGCCCCTATCTACTGGCCTGCGCCTATAAGATGCCTGAGCGCATAACTACGGCAACCACCATTAGTGGCATGGGACCAACAGATAATCCAGAAGCCATCAAAGGCATGTTGCCATCGATGCGCCTGGGATTCGACATCGCTCCAAAAGTGCCATGGGGCTTTGTGCGTCTTGCGCTTGATCCAGTAGCGAAGTTGGTCAGCCGAAATCCACTGGGAGCCAAAAAGCTTATGCCGTCTTCAGCTCCTGAAGCAGATAAAAAGGCGTTTGCTCGGCCTGATATACAAGAAGTAGATCGTCAGGATCTGAGCGAGGCCTATCGCAATGGTGCGCAGGGCGCTTTTTGGGAAGTAGTATTGCTTGCAAGTCCCTGGGGCTTCCGCCTCGAAGACATCCATACAAAGGTTTTCCTATGGCATGGCGAGGAGGATACAACTGTACCTCAACAGATGGGAAGATACGTAGCACGCGCCCTAGCAAATTGTAAGGCTAAATTCTATCCTGGCGAGGGTCACACGCTGATATACAATTATTGGCGGGAGATACTCACGGAAGCAGTGGCGTAAAGAAAGCGAAAGACATTCTCTTTGTTTACGCCGGACAAATCAAAAAGAATGGACAGCCCGGGCACTTCATCACATCAGGTTTTGGCGAGAATTCATTTCTCTCCATCCCCAGAATCGCCTGCTCTAGCTCGTCATAAAGACTCTGTTCTTTCTTAGTAGTCAATGTAATCGGGTATGTTTCGCCTGTGCTCATATTATGCGCCTGTAACTCAACAGCGCGTCCAGGGTGATGCTGGCGAGATGCACGAACATACAACATTTCCCGTGTCGATGTGGAGGGCTTTTGCTTGCGTTTACCAAACCGCGTGCGCACAAACTTGACCGGCTCACCTGTATGCTCGGATGCTTCGACACGATCAACCACAATCTCGATAGATTTACCGGCTATATCCACTGTAAAAGGTTGGCGAAGTTGCCAGTCTGAATCTCTACTGGAAAGCAATTTACGACGGATCAACTCGCTAATCTCCTGCCCATGTCGTTCATAGAGGGCAGCAAAAGGTAACGTATCCCCTTTTTCCTGCTGCCAGCGCTGTGTATACAGTTCTTTGGCATCCATTTCTGTCAGCAATTCCCCATTCCAGTCCTCTCTACCCTTGTTCACTTCAAGCCTCTGCTTTAAGTCCGCAATTGTTTCATGTGTCGCGTGCAAGAAAGTAATGTAAGCCGATTTTTCTCCATGAAAGTCATAGATTGTACTGTACATATACTGGCGCGGGCAGTTCATGTAGGTCTCTAGCATACCTAACTTCAGTTTATTCGCCTTCACTATTTCAACAAATTCATCACTCGGCTGCGACATAAAGGGTTCAAACCAATTCGGTTCGAACGTAGCATCCTCCATATGAAA
The DNA here is from genome assembly GCA_963702765.1 of uncultured Chloroflexia bacterium. Taxonomy (GTDB): domain Bacteria; phylum Chloroflexota; class Ktedonobacteria; order Ktedonobacterales; family Ktedonobacteraceae; genus DATMNR01. The sequence goes on from CAVPEB010000060.1 coordinate 16,849, forward strand.
TGTAGGGGCGGGGCTTGCCCCCGCCCGACCAATACCTACCTTGTCAATCTCCGCCTGACCAGTCTCCGCCTTATCAGCCGCTTTCCACACCACGCGTCTAATGCGTTCCTCAGGCAGGCCTACCACGAGAGCATCAATATAAGACGAGCGTTTGTAATTTTTCTTACCATAACGTTCGGCATAGCTCAGCACAAGGTGGTCCCGTGCACGTGTCGCGCCAACATAGAAGAGACAGGCTTCGCCTGTTTCATGCGCAGCGTCACCTTCACTTTCAGCTGGTAGCATCCCTGCAGGAGGTTCAACTGATTTGCTGCGTCTCAGAATTGGAAAGCGATTTTTCACGATACCAGGTAAATAGACAACAGGAAACTCCAATCCTTTGCTGGCATGGACCGTCATGACTCGTATATTATCAGGATCTTCTTTATTTTCGCTTTCAGAGTCTTGATGCCTGTTGCCACCATCGTTCCGTAGGGTCTTAAGTACACTTAAGTAATCCAGAAAACCCCTGGCCTGTTCCTGTATGGGTGATATATGAAGCGGCTCTATCTGTTCCCTTTGAGCTAAAGCATCCTCTTCTTGCTGCAAGCGAAGTGCTTGCTGTTGATGATCGTAGTTGCGGGCAAGCTGTAGAATACCAGAGTAATCAGCCAGTATGGCTTGCTCCTGCGCGTCAACAGTCCCAGACAGCAAGCCACTTGCGAGTGAAGTTTCAATGAAGAGGTAATCAGCCAGTAGCGACCAGATGGTTTGCATGTTTTGCGGAGCATTCAAATTTCTCAAGATATCTGAAAGTCGAGCGAGTGCACTACAGCCTTTTCTACTCATCGTGATTGAAGCGTTATTTCGTTCAATCAATGTAATCGGAGAAATCTTTTGTTCTCGCGCTGCCTGGAGTAGAGCCTCTATGTCATGCTGGCTGAATGCGTGTTCTGGTTGTCGGGCAGCGCGCAAAATTCCCATTCCGCTCGAGTCCGCAAACAGCATAACAATCGAAAGCAGGTTCTTGATGTGTTCCTGCTCTAAGAGTCCCCCGCGCTCAATTACAGGCAAGTTGGCGGTGATCAACGCCTGTGAGATTTTACGCGCCTGCGCCCGCGTACGGCAGAGAATCACAATATCGCGAAAATGATAACCTTCAGCCAGTTTGCGTTGTATATCATTGATTAAGCCCTCCAATTCGCTCGTTTCATCGGAGGCGATAGCAAGAGTGACGTACGCATCTACTGAAGTAGAGCGTGCTGTCTGAGATATGACCTGTAAGGTATCAGAATAGAGCTGTTTGTCGCGAAATGCATCTGCAAAGTTCACAATATCGGGTCGGGAGCGATAGTTGCGGCTAAGTGGCAGAACAACAGCGCCTGCATAATCGTTGTGAAAGCTGGCGATGTTTGCAGGTGAAGCGCCCCGAAAGCCATAGATAGCCTGATTCGCGTCTCCAACTACCCAGGCATGGCGCGCATCTCCTGCAAGCTCGCGCAAGAGGATACCACTAGCCCGATTGATATCCTGAAATTCGTCTACCAGGATATGCTGGTATTTCTGCTGCAACTGCTGGCGAACCTCCCGATGTTCATTCAGCAGTTGGACTGCCAGCATGATCAGGCCACCAAAATCGGTATCTTTCTGTCGGTCCAGGGCGGTTTGATAGAGTGCATAGATATCCGCAACTTCAAGAGCCTTTTCTGCTCGTTCGATTTCTTCATCACTTGAAGCCTGCTTCAGCATGCGCAGAGCCAGCCTTTTATATTCTCCCGGTAATACCAGTTCATCTTTGGCACGTGAGATTCCTCTCAAGATGGCAGGAAAGTGATAGGTGGGCGTGAACAAATTCTGATAATGGTGTAATGGTAGTTCGTTAGCTAAGCTTAGAAGAAGAAAATAACCCTCTGCCTCATCCAGGCACGCAAAATCCTGGCGCAAACCCACAAGGTTCCAATAAGTACGCAATTGTTCGGCGCAAAAAGCATGAAAAGTACTGATTGTGGGAAAGGAAGCCTGCGCATCCATTACAGCATTGAGCCGTTCCTGCATCTCCTCTGCCGCTTTGCGCGAAAAGGTTAACGCGAGTATATTCGCGGGCGCTACGCCCTGTGTGTCTATCAGGTATTCGACACGACCTATGAGCGTGCTCGTTTTACCACTTCCAGGTCCTGCAACAATTAAAGCCGGGGTTGGTGCTTCGATAGCGGCTTGTTGGAATTCGTCGTATTCTTTTGTTGGTGTGAGAATAGCTTCGTTGGGCAAAAGAATATTATCAGAACTGGCATATGCATGAGCATCGACTCCGGTATGACCTTCACTTCCTTTCAACGGATTACCTGCCTGATCAACCTCACGAAGTACAACGTTCTCGCCAGGTGTTAGAAATACTGAAAGGCGATTGAGCAAAGCGGCTCTGGAAACACCGAAGATGGCTGCCAGTTCACTAGCAGGAGTTTCTGCAGATAGATACAGGGTGCGCAGCCTTTCAAGTGGCATTAGTAATTCGGAGGCAAAAACGTTCGCAGCTATTTCGCGCTGGCTACGAGGATCATAGGATATGCCAATTCCGAGTTGTTCTTCTACTTGATCCTGAAAAAGCAGGTCTGTTACACCTTCACGTACATCTTGCTCCTTACACTGATCTTCCAATGCCGTACTTTTTTCAAGTGCCCCTACAGTTCTAGACAAACGAGTAGATTCGTGTGGCTGGGCCTGACGATGGAGTATAACATGCCCTATTTCATGTGCCAGCGTAAAACGAAGCATTCCATCCGGAAGTTTACGATTGAGCCAGATCAGGTTTTCTCCAGGTTCAAGAAAGCCATAGGTCCCCTTTGGATGGTCGTCAGGACCAAAGGTTGTGATCTCCAATCCAAGCCAGGCTGCCAGTTTATCCAGTGGTAGCTTATCATCTGTCCACTGCGTGTAGCTTTCCCTGAAGCCTTGTAGCACTTTACGGGCCGCCTCTGTTGCCAGTTCCTGAAATCTATCATCCATACTCAATCCTACACAGAAAATACTTTTTGCTTCACATTGTAACTATTCAGCAAGGTTTCCAAAGTGCCTGCTAGCCCCCTTGGCGGAGTACCTGGTGTCTCTCCAGCATTTTCGGAGTGCAGAGGGCGAAGCCTTTTGCCGGGGTTCGGGGTGTCCCCGAAAAACCCTTTTCCTTTTTTGCAGCCAGAGGCTGCGAGTCAAATAGCAAGGAAAGAGGATAGATACTCTATCCGAAAAAAGTGTCGGGTAGAGAGGTACCGGGTGTCCCATTCCTCTGGCTCAAACAGCGCAATTCCAAAGAGAACTGCTTAGTTACATCTGGTATTAACAGTATACAGTAGTCTACCAAATTCGCATTCTGGCACTGGAGAACACGGATATAGTAACAAGTCTGATAGGTGGCTAAAAGCAACGTGGTATATGTGATGATATCGTGATATCAAGCCGTTCAAGGGTGATAGTGTTGTGATAAATATGCCTCACACTTATGTTAGGGATGAGCAAATCCCCAAAAAGCGCTCCTTTTACCGGAGGACAGCAATGATATCTCGTATGCAAAAAAGTGAGACGCAACATTCCGAGGTACAAACATTTAGCACTGAAGAACCAGCGAAGCATGAACGGCTCTATTACCTGGACTGGTTGCGGGTCATTGCTGTGTTTGGAGTCTTTCTCTCTCATACAGGAGACATCTTCGATACGCTCTACTGGCATACAAGACAGAATGATCAGGGTATTAGTTGGAATGGGCTGGCTACATTCGGTGCAGAATGGGGCATGTCACTGGTCTTTTTGCTTGCAGGAGCAAGCGCGTGGTTTGCGCTTCAATCCAGATCAAGCAAACAATTCATCAATGAACGCTTCAAACGCCTGCTCATACCTTTTATCGTGGCCTTCATTGTGCTTTCTCCCTTTCAGGCATACATCATGTCGTACTTTATTGCAAGTGGTTATTCACACTATCAAGGCGACCTCTTGCAGTTTTTCACGTACTTTTTCGAGCATATTCGTATTGGTGGCGATCTCAAATTCTTGACAATCTATGGCTATCATCTCTGGTTTCTGGCGTTTCTCTATATCATTTCTATGATGGCTCTACCGGTACTCATGTATCTAAAGCAAGCGCGTGGTTCACGCATCATTATATGGCTTGTCGCCCTTTGCAAGATTCCTGCCGGACTTTTCATTTTTGTCCCTCCAATTGCGCTTATCCGCATTCTATTGTGGGCGCCTTATCCCGGATATCAAGGTTGGGCCGATTTCTACTCCTGGTTCATTATCTTCGTGTTCGGATTCATCCTCTATGCCAACAATAACTTCCAGGCAATCATTCGAAAGCAAGGAAAGATTTTTGTAGTTGTCTCGGTTGTGTGCATTGTGTCATTGATAATTGCCAATTTTTTCGGAGGGTTGAGCACATTAGAGAATGCCGCCAACTACTCGGCGGGATATATGTTCTACCAGCTTGTGGTCAGTATAACTATGTGGTCGATGACTATTGCCGCGCTATATGTAGCAATGGTCCTCCTAAACTTTAGCAACAGGTTTCTCCAATACACTAATCAAGCTATTTTACCGTTCTATATACTACACGAGCCAGTGATTATTATCATCGCATTTTTTGTCCTGGCATGGGATATACCTACAGGTATAAAATTTGTCTTTGTCACCGCGACTTCTTTGCTTGTTACACTTGCTATTTATGAACTATTGATACGCAGAATCAAGCCAATTCGATGGCTATTCGGCATGAAAAATCCGCAGCCACAACTACCAGCGCCTGTACAACACCCTTGAGTGCAGAAAATCTGTTATAATTTGGTAAGCTGAAAATGTGCTACTGTGCAGAAACGGAGAAAGTGCCATGGAAGCTACCGAAATTCTCGAAAAGGCCAGGGCTGGTGGCGAACTTCCCAAAGGCTGGATCGTCCTACCGCTATTGCGTTCTAAAGTAAGATTAGGTATTCTTGGATGGATTGCTGGCGCCATTATAGGATTTGGACTTTTCGTAGTGATGGTTCCTCTCATGATCCCTCACAATTATCTGTTCGGTTTTATACCTGCTCTTATCTCAACCGTGATCTTAGGCATGGTGCTTTTTGTTGGCATTGGGAGTGTCTGGCAAATTATTGTTGATACACGTCGACTATTAGGGGCTGACAAACACATTATCGTCATCACACCTGATGAATTCGTCATGCAAGATGGGGAAGATATAAGACATGTGCCGCTGATGTATATACGCAATATCACAGCGCGCGGCATAGTTCCTCCTGATCGTACCGCTCCCGATGGAGCAGTTGTCAGCAATATGCCTCATGTAGGTGAGAATCTCAGCGGCTTCCTGTTTGGACGCGGCTTCATTCCGACCATTTCGAGATGGCGCACGCGCCGTAGAGCAAAACACACCCCTTCGATGCTCGCTTTCATAGATAGCCGTACCAATACCGAAGTGATAATCAGAGATTACAACCTGTATGGTGATCCTACAAAAATTGCTACCCTTATGCAGGACCTTACTTCCAGCGTACAGCGAATCTAAACATATAAAGGTGGGAGTTTATGCTTCTTGCTATCGATATAAGTAATACCAACATCAAATTCGGCGTGTATAATAGCGAAACCATGAGCCACAACTGGGTCGTCTCGACAGCTCGCCAGCGTACAGCAGACGAGTATGCCATGGTTCTGCATGACCTGTTTCGCTACACAGGCCATCAATTCGCGGATATCGATGATATCATTCTATCGAGTGTCGTTCCACCACTCACACCAGTCTTCCAGGAGCTGGCACAACGCTACTGCGACAAAGAAGCCATTGTACTGGGTTATTCAATGGATCTGGGGCTACAGTTGCTGGTTGATAATCCCTGGGAGATTGGTACCGACCGCATCGCCTCGGCGCTGGCAGCATTCCATTTCTACGGTGGACCGGCTATCATCATCGCTTTCAGTACCGCAACTACTTTCGATGTTATTTCCTCGGAAGGAGATTTTCTAGGCGGAGCAATCTCGCCCGGTCTCGTGATCTCCTCAGAAGCCCTGAGCAGCGCCGCTTCACGCCTTTACCGTGTAGATTTAACGCCTCCTAACCATGCTCTTGGCAAAAACACGATTGAAAATATGCAATCAGGCATCATTTTCGGTCATGTCGGTCTGGTGCAGGGTCTCCTAGAGCGACTGCGCAAAGAGATTCCCGGAACAAACGAGCATACTGAGGTCAAGATTATCGCCCACGGCGGTCTGGCTTCATTGATGGCTCCAATCATACCCGAGATCCAGCACGTCAACCAGTATTTACCATTAGAAGGCCTGAGGATAGCATATACCCACCTGCGTGGATAGCAAAACCACTTATCACCTTTTCTTTTCTTTTCATTTAAAGGGAGATCTTTATTTTGCGATTATTGTTAATACGTCACGGGTCAACGCTCGACAACGAGCAGCAACGCTATTCGGGGCAGGCCGATGTGCCGCTTAGCCCACTTGGGGAGAGTCAGGTCGGGCTGCTAAGCAAGCAACTTGCGCATGAACCAATCGATAGTATCGTCACCTCTGACCTGCAGCGTGCGCGCACAACTGGCGCTGCCATTGCGCATTACCATCAGGCAGTGGTGTATAAAGATCCAGCCATCCGCGAAATTTCTCTGGGAGTATGGGAAGGGCTCACATTTGCCGAGTTACGTGAGCGTGATCCCGAAGCGTACTATGGATGGCAAAACAACCCTCTCAGCGTCAGGCCGCCAAGTGGAGAAACGATTATACAAGTGCGCGATAGAGTCGTGCGCGCTTTGGAGTTCTGGTACTCACATTACGTGGAAGATACAGTTGTCTGGGCCACTCACGGAGGCGTTATCCGCGTGTTACTCTGTCATCTGCTAAACAAAGATCTTAATTCATGGGGACAATTCAAGCGCGAGAACGCTTCTATCACCGAAGTCAGGCTGCGTCAGGACGCTGGAGGTTCGATAGACCTGATTGAGGATCCTCGCACAATACCACTCAACATGTGACGTGAAACAAACCGATCACATCTCCCTCGGCTTTGTTCCAGGTTCCGATTGCTCTGGGCGTAGGTGATAGATCAACCTGGCAATGCTTGCGCTCGAAGTAGTCTGCCGCCTCGTTCGACAACTCGACATTGCCATCCTGCCCTGAACCAATGATGAGCCGTTTCGTACCTTTCTCGTAGACGAACTTTGCTTCATCCAGCGAAATTACATGTGACGTGCCATAGATGACTTTAGACAGTTTTTTCTTGCGTTTTTCTATCTCGCCATTCAGATGGATAAGCACATCATGCTCAAATGTTTTCCCCTCGATAGTGATGGAGCCAAATGTTGTTGCGTCAATCTTAGGTCTCATCGCATTGCTCCCTGATTATCACTGAAGCTATCATTCTGTTGCAAGCACAAGTTCATTATACCTTCATCAAAGGGATCTTCGGAGAACTTGAACACTCAACATTATTGCCCAGCCCGAAGGGACTTCTTCTGGAGTTCCTTTCCATCAAAGCTGTCATAGTCATACAGGTTGTTCAAGCCATTCTCGTACGATATGTTTAACAATATGGCCCCAGGCCAGCACCACGTGCTCGAATTGGCCATACATCTGTGACAACATCGTGTTCAACGACATAGTAAACATCATGCAAATTAACAGTAGTCGGGCCATAGCCAGAGACAACCTCTAAGCGATTACCCACCTTGACTGGTGACCCTGATTCCACATCTACAAGCAGGTGCTCCTCGGCAATACCGGCAGTAGTGGCAGGAACGTCTTTCAGGCGCGGCAATCCGAGTTCGCTACCAATGGCCTTTCTTCCTGAATCCAGGACTACCCTGTTCCCCTGGCGGCTAATCACTGTCCCCAGAACAGTCAGAGCAACCGGAAAACCTGGCACAAGCTGTGCGTGGAAGGCATCCATCACTACATATGATCCGGCTTGCAGTTCGGTCAGGCGCGGCTGTGCTCCGGTGATGTTATATGTACCCGTACCGCCTCCGGAAATGATATTTGATGGGAAACCTGCCTGGGCGAGGAAATCGACGGTCTCGATCAATTTATCCATGCGGCATGCGCTTTGATTACACGCAGATCGGCATCCGGTTCCAACATGCAATGGCCTTCGTATCCCATCATGCCTTCGAAACGCAACCCTTGTAGATTGCTCATGTGTTGCGCAAGGCGAAGCGCTTGTTCCTTCGTGCGTACTCCACAGCGTTCCATACCAACATCGAGATCGATGAGCGTCCAAAGTGTGCTGCCTGCTTTGAGAGCCGCCGAGGAAAGGTCTTCGGCATTCTGCGCGTCGTCGACAGCAACGATGATGTGAGCTTCTCGCGCAAGCTCCGCCAGTGCTCTGATCTTTTCTTCGTCTACTATTTGATTGGCTACCAGTATATCATCAATCCCTCCATGTACCATGACGACAGCTTCCCATACTGTTGCTGTTGTCAGGCCTACTGATTCACCTGCTTCCATCTGCATTCGTCCCAGTTCTGGACTTTTGTGAACTTTTATGTGAGGGCGCAGTTTCGCTGGAACATCTCGCATGTAGGCAGCCATATTGGCAATGTTCTCTTTGGCGATATCCAGGTCTAGTATAAGCGCGGGAGTGACCAGGTCGTGTCGTGGTCGCCCAATATACGATGTATAATCTCCAGGGTTCATGTGTTGGTTCAAATTTTACCTCCTGCTGCTCTCCTTGATATCTCTTTGTTGAACTACGAAGATACCCTTAACCGCCAACAACCTGCGGCTCGACAACGCTACCTCGAATTGTGTTGTACAGTTCGAACGCTTCCCCAGGTTTCATGCCTTCATGCACGATTTTGCCGACTGCCTTGATCATTCCCTCTGGACAGTCGCTCTGGAAGATATTCCTCCCCATATCTACCCCTGCTGCACCCTCTTGAATGGCACGATATGCCATCGTTAAAGCATCCAGTTCGGGTAATTTCTTCCCACCTGCCATGACGATTGGAACAGGACAGGATGAAGTGACGGTTTCAAACCCCTCGGTTACGTAGTAGGTCTTTACAAAATGCGCGCCTAGCTCAGCGCAGATGCGACAAGCCATGCGCAGGTAGCGGGCATCGCGTGTCATCTCTTTACCAACAGCGGTAACTCCCATGACTGGTATGCCATAGCGCAAACCCATATCCACCAGGCGTGTCATATTATGCACAGTCTGCGTTTCGAACTCGCCACCGATGAAGACCTGCACTGCCAGCGCGGAGACGTTCAAGCGTATGGCATCATCAATATCGATTGCAATCTGTTCATTCGATAGTTCTTTCAATATGCTTGGCCCGCCACTGGCACGCATCACAACAGGTGTATTGGTCGCTGGAGGAACAATCGAGCGCAGGATTCCGCGCGTGCACATCAAGGCATCAGCATCGGGTACAAGTGGGAGAATATTCAAATCTACACGCTCAAGTCCGGTGGTCGATCCTTGAAAGTAGCCATGGTCGATAGCCAGCATCACTGTGTGTCCGCTCGAAGGACGAAAAACACGCGACAGGCGGTTTTGCATACCCCAATCCAGGGCTCCAGAACCTTTAAGATGGAAATTACCTGTTGCTCGTTGGGGAATATCCGTATAAAAGTTCTTAGCTTCGCTGGTTAAATCAGCTTCCGGCATGAATCATCTCCTTTCGTTCGATACATCGAACAAGTTGGTTGTTATCTCGGCCTGTGCAAATCGCATGCCTATAGTTACGTCCCGGCGGCTCGCCAGAGGGGATTGACAAGGCCTTCCTCTACCATTGCCAGGGAACGCTCATACACACGCGACCATTGCTGGTAGAGTTCCTGATATTTCTGATGAGTTGTGTAATCTGGTTCATAGGTTTTCTCAAAACTGACGATATTCTGTGCAACACTTTGCACATCCTGATAAAGACCTGCGCCTGATCCTGCGTAGAGCGCCGCGCCGAGTGAGGTGGATTCCTTGACAACAGGCACCTTGACTCGACAGTTGAGTACATCGGCCAGAATCTGCGGCCAGAGCGTTCCCTTGGAAGCGCCACTGGTAAAGACGATCTCGTCAAACGTGCTTCCCAGGAGCAATTCGAGGATCTTCATGTGGCCATAAGAGACGTATGCAGCACTCTCCTCGATGGCACGAATGCACTCTTTCTTTCCCGATATGGCCGGGTTAGAAACATCGAATTGCATGAACCCTGGTGCTGCATGGATCCAACGTTTTGCATTCATGAAATTGGAGAAGATACCCATGACTCCATTGGATCCAGGAGGCGCTTGCAGTGCAGCTTGCTCCATCAAGGTGTAAGGGTCTTGATGCAGCCTTTCGGCTTGCTCCAACTCTAACTGGCAGAAGGCATCCCTAAACCAGCGCATGATAAGGCCGCAATAAAAACCAATTCCCTCCAGCATCCACTGTCCTGGCAGTGAATGGCAAAGCGTTCTAAGGCGACTCTCCGGGTCGATGAGTGGTCTGTCCACTCCAACTGTATGTTGCCAGAAAGTTCCTCCTACCACTGTAAACTGGCCTGGTTTTATCAGACCAATTCCTACCAGACTTAATTGCGTATCTGCACCACCCACTACCACTGGCGTGCCTTCCTTCAGACTTGTTTCGATTGCTGCCTGCCTGTGGACCCGGCCCAGTAGAGTGCCAAATTCATGCACCGGGGGCAATACACTCGAACTCAGCCCGCACATCCTCACAATCTCGTCAGACCAGGTGCGCTGTGAGAGATCAAACATTCCAGAACTGGAACCAGCCGAAGGATCGGTAACATATTCCCCGCACAGTTTAAATAATATCCAATCGCTTAGCATGGTTAAATGTGCTACTCCCTCGAAGATCTTCGGCTCATGCTTCTGTAACCAGAGCAAGCGTGGAGGGGAAGTGATTGCTACCCAGTCGCCGCCTGTGAAGTAAATCTTCTCGGCCAGGTGCTGATCAACCAGTTCAGCCGCTTCTTCGGATGCTCGCAAATCAACATTCGGGCAGGCCCATATTTCCTGTCCATTTTTATCGTAGAGTACAATCCCCTCACGCATGCTGGTACTACTTAGACCCAAAATCGAATCTGGTGTCACGCCCGGAGTAGCCAGTACCTGCCGAATGCAGGCACAGATGTGTTCCCAATTGACGCGTGTTTCAAACACTTGTGAGCCCGGGTATGCTGGCTCGGGGAAATGTGACCACTCGCGCTGAGCCATGGCTACTTGATGTCCGGCCAAGTCGAACAGTACGGCACGGCAACTCCCTGTACCAGCATCTATAGCTAATAAATAGTGATTACTCATTTCTAACTCCCGCTTATGCCTCGATTCACAACGTGCTGCATTGGCTGGCCTGCAAGATAATGGTCAATCTGGCTGGCGAGTATTTGAACTCCGCGCAAAGCGGCTTCATGTGTAGCGCCACCAATGTGTGGTGTGACTATCACGTTTGGCAGCGACACCAGGGGACCTGGCATGCCTTCAGAATGTGGCCTGAGCATATCCAAAGCGGCGCCAGCCAAGTGCTGCGAGACTATTGCGTCATAAAGCGCTTGCTCGTTCATGAGGGTTTCCCGCGCGGTATTGATGAAATATGCTCCCCGTTTCATAGCATTGAACTTCTTCTCATCGAAAAAGTTCATAGTCTCAGAAGTTACCCGGGCATGGAGAGAAACAAAATCAGAGGATACTAATAGCTCCGCTAGATCTGTCATCCTGATTCCCAGGCCTTCCACTGTTTCAGGCGCTATATACGGATCATATACCAGGATCGACATGCCAAACGCCTGCGCCCTCCTGGCAACCCGCGCTCCAACATTGCCAAATCCCACCAGACCTAAAATATGGCCGCCAAGTTCATGCCCAAAGAATTGCGCGCCCTCAAAAGTCAAATCACCTACACGTCCCCCGTTCTCCACATAAGCTATACTGCTCTTTAGACCCCGGGCTAGCATGACCATAAAAGCCAGCGTGAGATCCGCTACTGCCTCTGCATTGCGTGCCGGAGCAGTTATCACTGTAATACCCCGTTCAGTCGCCGCGGCCACATCAATATTAACAGGACCTCCTCTGGCTACACCTACTACTTTCAAGTTGGGTGAAGAATCCAGCACAGCATCGGTTATCGGAGCACCATGCACAAGTAGGATCTCCTCATCGTCAAGAGCCTTGGCTATCTGCTGTGGATTCCCAGCATACTCGATAATTGTGCGTTCGGATTGAGTTGTAGGATCAAAAGGCGCTTCCATATCAAGCGAGATATACCGTATCTTGTGCTCAGACGCGAATCTCGCCAGGCCCAGCTCGAACAGGTGTATTGGAACGAATGAGTCGCCTACTGCCAGGATTTTCAAAGTGTCTGTTTCCTCCTAAGACCGTTTTACATCAATACGAACTGTGGCATACGGAGCCATGTCGAGAGAAAGTTCTCCTTTTTGTATCTCCATCTGTTTCCAGTTCTGGCGAAAGCTCTCAGGTTCGAACATCGCCTGGTGTGCTGTTTGTGCATTCAGAATTCTCACCGAGACATTGCCAGCATCTAATGGGCCAATTGCCACTTGTTGGGAAACGCCAGTCAAATTCGCCAGCAGTAGATGGAGAGTACTTCCACGCTCAACAGCCAGCCCTGTAACTTCGAGAGGTTGATTTGATGCACATTCTACAATCGAGCCGTCCTTCCACTCTGCCACATCAGCAAAGATGTGGTAGAGTGGAAAAACCATTTCTGGAGCAGAGGGAAAATGTTCAGCCATGCTAGAACCCAATTCCCGTTCCATCAGTCCTCGCCAGCCTACTGCCTCATAGTATGTAAGCGCAGTCGCGCCGCTTTCGGCAAGGTATTTCAGACTTCCTGCTGTCCAGCCAGCGCCAAAAAGCGACATCTGGCGTGGATCAACCGCGTCAGGCAGCTCATCAGGCTCCTTCTCAGCTTCCACTTCTGTTGCGTGTGGATTGTATCGTCGTTTGAGTGTAATTGGACTTACTATGACCTGGCGATCAGCAGCAAATGCTCGCGCGCTTCTCACGGTTTCACCCTGAGCCTCGAGCGTTTCTGCCAGCGATCGAACATCAAAGGCATGAGCCTGTGGAATGATGGTGTAAGAGATACCGTCCATTGTCTGCGTCTGCGGCCGCGTGCGGTTCAGTTCGCAGAAATACATGTCTGTTCCACCAACGAATGCAGCTTGTGGTGCAGCCTGTTGTAAATGCTTGCGCGCAAGTTCTATGAGTTCAGGGGCAGTTGTCTCAGTCGGAGTAGCAGTTTGAGCGCCTTCTTGAAAGACGAGGAAACGCACTACACGTACTCGACCTTGCAATAGCGATGCCAGTCTGGCTAGTTCGCTTCCGCTTTCCCACGTTACAAACAGAGCGACTTCTACATCGCATCCAAGCACCTGACAGGTACCTATGGCTTGCTCCAGTGCATCTGCATATGTATCTGTAAGATGAACATCGACCCTAATGTGATCAGGTTTCAACTTATGCAATAGCTCAATTTCGCGAACAGTGAGTGAAACTCCATCACCGGACATGCCAAATCCAATTGCTGGAAGATGCAGGGCCGTGCGGTGACCCAACAACATTCGGCGTTCGTGAGTCTCATGCCCGGTCTCCGCACTTTCGCCACTTACTCGTATAGTCACACTTTGCACGATCCCTACCCCCCTACGGGCTTGATGAGGAAAGCCAAGCGATAGTGGAGTGCAATAGGTTTTGAAGGAGGCATCAGTCCAGTTTCGTTGATCCTCCGTCTCAAAAAGGTCGCCTTCAAAGTTGAAGTGCGCCCGTACACCATCCGTAAGGTCGATTGTGAGTCTACTGCAAGCAGGGAAAAGTGGCACGTAAAAGCCATTCTCGAAGCGTTGAGGGCCAATCAGTTCTGGTAAGTTGCCGCTAACTTCACCCTGTGGCGTCTGTGCCAGATAGGGCCGTCCAGCAAATTCATGGAAAGGATGCAGGATACACAGGCCGATGCGGTTGTAACGAAAATCAGTTTCTGGAACACCGTTCATTTCATAGCGAATCTGTCCGTCGCGAGAACCTATGATTTTTCCATGCCACACAAAGCGTAGCTCATGAGATGTATGCTCTACCTCAAACCTGACTTCAAACCTATCACGTTCCTGGTCAATCCGCGTAATCCGATGCGTGCCTGGAATGGTATTCCAGTTCTGATCTCGCACGGCTACATAAATGCGACGCACCACCTCGAGCGAGCCTATCCGTACATATCGGAGATCAATTCCATCTAGCAACGCTGTCACTTGGCCGGCTCTCAGTTCGCGTGTTTCAGGTGGCTGCTTATCAACGCCATACCACAACTGGCGCTCTGTCAATGTGTGCATGCTGAACTCCTCACTGCACTATATGAGAACTGAGCATCTCTCATGTATTTGTGGAAATACCGGTACCGGGAATAGGTGTCTCAGGTGGATCCACCATAATTCCCAGCGTCTGACCACCATCCAACACAATTGTCTGTCCTGTGATATATGCGGAATCGTTGGATGCCAGGAAAAGCACTGTTTTCGCCACGTCGATGGTTTCGGCAAAGCGATTGAGTGGGATATGTTTCAAGTATTCAGCCGCCAGCGCCGGGTCTTCTGTCACCCAGGCAGCAATACGAGTCAGCACGACACCTGGAGCAACCGCATTTACTCTGATACTGTGACGGGCTAAATCAATAGCAGCCGAGCGTACGAACGCTACTACACCACCTTTGGATGTATTGTAGTGTGCAAGGTTGGACTCCACCCAGAACGCATTGGTAGAAGCCGTTACGACGACGGTTCCTCCACCAGAATGAGCCATGACGCGACCCGCCTCCTGAGTGCACAGGAAAACACCTGTGAGATTGACATCCATAATACGCTGCCAGCTTGTATCATCGATCTCTAAAGAGGCGTGGCATCGGCTATCCCCGCGTGGGCAACCATTACATCAAGACGCCCGAAACGCTCTACGCATGTCTCCACAGCATGATGGACATCCGCCCTTTTGCTCACATCTCCACCAACGCTGAAGACCGATCCACCGTCCCTCGACAATTGACTGGCAGTTTCTGCAGCCAGTTCCTCGTCCAGGTCAAAGATCAGCACCTTTGCTCCCTGTTTGAGAAATTGCTCGGCTATTGTGCGCCCAATTCCTTGAGCCGCTCCAGTGACTACTACAGCTTTTCCGGCAAATTCAGTGTCCCTCATCTTTAGAGTTCTCCTTCCTATGGATAGGTGCGCCAGGGAGGAATAGAGATCATATGCCCGCTACCGGACTCCAGAACGATCTTCATCATAGGTTCCGAATCAAGATAATAGAATTTGATCGTGTCGCCAATCGCTCCACCCATCAGCACGTTGAGTCCCATTTTCTCGAAGTTCTCAAGATTCTCTTCATAGTTCGAGCCGGTACCCATGCAGGCAATGTGATGCACACCCTCACCATGCTGTTCTAGAAATTCCTTGTAAATACTTGGCCCTTCGAGCGGCTGAATGAACTCGAAGTCAATCGGTCCCACGTGGGTCTCCGCGTTTATGAATGTGAATTCTGTCGGTTTACCACGCAGTACAGTGCTGTGTAACAACGGCGGCTCAGCCTTATAAATGTTCCAGGGGCCCCAACCTAATTTTTTGTGATAGAGTTCAACCATCTTCTCCACATCTCGGACGACTACCCCAATCTGGGAAATACCGATGCCTTTAAAGGAACCTAAATCATGCGCCATGTTGATCAACTCCTTTTCATAAAGATGCACGAACATTATGAATGGGACCAGCCTTGCGAGGGCGACCGCAAGGATATGCCCCTATACACGCGCCTGGCAAGGCCATTCGTCGTCTATAGTATGAGCCGCCCTCGTCCAGGAAAAACCCGGTCAGGCCACAAAATCAGGCCGTTTCACCGGCTGGCTGCTCTGATGGGCCTTCAATGATCTCGAAAGCGCTTTCACCTGCCTTAGTGAGCCACACTTCCTTTCCTCGGATCGCCATCACAACCAGGATAACGATACCTATCAGTAGCCAGATACCTACAGTTGGAATAGCATACGAGACAGGCGCTGCGGGGTAGGGGTTGAATAACTCATAACCTAACCAACCCAGAGCAGCGAGCGAAACCAAAGGAAAGATGGCATGTAAGAAGATGTTGAACTCCCTCCGATACTCCCGCCAGTAGAGGATGAAAACACCGACGCTGCCCATCGCGTAGACGACAAGTACAGCTAGCGCCAATACGAAGCTCTCATAAAAGTACCCATTGACTGCACCAAGCCACAAGAGTAAGCCCAGACCCGTGCCCAGATTGACAATCCACTGCAGAATGATCGTGTTGACTGGAGTACGATAAACCGGGTGTACCTTATCCAGCACCTTGGGTAATGAGCCTGAACGCGCCATCGCATACCACATGCGCGTGCCCATGTTACAGACTGCTAGCGTGACCGCAAATGTCGAGTTTAAGAGCGCAAGGAGGATTAACCACCATACCGGTCCCCACACACGTTTGGCGACGACAATGGCGGGTAACTCTGGCGAAGTCGCCAGGGTTCCTATGATTTTGGTACCCCAGCCGAGAATGATCGCCCAGGTGACGAAGACCAGGAAGATACCCAGCAAGATGATCGAACCAATAACGGCTCTGGAGATATTTTTGGTCGGATTTGCCGTCTCCTCTGCCAGTGGCGCTGCCCCATCCCAGCCTGTAAATGCCTGGAGAGAGAAAACAATGGCAAGTGCAAACGCTCCCACTCCCGTAATCGAAATGTTGGCAGGATTATAAGAATCGAAGTTCACGCCGCCTGGGCCAGGATTAGCAATAGCCCAGATCGCCAGGAAGAAGACCAGTCCCATCTCGATAAGTCCAAGAATGAGAAGTATTCTACCTGAGATAGAGATGCCGCGATATTGCAGAAGCGCAACACCCGTGACGACTACAATCATGAATACTGCTGGAAACCAGGGCCAATTGATACCCCAGTTGGCCAGCAGTTCCTGTTGCAAGATGTTGCCCATGTACAACGAGACAATGCCGCCCACAGTAGGCGCATATAGGATGAAGAGCCATGCTACCAGCCAACCAAGTCGAGGATGCAAACTTCGGCTAATAAATGTGTAGTAGCCGCCTGCTGCTGGCAACTTCTTGGTGAATTGCACAAGCACTATACCAAGCAAGAGAGTGATCACGAAACCGATGGGATAAGCCAGGGGAGATGCAACCCCTGCAAGTGAAACAACAAAAGGAGTAAAAAACAATGCGGCAATTGCCGGTGCGATGGTCGTAACGCTCTGCATGAGGACTTCGGGCAGATTTAAGGCACCAGCCTTGAGTTCGGTGTGCACTATGGATAGCTTAGACTCTACTTCTATATCCGGTAAGCGCACATTTCCATCTTCATTAGATGACGAGTTGTCAATTGTGGCCATAGTTCTCCTCTTTTTATGAGTTATGAGTCAAATTAATACAACTACTCTGACAGACCTACAATTGTGTCCTTACCAGGACAGAAACGCCCACACGATGCGAGCGACCATAAAGGCGCGTTACTCTACGTCGATCACGCCTCTACGGAATTTACACGACTTTTTACTTATCCTACTTTACCTCCTTTCACTTCGGCCCATCGAACCATTTCTCGTTCTGCACGCACAAGTTCCTGTGCGGTCGTCTCATCTGTAACCAGAATATCGACATAGCCAGTTCGCAGTGCGCCCTGTATCGCAGCATATTTCTCTGGGCCAGCAGCGACTGCAACGACAATAGGAATGCGCGCAAGTTCCTCGCGTTCAATAGCGATCAATCGATCATCAAGGTCTGCCACGGGTTTTCCATTGATATCGAAAAAACGTGAGGAAACATCTCCAACTGCTCCAGATTGTAGCAAGCTTTTACGATCTGTTGCGCTCAGGTGACCATAGCGTATCAGGGGAGCGTTATCATCGAGGTTACCAATGCCAACCAGTGCCAGTTCACTATGAGCAGCAGCCTGCAAAGCTGCTCTGATGGAGCCGTCTCTCAGCATCGCTCTTCTAATATCAGGGGAATCAACAAGCAAGGGGGCCTGTAAATAGTGTGTTCGGCTGCGCGGATAAAGAGAAGCGATATGCCTTGCCAGTTCATGTCCCTGGATACCCGGCATTGCCCTGCCAAAACCACCCAGTAACATCGAGATATCGAGATCTGAAACTGTATTAGTAGGAAGCAAAGGCATCATCGCGGAAAGCATTCGCCCGAAGGAGAGGCCTAGACGAACGCCATTTGTCAGTACACTACTGAAATAATCTGCTGCGGCATACGCTACCGCTGAACTCCCACCTTCATCATTCGCCACTACCACCGCGCGTTTGAGTCCAAAACGATCAGCTATTTCACGCCCGAGATCCATATGCAGCCGTCTTGGGCGACGAATCTCTATACGCACGATACCTTCATCTCGTGCTTTTTTGAGGTGTCTGGAGACCGTCGCGGGATCAACCCCCAGGTCACGCGCTATGCGTGCCTGAGTCTGACCTTGTAAATAAAACCGAGTTGCCAGGTCAACCAGGAAGTCAACGTCCGCATTGTCCATTGAAAATCTCCTGAAAACAAGCGTGCGGTGCAATTTCTTGCAATGATCTCACGAACTTGAAGGAAGTATACCATCAGAAAGCGTATATTTCAAGAGATATCCATCTTTATCTCCTCCGGCCAACCCCTAATGTTTGCCCTCCGTCGACGGGAATGACTGCCCCGGTCACCCAGGCAGCTCGTGGGTCTACCAGTTGGGCAATCCACCAGGCCAGTTCTTCAGGCTCTCCCATGCGTCCCAGTGCTACAGTCGAAGTCAATTCCTCGTGAACCTTGTCGATATCATCTCCAAGGGTTTCAAGGATTGGCGTGGCACAGGGTCCGGGAGCAATAGCATTCACGCGAATGCCATCGGAGGCAAGTTCTGCTGCCAGGCAACGTGTCAGGTGTTCAATAGCCGCCTTGGTCATGGAGTACAGGGCATTTTCCACCCTCACCCATGAACCAACCGAGGAACTCAGGTTTACTATTGCGGGTGCTGGGGAATGGCGCAACGCGGGAAGAGCGAATTGAATAAGAAAGAATACACTGCGTACATTGGTCGCCACCTGTTCATCGAATTCGGCCATAGTAAAGCGATCGAAAGGTTTTGCAACCAGCCCTGCTGCGTCATTGATAAGTGCGTCGATACGCCCAAATCGCGAGAGTACTCGTTCGACAACTTCCTGTGGCGCAATGGCTAGAGCCAGGTCAGCAGGGAAGATTGCAGATACGCCGCCTGCATTCTCAATTGCACGCGCAACTTCGGCCAGTTTCTCCTCCCTTCGACTGACTAACGCAACGGCCATCCCTCGTTCCGCAAGGAGACGTGCGGTCGCGGCGCCGATACCAGAACTTGCGCCTGTCACAATCGCTACGGGTTTATCTGTGGAAGTTACGTGTTCTACCATCCAAATCTCCTCTCATCTGGTTACTAGAAACACCGCGGCAACGCATGTGTTACCACTTTCTAAATTGCCGTCATACCTCCATCAGAGGCCCAGGCAGCACCAGTCACATACGAAGCCTCGTCCGAGGCCAGGAAAAGCATGACGGAGGCAACCTCTTCTGCTTCACCTGGACGACCCAGTGGAATGCTTTGTAGAAGGCCCTCGCGTTCTTCATCATTTTGCATAAAATATGTTGTCATGGGTGTATTTGTGAAGCCGGGGATGACGCAGTTTACTCTGATACCGAGGCGGGCGTAATCGTTCGCCATGACTCTTGTCAGGCCGTATACACCGGCCTTGCTGGCGCTATATGCGGAATAGGTTGGCGCGCATCCAAATAGAC
Source organism: uncultured Chloroflexia bacterium (assembly GCA_963702765.1). Lineage (GTDB taxonomy): Bacteria > Chloroflexota > Ktedonobacteria > Ktedonobacterales > Ktedonobacteraceae > DATMNR01. Next base: position 36,640 of record CAVPEB010000060.1, read on the forward strand.
CGGTTGGCGACGCAGTGCAAACAACGCTGCCGCCACCAGAAGCAAGAAGCGCGCGAATACCGTGCTTACATGCCAGGAAAACGCCCGTGAGATTCACACCTACCGTACGATCCCAGACTTCCTTAGCGAGTTCGTGAACGCGGGCATCTTCACCAACAAGTTCGATGCCCGCGTTCGCCACCACGATATCAAGGCCGCCCCAGCGCTCTACTACCTGGTCAACGGCATGGGAGACCTGATCCTCTCGGCCGACATCGGCAATCAGAGGCAGAGCCTCTCCACCAGAATCTGTGATACACGAAACTACTTCATCGAGGGCTGTTTGATTGATGTCGATCAGGCCAACCCTGGCGCCTTCCTGAGAAAATCTGGTAGCTGTTGCACGCCCGATGCCCATACCAGCGCCAGTAATAATTGCCCGTTTACCTGCTATTCGTCCATTACTCATGCTACTGCCTCCTTGTTTCTCTTGTACTATAAGGAAAGTATTGTGTCCATCTGTTTCTTTTGTCAAGAAAAAAGCTTGCAAGGTTTTGCAAAGTTGGAGCCAGGGACTTCTTGTGTAGAAAAGTGACAAACAAAGGGATTCTCAGGTATACTAGGGTAGGCTTTTTCCACTTCCTTTGTAGTGTGTTGTTCCCTTGAGATGAAAGTATGGCGGAACACTTGCCCCAATTACAATTGAAGGCTACAGCCACCGAAAAGTTAACGCGGCCTTACCTCGCTAAACTAAGTCGGCAAAACTATATTGCTACAGTGATTACAATCCTGATTGTTATCTTCAGCCTGTTTTGGGAGCTTTATAAACTTGGCGGGCAGGAGAAAACTATCTATTTTGCCGATTCTATGTACGGGATAGCTGCATGGATTGGCTCATTTTGGGCCTTCCGAACAGCGTATCGAGCGCGTTTTGGCCCTCTGCGCCTGGAGCCACGCCACCAGTTAGCCTGGTTTGTCATCGGCATTGCATTGTTCGCAAATGGCATTGGTGGATTCTATTACACTTATCTTGAGTGGACGGGACAGTTTAATCCAGTACCCTCACCTGCAGACCTTTGCTTCACAATTTACTATTTCCTCACCTTCATAGGTCTACTCCTCATGCCCACAGTCGCGAAATTCAAACGGTCTCGTATTCGCATTGGGTTGGATGCCACTATTACGATGCTCTGTATTCTGGGGATAAGCTGGTATTTTGTGATTGGACCTATTTTCATGACGTCCAAAGATATTCCTACACTACTTGTGGCTGTCTCGTATCCATTCTGGGACGTGCTTCTTATCCTCGCAGTTTTATTGTTGATCTTCCAGCGTACTGAGCCTGTATTACATTCATCGTTACTCATCTGTGGGCTCGGCATTATATCGCAAATTATTGCTGACACAGGTTATGCTTTGACCATTCCATTCGGCACCTACACCACAGGCACTCCCTACATTGATACATTCTGGTTTTGCGGATTTTTGCTGATCGGACTCGCAGCGCCTTATCAGTATGCTGCAATAGCACGAAGAGTTTACCACGAACGGAAACTCTCTGGTCCAGAAGCGAACGGTACTGAAAACCCTGTTCTTCTTCGAGATGAGAAATCGCAACAACGCAACCGCATTGCGCAAACTTTGCTCATCTATATCTCACTCATACTCTTGTTGACTCTCACGCTGTTTAGCGAAATAAGGGATCAGAACAATATTTTCCTGGTTGCGCTCACTGCAATTGTTGGTTTGCTTGTCACTGCTCGCTATCTACTTGTCACTAATGAGAACGAAGTTCTGCTCCAACAGAGAGATCAACGACGTGAGATGGCCGAGCGCCTGCGTGTCATCAGTGCTCAATTGGCTGAAGAACTTGAACTTGATCATTTACTCACTCGTATCATTGCGTTAGCTACAACTTCTCTAGGTTTTGATGCCATGGTATTAATGTTGTTTGAAGAATATGATCATCCACTAGATGCTATGTCCAGCCTACTGATTCGTGCAGCATCGTCTACATCAGCAGAAGTGACTTCATGGAGATTTCAGGGTGACCAGGTTCCCTACAATGCTGCTCTTGCAGGAAAACAAATCGAAATATACTGGGCTGAGAATACGTTAAATCTACCCGCTGATTTTCACGATTGGCAACTAGCAAGAGCACATACTTAGAACTCTATTTGTACCGCTTACCTACCAGGGGAAAAAACTGGGAAGTCTGGGATTCTCAAGTCGCACATCCAGGCCTTTTAGCAACTCAGACTTATATCTTGCAAAAGCCTTTACGGAAGAGGCTGCTACAGCAATCGAGCACACCCATCTTTACCAGGTGGCACGCGAACATGAATTATTTTCTCAAGCGCTGGCCAATGTAGCGGCACGCTTGAATTCCGCTGCCGCCACAGGCACTAGCGTTGGAGCTGAAATCTTGCAATTGATATGCAATGAAGGAGCAAACGCTTTACAAGCCGATTATGTGATGCTGTATGTTGCTAATACTGAGGATAACCTGCTACCAGTTGCTACTTTTGTTAGTGAACGAGAACAGCCAGCAAAACTTCATGAGTGGCCCTCTATAAGTAAGAGTGAGTATGAAGCTAAAACGCTCTGGTCACTCCAACCCGTACTGATCCAAATCGACAACCAATTATCGAGCGGTAAAATACCTGCTATAACCGGGAAGCGAGAAGCTTTGGCATCTTCTCCAGTTCGACAAAGCGCTACTGGTATTCATCCAATCCGAGTGCATACAGGCGGATTGCGAGGAAGAGGTAATCCAATGTTGCGGGAAGTCTTGCTAGGTCGTAAAGTTCAAACCGCGATACTCGCGCCACTCATTGCAGGGAGTAGGCCTGTTGGCTTGCTCATTCTAGCGCGCTCATTGCAAGGGGGAACACAGCAGAAGAAAGCTTTCGCGATGGCCGACTTACCACAAGCTCAGGATTTTGCGGAACAGGCGGCCATTGCCTTTACAAACGCCCAACTCTATCAGCAATTACTGAACGCTCACAGGCACTTACAAGAGCTTGACCAGCTTAAAGATCAGTTCATGATCACTGCTTCTCATGAACTACGCACGCCACTAACCGCCGTGCATGGTTATCTCGAACTCATGGCGGAGTTCGGGGAGCGCATCTCTCTTGAGCAGCAGCAGGAATTTCTACAAAAAGCCCGGCGTGGTTGTGATGAATTAGTATTGCTTCTAAACAATGTTACGGACGCAAGCCGCCTGGAGATCGAGGCAGGATTACGTCCCGTGCACCTTGAAAAGGTGGACGTGGAAGAGGCAGTTCGAGGTGTCATCGATTTGATCGAGCCACAAATTATGCAGGAATATCGAGATGTACATGTGTATATCCCTCACAAACTCTTTGTGAAAGCTGATCCAGTTCGGCTGAGACAGGTCCTCTTAAACCTCAGTGTCAATGCGCTGAAATATTCGGAAGCAGGGACACCAATAACCTTCACTGCCAGGACAGTATTTGAGAAGACACCATGTGTGCTTATCAGTGTCACAGACCAGGGTAAAGGTATCATGCCACAGGATCATGCACGGCTTTTCCAACGCTTCGTACGGCTTGAGAGCGATCTAAATAGCATTGTACGCGGGTCAGGTCTGGGATTGTATATTTCTCGTCGCCTGATCGAGGCGATGGATGGGAATATCTGGATTGAAAGCAGCGGTATTGAGGGTGCAGGCTCCACATTCCATTTCCGGCTGCCTGTAGGATAAACAGGAAAGCCACCAAATGCTGGTGAATTCGGACTTCCTGCCCTGGAGTAATGCAAGCGCCCATACATCACGTAACAGACACCTGGCACAGCAGAAGCGCCCATCACCCATCATCCGCACTCCTATCCCTATATTATTTATAAACGGTTATCTTAATTATCGAAAATACCGCTCATATACCGCTCAAAATGAGCAGTATTTTTTCGCCAACCATTGAAGTAAGATATTTGATGTATATTGTTGCTAGCAACAGGAGAGATGATAATATGTTACACTTTCTCAGTACGTTTTTCATAGAAATCAGGCACTGGAGACAGAGTGGCCGTATGAAATCAATCAGCGTCTTTAAAAATGAAAACCCGCGAGAAACGTCGATCTGAATTTCTGTCCTTGTTAACACTTAGATTCTCGCACCTCTTAATATCATATGTGGTAAAGTAAAGTGAACATATTCATCTGATTTTAATCTGGGAGGAGTTTAGTTTGTCTGTGTATAGTAATTTAGCTCGCGTTCTCTGGAAACCGCTGAGCCTGCTTATTTTCTGCACAGGCTTCTTTCTGGCATATCTCTTGCTCAGACCCACTCCACCTGACATATTTACCCTTGGAGATAATCTCCTACAGATAGCTATAGAAATGGTTGGGCTGCTGCTCGCCTTACCTATTCTACTTCCAAAAAGTATTCGAAAACAGGCAAGAGGACGCATTTCCCAACGTTGGCTAAAGTGGTGGATGCCAACAGGCTCTGTTGTCCCTCTCTTACTCGCCTGTTCAATCCTGAGCTACATTATCGGGCAGACTATCTGGACATTGAATGAGAATGTACTCCATATGGCCGTGCTCTTTCCCAGTTGGGCCGATGTCGGCTACCTCGCCGCCTATCCTTTAGCGCTGCTAGCCATCCTATTTTTGCCAGGCCAGAGGCGATCTCCCACCAACCGTCCTCGCATTATCTTCGATGCTGTGATCGCCATGATCGGTGTTGTGACATTCAGCTGGTACTTTGTTCTGGGCCCAACTATCATGCATGGAGACGGCAGCATGTTGGGACGACTGGTCGGTGCCATCTATCCTCTATGCACTCTAGTCCTTATTTTCTGCCTGATCTTACTTACGGTACGCAACAATCAACGCACAATGCGCTCTGTCACCACCCTGCTGTTTATAGCTTTTGTGGTGCTTACCTTAACCAACACGATCTATAACTTTCAACAACTCCACAATGACTATCTAACAGGAGGCCTGTTGGATATTGGCTGGCCCCTTGGATTCTTACTCCTGGGATTGGCCGCACGAGGAATGTACCTGCTACAGCAATCACAAGCCACTGAGCAGATAACGGACAGCAAACAAACGTCCAAGCAAAACACATCATGGCAAATCCTGATCCCATATGCATGGGTACCAACTCTGGCTATCTTATTAATCTTTATATGGCGACGTGAAGATCAATCCAACCTGGTGATAGGGGTGGTAGCAGGGACAATAATACTGCTGAGTCTGGTACTGGCACGACAAGTAGTGGCAGTGCGCGAACTCCATGCCCTGTACGTTAACAATGATGCCCTAGCAACAGCTAATAAGCAATTGGAGATCCAGGCCACGCACGACGCACTGACTGGTCTCCCAAACCGCTCGTTCTTACAAAAGCGGCTTGAAGCAGGAAGCACAAAACGCACACGAAAACAATATTCCCGCAGCATTATTACTGTTGGACCTCGATCGGTTCAAAGAGGTGAATGATACGCTCGGCCATACTGTTGGCGACATGCTTTTACAAAAAATTGGCCAACGCCTGCAGAGTTACTTGCACTCGAACGACCTCATTGCTCGCCTGGGAGGAGATGAGTTTGCCATCGTGCTTCCCGAGACAGATGCCGATGGAGCGGTACGCGCAGCACGCACCTTAATTGGTGCACTTGATATGCCTATTTTAGTTGACGGTCATGCTTTCTCCATCGGAGGAAGCATTGGTATCGCGCTCACCCCGGAACAAGGATTCGATGTCACAACTTTGCTCCGATGCGCCGATGTAGCCATGTATGTGGCCAAGCGCAGCCAGAGTGGTCATGCTGAGTATTCTCCTAAGATTGATCAACATAGCCCCTATAAGCTTGCTCTGATGAGTGAGTTGCGCCAGGCGATTGCAGATAACAGGCTATTGATACATTACCAACCCAAAGTCTCGTTCTCGCTTGGTAGGATAGTAGGCGTGGAGGCACTCTTGCGTTGGCCTCATCCGGTACACGGGCTCATCCCTCCTGAAGATTTTATTCCACTGGCCGAGCGCACAGGGCTGATTGGTCCTTTGACTCGTTGGGTACTTGAGCGAGCAGTACGTCAATGCCGGGACTGGGAGCAGGATGGGCTTCACATAAATGTAGCGGTTAATCTTTCTACTCACACCTTATACGACCCCAAACTATTATCCATAGTGACGAACCTGCTTCACCTATACGAGGTCGCCCCAAGCAAGTTAACGCTCGAGATCACAGAGAGCATGCTCATGGAGGAACCAGAACGGGCACAAGTCGTACTGGCTGAGCTACGCATCACTTGGAGTGTCTATTGCCATCGACGACTTTGGAACCGGGTACTCATCATTGGCCTACCTCAAGCGACTTCGCATTGATGAAGTGAAGATTGACAAGGCCTTTGTGCGTGGATTGGGTACCGATGCTGACCCTGCAGATGCGGCCATTGTGCAGGCTGTTGTGGCAATGGCGCGTCCATTGCAATGTGAGGTGGTAGCCGAAGGTGTAGAAAGTGAAGAAGCATGGTCCTTCTTGAAAGAGCTGGGTTGTGATCTGGCACAGGGTTACTATTGTTCACGCCCACTACCTGCGGCGGAGCTAGAACAATGGGCAAGGACAACCCGTTGGGGTCAGAGCGACAATGATGAACTAACCACCCCGGTATCCGAGGCACTGGCTTAGAAGTGAGCAGGTAGGAGCACTTTGCATGGAGCAAATTGACGAGCAACATCCACATAAAGGAGATTGGCTGCGCGAGATCGTTTTTGGGCTAAACGACGGCCTGGTTACTACCCTCGTTTTTATTATGGCGGTGAGCGAAATTGCGCCAGGACGGTTACTGCTGGTTGTGCTTGGTGAGGTGCTGGCTGGAGGAATTTCTATGGCGCTGGGAGGATTCCTCGCTGCTCGGACCACGAAGCAAATCCTCGATCAACGCATCGCTACGGAACGATTTGAGATTGAGCATGAGCCAGAGGAGGAACGAGCCGAGTTGAGCGCTATTTACCGCAACAAAGGCTTCAGCGGCCCATTGCTCCATCATGTCGTAGATCACTTGACCGCCAACGAGGAACGTTGGCATCGCGCTATGATACATGACGAGTTAGGTGTGGTAGAAGATACACACATTAATCCGTGGTTAGAAGGATCGCGGGTTGGGCTTTCATTTGTGATTGGTGGACTCATCCCGGCAATACCGGTGATTTTCTCCTTGCCACATGTCCAGTGGTGGGCTTATGCTCTAACAGCCTTAACTGCGCTCGCGCTCGGTGCGATCAAGTCCCGCTATACCCCTCAAAGCGCCTTGCGCGCTGGCCTCGAATTTCTTGCGATTGTCACTGTCGGCACTCTGGCCGGTGTAGGAGTCGGCCTGCTTTTACATGGAGAAGAGTGGCGTATGAAATCAATCAGCGTCTTTAAAAATGAAAACCCGCGAGAAACGTCGATCTGAATTACTGTCCTTGTTAACACTTGATTCTCGCACCTCTTAATATCATATGTGGTAAAGTAAAGTGAACATATTCATCTGATTTTAATCTGGGAGGAGTTTAGTTTGTCTGTGTATAGTAATTTAGCTCGCGTTCTCTGGAAACCGCTGAGCCTGCTTATTTTCTGCACAGGCTTCTTTCTGGCATATCTCTTGCTCAGACCCACTCCACCTGACATATTTACCCTTGGAGATAATCTCCTACAGATAGCTATAGAAATGGTTGGGCTGCTGCTCGCCTTACCTATTCTACTTCCAAAAAGTATTCGAAAACAGGCAAGAGGACGCCTTTCCCAACGTTGGCTAAAGTGGTGGATGCCAACAGGCTCTGTTGTCCCTCTCTTACTCGCCTGTTCAATCCTGAGCTACATTATCGGGCAGACTATCTGGACATTGAATGAGAATGTACTCCATATGGCTGTGCTCTTTCCCAGTTGGGCCGATGTTGGCTACCTCGCCGCCTATCCTTTAGCGCTCCTAGCCATCCTATTTTTGCCAGGCCAGAGGCGATCTCCCACCAACCGTCCTCGCATTATCTTCGATGCTGTGATCGCCATGATCGGTGTTGTGACATTCAGCTGGTACTTTGTTCTAGGCCCAACTATCATGCATGTAGAAGGCAGCATGTTGGGACGACTGGTCGGTGCCATCTATCCACTATGCACTCTAGTCCTTATTTTCTGCCTGATCTTACTTACGGTACGCAACAATCAACGCACAATGCGCTCTGTCACTACCCTGCTGTTTATAGCTTTTGTGGTGCTTACCTTTACCAACACGATCTATAACTTTCAACAACTCCACAATGACTATCTGACAGGAGGCTTGTTGGATATTGGCTGGCCCCTTGGATTCTTACTCCTGGGATTGGCCGCACGAGGAATGTACCTGCTACAGCAATCACAAGCCACTGAGCAGATAACGGACAGCAAACAAACGTCCAAGCAAAACACATCATGGCAAATCCTGATCCCATATGCATGGGTACCAACTCTGGCTATCTTATTAATCTTTATATGGCGACGTGAAGATCAATCCAACCTGGTGATAGGGGTGGTAGCAGGGACAATAATACTGCTGAGTCTGGTACTGGCACGACAAGTAGTGGCAGTGCGCGAACTCCATGCCCTATACGTTAACAATGATGCCCTAGCAACAGCTAATAAGCAATTGGAGATCCAGGCCACGCACGACGCACTGACTGGTCTCCCGAACCGCTCGTTCTTGCAAAAGCGACTTGAGCAGGAAGCACAAAACGCACACGAAAACAATATTCCCGCAGCATTATTACTGTTGGACCTCGATCGGTTCAAAGAGGTGAATGATACGCTCGGCCATATTGTTGGCGACATGCTTTTACAAAAAATTGGCCAACGCCTGCAGAGTTACTTGCACTCGAACGACCTCATTGCTCGCCTGGGAGGAGATGAGTTTGCCATCGTGCTTCCCGAGACAGATGCCGATGGAGCGGTACGCGCGGCACGCACCTTAATTGGCGCCCTCGATATGCCCATTTTAGTTGACGGTCATGCTTTCTCCATCGGTGGAAGCATTGGTATCGCGCTTACCCCGGAACAAGGCTTCGACATCACAACCTTGCTCCGATGCGCCGATGTAGCCATGTATGTGGCCAAGCGCAGCCAGAGTGGGCATGCTGAATACTCTCCTAACATTGATCAACATAGTCCCTATAAGCTTGCTCTGATGAGTGAGTTGCGCCAGGCGATTGCAGATAACAGACTGTTGGTACATTACCAACCCAAAGTCTCGTTCACTCTTGGTAGAATAGTAGGCGTGGAGGCATTAGTGCGTTGGCCCCATCCTGTTTATGGACTTATCCCACCTGAAGATTTTATTCCGATGGCCGAGCGCACAGGGCTGATTGGTCCTTTAACCCGTTGGGTGCTTGACCGCACAGTTTGTCAATGCCGGGACTGGGAGCAGGATGGGCTTCACATAAACGTAGCAGTGAATCTCTCTACTCACACCCTGTACGATCCAAAACTATTATCCATAGTGACGAACCTGCTCCACCTATACGAGGTCGCCCCGAGCAAATTAACACTCGAGATCACAGAGAGCATGCTCATGGAGGAACCAGAACGGGCGCAAGTCGTATTGGCTGAGCTACGCTCGCTTGGAGTGGCTGTTGCTATTGACGACTTTGGAACCGGATACTCATCATTAGCCTACCTCAAGCGACTTCGCATTGATGAAGTGAAGATTGACAAGGCCTTTGTGCGTGGGTTGGGTATCGATGCAGACCCTGCAGATGCGGCCATTGTGCAGGCTGTTGTGGCAATGGCGCGTCCATTGCAATGTGAGGTGGTAGCCGAAGGTGTAGAAAGTGAAGAAGCATGGTCCTTCTTGAAAGAGCTGGGTTGTGATCTGGCACAGGGTTACTATTGTTCACGCCCACTACCTGCGGCGGAGCTAGAACAATGGGCAAGGACAACCCGTTGGGGTCAGAGCGACAATGATGAACTAACCACCCCGGTATCCGAGGCACTGGCTTAGAAGTGAGCAGGTAGGAGCACTTTGCATGGAGCAAATTGACGAGCAACATCCACATAAAGGAGATTGGCTGCGCGAGATCGTTTTTGGGCTAAACGACGGCCTGGTTACTACCCTCGTTTTTATTATGGCGGTGAGCGAAATTGCGCCAGGACGGTTACTACTGGTTGTGCTTGGTGAGGTGCTGGCTGGAGGAATTTCTATGGCGCTGGGAGGATTCCTCGCTGCTCGGACCACGAAGCAAATCCTCGATCAACGCATCGCTACGGAACGATTTGAGATTGAGCATGAGCCAGAGGAGGAACGAGCCGAGTTGAGCGCTATTTACCGCAACAAAGGCTTCAGCGGCCCATTGCTCCATCATGTCGTAGATCACTTGACCGCCAATGAGGAACGTTGGCATCGCGCTATGATACATGACGAGTTAGGTGTGGTAGAAGATACACACATTAATCCGTGGTTAGAAGGATCGCGGGTTGGGCTTTCCTTTGTGATTGGTGGACTTATCCCGGCAATACCGGTGATTTTCTCCTTGCCACATGTCCAGTGGTGGGCTTATGCTCTGACAGCCTTAACTGCTCTCGCGCTCGGTGCGATCAAGTCCCGCTATACTCCTCAAAGCGCCTTGCGCGCTGGCCTCGAATTTCTCGCGATTGTCACTGTCGGCACTCTGGCCGGTGTAGGAGTCGGCCTGCTCTTACATGGAGGGTGAGCCCCTGATTGTCATCCTGAGCCGCAGCGAAGGATCTCGTTGCCCAGTGCGTGAGATTTTTGATGCCACTGCAGCGCAGTATGACGAAGGCATGGCTTTCACCGAAAAGGTTTTTTGGTGATGGACCAGCCTGGGCCTGTTGGGCCAGCAAAATATCTATCACTTTTCATCTCTTGCTTCAATCTCTGAAGAAGCAGAAGGAGTAACACTCCATGAATTCTGTTGTTGTGCTGGGGGTCGCAACCACAATGAGACAGATGCAGGCTGCATTGTCTCCTGGACGACTTTCACAAGATGTTCACTTAAGGTTGCCAGATCTACTTCATTGCGCAAAGTAGCGCTGAAAGCCTCCAATGTGCGAACTGAGTCGTATTTGCGACGATAGAAGCGCCGATCAATGACGTGCTGAATACGATTGCGTAATGGCTGGAATAGAGCTGCAATCACTAATGTAGAGGCAACAATAACAACACCATTCGTCTGCCTGATAAACTCGCCAAAGAGAGATTGGAAACCGATTACAAGACCTGCATAGATAATCCCTAACAAGATAGTCAAGGAGCCATACACCAGCGCGCGATTGACCAGTACGTCGATGTCCCACAGGCGATAGCGCAAGATGGCAAAACCGAGGGAGAGTGGAAAAATGAGTAGCAAGAGGTCGAAGAGCAATTGGATCAGAGATATGAGCAGTGAACTTTTCGGGAAGATCTGAATTAGCAAGCTATATTCAATGGTTAGCGAAATCGCTAAAGGCCCAAAGGCGATAGCGAAACCAGCGATGACCCACTTGGTCTGCTGACGCTGGATAGGTGTTGACACCCGTCGATAGCGATAGATCTGCAAGACGATCAGACAGAGAATTATACCAGGGAGTGGGAAGAAGAAGAGCAAGGAGTTGACGAGTGGTGAATCGGGGAAGAAGAGTGAGATTATCCAATAGACAATCCACACTACCATGAGCAAGCTCGCCCAACGGGGAACAAAGTGTCCACTTGGAAATACGAAGAAGAAGAGGCCAAGGCCGAGATTGCCGAGCAGTTCGACAATCTCTACAGGCAACGTCCACGCGGCGGGCAAGGTTCCCACAATTTGCGCACTAAAGGCAAAAGGAAACAGCACGAGGGAAATGGAAGCCAGTAACGCCATGCGATCATCGGATTTGCGCAGGAAGAGCACAATGCCAACGAGGACATAGACCAGCAAAATAATGATGGGCACGCTCATGTTTAACCAGGCGTAGAAGTCGAGAGAGAGACCGAGCCGCTTGAGTGCGTGTATATCGTCCGAAGTGAGCTGTGGGGCTGCAATCGAAGACGCAACAGGAATGTGCAAGTAAGCAAAGTACGAGGGGAGGCTGGCGATAAACAAGCCAACGGCAAGGAGGCTTATCGCCACCCATGCGATTCTGGCGAGCACCAACCACACTCCTTGTAGATGTATCCCTACCTCTTGGCGCGCGCCTGGGTGTTCGACGGTGCTTGTTGTGCTCTGTCGCAAATTTATAACTGCTCCTGATCGCTGACTCGAAAAGAACTGTTTTTGCATGCAGGCTCTTCTTTCCTTTCTGACATATTACCATAAGATCGTCTCATAAGCGTTACAGAAAGCGTTACGAATGACTGCTCTATCCGTATCGGCAGCTTTTTCCTTTACAGGTGCGTCAAGGAGAATTTTCTTTTCACAATCAGGCCTACTCTGTCCGCATTTGAAAGTATACTTGTTGTATTGATAGGCGGGAACAATGATCGTTTTTACCAAACTACGCGGGATATTGCGTAGGGCCACGGAAGGCCGATAAATCGGCGGTGTGCACGATACATCGGCACCTACGGGTGTCTGGATTATTTCGCTCCCCCGCATAATTGTGCCTTTACATTTTACCTGGAAAAGGAAGTTTTCAAGCAGAGAAATTGATTTAAAGGAGGAAGCGTATGAAAAACACCTTCGTGATCATTTGGGCTCACGGCGCAGCCTGGGCAGAGGGTAAGACAGTACGCGAACAAGCATATTGGGATGAACATGCTGAATTTATGGACCGACTCTTTGAAAATGGTACAGTGATTATGGGTGGTCCTTTTAGCGATGGAACAGGGTCACTTGTGATTGTTGAAGCGGAGGAGATCAATGAGGTCTCAACCCTGTTTGCCAACGACCCATTTGTTGTGCACCAGATATTTATACTCCGAGATCTCAAGCAGTGGCAACTTTTTTTGGATGCTCGTCAAAAAGTGAGCTAAAGAGGAAGTTGTTAGGTAGCAGGTGGAGTATGTGCCTGCTGGCGAGTTAACTGTAATGCACGAGAGTATTCTGCACGGCTCATTACGGATTGAGTAGATTGCTGTTTGACAGTTAAAAACATAGCTACCTATTTGCAGTCAGATACGTATAGTGTATGGGGCACTTTTTGACGGGTGAAGTAAGACAGGCTTTGGAAGATAAACATACTATGGGCAGAAAGGAAGTAGTGATATGGAAGCCCTTTTCTATCAGACACAAGACCTCGATCTTCAGGCAATTGCACAGGCTCTGGTGCTTGAGTACCAGGCAAAAGGATTTGAAGCACAACAATTTGGAGATGTAAACAACGTCACCGTTCAATTAAGGCATGAAAGCACCTTGAGGACAATTACCGGCTTTAATAAGGCTCTTGCGGTCTCAATGCAACGTGTTCAGAACGGTACATTTGTAAGAGTGGGAGCGCAGGACTGGGTAGATCAGATCGCCGTTGGAGCAGTCGGTCTGGTAATCCATCCTCTCCTTATCACAGCCGCAATTGGAGCGCTCACGCAATATAACGCCTTGCACGATGTACTTAGATCGATTGACTATCAAGTCCACAGGCAGCAGCCACAAGTTCAGGTGAGCATGCCTCCTAGCAATGTATGGATGCCTCCCACTTATCCTGGGACGCCGCCTACAAATCCGCAGTGAGGAGATTGACGACCTACCTCTAGCAAGAAGTTGATTCTATCACTTCAGCCAAAGCGAAAGGCCCTTTGAATATCAGAGCCTTTCGCTTGTAGATGTAAGGAGTCGTGCTTGCTAGTATTTTCTCAAAAACTAAGCAGACCAACTCTCAACTTATGGATGTGGACTATTCCCACCCTCCTTCTTTACAGTATTCATGCCAATAAAAGTTGAAGCGATGCAGAGGATGGCAAAACTTGCGGCGATGAAGCCAATCCAGCCTCCTGTGCCTCCGACCCAAACCAGGCATAGAACTGCAAAGGCGAATAGCGCTACCATCGACAATACGAATACAATTACGAATTGATAGAACATATTCATGCTTCCGCGTTGTGGTGGATAGACTTTCCCTTCAGGTTCCTCTCTCAGCATTTGTTCGTAAGGCGTCACATCGTGTTGAGGAGCATATTCCTGTACTCCTTCATATCCGCCATACATCGAACCTGTTTGCTCGTGTGTTGATTCATTCATTTCTCTTTGTGGTATCATGGCGTCCTCCTCTCTCGAGTTGATTAGTTTATTCGGTAAATACCTCTTCCCATAGAAGGAATACCATAGCAGCATCACGGATGTATCACCCCGGCAGGGATTTAGCTCACAGTGCCGTCACACCTGGAAATATAGGGATTTTGGGGTTGGGAGTAGTATGATGATTCCTGATGGTGGGAGCAATCTCAGATATACTCTTTCCGCATCTTCGCAGCTTCCACCTGCTTTTCTGCAGCAGAGACTAAGCGTTTGCCGTCAGTCTTCGTCAGTTCATCGGTCAGTTTGCCCCCATGACCTACCGTTCTTTTTACGCCCTCGAATCCGCAGTCTCGACCAGCCCCGCGTCTCCATCGACCACGATACGTTGTCCACTGCGAATGCGCTCAGTTGCTACACCTGTGCCCAGGACTGCGGGGATGTGATACTCGCGAGCCACGATGGAACTGTGGCTGAGCGGACCGCCTACATCGGTGACGACTCCAGAGGCAAGGGCAAAGAGTGGTGTCCAGGCGGGCGTTGTGATCCTTGCCACGAGAATATCGCCTGGTCGCATGTGTTCGAACTCCTCAGGTCCGTGAATGACTCTCGCCGATCCGGTGACACGCCCAGGGCTGGCCGCAATTCCTTTCAGTACATTCCCTGTGGGCTGGTCAATACGCGCCGGGGAAAAAACACTGAAGTCAATGCCCAGGAAGCGGAAACCGCTTTTGAGCGGCAAGGCAGGTGGCGGCGTAACCTTGCGTTCGCGTTCCCAGGCTGCTCGCCGCTCAGCTATGGCTGTGTGATAATCCCCGACTGGCTCCGCATTCTGTGCATCGTCAAGTGCATGTGCAGCTGTCTGCACCTCGTCTAACGTCAGCCAGAAGATATCGTCTGCTGTGGTGATGCTGTGAGCTGTGGCCAGGCGCTGTCCAATCTCGCGTAGCATGCGGCGCAGTACTGGCCAGCCCAGGCCGGCATCCGCCAGCGCATCCTCGCGTAGCGGGGCGAAACTTTGAGCCCATCCCACCAACCGCCGAAACAGCGTCAGGCGAGGGCCGTGCAGTTGGGCCAACATCGACTGCGTTGCTTGCTCGCGGGCAGCCGCAGCCTTTTCCTGGCGGGCATAGGGATTGGGCGCATCGTCACTCAGGAAGAACTTGAGGGTTTCCAGCAATGACGCAGGATCATCAGCGGGTACTGCCTTGGCGAAGTCGAGATCGTAAATCGCACCCCCAAATCTTTCCAGATGAGTTGCAAAACGTTGTTGGAACCCTGACCATGTCTCTTCGTCTATACCGGCCATCTGTTCTGCCTGAAATGCAGCGGTAAACTCGGCGCTTGATATGTTCGAAAGCCGAGCGGCTAGTTCCGGCTGTTCGCGTACCCATTGTGCTATGTCATACAGCGATTTCTCGGCCTGTATCGGTGCACTGTCAAAACCCAACATGAACGTAAGAGCAGAGGGCGCATGGCGCCTCTTGAGGAGCCTGTTGTACACCAGGGTAAAGAGCGCTTCGCTCATATACGCTGCCGGCAGGATGCCACTCTGAGCGGAGAGATAATACTCACCCGCTTCTTCAGCGATGGCGCGTGCCCCACCTAACAGGTTTGTGGCTGATGTGGTCGCCAGGTCCCGTGTGTGCCAGTAGTTGACAACTGCTGCGTACTTGGCACGTGCTTTCTGCCAGCGTACCTGCGTGGTGCGCAACAGGCGCGGGAGGGCGACAAAGGGATGTGGGAGGGTGAGCAGCATCTGTAGCGTCTGCGCAGGCGTGAGGGTGAGGTTATAGTAGCCATATCCGTTGATCGTGATAAAAAGCTCATCAGGAAAACCTGACAGTCTCACGCTCTTCATGAATGACTCCATGGCCTGGCTCCATGCAGGGAGTCCGAGCGTGGCGAACAGAGGTGAAAGCGGATCTGGCAGCAGTTCCAACGCACCTGCACGCATGTAGTGCCCTTTGGGGTTGGGAAGGTGCCACTCAGCAGCTCGTGTCAACTGGGACCCTGCGGAAGCTGCGGGCAAGGCGGTGATCGGGCGTGCCTGTACGACAGAGACATGGCCATTGTGGAGCGCCCACTCGATATCCATTGGCTGGCCATAGAGGTCCTCGATCTGCACACCGATACGGGCAAGTTCAGCAGTCTGAGCGAGACTGAGCACCGCCTGGGTGCGTCGATCGGCTGGCACCTCTTCCTCGCGCGTGCCGCTCTGAGTAGGGACGGTCATCATATCCTTCTCGCTGATCTCCTGCTGAGTGATGGTCCCGCTTGCTTTGTCAACAACGACAGTATCGGGCGTGACCTGCCCGCCGACAATCGCCTCACCCAGCCCCCAGGCAGCGTTGATCATTACCTGGTCGCGTGCCCCGGTCAACGGATTCGCGGTGAAGAGGATGCCAGATGCCTCTGCGGGCACCAGTTCCTGGACCACCACTGCAAGGCTCACCTCCTCTTGTGCGATGTGATGGATTGCGCGGTAGCCAATCGCCCGTGCAGTCCAGAGCGAAGCCCAACAGCGTTTGACGGCATCGAGGACCATCGCTTCGCCATGCATGTTGAGATAGGTCTCCTGCTGTCCGGCAAACGACAGCTCAGGCAGGTCTTCAGCCGTGGCAGAGGAACGCACCGCGACAGGCAAGTCACCCCTACCAAGTGCAGCATATGCTTGACAAATCGCCTCTGCAATCTCATCGGGCATCGCGCTCTGCTCGAAAAGCTCTCCGATCTGTCGCGCTGCCTCTTCAAGCGTGGCAGGATCATCAACTTTGGTTGTCGACACGGCAGCCAGGATCGGCTTCTGCAACGCATTCGCTGCGACGAAGCGGCGATAGGCCTCTGTGGTGATGTGAAAACCAGCAGGCACAGGCAGACCAGCAGCCGCCATGCGTGCGAGCGATGCACCTTTTCCTCCTACGAGCGAAAGTTGGGCAGATGCATCATCCAGTGCTACAACAAAAGGGTGATGGTCATTTTCATTTTGGCTGCTCTTCATTTTGTACCTATCCTTCATCGGATGAACACAACATTTAGGCTTGAGAAAACTGTCAGGCATACGCTGTGCCGACGGCGCCAGCACTGAAGATAATAATACTTATTGTTGCTTCCTTGAATTGTATCCGTACTGGGTTGTCATGACAAGGATTTCGTCTAATGGAGTTCGTGCGTATGATCGACATGCAAGGTATGGATTGTGACAGAAGCGAGATACCACATCCAGTCAACGTGAGATAGATGTGATGTGTACAGAGTATGGTCTCTTAAAGGGATGTAGGGTACCTCAAACCTATTCCAAGCACCCACATCGGAGGTACAAATACGCATAGTTCATGCCCATATATACATCCTTATCAAAGGAGGAAGTTAGAATGGAAACTACGAGTGTAAAAAGAACATCGAGGGAGGCTGTTAGTAATCCAGACCCATCATGGAGAGGGCTTTATCGAGCCGGGGGCATCTCGGCATTTCTGTATATCGTTCTGTTAATCGTACCAATAGTGCTTATCTTCACCACGAAGCAGCCCCCGACTTCGGATGGAGCTGCCATTCTTCAATATATCGCCTCAAACAAGGTCGTCTATATCACTGAACTGGTACTGTTCCTGGCGCCAAGCGTGCTGGCCATGATCGTTTTCCTGGCTCTCTACATGGCGCTCAAACATTTGAACAAGAGCCTTGCTGCAATCGGCGCATTGATCGCTATTGCCTCCCAGATTATCGGTCTGGCGTATAGCAGCAGCCCTCAATCGCTCAATGGTGCCCTGGTGCTGCTGAGCAGTCAATACATGGAAGCAACCACTGCTATACAAAAAGCTGCTTACGCAGCTGCCGCTGAGAGTCTTATGGCCATGGCTAACTCGGTGTCCGCCAGCGGTATCTTGTTCTCGATCGGTATTCTGATCATTTCTCTTGTAATGCTGAGAGGAGTCTTCCATAGAGGTATCGCGTACCTGGGCGTAATAACTGGAACCATAGCCATCTTCAGTGAGACTTTCAGGCCCGTTATAGGCATCGGCTACATAGTCTACTTCATACTCGAAGTGATCTGGTTGATCGCGGTCGGCTGGAAACTCTTCAGACTGGGCCGGAAAGTAGAAGTGTGATCGATTTGTGCCTCTTGCGCTTAAGTCTGTGATAGAAGTGCGATATCTATACCCTATGATGAGTGTAGATAGAGAGAATTTAAAAGGTACAAACATGGTTCTCACATGATGAAAGGAGGTCCTTAAAGATGAATGCTTTGATTGTCTATGACTCACAATACGGAAATACAGAGCGCATAGCGCAGTGCATCACCTCCACTATGAAAGAGTTCGGACGGGCGCGAGTTGTCCGTGTTGATCAAGTATACCTTGAAGAACTCCAGGGTATGGATATGCTTATTCTGGGATGCCCAACACAGGGAATGAGACAAACCCCGGCCATGCAATCCTTTATTGCACACATCCCACGTGAATTGCTGAACGGCCTTTCCATTGCTTGCTTTGATACTCGTTTCCGTGGAGGCTTTTGGATGCTTTCCGCTGCGCCTGCTATGGCCAAACAACTTCGCATGATGGGAGTCGAGTTGGTGATCCAGCCGGAGAGCTTCTATGTGAAGGCTATGAAGAAGGAAGGTCCTTTGCTTGCTGGAGAGATAGAGCGAGCAGCCACCTGGGCTACTAAACTGATCGAGAAGGTCGTGGCCCATCCACTTACTGTGTAGTGATAAGAGCGGTGGAGAGAGTCCCGCAAGACCAACGTTTGAGACACTGAACCTGCGGGCGTTGATAGCGGCTAAGGGAAAAGGCAACAGGACAGCGCAAGCACCCCTATCGTTCAATTTTTTGTGAAGGGTTTTATTGTTTATTGAAAATACCGCTCAAATAGCGCTCAAAATGCGCGGTAATTTTGGGGCGGCTTTTGGAGGGATGGTGAAGGGAAATGGGTGTGTGAATCCAACAGTGCGCTGCAATAGCAATCTTCCAGGCAGACATGTGTTGGTCGGTTGGTCAGGACGGCGCAAGCGCATACCCGCCTTGCCAACGACGCTAGCGAAGAAAGCATCTCTGCAACGACGCTAGTAGGGCAGCAGGACGGCGCAAGCGCCCCCACCACCCATCATCCGCACCCCGTCCCTACGTTAGAATATACCTTAAGAGACATGGAGGAAAAAGAACTTGATAAACAATATGATGTCTGGTATGGGAACTAATATGTTCTTCTGGATAGTACTTATAACGCTAATATGTCTTCTCATCATTGGCGCATGTGCCTGGTTAGTTGCTAACTGGTTGAAAAGGCAAAGGGCACCTATGACACAGTACACACCACAGCCACGGGATGCCTATGAAGAATATGAACAAGGCTATCAACCACAACAACAGCCCTCAGAAACCTATCATGAAGGTGATCAGAGTTATGCATATCCACAAAGTGAGCAGAGGCAAATGCAGTATCCAGAAATGGAGCAGTTGGAACGGTAGTACTTGAAAGCCCAATTCATCACAGGGTCATTGATTTCAACTTATTCATTCATGAGTCCCGCATGACTTAGCCAGAACTGGAGTCAGAGAATTGCTCACTCTTCAAGAAAGAAGGCTTGCCATTTTTTGGTGAGTGAAGGGTTTGTGAGAACATCAGTGCTGTCTACAACCTGATTGATGCTTCCAATAGCATTAGGAATATGCTTTATTATTGGGTCCTGTATCTGGGCCAGTATGGCATCAACATAACGCTCTCCGTGAATAACGAGATAGGGTCTCTCATAGTAATGAGAGACGTGAGAGGCTAATGGTTCTGTTATTCCTAATTGATTGTGGAGGTGAGCTACTTTCTCATAGGATTTGGAGAGGTATGCTTCTCGCTCCTTCCAATTGTGCGCCAGCAACACTTCCCGAAATAGTGGCGCAAGATCTGAAGCTGATCTGAGGCGCGAAAAGGCGGTTCCAAACCATTTTGTGTAGGGAGCATAGTGTTTTTCTATAAAAAAGCTGAGCCGCATCAGTTCTCTGACTAGACGCGCTGCAACCAGTTGTGAACCCAGCTCATCTCCTACATCCCCGCACCTACCCATAAAGGCTTCTTCCTGGGCTATTCGTCCCCATTGCGAAGCAAGTAAGTACAACCAAATGTCATGAGGGTAGTAGGAAAATTTTTGCCGAACAAGGACGAGTTCATTTAACCCATCATAGAAGACTTTACCCGCGGTTACTTCTAACAGCTTTTGTTCGGGAAACGTAAGCCATGCGAGCGTTTGAATATTCTGATAGGGGTTAACGCCTAAGGCTTGTTCAAAGTACGCCTGTATAGTGTGAACAGAGACAAGATGGTTCACAGAGCCTGCGTCAATTTTTTCAAGTGACTGAACTCCATTGGTATCAGGAGTACCAAAGTTCGTTGAGATCCCGCGTATCTCATAGGGAAGTTGCTCGCTCAATACTTCTCTAATTGCCTGTTGATAACGCTCGTGGTCCTCTGCTTTGACAAAGAGCAGCACCTTTGGCCCCCAATTATGATCCATTGATTGCGGGGTATCATACCCAAGCACTTCCGAGCCAGGACCAATCAGAGCAGCAGAATAAACCAGTTGGGGAAATACAGCCTCTAGAATTGGCTTGACTGCTTCTTGATAGTAAAGCTCACTCAGTTGTAGTCCCGGAATAAATTCTGGCATGAGCCACTCATCAAACTAAATCATAGCGATTCAACAAAGGCACAACGTTCTTCTGATAAAATTCCGGTCTATCGCGCTCAAACCAGCGTAGAGGGGAGAGCAGGATTGGCGGCATATCCAATGTGAGTGATCGTTCTATTGCTGCAATCGCCTCTTCATCTCGTCCCATAGATGCACAGGTCATCCCTTTCCAGAAATATGCATCCCAATCCTCTGGCGTCATTTGAATAGGCTGCTCCAACACTGGCAGAGCTTCCTCATAGTTTCTTCGTAACCACATTGCTACTCCGCGACAAACAAAGGCAACCGGATTCTCAGGATCAGTAGCTGCAATCGCTTCTAATCGCCCTATCACTTCAAGGCCTGGTCTTTGGTAGCACATTCCTGACCATATCGCCATCCAATTATTATGATTCTGAAGATAATAAACCTCTAATTCCCTACTATGAGAATAGTCGCTCATTGCCTGTCTGATATCCTGCATCCATAAGCAGGTGAGACCTCTTTCGGCTAAAATAGAGGCATAATGAGGCTTGATTTCAAGAGCATGGTCAAACTCAACAAGGGCTTGTTCATAGTTTTTGAGCAATCTGTAGGTGATACCTCTATGTAAATATGCCCAGACATAGTTAGGATCCAGTTCAACTATCCGATCAAAATCTTCAAGGGCACGCCAATAGTTTCCGAGCTTTCTATATGTCCTACCTCGTCGTTCATATGCCCAGGTATCCTGAGGATTTAGTTCGATCGCGCGAGCAAAGTCGGACATGGCTCGCTGATAGTCTCTGAGCCAACGATAGGCCAGACCTCTTCTAGCATAAGCCCGGGCATAGACCGGGTTTAGAGCAAGGGCACTATTAAAGTCACTAATGGCTTGCTCATTTTCTTTGAGATGCAGGTAGACCCAGCCTCGATCAGTATACATTTGTGCTCGCACCTCTGGTGAAAATGTTGGTGATTGCTCTACTCTCTTCAGTAACGCGCTCGCTGCATTCAAGCGCTCCTGGCTTCTTGGGCCTGCCTCGATATATTGTAGTAGAAGTTTGATTGCTTGCTGCGCGCCGGTACTTAATTGAATACTGGATTGTTTCTCGGAAAGCTCTTGTATAAAATTTGCTATTTCTCCATTTTGTTCGGCATTGGTGTTTTGGAACGTTTTCAAAATCAGCTCTATAGCCTTAAGATCACTGGCCTCTCCCGGTAGGATGAACAACTGTTCACTTAGCGCCAGTACCAGTTCCAACCACTCGATGAAGTGGTAGACTTCTTCACGCATTTCTTCCTGGAATTCCTCAAGTAATCGCTGATAATAGTGTGCGATGCTTTCCCGAGTAGCATAGTATTCTTTCTTCGAACGCTGGTAGAGATGGCGGCCAAATAGCTCTTGCGCCAATTCATGATAGGTATAGCGACCATCTTGTGAGCGCACAAAAGGTTGAGCAATTAACCAACTGTAAAGTGAAGGTAGTTCATTTTTGGGCAGATATGGAAAAGCCGCCAGATCATCCTGGTTAAAAGGGTGGGAAAAGAGTGCTGTATCAAGAGCCAACTGCCGTTTGATATAATCCTGCTCAGGTATCCATCGCAGGAAGTTAGCTACGACATCCGCCGTTGGATCGACTTTCCCGCGTGGATTAGACGTCAAAAGACTCAGATACAGTGGTAAGCCCTGGGAAAGCTGCCATATGGTGCTGATGTGTTCAGGATCGGTAATATTGCGTTTGGTCAGATAGGTGCGCGTCTCATCTTCGGTGAAACTATTCAAAGGAATCCAATAGATAGTCTCATTATCTATGTATGGCAGCCAGCGTTTGGTGTCTTCAGGATGAGAGCGCTCGATGGGATCTCGCCCGGCTATCATCAAAACGATACTCGCGTTGATATCGGCTGGTAGAAAATAGTTCAGTAGCCAGGGAACAACCTCAGCAGCTAATTGCTCAAAGGTATCGAAGAACAACACCACTCGCCGATGCTTGATTTTACCTGAAGCGAGCATAACTCGTGTAGCAACTATCTGATTGAGTTCGTCCACAAAAGCCCGGGTCAACATATTCACCGGGTCTTCCAATATTTCTGCTTCCTTGCGTTTTTTAACGTTATTGCGCCTATCCATGAGATGTTCAGCAGTTGCTTTGACGCCTTCGCCTAAAAGCGGGCCTACGAAAGGAACGCCTTCTACAGTCGCACCTGCAAAAACTGGCATCTTCTGTACAAGCGTATCTTGTAGCGTTTCTTGCTCAGTTTGCTGTGTGCGTAACACTTTTTTATAATGTTTCAGCGCTTTCTCAAAGGCTCCCTGCATATGCAGTTGAGCCGCAAACTTTTCCATAATACTGGCGGGTGTCGTTTGTATTTCGTCAACTGTGGCTGTCAGGCAATAGTCTTTAAATTCGGCTAAGTGGGCTTCATCGATAAAGCGGGTCAGCAAAGTTGATTTGCCTACACCTCCCTGTCCCCAGATTGAGATGATGTTATGCGTGGGTTCTTCAGGCTTGAGGATGTTCTGCACGAAGAAGAGTAGCTCACCTGCACGGCCAACAAAGAGCTTGCGGGTGTCGGTTGGAGCCTGTGAGCCTTCCGGGTTGGTTTTTCTGACGAAGGGCATGGGCGGGCACCTCGTTGGTTCGTATTCACAGTCGTGCGGTTTATAAATCTGGTGTTCGACTGTATTATCCCACATTTCGCCGTGTAGCGAGTAGTTTTTAGATTGATATAGAATGTTTGTTGAAACGAGGAGGGATATCAGCCGACTACCGTTTGCATAGACATCGAAAGGAGAATCGGACCTACCCGCCTTGCCAACGACGCTACCGAGGCAACTGCTGCGCACTCAGCAGAGATGCAAGGAAGTGTCTAGCGCTACGCGCTCAGGCACGTCGCAAGGAGAAGCGCCCCCACCATCCAGCATCCATACACCTGCCTCAACAGTTTTACTGTTCTGCTATTTATGGATTATTTTATTTTTTATCGAAAATATGGTGCAGATAGGATGCAAAATGCACCAGATTTTTGGACTCTCCCTCACTCTGCGTGAAAGCTCTAGCATTCGTTGTTAACCAGTTCGCTTCAATGGGCTTCAGCAGTAGACCATCATCAGCACTCTCCTTTTAGCTCCTTTCAATTCACGTAAAGTGAGGGAGAGTCTGACAGAGTGGGCCACCATACTGAATTCTGGGGTAAATAATAGTTTACTAACATTGGGGAGAATCAAAAACTGTGTAAATCCAGACCTGGCTAGTATCCCACGTCCAACCGGAGTGATATAATTTGCCTCATGAGCAACGAAATTTTATTTGTAAGACATGGAGAAAGTATTGTAAATAAAACAAAAACTATCTCCAACCGCGTCTCCGATAATGCTCCGCTTACTGAAATAGGCAGACAGCAAGCCCAAGAATTACTAGCCAGGATTAATGGCCGGAAAATTACTTCAATATACTCAAGTCCTCTTATGCGTGCCAGAGAAACAGCTGAAATAATCGCAGACGGATTTGGATTGGAAGTTGAGATCAGTGATGCCTTACGTGAACCAGATTGCGGTGAAATAGAAGGACGAAGTGATGCAGAAGCATGGAAAATGCACTCAGACCAGGAAGAGGCTTGGATAAGAGGTGATATTGATTATCGTCTTAAAGGAGGGGAAAGTTTACGTGATGTTCGGGATAGGTTTATTCCGTTTATGGAAGAAGTTCTTTCAAAACATAGAGAGGACACGGGGGATATTATATTTGTGAGTCATGGAAGTATACTTGTGAATACTTTGCCTCTTATCCTTACCAATATAAATTCTAATTTTACTCATACTGCCTCTTTGGAAAATTCCTCATATGTCCTGGTTGATTCTTCAGAGTCAGGTCTAAGGTGTATTGAATGGGGGGGGAAATGCCTGTGACATCGAATAATAAAAACGGGTAAATTCCAGTTATTGCTGCTTTAATGGGGTATTTTTTTCTTTATCAACCAGTCCAGCTTTACTTAGTTGGAAAGAAAAAAGAAGCAACTTCGCTTTTTGCTCGAACTATTCTAGTTCTTGCGGGAATTACCGCAGTAATTTTTATTTTATTTTTATCAGGTACTTTGCGTTAAGAAATTGATGAAACTTTGAAATAAGTTCTGGCATATTCTATCAAATAAAGCAGGATTGTTAGCCACAGAAAATGTTCTTATCTGTATCAACCTCAACTACGATTAGAACCTCTGATTAAACCTTACCCCATTGTCAGACTCACCCTCACTAACCAGGTCTTCCAATAGCACCGTATCTTTATGTCTCTGGATGTTGTTTCGCCTATCCATGAGGTGTTCAGCAGTTGCTTTGACCCCTTCTCCTAAGAGCGGGCCAACGAAAGGAACACCTTCAACAGCAGCGCCAGCAAAAGTTGGCATCCTTTGTATAAATGTATCTTGCAGCATTTCTCGATCAGTTTGCTGTGTTCGTAAAGCCTCTTTATAGCGTTTAAGTGCTTTCCCAAATTCACCATCCATATGTAGTTGGCTAGCAAATTTCTCCATGATACTCATAGAGGTTGTTTGTCGCTCATCAACAAGTGCTGTCAGCAAGTAGTCTTGAAAGTTGACTGAGTGGGCTTCATCAATAAATCTAGAAAGCCAGGTTGATTTACCCACTCCTCCTTGTCCCCAAATCGAGATGATGTTATGTGTGGGTTCTTCGGGCTTGAGGATGTTTTGCACGAAGAAGTGAAGCTCGTCTGTTCGTCCAATAAAGAGTTTGCGAGTGTCGGTTTGCGGCTGGGAGCCTTGCGAGTCGGTTTTTCGGACGAAAGGCATACGTGGGCACCTCGCTGGTTATGCGGTTCAGGGCTAAGGTTGATGACTTTCTATCTTAAGTATACTGTTATGGGGTTTTAGGCGTCAAATTGTGAATGGACCTTGTAAAGTCCGAGTGATCAGACATTTTTCCGTTTTTATTTAGAGTAGGTACCATATTTGTCATTTTTTAACTGGTGCATAGTGTAATTTTCGCTTATGCTAGAGGTAACTTGATTGATGTATTATCCAAAATCACAAGGCTAAAGCATATGAATACTGGTTACAGGCAAAAGCCCATGTATACAAAAGAAGAGATGCTCACATGCGCACGGGCAAATGGGTTTGCCATCTCTGAGACGACCTTTCAAGACTGGATTAAGGTGGGGTTGCTTGGGAACGCGAAAGAGCGAGACTGGCCTGGAAAAGGACATGGCTCTGGATCAATAGGCTGTATCTACCATCTGCAAATTAATGTGACTGTTTCATATCAAAACAATCCCTTGAATTTTTCATTCACATTGCCCTACGTTTAAGGTCAAGAGAAAGGAATAGAACGTTGACATTACTTACAGCGTTTGGCATTAATCCAACTCATCATGGGAATATGGTGGCTCCTGGCAAAATAGCACTCTCTGACCTTACAATAGTCGTGCCAGTGAAAAATAATCAGATAGGCGTGACACGCCTGCTCGATGCTTGTTCGAGAGTGTTTGTCCCGAATCACTGCCCCGCGGAGATTTTGATAGTAGATAATCTCTCAGACACTCCTGTGGAAGTTCCCGCTTACCTAGCCTCTTACTTACCAGTCCGAGTTCTTTTCTGTGCCCGACCAGGCGCGGCTGCCGCACGCAACCTTGGAGCACGGCAAGCTAAAACCCAATGGATTTTGTTCATGGACAGTGATTGCATCCCGACACCAGGAATCATAGAAGGATATCGTCAAGCCATGAATGGTGCAATTGCATATGCTGGAAATGTGAAGGCAGAGGGGAGTGATCCAATTTCTCAATACTATGACGCCCAGAGCATCTTGAATCCACCACCTCTATGGGACAATGGCGAGGAACGACCAAACTATCTGATAACTGCAAATGCTCTAGTCTGGAAGGAAGCTCTAGCACGGATCGGTGGATTGGACGAGCGGTTTCCCTTAGCTGGAGGGGAAGATATTGATCTGGGGATCAGACTCTGGTCGATTGGTCCACTTGCTTTTGCACCTGCTGCACGAACACTTCATACCTTTGAACCACATCTACACCCGTTTGTTCGTCGTTTTGTACGCTATGGTCGTGGTAATCGTTTGCTCGCGGCTCGCTATCGAGCTGATCTAGCACCGCATCCTTTTGTCCCATACTTCCCGTCTCCCCTCAATCGATTATTAGCCAATATACAATTTCTCTCCATGTGGTATGGATATCATGCAACCAAGCCTGCTCGAAACTGGTTCATGCCATCCCCTATCCCTGCCTGGTCAACGACGACCCTTGAGACCTTTCCGATACAAGTGGAACAGTCTCTACAGCTAATCTCATCAGATATAACAACTCATCAGCTTACTAATACTGACCTTGATTTTACTGAGAGATCAACATTTCCATTGACAAACGAGTTCATAAACCTATAGAATACTTGCGCACAAACCTCATATATTTTTGACCTGATAGTATGTGGAAGATGACGTTCCGCCAGGGGGAACCGCATGAATATTTTTGATTTCCGCAACTTACTCATCGGTGATTATGCTTCTTATATTAAGAGCTTTATTCAAATTCGCGACCCACAGATCGATGACTTCGTACAACAGAAACTAGAAGATGGCGTTCTCTGGCCTGAACCGCTTATCCAACTGAATCCTTTATTTGCTCGGGGCGAGTCTATCGATGAACTGGTTGCTCAAGGCGTGTTACATCGTGAATGTGCAAGAATTTTTCGCAAAGATAAATCTGAGTATGATGATAGGGGACGCCCGTTACGATTGCACAAACACCAATCAGATGCCATCAACATTGCAAGCAGCGGCGCAAGTTACATCCTCACCACTGGCACTGGTTCCGGTAAAAGCCTGGCGTACATCATACCAATTGTCGATTATGTGTTGCGCAACGGCACTGGACGGGGTATACAGGCCATCGTTGTCTACCCTATGAATGCGCTGGCGAATAGCCAGATGAAGGAACTGGAAAAATTCCTGCGCGTTGGCTATCCCAACAATAGAGGCCCAGTGACTTTCGAGCGGTATACCGGACAGGAATCCGATGAAGATCGCCAGCGCATTATTGCAAATCCACCCGACATCCTACTCACCAACTATGTCATGCTCGAACTGATTCTTACGCGTGCTACTGAGCGTCGCATGCTTGCCTCTAAAATGTTGCAATTTCTGGTGCTGGATGAATTACATACGTACCGTGGCCGCCAGGGAGCCGACGTTGCGTTACTGGTACGACGCGTAAGAGATCGACTCGTTGCAGGTGAGTTGCAATGTGTCGGCACCTCGGCAACGCTTGCAGGTGCGGGTACCTATGACGAACGCAGGAGTGCAGTTGCAAAGATGGCTACACAAATGTTCGGAACGCAGGTAAAGCCTGAGCACATCATCGAGGAAACACTGGTACGCACGACAGATAACGTCGAGCAGAATGAGCAATTTCTTGAGCAACTGAGCGAACGCATCAAGGAGGGAGGACGCACACTTCCGCGTGAGTACCGGAGTTTCATCCAGGATCCTTTATCAGCCTGGGTTGAAGAGACCTTTGGGATCACTATGCGAGAGGGCAGCCTGGTGCGTAACACACCAAAGAGTATCTCAGGTGAGAGGGGTGCTGCAAAGCAACTGAGTAATCTCACTGGCCAACCTGTTGAACAATGTATCGAGGCCATCCAGCAAACGTTGCTTGCCGGATATACCTGCGAACCACATCCAGAAACAGGTACTCCACCTTTCGCTTTCCGATTACACCAGTTTATTAGCAAAGGAGATACGATTTATGCCTCCCTCGAGCAAGAACAAGAGCGCTTCCTGACGCTGCAAGGGCAGCAATACGTACCAGGTGATCGCAATCGAGTGCTCTTGCCGCTGGTATTTTGTCGCGAGTGCGGTCAAGAGTATTATTGCGTGCGCTTGAAAGATGGGAAATTTATACCGCGCGAATTGAATGATCAGCATGATGAAGGAGGTAAAGCAGGTTTCCTCTATCACAGCGAGGAAAACCCATGGCCTATAGATGAAGACTCGCTCAGGGAGCGGCTGCCGGACGAGTGGCTCGAAGAGTATCGCAATGGAATCCGTGTGCGGCGCAATCGACGAAATGACCTGCCATACTCCCTGAACGTACGTGCTGACGGAACATCAGTCGAGAGTTTTGGGTCGGACGAAAACCTGTTTGACTGTCATTTCGTACCAGCGCCATTCCGTTTCTGTCTGCATTGTGGAATTTCCTATGGATCGCGCCAGATTGGTGACTTTGCCAAACTCTCTTCACTCAGTTCGGAGGGTCGCAGCACTGCGACTACTATTTTAGCCTCTCAGCTATCCGGCGTTTACGCGATGCACCGCAACAACCTATCCCTCCCAAGATGTTAAGCTTCACTGATAACCGGCAAGATGCCTCACTCCAGGCTGGCCATTTCAACGATTTCATCGAAGTTGGCGTGCTCCGTTCAGCAGTCTATCGAGCCGTACAGGAGGCAGGAGTGGAAGGCATCTCTCACGAGGAATTGACGCAGAAGGTATTCAATGCACTGAATCTTCCACTTCATTTATATGCAAGTGATCCCAGTGTAAAATACCAGGCGCTCACCGAAACACAGCGCGCTTTACGCAACGTACTTGGCTATCGCCTGTATCGCGACCTCAAACGCGGCTGGCGTATTACTTCTCCCAACCTGGAGCAATGCGGGTTACTTACAATCAAGTATCTTTCACTAGAAGAGGTGTGTGGCGATAAAGAGGTCTGGAGCAATTGCCATGCAGCGTTGAGTTCTGCCACGCCGGGGACAAGAGCAAAAGTCGGTAGAGTATTGCTTGACTACATGCGCCGCGAGTTAGCAATTAAGGTAGACTATCTGGATCAAGACTACCAAGAGCGCATACAGCAGCAGAGCAGCCAGCGTCTCGTCGCTCCCTGGGCGCTTGACGAAAACGAATCCAAAGAATATGCCACTATTCTTTTTCCCAGAAGTCGCGGTGGTGATGCTGATCGCAGCTATGTCTATCTTTCCTCACGGGGTGGCTTCGGACAATACCTCAGGCGAAGAACAACCTTTGAAGACTTTGGTGAGAAATTGCGCCTGGATGATACAGATACGATTATCGAGCAAATATTAGAGGGATTGCGCCAGGCCGGGCTAGTAGAGCAGGTGATTGAACCTCGCAATGAAGGTGACAAAGGTGGTTACCAGTTACCCGCATCAGCGATGGTCTGGATTACTGGCGATGGCTCGCAGGCATTTCATGATCCTATCCGCGTTCCCAGAGAGTCAAGTGAGGGACAGCACACGAACGCCTTTTTTGTCGATTTCTATCGCGCTACAGCCGCTAATCTGCATGACATTGAAGCGCGCGAACATACTGCCCAGGTGCCATATGATTTGCGCGTGCAACGCGAAGAAGACTTCCGTCATGGAAAACTGCCAATCCTGTATTGTTCGCCTACGATGGAACTTGGCATCGATATATCAGAACTCAATGTCGTCAATATGCGTAATATTCCCCCGACGCCAGCTAACTATGCCCAGCGCAGTGGTCGAGCGGGCCGCAGTGGGCAGCCAGCGTTAGTCTTCTCCTATTGTTCCACGGGCAGTCCACATGACCAGTATTTCTTTAAACGTCCGGAGAATATGGTATCGGGAGCCGTGACACCACCACGACTCGAACTTGCGAACGAGGATCTGGTGCGCGCGCATGTCTACGCTATCTGGCTGGCAGAAACAGGACTCAGCCTGGGACAGTCACTCAGGGATATTCTGGAGGTCAATGGCGATGATCCAACGCTGACACTCCTGGGCAGTGTATATGAAAGTATTGAGGACCCGGGCGCGAAACTTCGAGCACGAGCGCGAGCGATACGTGTACTTGAAACCTTGCCCGTTGAACTCAATGACTCAGATTGGTATAGCGATGGTTGGCTCGACGAAGTGCTTGGCCAGGTCGTAATTAATTTTGATCGAACCTGTGATCGCTGGCGCGGCCTCTACAAGGCTGCTCAGGCTCAAGCAAGGGCACAGGGATTGATTATGCTGGATGCTTCACGTAGCTCTGAGGATAAAAAGCAAGCGGATCGCTTGCGGGCTGAAGCTGAATCTCAGCTCGCACTCTTGACCGAAACCAAAAGTCTCGAGCAGTCCGATTTCTACAGCTATCGTTACTTCGCTAGCGAGGGGTTTCTGCCCGGCTACAACTTCCCGCGCTTGCCGCTATCTGCATATATTCCAGGGCGACGTACCAAACAGCGGGATGAATATCTTTCGCGTCCGCGATTTCTGGCCATCTCCGAGTTTGGCCCGCGTGCAATTGTTTATCACGAAGGCTCACGCTATCTGATCAATCGTGTCATCTTACCAGTTGGGGAAGATGAACATATTCCAACACGCCGGGCCAAGCAGTGCCAGAACTGTGGCTATTTGCATCCGATCAACGACGGCGAGGGACTCGACCTGTGCGAACACTGCGGTGCTCCTCTTGAACAGACGCTGCACCACCTGTTCCGTTTGCAGAATGTCGCGACCAGGCGCCGTGACAAGATCAATTCGGATGAAGAGGAACGCATGCGCCTGGGCTATGAGATACGCACGGCGGTACGCTTTTCTGAACAGGATGGGCGCCCTGTGTATCGCCTGGGAATGGTAGAGCGAGAAGGAGAAACACTGGCGAAACTCACCTATGGCCAGGCAGCTACACTCTGGCGTATCAATCTTGGTTGGATGCGGCGCAAGAACAAGGAGCAGCATGGGTTCGTTCTCGATACCGAACGTGGTTACTGGGCAAAAAATGATCAATCTGCTGACGACCCGGATGATCCTATGTCTCCACGCACTGATCGTGTGATTCCCTATGTCGAAGATCGACGCAATTGCCTGCTCTTCGAGCCAGGGGACTCACAAAATGCGACGGTAATGGCATCGTTGCAGGCTATCCTCAAGAGCGCTATCCAGGTCAAGTATCAATTGGAAGATAACGAACTTGCCGCCGAACCGCTGCCTAATGAGTATGAGCGAAACGTGATCCTGCTTTACGAGTCAGCCGAGGGTGGAGCAGGGGTACTCAGAAGGTTGCTCGACGAACCCCAGGCTATTCGTGAGGTGGCGCAAGAAGCGTTGCTGCTATGCCATTTTGATCCCGAAACCGAAACAGACCTGAGACATGCTCCCCGAGCGCAGGAAGACTGTGAAGCAGCTTGTTATGACTGCTTGCTCTCATATTACAACCAGCGTGACCACCGATTGCTCGACCGTCAGGCCATTCGTGATTTCTTATTTGATCTGACAGAAGCGCACGTCGTGGCAGGTCCAGCCGAAAAACCGCGATCGGAACACCTGGAACAACTGATGAGAGGGACAGATTCTGAGCTGGAACGCAAGTGGCTGCGCTATATGGAGAAGCATCAGCTTCATTTGCCTACACACGCACAGCGCTTGATCGAATCCTGCGGAACCCGACCAGATTTTTACTATGAAGACTCTATGGTCGCAATTTATGTCGATGGGCACTATCATGACTTTCCTGAAAGGCGCGAACGTGACGCCGCGTATACAACGTGCCTGGAAGATCGGGGTTACATTGTGATTCGTTTTGGACATGAGGATGATTGGGCAAGTAAAATTACCGAGTATCCGAGTATATTTGGGAGGTAGTGGGAAAGGGAGCGAGGGAGCCAGGGCATGGGAATAAATGGGAGTAACCAGGACGTGGGAGGCTGTCGGAGCAAGTGGGTACAAGTCGGCGCAACCAGGGGCAGAGGGAGTGGGAACAACCAGCACAGGAAACCGTATGAGCAAGCGAGAGCCACCAGTGTGGGAGGCTGTAGTAAGACCCCCAGCCCTACCCCAAGGGCGACCGCAAGGGCCCCACCCAGCTTACACGACTTTGTTGGCGAATGACATCACGAATTGAATGGAAATCATGCGCCCACGGCGTCTTGTAGATCGGCATGAGAGGCCAAGCGAGCAAAGGGAGAGCGGCGTGTTTTACCCCGTGGCGTTTGAGTCAGAACCGCGTCGATGCGCACCACATTGATCGCGACAGCCGTGAGCACCTGTTGCAAATGGACCTTCTGCAAGCCATCATAGCGCGCCCGTCGCAAGCCCATGCGACGTACCCCTTGCGAGAGCGTCCCCTCGATGCCTGCTCTCGTCTCATACGCCTGCCGAAACTGCGGTGTTCGTTGTTCTTGCCTTCGTTCATGCAAGGCGATATGGGCTGCTTGTGGACGGAGATGGAGCACGCGTCCAGTTGTCAGGGACTTGGTACAATCGCGACGAACAGGGCATCCAGCACAGACCTCAGAGGCAAAGACGACTTCTATGCGCTCCCCGGCCAGACTCCAGCGGGCACTGGTTTGACCTTGCGGGCAGATCGCTTGCTGAGTGAGCCAATCGATCTGGAAATGGGGGAGATCGAAGCCCTTGTCTGCTTTGGCCTGCCAGCTGTTATCTGATAAAACGGGACCAACGAGCCTGATGCCATAGTGCTGTTGGCTACTCACCAACAGGTCTGCAGCGACGTAGCCGGTATCCACGATCTGTTCATCAGGCAAGAGCTGATGTAGGGCGAGGTCCTCTTGAATGACCGCCGTCATGTCCACGTCTGGTACATTGGCGACGGTCGTCTGCACCTCTACAATCAGCTGAGGCATGGCTTGTGCCTGGCCATCCTCAGTCGTCTCCAGTGCACATGTTTCGGTCAGGTGCACTTTGTACCCGAACCACGTCATCTCCCGCTTTTTGCCCGTTCGTGCTTCTGGGTCATAGGGAGAGCGAATGATCCCGTTGCCGGAGCTGATCAGCGGGCCTGCGCGCCAGTTGGCCGTCCCACCAGACAGGTCGTAGTACTGCTGCCAGACCTGCCGCAGCATCTGCACACTCGCGACATCCGAGAGGTCAGCAGGCGCCTCGGCTTGCTCCAGAGCGTGCAGCAGATGCATGCCATCTGCCCCGATCTGCTGTGCCAAGGCCGTGCGTTGGCTTTCCGCTTTGGGCAAGCGATAGTTCTCCACACGGTGGCTGTAGCGCTCAAACCAGTCCGAGCTGATCTGCCGCACCAGCCACTCAGGAGCAAGGGCTGCCAGATCATCCAAGGCTGCTCGCAGCGTCTCTCCGACACATTCCAGATTGGAAAGCGAGCGCACCCGTGCCAACACATGCGTGGAATTGGTGCGTTGCTTGCCCCCAGCTTTGAGCCAGCCCTGCCGCTTGCACACTTCTAGGAGCCGATCAAGCATCAGTGTCTCCTTCTGGCTGTCCACCAAGCGCATACGAAATTCGGACAACAAAGAGAAATCAAAGCCGGGATCCATCAGTTCTAACCCCAAGCTATACTTCCAATCAATGCGTTCGCGTACGGCATTAGCGGCTTGGCGGTCGGTGAGATTCTCCGCGTATTGCAGCACGGTGACTACCGCCAGCCGCCAGGGCGCATAGGCGGGCTGTCCTTCCACTGGATACAGGGCCGCAAACTGCTCATCCTCATACAGTTCTCCGAGCGCATCACGCAACCGCATGGCCAAAGTCCCTTTCGGGCACGCTGCTCGCGCCACACGCGCCGTTTCCTCTGGAATGGTTCCCAGCTCTCGTGGATACATCGACATGGCTCTCCTCCTTAACCAGGCTCTCTTTGATGACTTTTCCTGGTATTGTACCATTCCAGTATTTCTTGTATTCGCCAACAAAGTCTTGTAAGCCCTTGCGGTCGCCCTTGGGGTGGGGTCGGGTGGCTCCTTGCCTCTGGCTTGAGATGTGACCACATCGGGGTCGGGTCGGGTGGCTCCTTGTCTCGGGGTAGGACACATAGTCGCCCTCGGGGTCGGGTGACGGCTACCTGGCTAGAGGTGAGGGGCGATAGTCTTGATGGGGTGGGCGTGAGTCACGACGGTCTTGTCGGTGCGTAGGTGATGTGCGAGACAGTCTGACCGGGGGACATAGGACGCGAGGGTCTTGTCAAGGTGAACCATGAGCGAGAGTGAGGCAACGCCCAACCCCGCCCCAAGGGCG
>CAVPEB010000061.1:0-29987 GCA_963702765.1 uncultured Chloroflexia bacterium
GCGCAAGCGTTCGGTAATGTATCTAATTAACAAATTGGGCAAAGGCTCGTTTGGTGATACCTGCAAATTGCGCCCTGACCGCAATGGTCAATTTACCAGAATAGACTTGGCCAGCCAGAAACTTGACAAACTCTTCTGAAGGAGCGTTCAGTTCGTCATTGAGGATACGTTTGATTTCCCGAGTGTATTTCAGTTCCCCTGCAACGGTCAGGATAACTTCTAGATCGAATGCCTGTTTTGTTAAACGTTTTAGCTCTATAACCAGGGGTTCCTGAATGTCCAGCATATTGATCTCCATAAATGGCTTGGAGTCCATTTTATTAGGCTCCTCAATATCGGTGAAGAACCTATAGATGATACCATCTGTTAGCACCCCTATGCGTGTTTCGGTCACAGAAAATCCGGTAAAGCTGTGAGGCATGGCAATCATCCAGTGAACTATTACAGCATTTACATTCAAACAGCATAGTGATTTTACCGTCATGTTTGATGGCATA
This sequence comes from uncultured Chloroflexia bacterium, assembly GCA_963702765.1. Classification (GTDB taxonomy): domain Bacteria; phylum Chloroflexota; class Ktedonobacteria; order Ktedonobacterales; family Ktedonobacteraceae; genus DATMNR01. Next base: position 498 of record CAVPEB010000061.1, read on the forward strand.
ATCAACTTTTTCGCCTTTTTTAATTCCGACATCAGCAATAAATTCTGGTACGACCTCCGCAGGATCGAAGACATCATAGCCCAATGCTGATATAAATGGCATTACAAAAGCGTTCTTAGTGGCTTCTTCCGTCTTAATAAGGCTTCTCTGCTTCATAATCTTCGAAGAAATAGTCTGCAGAACTTCGATAAAGTCCATATCCTTCTCCCTCATTGCAACATTCATCGGTTTCCAGGCAACGAACAATCGCCTATACTTTGCGGCTTTCTTTCTCGAACTTAGAGTCGGTAAGATTTGTAGAAAAACTATTTCTATTTTTTTACAAACACAAATTCAAGAAGAGATACATATTTACACCTATTAATTATCATAGGAACAGATGGAACTGAAAAGAGGAAGGTGGTTAATTTTTGGTTAAGATCAGGTTGAGATTTTATCATTATATAATAATCTTTGTTTACGAAAGGCGGTTTAGCGTAAGAGGTTAGTTTTTGTGGGTACTGCGTTGCTCTTCTTCTAACGCTTCAATTCGTTCTTCGTGGTCTTGGAGGTGCTTATTGCTCTTGTCGAGTTTCTGCTCTACTCGGTGAACATCTGCTTTATCTGCTTTTTTCCGTCAGTCCTGTCCGTATATCATCCTGTCCGGCTTTCAGAGCATCAACTGCTGATTTCACATGCAAGAGTTCTGTTTTCACAGCGAAATGTCGGTTTTCATCTGCGAGATGTCATTTGGCAATGGGGTTGAGAAACTCGGCAATTTTTCCTAATAACTCGTCATTGTTCATACGTTACGCAATTGTATCAAGGGTGGTGGCTCCTTGCAACTGGCGTCTTTTCTGCATCATGGCTTTGTAACTGTCGCGCTCAAGTTTGCGGGCATTCTCAATCACTTTTCGTCGTGCTGCTTTTCGTGCTGCAACATCAGGGGATAGGGTTTGTGCGTGGGAGGATGGTATATGCGGTCATACGGTTGGGATAGTAGCAAATGTGAAAGCCAATAGCAAGCGGTAAGGAACTATGCAATACTGACTAGTTTGCTATACTGGCCTGGATAATTCATGTTGTAACAGAGGTGGCGCAATGGAAGAACAGACAGAGCTGCATCAGAAATGGTGGCAGAAAAATAAAAAACTTCTCATACGTACAGGGTTGATTATATTGCTTGTTGTAGTCATCGTACTGATTATCCTGATTATCTTAGGTTACATCTTTAATTGGGACTGGACAGGACTCAATGCCACAGATTTCAATTAATCTCAACAAACTACGAGAATTATGTATACCAGCCAGGAAAAACACTTTGGGACTGGCTAGGGTTACTGGGAGTGTAGCATTCCAGTTGTGGTAGGATGGTTCACTTTTAATCAAGGGAGGTAAAGCGAGAAGAGTAGAAAGCAGCAGAAGGAGACGGAGCAAGAGATTGCAACGGATAACCAGCGGGAACAAGCCATACAAGCTTACATCGACAAAATGTCGGAGTTACTACTTGACAAAGACTTGCGTACGTCGAAACCAGGTGAAGAGATTCGGAAAATTGCACGAGTACGGACATTGACAGTGTATCTGGATTAGACCCAAGGCGTAAAGGAAATGTGATTCTATTCTTATATGATCCTGCTAAGTTGATCAGTATTATTGAACTTGAGTGGTGCCGATCTCACACTAGCCAGATTAAGTTTGACCAGCTGCATAATGCTAATTTGATTATGGCAGATTTAGAGAGTGGCCATTTGAATGATGCCGATCTAGAAGGTCCAAACTAACGATTCGCAAACTTAACTAGAGCTGATCTCAGAAAGGCCAGACCTCGATGGAGCTAACTTAGCGAGCCGAAATTAGTGTAGAACCACTGAAAGCAGCCAAATCACTCAAAGGTGCAACCATGCCTGATGGGTCTATACATGAGTAGCCCGCTAGAGCATCGTATTCGCTGATGGAAACAATATTATTTCAAAGTTACCCTCATGCAGTGAACGAGTGAATAGGTCTTTTATCCATTTGCCTGATAATTTGTTGTCTTGTCAGTCATGTAATTGGCTGACACACCAACTTCTTGAATAGTTGCGCCAAAAGCATTTTGCCCAGTTTGTGTTCCTTTATCAGTACCCCACACTTCCAGAATGTCACCTGTATTTAATTGGCTAAGATCGGTGTTTGTAGGAAATGCTATCTGCACTACTCCCGATGTGTTTGGGTCATCAACATTCGCTCCAGCCGTGTTTCCATTCGAGTCTTTGACAAAATTCAAAATCGTACAGGTAAAATGTACATCTTTGCCTAGGTCAGCGTTCCCATCTTTATCAAGTGTGGCAATAGTTGTATCTGTTGTGCTCGCTTTATATGTTGCCTCTAATTGCGCTGCCGAAAATGTTGGAGTTGGTTTCGGTGTTGGTGCAAGAGTCGGTTGTTGAGTGGGTGCTTGCGTCGGAATATCCTGCGTTGGCTGTACTTGCGATGAAGTTTGTGTATTGCTGCCTGTTTGATTTTCGTTCATTGTGGATGGTGTTGAGGATAGGCTCCCAATCACACAAATTGCAAGAAAGCCTCCAATGATCAAAGCAGAAGCAATCGGGTGGCGGCGACACCATGCAAAAAACCTTGTACCATTTAATATTCGGTTCTTGCGGAGGCTGTTGATACCATTGTTGCTGAGGGTATTGCTGGGGTGGTTGTTGTGGGTTCCATTGTGGCGGTGGTGGTAGCGGCGTTTGCCACTGCTGCTCAGGTGGATAAGAAGACTGTTGTTGATATTGAGGCGGAAATGGTTCGTATTGTTGCCACTGCGGAGTTGACCCCCAGGATGTATGTTGTTGTTGCCATTGTTGCTGTGGATATTGCGCATATGGATTTGGTGGTGCTTGCATTGTCTATCCCCCTATCAACGTGACACCATACACTTTCAATTCTATGTGTATATTTATATAACGCAACCCTCTAGTGTGAGTAACGACCAAATGATGGTGCAATACTAGCATCCTCTGCTATAGATGGCTTGATAAAATCATGTTGTAACGGAGGTGGCGCAATGTTTCGTTCATGGTGGCAGCTAATAAAGCAATACCCCTATGCTATAGGGTTCGTAGTAGTATTGGTGCTCATTCTATTCATTCTCAGTGCAGATAGATTTAATTGGGATTCAGGCTTCAACGGCTATAACCAAGTAACAATAACACAAATTATCAGTGGCTCAAACGCTGGTACAGTTACCAGAACTGAAGAGTATCAGCTAGGCAAAGGCCTATGGGACTGGTTACAGCTTCTTGGAATACTTGCTATTCCTGCTGTAGTTGGTTTGGGTGCAGCATGGTATACGGCGCAACAAAGTAAAGTGAGCGATAGGGAGAACACAGATAATCAGCGTGAGACCGCGCTACAAGCATATATCGATAAAATGTCAGAACTTCTGCTGCATGAGAAATTGCGTGACTCAAAATAAGATGATGAAGTACGGAATGTTGCGCGGGTACGAACTTTGACAGTACTGGCTCGACTGGACAACAGACGTATAAAAATTGTACTAGAATTTCTATATCGATCGCATCTAATAATGAAAGACAGACTTATTATTAGTCTCAGTGGAGCTAATATACGTCAAGCTGATCTTCGATGGATATTTCTTGAAAATGCTCGACTTAACGGAGCATTCGGTAAGAGAGCTGATCTCAGGTGGGCAAGACTGAAAGGGGCCGACTTTAGGGGAGCCCACTTCAGCGAAGCTAACTTCAGCGAAGCCAATCTTACCGATGCAGACTTCACTAATGCTGATTTGAAGGGGGCTGTTTTTAACAAAGCTATAGTCACGACTGAGCAACTTGATAAAGCCAAATCACTCCAAGGCGCAACGATGCCTGATGGGTCTATACATCTGTAGCCAGTATAGCTTGTAGCGCGGCCCACCTGTGCCAGTGGTAGGTGGCAGCATTACCCAAACCCTAAATCTGTCTGTTCCAATTGCATTAGCCATAATCTCTTCTATATTCTTCAAATTCATGAATATACCCATCCATTCCTTCTAACCATTCTTCTCTTTCATAATCCCAATGGATTTCCGTAAAAGTATTCCCTTCCACATCGCAGACTTCATCATCATACTCTTCGTTGTCGTTTTCATCTAAACCAAACATAGCGCGGGTCTCTTCATCTATTTCTTATCTATCTCTTTACAAATGTCTTCGTAGCATTGCTTCAAATCTTCGAGAGCATCTTGAAAGCCCTCCATGCCAGAAAACAACTTGCTTATATCTGAGTAAATGTCACCTATATACCCACTTTTACATAGTTTTCTAACCTTATCGTACTTGGATATAATGTATGTATTATAAAAGAGAGAGATGGTCTTCTTAAAAGTTGTAAGAGCTTCATCATAGCGCCCACAGCCAAAAAGTGGTTTGCCTTTGTTATAATGAGTAATCACGTCATTAGGGTCGAGTTGAAGTACTTGTTCAAAACTCGCAAGAGCTTCTTCGTTTCTACCTGTGAAAAGGTTCGCTTGTCCTTTCATGTAGTGAGCAACAGGGTCATTGGGGTGATGTTTAATTATCTGACTGTAAGCATTCGCCGCTTCCTCGTAGCGAGCGATTTCATAAAGGAAAGAGGCTTTTTTAATAGTTAAGTCGGGATCAAGCAGTGCTGCTTGATCATAGGCTGCAACTGCATCGTCATTACGCTCAAGGTAAATTTGAAAGATATCGCCTTTTCGTACATAAGTGGCTGCATTATTTAAATTAAGACTTATTGCTTGATCATAAATTGCAAGTGCTTTCTCGCACATTACAAGCACTTTCTTGCCGTAACCACAATACGCTACCAATTCAGCAATTGACTCGTAAACTGAGAAATCATACAGATGGGAAAGTATGGCTTGATCAAAAACTTCAAAAGCTTCTTTTTCACGTTTCAATTCAAGCAGTTTCAATCCTTTTTGATAATAGTGATCAAAACAGTTGGGGTCAAGTTCTATGGCTTTGTCATAGGCTGCAAACGTTTCTTCGTAGCGTTGTAGTGCGAAGAGAGAAGCTCCTTTACCAGAATATGCAAATGCGTATTTGGAATTAAGTTTTATAGCCTGCTCATAAGCTGTAAGTGCTTCTTCGTAACGGTGTTTTAATAGAGAGCGTTTCCTTTTCCATAATACGCTTTAAGGTAGGTAGGGTCTAACTCAATGGCTCGTTCAAAAGCTAATAAAGCTTCTTGATCGTATTAACCTGCGAAGCGTAAGACCTTTCCCATAGTAAGCTCTAGCGTAATTTGCATCTGTAGAATGGCTAGCTCGCAGGCTCGAAGGGAGTTTGTGTAGTCTTCAGCAAGATAATGGTTAATTCCTTCTTGCAACCATTGCTCTTTGGTTTTTGAGAATGCAATAACATGATTGGTTCTTTCCAGTAATGAGGTCTCTTTCTGCTTCTTATAAGCGGTATATCCAAATCTCTCATCATAAAAGGCCAGTTCAGATAGATTAGCATCATCGCCTAATTTTTCTCGTTGTTGTAGATAGTATGCTGTTGCTTGTGCCTTCATTCTAGCCGCTTCTTCATTTTTATGATTAAGAGTTAAAGCCCTATCATAATCATCCAGCGCATGTAAGAAATTCTGCAACACTTCATCATAAAACGAATTTTCCGCGCCGACTACCGGACATCTGCAACTCAAAATACATATCACCCCTTTGCTTATAAAGCTCGCTATACGAGTCATTGGACAATCCATCATAGTAGAGAATCGAGTCAAACTCTTCCAGAGCTTCTTTGTATTTTTGTGAGCTAGCTAGTGCAATTGCCATGTCATATTTGGCACTAAGATCACTGAGGTCTATAGTTGATGCTTTTTTATGAGCCTCAAATGCCTCTTCATAGTTGTTATCATTATAGTTTGAGGTAGACAAATTTATAAACTCATGCTTGTTTTCCGCTTTCATTCCTTACCCCTTTAACGATGAAATGAGCTTGCCCTGAATTAGCGGTTACTGCCATTGTTGTTGTGGATATTGCGGATATGAGTTTGGTGGTCGTTGCATTGTGTATCCCCCTTACAACTTTACATCATACACTCTCAATTTAATGCATCTATCAAGTACAACGCGAACCATGATTGAGAGTAACTATACAGATATGGTATCTCCAGGACATATCTTAAAAAAAATAGAAAAAAGTGCCTAGAGGTTTGCTTACAGGGGAATACCCATAAATAAGCCTTACTCTAGGCGGGTGGTTGGTTGCAGTTGTTAGCTACGTATTGCCAGCAACATTTGGTGTTTCAACCGCTCCTGGTTGATCTGTTGCTGACGCATCCGGTGACGATAATCATATTTTGCGTGACAGGTTGGACATAAGCAGAGAAGTACAGGGTTTGGATTGCCAATATCATGGTTCGCGTGGGCTGCATGAAGAAAAACAACATAGCGTTTTCCTGTACGCTTGGATATGCGCTTTTCCCCTTGCGTGACATGGCACTGTTCACATTTCCAGCCTGCTTGCTCCTTACACTGTCTGGCTAGTTGCTCCCAATTACGAGGGTATAGCTTTCTCCTTTTACCGTTCACAACGGTGCTCCGTGTGGTAGGGAAGTACCAAAGAAGATATACTATCTCTAGCGGTAACTTCCGCGATGATGTAGGGTGCTCTGTTTTCTAGAATGGCTATCGAGTGGGCAGAGTACCTTACGTTTTCACCTACAGATTACTCAGGAAAATCAGGCAAGAATGGGTCTTTTACATCAGACATATGCTGCTCCTGCTTGCTTGGGACTCAACATTTGCATATCGGTAGCATTGACTTCTACTGCTTGTGCGCTCAATTCCGTTTTTGTCGGTATACTTGCGCTGCGTTAAGCGGCCTTCGATATAGACTTTCGAGCCTTTATGCAGGTATCGCTCACAAATTTCTGCAAGCTGCCTCCATGTGACAATGTTAAACCATTCAGTTTCCTCTTTCTTTTCTCCACTATTGGTTTTGTAACTACGATTGACCGCAAGGGTAAACCGCGTGAATGGTGTACCTTCTGCGGTGACTTGCAATTCAGGGTCTTTCCCTAAACATTCCCGATCAGCATAATTTTGTTTAACATGTCTGTTCTGCTTTCTTTCTACTGGTGTAGTTTCTTAACTTCTGACAATCTCTTTGGCGTAAAATGGAGATCGCGCTCGATGCCTAATCCTCCAACGTTGATGTCCTGCATCTCGCTGAGAGAAAAGTAGCCAAGCTCTGGAAAATCGCCGTTCACCCACCCAAAGAACAGGAAATCTACTTTTTCCTTGTCCGTATCGTAGTACCCGTCTGCATCGACAGGGGAGCCTTCGTAGGCATACCATGTCCAGGGGGAGAGCGGATGGAAGAACTTACAAATCACCATTGGGTCTTGCTCTTTTTCCTGGGAATAGAGCGGGGGAAGCTGCTTTCTCAGCTCCTGTGGTAAGAGTTCCACATTCAGTGCTCCTTTTCAGCCAGCCTCAAAGCTGTGATAAACTGAACACTTTCTTCAAAATCAGGGTAGAGGGTATGAAGTACGTCAGCGATGTGCTCTACATCTGCATCTGTCAAAGATGCAATCTGTTCATTGGTAAAGCCTCGTGAACTGAGTGTTAATCTACTAAAGCTCAACACCTCGAACTTCTTACTCCAATCAAGTGAGTCCATAGGCTGTTTTCCTTTCTGTGGTTTGCACAACTGCAACTTCTCAAGGTGCGACATACAAGGTCAAGTTTCGCGTGTGAAACTTCCTGGTACGTACACCAGTAGAACAAGTATTACAAGCAAGCAGTAATATTTCAAGCAAAAAGAGAGGATTCTAGTCGGGTGAGGCGTGCTTTTTGATTGGGAACAAGGTAAGTGGGTTTTATACTCTAGTCGTGCAACTTCTGCCTATGGGAAGACCTGAATTTCCATCAACGCCAATCAATGCTGAGTCAAAGATTGATACATCTCCGGCTGAACAAAGCCCTTTCGTGCAACCGACCCTTGAGGGAATAGAACTTGAGCAGACACCCGAAATTGAACTCGGCAACTGCATTATCACGACTGCCGGAAAATTCAGAAAGCTGGTGCGGGGGAATGAATGGCATTGCAGTATCCATGTTGAGCCTGATCTCCTGCATCCAGAGCAGGAGGGGAATTTTGAGGCACATGCGTATCAAAGCTATGCAGATATGGCAAAAGAGGCTCGGCTTCGGCCTGGGGACAGGGCAGTGATGCGGGGAACCTGCAACAACAAACCGTTGCATTAGAAAATGGTGAAACAACGATTATCAATCATTTCTATGTGACTTCTATTGAGGTGTTAACCCGTTCCAAACGTACCAGCATCACGGCGTACGAAAAAGAGAAGGGAACATGCACCTATCGCTTCATCGGCGGGTTTCTGCGCTTTTTGAGGACATTGGAGATTGTCATATCAACATAGGTGGTCTGTCCGGTTTTGCGCTGTGCCTTCTCGCGCTGTCCAAGTGGAGAGGACAAAAAAATGCTCCTGGTCAAGTTCAACATTATCACCTGTCCAGTGTAAGAGTTTCATAATCAGCACAAAATCAGCATTGGATGGTGATGGCATAGCCTGCAATATCACCGGACAAGAGCCGTTGTAACACTGCGTCATGTTCCGCTTCCGGTGGCAGTTCGGTAGGTGTCTCCCCGCTCCAAACACCCCCCCTTGTGTTCTGATTGATGGTTCTCTGACTGGTGGTGCAAAGCGGTGATAGAGTGCGTCTAGTGCTTCCTGTCGCGTGTTCTCAATGGTTGGTGGTGTTCCTGTAAGATGATTGGTGGTGATGGTGGTAAATCTGTCTTGTCCATACATCTCAATTGCGGTATGTATCCCTTTTCCTGGTAACTGTCCGTAGGTGAGAATATGCAGTCCTGTACCGCTTGGGGAGAGTTCCGTATAGGAATTGAGCGATTGTACAATCTCTGCTGCTTGCGGGTCGGTGATGGTTTGTGTTGTTCTGTCAAAGCTATGGTCAAGATCAATCATCACAAGTGGCGGGGTGATCATAAAGCCTAGACCTGAATAGTTGCCAGTTTCCAGAGCAGTAAGGGACTCATCAAGTGTTCCCCAACTTTTCGGGATTTTAACGCTTGCTCTTGCATTTCGATACTGTGGGATTATACGGGATTTTCTTCTGTTTCCCGTCCTCTAGTTCCCCTCTCCATACAACCCATTGTGGGAAGGTCTTGCAGTTCAGAAAGACAACCTGCCCCAAAGCGTTCTTGCAACGCTTCGGCATACTGGATAAAGCGTTCGTGTCTGGTTGTTCAGGTTCAGGGTTCATAGCTGTTGCCATTGGCAAGCATCCTATTATATACCTTGTGGTTTTGGCAGTAACACATGATGCATTGAGCCATCAGGTATTCGTTCAATGCCGGAGTTGTACAGTTCTGCGTAGGCAATCGTAAAACCTGGGAAAAAGTGTTCTGCGTGTTGACATGCCGTGTGCCAATATTGCTCGTACTGGTCAAAATCTCCGGCGTGGTATAAGCGGTCAAGTTCTTGTAAGAAGATGTGAATGTGTGGCATGGTGGCGTCCTTTCGTAACGTAAAAAAGCTGCTCTCCTGCTTTGAAACAGGAAAACAGCGTAAGGTACTTTCTATGCGATGTTGTGGGTAGCAAAAAGCAAGCGCAAACGGGTATACATTTCCGCTATCGGCATCTTATTTTTACTTCTCGGATATGTCCCATTTTCTCCATCTGGTGATTGCGGAAACAATAGCAATGTCATTACCACAACTCACGCGGCGTATCGATCAGGATGTGCGTTCGGGTCAACTTGCCTACCTGTTAGGGCGTCCGTGTAATTATGTGTTCTACAATTTCGCGCAGTACCTGGGAGAACGTCTTGTGCGGCTCACGATCAATGGAGTGGTGGGAGCAATAGTGGCTCTGATTTTTGTGGGATTGCCGCACTTCACCTGGATGGGCGTAGCGGCATGGCCGCTCGTGACTTTATTCGCGTTGAGCATTGACTTTGTGGCCTACTTCAGCATTGGGCTGCTCGCCTTCTGGACTGAAGAAACGTCATCCTTTGCACTCATCTTCAATCGACTTACGCTGGTGCTTGGGGGAGTACTTGCGCCTATTACAATTTTTCCTGAGCCGCTGCGGAGTATCGCGCTGATCTTACCTTTCAGCACTATTCTGTATGGTCCTTCACGCACGCTGGTGCATTTTGAACCGGATCAATTTGTTCTACTCTTGTTGCACCAGGTGATTACGCTGGCTATTGGCGGTGTTATACTGCTCGCAATGTACCAGGTAGCGATACGACGTGTGAATATCAATGGAGGGTAGATCGAGATGTTCATAGTCAGGAAAAGTGTTCGAACAGCGGGTTTCATCGGTTCATATGTCGTTGCTAATCTGCAGGCTGCGATGGAATATCGTGCCGCATTTATAGTTCAGATCATCACGATGGTTGCCAACGATGGCCTGTGGCTGTTCTTCTGGTGGACATACTTCCGAGAGTTTCCGCTCGTGAATGGATGGCAAAGTAGCAATATCATTGTCATCTGGGCAGTAGCGGCGTGCGGCTTTGGGATAAGTATGGCGGTGTTCGGTAATACACCAAAACTGGCCGCACTTATTATGAATGGTGGTCTGGATGCCTATCTAGGCATGCCGCGTAATGTCTTGCTCCATGTTAGTATAACAGCAAGCGACCCATCCGCCTGGGGTGATATTGTGTTCTCCGTTGGAGCGTTTGTATTGTTGCTTCATCCAGACTTGCTACATTTTGCACTGTTCTTGTTTCTATCGATGCTAGGAGCCTTGATCTTCGTATCTTTCCTCGTGATTTTTGGTTCTCTGGCTTTCTTTTTGGGCAATACCGAGGGATTGAGCCAGCAAATGATGAGTGCGTTAATAATGTTCAGTACCTATCCAATGAACATCTTTAATGGTGTTGTGCGGATCTTTCTCTTTACGATTGTACCGGCAGGATTTATCTCGTTCGTCCCCTTGCAGTTGCTGCAACATTTTTCGTGGCCGCTATTTGCTGGGATGATCGGGTTCACGATGCTGTTTGTGAGTGTTGCTGTTGTTATGTTCGAACTGGGATTAAGGAGATATGAGAGCGGGAATTTACTGGGCATGCAGAATTAACTGCTATTGCCTTGCCATGACCTCCTCGCGTCTCCAAGTGATTGCACTGACCGCAATGAAAAGAATAGCAATGAGATAGACACCTGCTACCGCAAGCGCGAACGCCCAGAGTCCCAGGATAGTTTGCAGGAACAATAGTCCGAAAAGACCTATCCATAAGACAACAAGTATCAAGGAACTAAAGTTCTGGGCCGATTGGAATGTGCGAACACGAGATGAAATGACGCTCGCCAATGCTGTGCCAAAGAGCACAATTCCTGGTATGAGAAGCACAATGAGTATTGACAGCCCGACAGGTAGTAGCGCTAATTTGTCAGGACCGAAGAGCAGCGCAATTTCTGTGAAGTAGATGAGGATGCCGATTACCGCGTAGGCGAGCGCAGGTAGTACAGCCCCCAGCACCTTTCCTGCAAGGATTGCGGTATTCGATGCAGGTGTAACGAGGAGTGGAGTCAGGCATCCTCGCTCCCTATCCCCTGCGAATACTCCGGAAGCTATGCCTATTGCAGGGGTTGCGGGCATGAGGCCGACGAATAAGAGATAGAACGCCATCAGAAAACCTGCTCTTTGCAGACCAGCTACGGTATGATCTTGCAGCGCAGGGCCAATTGAAATCAATACCAGTACTGTTTGAACTATGAGGAACATGCCGGACATCATGAGCGTTGATCTATCGCGTATAGCTTCAACCATCTGACGCCTGGCAATTAACCAGGTAATGTGTGGGGTGCTGGCCTTTTTATATGTAATGCGTGTTGTGCCGCTCTGTGTGTCAGTATTCATAGTTAATGTATCCTTTCCTATCCTTGAAGCTAGTGGGCATCCGCATATCAGGGGGTATCCGCGTGTTAACGGGCATCCGCAAGGGATGCCCCTACATCTCCTATGACTTGCTTCTGGACATCCATGAGGGAGGTTCCTACATCTCCCATGGCGGAGGCGTATACGTCTTCGAGTGAGCGTGTCTCGCAGGTGACGGTAACAATCTGGGCGCCTGCCATCACTAATTGGGTGAGTATCTGTGGATTGGTAATCTTGGGTTGAGGAGTCTGATACTCTAAGATGAATTCTGTAGACTGTGTAATGGTTGAGAGAGAGCCAGTGGTTTTTTTCTCTTGCAAATGTGGATTATGGGCACCGTCAATCACTGTGAGAGTTTCCAGGGGTAACGGACACGCGCCCACAAATTCTATTTGTACCGAGGTCTCACCAGTTGCCTGCCTGCGAAGTGAGGATGGTGTATCAAGAGCAACAATATGGCCCTGCCGGATGATAGCTACCTGATCTGCCAGACGCTCGGCTTCGTCGAGATCGTGCGTACATAGAATAATACTCCTGTTAGAACGCTTGAACCCAACGATCAATTCACGAACGGAGCGTGCAGCGAGCGGGTCGAGTCCAGAAGTCGGTTCATCTAGAAAGAGTATGGCAGGTTCGTGAATCAATGCACGTGCGAGTGCCACTTTCTGTTTCATGCCCTTAGAAAAACCAGTCATTTTCTCGTTACGATGTGTCGTCAGGTCAAAGAAATCTAATAATTCATCGATGCGGCGCGTGCGTTCGGAAGAGGATAAGCCGTAAATGCTACCGAAGAAGTCAAGATACGCTGGCGCTCTCATCTGCTCGAACAATCCCGGTACATCTGTTACCAGACCAACGCAGGCGCGAACGGCATCAGCTTCGCGACGAATATCGTAACCCGCAACTGTGGCATTACCCTCTGTTGGGGCGAGCAGGCCCGAAAGCATGCGTATGGTTGTTGTCTTGCCCGCCCCGTTTGGACCGAGTAGCGCCAGGATTGCTCCATCGGGAACGCGCAAGGAAACTTGTGAGACTGCTGTAAATGTTCCAAAACGCCTGGTTAGGGCGTGTGTTTCAATCATTGTTATATTCGCTTTCCAAATTTTTGGCTCTTTGTCGTCATTAGTAATATTATAGTCTTTGATGTTTTATAGCATAAATAGCTTCAATATGTAGACTACCCGATGATAGGGACAATGGCAGCAACCGTAGCCTCTTCTTCCTGTTGTTTGTGAAGATACCATCCTATCGTTGCGAGTAAGGCCAGATCGGGATCAGGTATTTCAAGCGCGGCTGGTTCGAGTTGCACACGCGACCCTCTTAGCAAGTGGAGCAGAGGTGTGTCCTCATTGTTGAACCAGGTCCAGACATCGCGCCAGAAACTTGTACACCGCCACCTGTACTCACAACCTTTGAGAGTGAGGAGTGTGGATTGGCCACTCATCCTTCGTTTTATAGTGGCCAGTTCTGCTTGTGAATCGAGAACCAGAATAGTAATGGACTGGCCAAAGCCTTTGCGTTTTATGATCCAGTCACCGTTCGCAGTCTCTGCTACGATTTGAGAACCGCAAGTTCCTTTCAAGTGGAAGCGTGCGAATACTTCATCGCCTCCTCGCAGTTCGTATTCGCCTTTGAATTTGTTGGGGTGGAACCATTGTAATTCTTGATCTTTATATTCATGAATTGTTTTCATTGTATATACTCCTTGATATTCATCAATTGAGTTTATTTTCAGACCATGTGAATTTCAGAGTTCTTCACGAACCGAAAGGTCCAACCCTGTCATTCTGAGCGTGAGCGAAGAATCTCGTGACTCAACGCGTGAGATTCTTCGCTCACGCTCAGAATGACACCATCTACGGGTTAGATCGCTTTTGCAGTTCCTGGTAGACTGCAAGCGTTGGTATGGCTAACGGTATGAGAAGTAACGTGGACTGGCGCAGGTACTTTCCAGCGTACTTGTCCCTATTTTCAAGCTCGTGAGCGACCTCCTGGCGAGCACTTTTATGCCTCACAATGCTGATTGCGTAGATCAAGAGGGGTACATAGTTCAGGGCAATCCAGAGTAGGATAATGCCCATGATTATCGCGAATTGCGAGTGATTCGAGCCATGGAAAAGCCCGAAGTATAGCGAAAAGAGACCAAGGGCTGCGCATCCGATTACGCCAAGCGCGAATTCGATGAGTATAAACTTGGGGCCAAAGAAAGCAATATCCAGGGCAGCCAGTTTACGTATATTGATTACGGCATAGTTATTTTTCATCTGAAAGGTATCTCCTGAACATGGTCTAACGTTAATGCTGAACGTTTACAGCCAGAATAATAGTGCCAACGAGCACTAAAACCAGTAGTATACTAATGGGGATTAGTACAACAGTGATTGCCTTTCCTCTGCTCAATTGATGCACCCCCATGAGCGAGATAACGAATAGCACAAGGCTATAGAGGTGCGGTAAGTATGGGAGCCAGTTACGAGTAGCAGGAATTAACTGCAGCAGGAAGCTGAGAATAACTAACGGTACCCCGAACAACAGTGTTGTATAGATTTGTTCTAGAAATGTGCCTCTACCACCTAAAGTTCTAGCAATCATGTACAAGATACCTCCAGCAGCCAGGAAAGATACTGGCGTAAACACGAGTTGGAGGAGAACAACGGTTATGATTGTTATTGATTGAAGCATCGCCGGGCTAATGCCAGTGCCTGCTATGCTACTGCTGTTAGGTGGCGACATCAGGAAGCTAACACATTGAAGAATGGCGTCAATAATGGCCAGACCAATAAGCTGTATCCATACGATACTCCAACTGGCTTTGCCCTTTTCTTCTGCGAATCTGGCTATTGATGGCCTGGTCAGAACTTTGAGGTATTGACCGGGTAGTTCTTGAATTGCCTCTCCTGGTGAATGTTTCCTGACATTTGGAGCGTTGTCATTTGAATATGGATTGTGACTGCTATCAATTGGTTTTTGGTATACATCTTTAACCATGTCATTTTTTAACCATGTCATTTCTCCGATGCAGTAGTATTAGTTTTGACTCTCTCTTTATGTTCTCGACGATTGAAAGAATACATTTTTCCAATCACTAATGAGAAATCTAACATCCAAAATTTGTTAGCGCATCGTTAATGTTGCCTATTGGACATGCCTATTTCATCTCGTTTCACTTATTCTGAGAGCTTTGCTATTCCAACGATTTCTCATACAAAATCACTTCGAGCCCGACATAAATGTCTCTACCGACTTCGTGAAAGTCGTTTTTCTCGTAGAGCTTTTGGGCGGCGATTTGCACGACCGAGGTGTCAAGGTGCAGGGTTTTATAGCCTAGTGTCCGTGCCCGGGCTTCGAGGTCGCTGAGGATGATCTGGCCGATACCGCGTCCTTGATAGTCAGGGTAGACACGCATGCGTTTGATCTCGGCACGTTCCGGACTTGTGCGGTGTAAGGCTCCCATTGCCACAAAGATGCCATCCCATTCGCCGATCAAAAATTCACCCTGGTTGTTGAGATAGGTTTCTTCGATTGCATAGACATCATCGTCCCATGGACCGCGCCCCAGGTAGGCTCCGGCCTGTTGAATGGCATGTACATGCAAATATTCGACAACTCCTCGATCGGCTGGTGTATAACGGCGTAGAGTGAACATGAAATGTATCCCCTTTCATAGGAGGTGATGATCGATTGCAAAGCGCGTTGCAGCAGTGCGCGAGGAAATTTCTAACTTGTTGTAGATGGAGCGCATGTGAGCGTTGACAGTTCTCGTGCTTATCACTAGCTGTTGTGCAATTTGAGCGTTGGTTTGACCATTGGCTACCAGGCGTAATACCTCTACTTCACGCACAGTTAATCCCGCGGGATAAGTTGGAGCAGAATGGTCCAGTACGAGTAGGGGCCTTGCCTCTAGATGTTCTTGTGAAAGATACACCTTGCTGAATTCCTCCAAACTGGCAGCGAGACCTGTTTCGATCGTGAGATCCTTTATTATGGCCAGACACTCTTCATAGTAAGTACGCGCGCCTGACACGTCACCTTGTATAGCGGCTGTGCTTGCCAGTTTCAAAAGAGATTGGGCTATGAATTGTCGACTCCCTACTTCTCTGAGTAATGCCAGGCTTTCTTCCAAGAATGATCGAGCTGCTACATATTTTCCTTGCTTTGACATTAACTCTCCCATAAGCATAAGTGCCCGTGCTCTGCCTTGCTTATTACGTATTTCGCTAAAGTGTGCCAGACTTTCTTCAAGTAGTGGCGTCACATTTGAAAGATTATTCTCAGTCAAAAGCAGGAGTGCTAGCATCAATAATGACCATGCTATACCCTCCTTGTTACGCAGTTCTCTGCATTGTTCAAGGCTTTCCTGGAGTTGCAAATGGGCAAGAGAATTTTCCCCATGCGTAAAATTGACTGCTCCCAATGACATGAGAGAGTAAGCCAGACCGCCTTTGTCGCCTATTTCCCTATAGAGTGCCACGCTCTCCTCGAGGGCTAAACGTGCAGCAGCATCATTGATTCTTGAGTTTGCTCCCCCTAAACGATGGTATGCTAGAGCCATGCCTCTCATGTCATCCAATTTCTTGTAGAGCATGAGACTTTCTTTACAAAATGCTTCTGCCTGCGCATATTCCCCAAACTCTATTGAGAGCCAGCCTGCTCCACTAAGTGCATTGGCCACGGCTGTCATAGAAGCGCTTTCTCTCATCTTCAATGCTTGCTCCAACCATTGACGCGCCTCGTGCATGAAGCCACGCACTCCCCAATAACGTACCAGGGTACCACTCGAACGTATAGCCATCTCAGCATCTTGCTTCTTGATGAACCAGTTCAAGGTTGCCCGTAAATTATCTTGCTCTAGATCGAGCATATCGAACCATTCTATTTCCTTTGAATCGAATACTGGTGGCGCAGACTTTTCAACGAATGCTTGGTAGTACCTTGCATAAGCCTCACCAACTACTTCAGCCTTGTCACTTGCGTACAAGCATTCCAGGGCAAATTCACGAATGGTTTCAAGCATATATACGCGTGAATCTCCGTCAGATTGCTGACGCTGTTGGATGAGTTGTTTATCGAGGAGCGAGATGCAGGCATCCAACACATTCAAAGGTTCCTCACCAGAGGTAAGGATGATGCTTTCGCAGACTGACTCCACTGCTTCAATCGAACAACCACCTACGAAGATAGCCAGTATTTGGAACAGTCGCTGTTCCTCGACATTGAGCAGGTCATAGCTCCATTTAATTGTGGTGCGTAGAGTCTGCTGCCTTGCTGGTAAATCGCTTGACCCACCCGTCAGTACTTGTAAACGCTGTCCGAGTCTTGCTAACAATTGTTGTGGAGAGAGCAAGCGCATCCTTGTTGCTGCCAACTCAATCGCCAGTGGCAACCCATCAAGACGAGCGCAAATTTCAGCAACGATGCTGGCATTCGCCTCTGTTAGAAGGAAATCGGCATTGACTGCCTGTGTTCGCTGAATAAATAGGTCAATTGCAGCAAACTCAGAAAGAGACCTGGTGTCTGGTAGCACCTTCAAGTCTGGTATATCCAGGGGTAATACAGGAAATACACGTTCCCGGCGCAGACTCAATGATTCGCGACTAGTCACCAGGAGTTTTAACAATGGACAGCTTAGCATCAAATCTTCAAGGAGTGGAGCTGCAGCTACTACTTGCTCGAAGTTATCAAGTACCAATAAAAGTTGCTTTGAGCGAAGGAACTCTATTAGTATATCCATGTTAGATCTATCACTTGATGCTCTTAAGCCAAACGTTTGCACAATCACCGAGACAACGAGGATTGGATCGCTGATCGGAGCCAGAGAAACAACATACACCCCATGTGGAAATTCAGGTAGCATTTCGTTAGTAACGTGTATAGCCAGACTTGTTTTACCTACGCCACCAGTACCTACTAGGGTCAATAGCTGTATATCACGTTGTTTGAGCAAGGTACATAGGGCAGATACGTCCTGATCGCGACCAATAAGTGGAGAGAGGTATGCTGGGAGATTTGAAGGTCGAACATGCACACTTTCTGAGTCGAGGGCAGGTCGAGTTGGATGGATTGAGATTTTTTCTGTCTCGCCACTCAATACGAACGCAATTTCATTCAATCGCTCGAGCGTTAGCGCCTCCGATTTGCCCAGATAGGCACGATGAAGTTTTCCGTTGCGGGTGCGATATGCTTTCCAATATGTACCGCCACGCCTGTTCCCCGCTGTCTCTTTGCGGGCAGTAAAGGAGCCATACTCACTGCTAAAAGCGAACGTAGGGAAGTTGTTTAGCCAGGCATACCACTCAGGTGTACCTACCTTCAGGCGATGTTGTATCCCATTTTTTTGATAGTGTAGGGTGTCAAAGCGTATAAACGGGGTTGAGTGTGCCATCTTCCTCGTCAGCCCGATCTATCTATAAGATGTAAAGCAGAATTCCCGAACAGTATACCATATGTTCGGGAATTCTGTGCAAAAGGCGTTAAGCAAATTATGATGTTTCGGGTCATACATACCGTTCGAGCCAGTATAATATGCGCTCTTCGCAGTCTTTACGATGTTCGCGTTCGGTTAAGCCGTGACCCTCACGCGGGTAAATCACGAACTCAACCGGGACATTTCGTTCGCGCAATGCGCGATAGAAGGCATGTGACTGGTTGATGGGGACATCATGATCTTCTTCGCCATGGATAATCAGTGTAGGTGTTTGGACTCGTGCTGCATAGGTTATGGCCGAACGCTCGCGATAAAGTTCAGGGTGTTCGAGAGGATTGCCGCCCAGGAAGCGCATATCCCAATCAAAGATCCTTGATTGTGCGTGAAAGCTATGGAAGTCAGAAACACCGGCTGACATTATCGCAGCTTTGAAGCGGGTCGTCTGCGTGATAGCCCAGGCAGACATGAAACCTCCATAACTTCCTCCACCGATTGCAACCCTATTACCATCAACAAGACCATGCTTGACTAAGTAATCAACGCCGTCGAGGAGATCCTGGAGGTCTTTGCCGCCCATATCGTACATCACAGCGTCAGCAAAAGATACGCCGCGTCCCCAACTGCCACGAATATTGGCTCTCAGCACAGCATAACCAGCCGATGCCAGTGTTTGGGTCCAGGTACTTCCAAAATCGTCGAGGTATGCCCAGGAAGGGCCACCATGCACATAGACGACCAACGGGGGTGGTGTATCGCTTGTGTACTCAAAGGGTAGCGTAAAGAGTGCGTCAATACGCCAGCCATCTGAACTCGTATAGCTGATACGTTCGCTTGAAGAGAGCGCAAACGTTTCCTCAGCAATAGGATTAAGTCGTGTGAGTCGTTTCAGCTTGATGTCAGTGCTCGCATCCCCATCGATAATCTCACCGAACCACACATCATAAGGATGCTGTTGAGTAGTATGAGTGGTAGCAAAACCGCGTAGATCAGCGGTTGTTGAAAGACGAGGCCAAAAATTTGACATCACGAAATCTTTTATAAGCGGTGTTATTGTGCCATCGCTTTCGTTGAGAATGCCGATCTGTTGTGTAAGGCCATCCCAACCCGTATAAAGCATTCGCTGTCCATCAGGAAACCAGCGACACCAGGCAGGGCTAAACGAGATACCAGGTGTCAGGTTACGGGGTTCAGCGTTATTCTCGGTTAAGGAAAGTATGAAAACATCTCCACCACCCTGGCATGGATCGCTCCATTCACCAGACATAAATGCCAGGCGCGAGCTATCGGGTGACCAGGTAAGGGCACTGGCCTGACGTGTCAGGTTGGTTAGCTGGCGAACGTCTCCACCACCAGCGGGAACCATGCCGATCTGTCCGCGATACCAGTCTGTGTCATCGGATCCTGTGGAGTAATAGAGAGCAAAGTGCTGGCTATCAGGCGACCATGCATATTCCCAGACAGTTAATCCATCAGGTGTGACGGGTTCTGGGATGTCATAATCTGGCCGGATCGTCCAAAGGCGTTGATGGCGATTAGGAGCCATGACAAGAGGATCGCTTTTTGGTTCTTCGCCATCTCGTGAAAGGAATGCGATTCGTTGTCCATCAGGCGACCACTCCAGATCGCTTACTCCATCTGGCATTGTGCAGACCTGCCTTGTCTCACCATCTTTGAGTGACATCAAATAGAGTTGCGCTTTGCCTTGCTTCCCCTCTATCTTTATTTTTGAGATAAAGGCTATGTGCTGGTTATCTGGTGACCAGCGCGGACAGATATCATTTCCTGGGCCTTTCGTCAGAGGCCTCGGTTCACCTCCATGTGTATCAACGACCCAGATACGTCCTTGCCGTTTGGGCAGATCAGAGACTGGTTCCATCAATACATATGCGACATGTTGACCATCGGGTGAAATTTGAGCATCTGTTGGTAAACGAAGCGTTTCCATCATGCCTGGAGTCACAGGAACGCGGGTTTGTTGATCGTTTTTCATAACTGGCCTTTCGCTGAGTGGAAAAGTAAAAAATAGTAAGGTTGTGGCTTAATTATACCAGCCTGCTGAAACAGGTGCATAGCGTGTTGGTCTACAGCATTGGCAAGTGTAAGTGAATACGAGAAGCAATTCTGTTCTACACCAGGAAAGAGTATGGATACGTGGGGAGTCAATGCAGAACATAACAATGGTGGTGCATTGGAAAATTTCAAGTTTTTGAAGTCTCGTAGTTCGTAACGCTTGCCGTAACGTTCTCGTCACGGGTATATGGTACGATGTTATCAAGGGAAAACCATTACCCAGAGACATGCTATTTCTAAACCAGAGGTTTTCGCAGGAGGATCTCTATGAACCATTCGACTGCTTCGGCACAAGCTAGAATGAGCGAGCAGAAACAACGTGCTGCGAATACGCGCCTGTCAGGGCGTTGGCTCATCGTGGCTCGAGTTATCTGGATCGTCCTGGTAATCTTCTTGCTGAGTGTCTTCATCGCCAGTCTGCCGGCAAGTTTCGCAACCTTATTCCAACCCTGCACTGCTGCGTGGTGTGCTAATGGTAATGAGCAGTTGACCGTGAGTGAGATGCATGCGCTCACACAATATGGGCTTTCTCTCAATGCCTATGCGTGGTCATGGCTCATCATCAATGGGGGGCACGGCCCTCGTCTGGTTTATGGTGGGTGGCCTCCTCTTCTGGCGTAAATCTGATGACTGGATGGCTCTCCTGGTTGCACTCATGCTCATAAGTTCTGGCGTGAATGCGACAAACAACTTGCTTTATAGCTCGTCTGTGTGGCGCATTCCAGAGAATGGAGTGCAACTTATCGTAGGCCTGACTATCCTGTTCACCCTCGCCCTCTTTCCCAATGGGCGGTTCGTGCCGCGCTGGGCTGTCTGGATCACGCTCATTAATCCTGCGTATTTCGCTGTCTACCTGCTGTTCCTGCGCCCTTGGCACATACCAGGCTGGGCTTTGTTTAACAACCCGCTCAATGCGGTTGCCTGGTTCGGCTGCTGGATAATCCTCTCACTGGCACAACTCTACCGTTACTTCCGGGTGTCCAACGCGATCGAGCGACAGCAGACCAAATGGGTAGCCTTTAGCTTCTTTGTGGTTCTGGTCGGGGGTTTCGTATCACTGATAACCATTCCTAGTCCAATGTCCATCCAAAATAATGGCCTTCTCTATGTTCTCATTACCAATGATTTTTCCTTCATTAATCTACTCATTCCCATCTCGCTTGGCCTGGCCATGTTCCGCTACCGACTTTGGGATATAGACATTCTCATTAATCGCACGCTGGTCTATGTCAGCCTGACCGCATTGCTAGC
Source organism: uncultured Chloroflexia bacterium (assembly GCA_963702765.1). GTDB lineage: Bacteria > Chloroflexota > Ktedonobacteria > Ktedonobacterales > Ktedonobacteraceae > DATMNR01. The sequence goes on from CAVPEB010000061.1 coordinate 22,130, forward strand.
TCTGCTCTACTTCGGCCTCATTTTTGCCTTGCAATCCTTGTTCCAGGGGATGTTTCGCCAGAATAACTCCGTCGCCATCGTGGTGTCGACCCTCGTTATTGCTGCGCTATTCCAGCCTTTACGCCATCGTCTTCAGCGGTTTATCGATCGTCGTTTCTATCGCAGCAAGTATGATGCAGCCAAAACATTGGAAGCGTTCAGTGCAACACTGCGGAATGAGGTAGAATTGAACCAGTTGCGTGAGCATTTGCTCAACGTGGTGCAGGAGACTATGCAGCCAGCGCATGTCGCTATGGTTGCGCTCACCTGAGCGACATTCGGAGGAACCACGCCACCTTGAAAAGCCATTACGTTGGAAGAGGGTTTTTGAAGTTTGTGCACAGTTCGTAACGCTTTCTGTAACGTTTTTGAGACGCTCGCAAAGTAATATGGTAATATACGGAGGCTGAGTCCTTCTTTGGCAGGTGAAAGCCTGACCCAACGACTCAACAGGAGCAGATCTATGCACGAACCCTACAGATTGGCAGAGAAAGTGGCAAGCCCGAGCGCGACGCGACGGGTGGCCCTGGTGGCCTGGGGCATGAGCGTATGTTTGATTCTCTCGGCGACTGTTATCTGGTTTCTGGAGGGGGACAAGCAGTTGCAATACGCTCAAATCATCAGCACGGGCATCGCTTTCGGCTCTTTTGGCATCGTCGGCGCTTTGATTATCTGGCAACGCCCAAGGAACACGATTGGCTGGATTTGTCTCACTGTTGGCATTGGGACAGGGATTACTGATTTCAGTGGAGCATACACGGCATATGGTACGGTGAAAGGGTACATGCCGCTGCCAGGAACTGAGGTATTCAACTGGCTGGGAAATATCGTCTGGCCATTTAATCTAGTCTTGATCCTGGTATTTCTGCCACTTCTTTTCCCCGATGGTCACCCGCTTACACCGACGATGGCGCATCGTAGGTTGGCTGGCAGCAGTGCTGCTGCTGCTTCACATGCTGGTGAATGGTCTGTCTGTTGTCCTGGTGGGCGTGTTTGGGAAAGACTTTCCCGCCGATTTCTGGAGATGCTCTGGACATCAATCTCAATCTCTTAGCATTGCCTCTTGCTCTGGCTGCAATTGCTTCACTGATCTTGCGCTTCATCCGCGCGCGGGAACGCGAGCGCCAGCAGATCAAGTGGTTAACGTACGGGGCTGTCATGATGCTTGTGCTGCTCATCGGCGGTTATTTTGTCTGGCAAGATCCGAATAGTGCGGCCTTTGGTGTGACCTTTGATCTCGCTATTATGTTGCTTCCACTTAGCATTGGGATTTCCATCCTGCGTAATCAACTCTACGATATCGACCGCCTGATCAATCGCACTGCTGGTTTACGGCTTGTTAATTGTGATCCTGCTGCTCACCTATCTCCTGCTCGTATTCGCTGGACAGCACCTGCTGGTCGGTCTACTCGGGCAGAGCAACGGTGTTGTCCTTGTGGCCTCGACTCTGGCGATTGCAGCTCTCTTCCAACCATTGCGCCGTCGTATTCAGGCTATAATTGACCGTCGTTTCTATCGAAGTAAGTATGACAGTGCCAAAACGTTAGAGGCATTCAGCGCTACATTACGCAACGAAGTGGATTTGAGCCAGTTGCGTGAGCATTTGCTCATTGTCGTGCAGGAGACGATGCAGCCAGCACATGTCTCACTGTGGTTGCGATCGCCCGGGCGACATACCGAGGAACCTTTCCGCCTTGAAAAGCCCAATACGTTGGAAGAGGGTTTTTGAAGTTTGGGCATAGTTCGTAACGCTTTCTGTAACGTTTTTGAGACGCACCTATGGTACAATCATGGTGGTTCTATGAGTTGCCATCGATTACTCTATCACTCGTAAACGGGGAATAGGAATTTATCCGTGGAACTATCTGATTCAGCATCCGTGAACAGCAAAAACCAGCGTACACCTGGCGAGACAAATACACGCCTGTCCGGTCGCTGGTTAATCCTTGCACGTGCCACGTGGATTATCCTTGTCGCATTTGCTTTTGTGTTGCTTGTAGTTAGTCTCCCACAAATTCCGGCTTTTTTCGCGCATTTCCAGCAGCCTTGTATCGGTAAAATCTGCGAGCAAAATAATGGACAGCTTTCACATTCTGCACTGCAAGCGCTTGTAAAGTTCGGTATCAGCCCTCTACTGTTTACCATCTTCGCTTTCGCTACAGTCTTTCTCATTCCTGCTGTGGTCTGGATGCTAGTCGGCGTGATCCTGGTATGGCGCAAATCTGATGATTGGATGGTGCTGCTGGCCTCACTTCTGCTTATATTCTGGGGAGTGAGCTTTGCAACTGGGTTAGGCAATTTCCTGCCATCTTCTCAGAGATGGCAATGGTCATATTCGCTCCTGCAAACCCTCGCCCAGGCCTTGTTTTTCTTGCTATTTTGCCTCTTTCCTAATGGTCGCTTTGTGCCCCGATGGGCTGTGAGTCTGGCCATCGTAGGGATTTCTAATTGCCCCTTTTAATGGTTTCCAAGGACTCCTTCCCTCGATTAACTGGTTTTTCTCGGGTCCTTTTTTCTATCTCTTAATCGCCGCTGTGCTTGGTACCCAGATTTATCGCTACACGCGTGTATCCACACACCTGCAACGCCAGCAGACCAAATGGCTGATTTTCGGCGTGTCGATGGTTTTTCTTATCAATATAGTAGGCGTCAAAGTTCTGGATAGTATCTTTCCCTGGTTGACTCAGCCAGGCTCATTTGCTGCTGATTTTTTTAACACTGTTCTCTGGGCACTGCTTTTCATGAGCATTCCTATCTCCATTGGCATAGCGATGCTACGCTACCGACTGTGGGATATCGATATCCTCATCAATCGCACGCTGGTCTATGGCTGCCTGACCGCTCTACTAGCTCTGCTCTACTTTGGCCTCATTTTTGCCTTGCAATCGCTGTTCCAGGGGATGTTCCACCAGAATAACGCTGTCGCTATTGTTATCTCGACCCTCGTTATTGCTGTGCTATTCCAGCCTTTGCGCCATCGCATTCAACGGTTTATTGATCGTCGCTTCTATCGCAGCAAGTATGACGCGGCCAAAACGTTGGAGGCGTTCAGCGCAACGTTACGCAATGAGGTGGACTTGAGTGAGTTACGTGTACATCTGCTCAATGTCGTGCAGGAGACGATGCAGCCCAGTCACGTCTCACTATGGTTGCGCTCGCCACAAAAGCAGGAACGGGGGCCAGAGATCAGCATTGCCGCACCGCTGGCATTCGATGATGGCCAGACACGGGCAGATGGAGCCCAACTATGAGCATACACCCATCTCACACTTCAGATACGCACTTGAGCGGGAACTGGCTTCTTTTCGCACGGGTGGCGTTTCTAGGCGTCGCGTTCGTTGCGCTTGTGATCTGGGTCTGGGGCATTCCCGTTCGGTATGTGCAGCTTGGGACGGTCTGTACCACTACTATCTGTGGCGATCAGCAGCCCACGCTGTCCAGTTTAGCGCAATTCCATGCAGCAGGGATATCCCTCAGCTTCTATGCCGCCTATATCAGCACAATCGAAGTCCTCTTTACACTGGTGTTTCTGCTACTTTCCGCGCTGATCTTCTGGCGCAAGTCCGAAACACTGATCGGGCTGATCACGGCACTGTTGCTGGTCACGTTCGGAGTGTCTCAGACGGACGCTGATGCGCTTGCAGCGGCTATCCCAGCCTGGGCAATTCCGGTCAATCTGCTGACACTCTTGAGTTTTATTAGTCTTGGCTTGTTCCTGTATCTCTTCCCGGATGGGCGGTTTACCCCGCACTGGCTCCGCTTCGTGGTGTTGCCAGTTGTCTTTCTATTCCTGATAAGTTCGGCTATTTTCCCGCCGGAGATCTTTTTTCCTCTTTTCTTGGGCTTTCTCGTGGTTTCGCTCCCGATTCAGATCTATCGCTATCGGCGGGTGTCCACTCTCATACAGCGCCAGCAGACCAAATGGGTCGTCTTGGGCGTGCTCAGCGCCGTGCTCGGTTCGATCAGCCTTGTAGTCGCTACGAATTTTCTTCCGCATGCGCAGTTACCTGGGACATGGGGTTTCCTGGTGGGGAACACGGCTCTTTACCTCTTCGGAACACTCATTCCGCTCTCGATAGCCAGCGCTATATTGCGTTCGCGCCTCTGGGATATCGATGTCCTCATCAACAAAGCACTGGTCTATGGCAGCCTGACCGCTCTGCTAGCTCTGCTCTACTTTGGCCTCATTTTTGCCTTACAATCCCTATTTCAGGGGTTGTTCAAGCAGAATAACGCTGTTGCCATTGTGGTCTCCACTCTTGTCATTGCTGCTCTCTTTCAACCATTACGCCAACGCATTCAAAAGATCATCGATCGTCGTTTCTATCGCAGCAAGTATGATGCTGCCAAAACCTTGGAAGCATTCAGCGCAACACTTCGTAGCGAAGTGGACTTGAACCGGTTGCGTGAGGAGCTAGTAGCTGTTGTGCAGGAGACGATGCAGCCAGCGCATGTCTCACTGTGGTTGCGCTCACCTCAACACGATAGAACACATCAGGCTCCTTGGAGAGCCAATCGCCCTGTTAGACCACAAGACGAATGAAGCGATGAAAGGCAATGGCTATTAATAGGAATGAAGCAGCGCTCTTTTGCCACTCTGGATAAGATCGTCCTTAAGGGGGTATGTGAAACCGCGCATTGCAGCCGAAGCACACCTGAGCAGCCTGTTTGGCACGGAAGCGAAAGAGCCAGTTGACGAGGTAGAACAGGATATACTCCAGGAGGAACCAGCAGACAATGTTTCGCCAGTAGAAATTCCTCACTTTCATTCGGTTTCAAAAACAAGTGATCCTCTCTCACCATTCCCTCAGATAGGACTCAGGGCCAGAAGAGAAATACCGCTGAGAATCAGCCCGATTGCTACGATCTGGCGCAAATTCAGTCGCTCACGAAAGACCATCAGCCCCACGATAAGCGAAACGACAACATAACCGCTGGCAAGAACCGAGGTGATTCCAGTAGACGTGATCAGAGTCGCCCGGCTGAAGAGCAAAACGGCTATACAGTCAAGAATCCCTTCAACGGTAGCGAGGAGGATTCCGCGCGTTCTGGCCATGCGAGAGAGGTTTGTGATCGTAGAAGGGAGTACAATGATGTTTACTGGTTGGAGAGGTGAGGTACTAGTCAGGCGCGAGAGAACACCAATGGCCGAACGAGTAGGAAGAAGATTGATGGGAGGAAAAAGCTTATTTGTTATATCGATGAGAGGAGCTTTGCGAAGATTTTGCAGTCCATCCTTTGAAGTAATCACTGAGGGCATACCGAATGGAGTACCCATCTGTGTGTTGATCCGTTTTCTAGGCGACAGAATCAATGCCGTATCTCCAAGTATATTCTCCGCCTGAAGCGCAGTTCGTTTCGCTCGCGATTTTATCACGGGCGCATCCTTTACCTGTAACTTTTGGAGATGCACGCTTGAAAGTTGCCCCACTTGTGTCTGGTAGTGTGTCCATAGGTAAATTGTTAAAAGAAAGAGCAGGCTGAAGCATCGCATGAATATAATTGGCAGAAACCAGTCCGAGATTTTAGCAGACAGACCAATTGAAAAATCCATCGCACCAAAGGCAACGACAGTCAATAAAGCCCATTTCACTCCATTACTTCCCAGGGTCAAGGATCTGCTTTTTAGGGACACCAGGCCAAATAATTCTTGCAAATTGGTAGAAGCCCCAATGATCCCCAGAATAATGATCCCCAGTGCTATGAGATTGCCCAAGGAGAGGCTCTCATTCAAAAAAAGATAAGCCAGAAGGAGGGTGACAATCGAGCTGCCAGAAGAGATTGTACTCACAAGGGTAACTGGCCCAGCTGCCAGCCCTCGATAGAATGAGTAGTATCCCACTGAGGCGAGTAAACCGCAACAAGCTCCCATGACGATCATCAGTGGAGAGAATGATTTCCAGACCTCTGGGAAGAAAGCAGAAAGGCTCAGGACAATCAATAGTCCTGCGAGCTGCGAAAACACGGTAGTTCGAAATGCTCCTATCCTGCGGGCTGCGAATGCGGAGATACTATCGGTTGATCCCCAGAGCAAAGCCGCAGTCACTCCCAGCATGATGCCTGATAAATCCATAGGTTCTTCCTCATATTACTTACGTGAGATGGCCCAGCAATCCAGATCTGGTTTCCATTATCCTCAATCAAACCATATCATACTGTCGTCCCGAGATCGTTACGATAGCGTTACGAACTGTCAGGATTCTGGGACTTTCAACCAACATGAATTGAGTCTTCGTTGCCCCGTCTTCGCGATCCTTTGGGGACAGAAGCTCTGAAGCTCTTGCAAATTACTTATCTGTATTGCTCATCTGTTACAATACTATGTATTGCGCTCTGGGGAGGACACTCTATGGGAACAAGGTCTCGTTTATTGATATTTGTTGGGACTGTATTGTTTGTGGGGTTGATTGTTGCAGGTTACTGGTTCGAATGGGACTGGACCGGCTTCACCGAACAAAATGGCTCTACAAAAACATTGTGGGATTGGCTTCAATTGTTGGGTATACTTGCTGTTCCTGCCGTGATAGGAATAGGAGCCTGGGTGTTTACCACAAAGCAAGTTCAGGAGCGAGAAGCAGAGAATATAGATAATCAGCGAGAAGCAGCTCTACAGGAATATATGAATAAAATGTTAGAACTGCTTCTGGTGAACGATTTGCGCCATTCTTCTGAGGACGATGAAGTGCGAAAGATAGCCCGGGTGAGGACGGTAACGGTACTGCGGAAGTTAGATCCAGTTCGGAAAGCAAGTGTGCTGCAGTTTCTTCAAGAGACTGATCTGTTGAATAAAGATAAACGTGTTGTTGAATTGGTAGGAGTCGATCTGGGCGGAGCCAGGTTGAGTGGGGCTAACCTGAACGGAGTCACGTTGAGTGAGGCTAACCTGAGTGGGGCTAACCTGAACGGGGCCACGCTGAGTGAGGCTAACCTGAACGGGGCTAACTTGAGTGGGACCTACCTGAATGACGCAGATCTGCGCGGAGCTGACCTGAAAAAAGCCGACTTGAGCGAGGCCAACCTGGGCTGGTCCATCCTTAGCGGTCCTGCTCGGAGCCGGATATTCCTGGGACCATCCAACTTGAGTGGAGCAAATTTGAGCGGAGCAAATTTGAGTAAAGCCAATCTGCGCGGAGCTAACCTGACTGGGGTTAATCTGAGTGGAGCAAATTTGAGTGAGATAAATCTGAGTGGAGCAAATTTGAGTGGAGTCAACTTGAGCGATATCGACTTGAGCACTATCAATCTGAGCAACGCCAATCTGAGCAATACAAATTTGAGTAGAGCAGACCTGCGCGGAGCAGACCTGAGTGGAGCAAAAGGTGTAACCGACGCGCAACTCGGTGAAGCAAAATCTCTTGAGGGTGCAATTATGCCCAACGGCTCGAAACATCCCTAATGAGACCCACCCGTATTTGACCTTGAACAGCTTGTATATTTACCAAGTGCCGCGCGCGAAAGCTCCTGAGATTGATTCATGAGGATGAAAGGCTCGCTCCTTCCACTATTCATTGACAAAAGTTAGGAGTGGTCCGAAATTCTGATCCACACCATTTCTCCCGTAACATTGTTTGCTTCTATTATAGTGGCTATCAGGGTATGATAGTGAACTTGATAAGCGCGTACATCTGACGGGGGCAGACAGAACAAACCATCCTCGAGGGGTTTTGAAGAACGATTTCTTTGTCCGTTAGGCGAGAGATGAACAATTGCTTGCATCCATAACACCAGGAATAACTGGAATGTGGGTTTGTTGATCGCTTTTCCTAACCTGTCTTTCGCTGAGTGGAAAAGTGAGAATTAGTAAGGTTGTGCCTGCTAT
>CAVPEB010000062.1:0-83624 GCA_963702765.1 uncultured Chloroflexia bacterium
GGAAGACTGGATTCGAGATATCCCTGATTTCCCGCAAAAAGGGATACTCTTCAAGGATATTACGCCGTTGTTGCAAGATAAGGCTGCTTTTCATGCTGCGATGGATCGTCTCGCTGCTCACTATGCCGGTGCTGGAATTGAAGCTGTAGTTGGCGTAGAATCCCGTGGCTTTATTTTTGGCTCTGTGCTTGCATACTTACTGAACTGTGGATTCGTGCCTGTGCGTAAATTCGGCAAATTGCCTCATCAAACCGTGACAGTTGAATATGAATTGGAGTATGGCACGAACATCGTTGAAATCCATACCGATGCCATTAGACCAGGACAGCGTGTCTTAATTGTGGATGATCTGCTTGCTACTGGTGGCACAGTTTCAGCAGCAATGGAACTGGTTGAGAAGTTGGGAGGACACATAGCGGGTATTGCTTTTCTGGTTGAACTGTCATTCCTCAGAGGCCGCGAGCAGCTTAAAGGCCACGATGTGTTCGCTTTGATAAAGTACTAAATCAGCATAAAAGGCTATATATTTCTGCTATCATAAGAGGAAATTATAGCCTTTTGCATGCTTATTATTCCCATCCTGACCATGTAGTCTTCTGCTTGAATGCTATGGGAATACGCTCTATTCGAGGAATGGCCGCGTAGCCAACATACAGAAAAGCGACAATCTGATCGCGTGGATCGAGATCAAACCATTCCTTCACATGCGGATCTATGGCAGCGTCGCCTGTGCGCCACATACACGCAAGTCCCATCTCTTCAGCCGTCAATAGCATATTCTGAACAGCGGCTGAGGCCGCTTCGATGTTGTCAAGTTCCGTTATATTCGGTTGCCTGGGAGCTTCAGACACTACAACAATGACGATAGGTGAACGAAGAGGTTTATTCCGTTCTTTATTCAGTCTAGCCTGCGCATTCTCGCTACTGGTTTCTTCTAATCGATTGGCCAGGGACATTGCCATGACTGATCCGAGTTCTTCACGAGCACTTCCAGCCAGCACGATGAATTTCCATGGTTGCGCATTATGATGGTTGGGTGCATGTGTTGCAGCCTCTAGTAGTACCTCTATCTGCTCGCGAGTTGGCCTTTCGGCAGTCATCTTGCCAATACTTCGCCGTCGCTTAATTAAATCGAATACCTGCATCTGTACCTTCTATCTTATGTCTTAATGTCTTGTTATCGATGATATCAAATCAAGTCAAGGTTCTCGGATTACGAGATGCACTGTTCTCAATCCAGCACTGCAACGACGCTCGACGCGTCTAATGCTGCGGACTCAGCAGTGCTATAAGGACTACCCTGTATTGCGTAAACCTGCGGCAATGCCATTGATTGTCAAAAGAACTGCGTAGGTAAGACGTGCACGTTCATGTTCTTGTTCACTTGCACTTTGTAAATTGTCTTCATCGAGAAGGATAGGCCCTCCAAGCGCGCGCAGTTTACGTAGCAGCATGACCTGGAAGTAGCTCAATGGGTCGACATAAGGGTTTCGTAGGCGAATTGAGCGTTGAAGCACAGGTGTGGCATCGAGCAATGCTTTTCCTCCCACAATCTTTAACACAATGTCCCTTGTACGCTCGTACTCCTCCAGAATTGTATGTGATATCCGCTCGCGAAGTAACTCATCGTCGACAAGTGACGCGTAATCCTGTGCAATATACAAATCGGCTTTGGAGAGGGTCATCTGCAAATTATCCAGAAAGGCACGTAAGAAAGGCCAGGTATGGTACATCCGTTGTAAATCTTCCAACCGTCCCTCTTCCTCACTCACATACTCTTCGAGCGCTCCTCCTACGCCATACCAGCTAGGCAATACATAACGGCTTTGCATCCAGGCGAAAACCCACGGAATCGCTCGTAGTTCCTCAATAGTATGTCCTTTAGATCTACGTGCTGGTCTTGAACCGATATTGAGCCAGCCTAGTTCAAGAATTGGCGTGGCTTGTTCAAAAAAGTGTAAAAAATCAGGATTATCATAGATCAGGCCGCGATAACGGGCATACGCGCTTGTAGATAGTCGTTCCATCACCTGCGACCAGCGTTCAGGCTCATAAACAGATAATCCGGCCTTCTTCAACTTTTCATCAGGAAAGCTTGCTTGTGTTACACCGGCCACGACCAGTTCAAGGTTTCGTAGCGCGATGGCGGGTAGCCCATACTTGAACGAGAGCATTTCACCCTGTTCGGTGATTCGAATGCGCCCATTGACTGAACCAGGAGGTTGACCCAGAATAGCTTCATAAATAGGGCCACCGCCACGCCCAACTGCTCCTCCGCGACCATGAAAGATTGTTATGCCGATGGTAGAGCGTGTTCCAAGTTCGGTCAATCTGTGTTGTGCCAGGTATAGTTCCCAACTAGAGGTCAGAATACCCCCATCTTTACTACTATCGGAGTAACCTAGCATAACCTGTTGCTGGCTATGGCATTTCTCTACATGTTCACGATAAATCGGGTGATTGAACGCATCTTCCAATATGGAGGTGCATGAACGCAAGTCACCGATAGTTTCAAAGAGCGGTACGATTGGAAGATCGGTAATGCCTGCTTCTTTACAAAAGAAAAGCACTTCTAACAGGTCGCTTACTGTACGTGCCATGCTAATGATGTAGCAAGATATCGAGTTACTACCAAACTCATCGCGCGCTTCTGCAATCGCATCGAATGTTGCAAGTATGTGACTGGTCTCAGGACTCAGGTTCAATGTATGGCGTGGCAGAATACGCGGATCACGTAATAGCTCGTTCAGTATCACTATACGCGCTTCCTCATCCAGAGATCGATAATCATCTTGAAGCAAGCCTGTTACCTGTAGTAACTCGGACAGAGCACTTGCGTGGCGTTCGCTATGTTGCCGCACATCTAGCGCGACAAAATGGAAACCAAAGACCTGTACCTGTCGTATAAGTTTAGCCAACCTGCCAGATATCAGATCTTTCTCTCCATCAGCTTCCAGGCTCTCGAGCACCAATCTAAGATCACCAAAGAGCTCATCCGCCTGGTGATAGAAGTAGTAATCTTCTTTACTCTTGTTCCCCTCCAGAACTGTCAATGTCGTTCCGAGCCGCTTCCACATGAAGGACAGTTTCCGTCTATACGGCTCCTGTGCAGTTTGTGGCCCAAGTTCTCGATCATATTCAGGCATGCAGAGAGCGTCATGGGCAATTGACTGTTCTAATGCCTTGCTTACTGAACAATATTTGAGTGATTGCGAGTATTCCTGTGCGAGACCTTCGATGGATAAACGATAGTGTTCAATCACTCGTGTCCGTTGCAAACGTAGTGCTTGTAAGAGTGTTTCAGGCCTTACATTAGGATTTCCGTCCTGGTCACCACCAATCCAGGAACCGAGGCGTAAAAATGGCGGAACAGTAACGTTCTCATCAGGGAAAAGTGAACGCAAACGTTGTTCTAGCTCTTCATAGAGTTCGGGTACAACATTGAACAGGATTTCTTCGAGATAATAGAGCCCCATTTTAATTTCATCCAACGGCTCGAGACGCACATGCCGGATGGAGTCAGTGCGCCACAGGAGATCAACTGTGCTTTCAATTTCACGTTGCCAGTTTGCTTGTTGAAGTTGAGGCATTTTTGCCTCGTGATCATGGGCCTCAAAAAGATCAGCTAACCGTCGAGATTTAATAATCAGGCTGCGGCGCGTGGCCTCTGTTGGATGCGCAGTAAAGACAAGCTCAATTGAAAGCTGATTCAGGAGTTCCTGGATAGTCGAACAATCCAGGTTATTCTTTTGGAAAAATTCGACGAGATACGCTAATGAGCCTCGTTGAGCGATAGGCTTATCAGCTATTTCATACACATGACGTCGACGAATGCGATGATATTGCTCGGCTGTGTTGACAAGATGAAAATACACAGTAAATGCACGAATTACGTCGATCGCGGTATCTAGATCGCAATTCTCTACAATGTCTCTGATTTTCTTGTCTAATACAAGAATTTCTTCCTTGAGTTGTGTGTATTCTGGTTCAGATGCGTAAGCAAGGCGCTCAGAACAATCTCTGAGGCGCTTGCAGTTCTGCCTGAGCATCTCTTCTGTGTCAAAGACTTGAGATCCATCATGCAGTAATATAGCCCGACCAAGAGCATCTCCCAATGTGCGAATATCGCGGCGCAATGGTGCATCTTTTTCGGTGCGTTGTTCTTGTTCAGGCATGAAGAATTAAATTTCTGGTGCTTGGTTCTCTGTCATAGACAATGTTTGTATACAAACATATTACATGAATTAATTCAAAGTCAAGGTCTCAGTTCGTCACAGTAAAATCAACATGTTGAGCAAGAACATGGTCGGTACATTGAGTCGAACTTGCCCAATAGAGTTCAACGTAAGCAGGACCAGCCCCACCATAAATTGAATAGCCATAGCTAGACTTGCTTGTTGCACTGACGGGGAGGCTAAAATTGGTGACTGGTTTGCTGTTGAGATACCAGATGAGGCAAACAGCACCAGCATGCCCATTAGGATGTACCTGGAAAGAGACATAGATGTTCTGACCAGTTTTAAACGTTGTGGTGATCTGTGAAGGTTGCAACGTCGTAGGATCTACGGTTGCTGACATCTGAGCATTATCAACGTATTGCTGCCCTGGATATGTGGTTGTCGTTTGAGAAGGGACAGCCGTGGTAGTTGGCGCGGTTGTGGGTGTAGAAGTAGATACATTTGACGTGCTTGTACTGGTTATTGAGGTTGAATTACTCGAGTTCCCTCCAGGGAAGCCCGTAGCTGAAAAGTAAACGAAGACTAAGATCAAACTTCCTGCAAGTATGCATAAACCTGCCAGTATAAAGCCCAGTCTTGAATTGCGAGGGCCAGTTGAAGGTATGAATTGTGGAGGCGGGCTGGGCGAATATCCAGATTGGGAGACTTGCCCAGACCACATTTGCCCAGATTGTGGTTGTTGCAGTGGAGGTGAATAAACAGGAGGACCCTGCACATTTTGTTCCCATTGATAATTTGCAGAAGTCGTTACTCCTGCATCAACAACTCCTGAACTTTCCCAATAAGTCTGTTGATAGTATGGCTGCTGGCTAGTTGAAGCTCCATCTGTGGCTGTTCCGCAGCGTGGACAGTTGGTTGGAGTATGTGTTGGCGAAAGTGGTAATCCGCAACTTGAGCATTTCATGATTATCGTCTCACAAAGCTATTATGAACCTCATTGCCTATCTTTACTGTATTGAACGAAGTATGCGGATAGAAGTAAGTTATGTATAGCTGAATTGGCTATTACTGTCATATTGCTGACTTCCTTGACAGAAGAAAGTGTCCCACATACAATAATGCTACCAAACGTATTGGACCAATAAGAAAATTGCAGGAAAAAATCGTGATTCAAGATAGTGATGTAGAGCTGGTCGAGAAAATACTATCGCAACACATTGCCAGATTGCGGGCATCATTGCAACATGCCTCCGGTGAAATCTCCGGGCCAGAGGAGGGTAGCGATGCCTGGTTACTCCTCAATGCATTTATCAGTAACGACCGTCCAACCTTAATTGATCGCTTTGAACAGTCGGGTCGAGCACTGGCTGAACAAGGCGGAAAAATCGAGGCACGCATACATGGTCTGCAGTCTTACATCGATGCACTTGCACACGCATGCAATGAGCTTTTCAACCAGGAAAAAGGACATTTGCATCTCTTAATTGAAGCAACATCACGTCTTTATCAACTGCAATCACTCTGCATATCGGCTCTTACACGTGGTTACCAGACAGTAATTGACCAGGCCATGCTCGAACGTCGGCATATGGAACAGCACCACGAACATCGTTTTCAGGCATTACAACGTATCAATAGCATCAGTAATTCCACGATGGACCAGGATCAGACTCTCGAAGTCATTGCCGGAAAGGTGGCAGAAGAATTAGGAGCTGACTATTGTTCAATCTTCTATTATGACGAATTGCAACGTACATTGACTTTGCGAACAACCAATGGCCCTCGACCCCTGGGAGGAATGCACTATGTTTTGCATCTTGGAGAAGGCTATAGTGGTTGGGTAGCAGATAAAGGCACTCCCCTGCTCGTATATGATGCGCTCGCTGACGCAAATTTTGCTGTTGAAGCTCGCGCTTGCGGCCAGGAGTTTCGTGGACTCATATCAGTTCCCATTATTTTTTTCGGAAATGTAGAACGTTTGATAGGCGTCATAAGTCTTCAGACCTTCGAGCCGCGAGACTTTACAACGGAGGAGATAAATTTTGTTGAGGTTGTAGCTGGAATTATAGCTATAAATAGCGAAAATGGCAGGCTCTACGAGCAGACAGACGAACAACTGCGCCGCAAAGTGCATGAACTTTCTACTATCCACCGCGTAACTGGCATCATTACTTCGATCCTAGAATTGGATCGTGTACTCCAAATTATTACCACTCAAGCTGTCCAATTAAGTGGTGCTGAGCGGTCTTGTATCTTCGAACTGGACTCTGATAAACAGAATCTGCATATTGTAGCTCATTTTGGACTTGAAGGTGCCGATGTACAAGGGGTTCAGGTCCGTGTTGGTCAATGCTGTGCCGGGCGTGCAGTTCAGGATGGCCGTCCCACAATGGCTATCGACTGTGTTCATAATGACGAGGGTTGTTTTCTTCATCAGGATCCTATGATTTCGTCTGAGATCCATTCTGTATTATGCGTGCCACTTGAGGTAAAGCGTAATATACTGGGATGTATCTGTATCTATAGCAGCCATCGGCACCAATTAAGTCAAGAACAAATGCAACTTGTCGTCACATTTGCGAACGAAGCAGCAATTGCAATCGATAATGCCCGTTTATATGAAGAGACTCGTCGTGGATTGGAGCTGAAGTCTGCCTTACTTCGAGAACTTCATCATCGTGTTAAAAATAACCTTGCCACTGTTGCAAGTATTCTCTCTTTACAACGCAGACGTACGAGATCGGCTGAAGTTCGCACAATTCTTGCTGAAAGTGTGAATCGGGTGCAAGGGTTAGCCGCAACGCATGATTTACTTTCACATGAGGATGTCAGTGAAGCGCGTGTAGATGATGTAGCTCGTAAAATTGTGGGCGTTGCCAATGCAAATCTGCCTCCCCCTGATTCGAAAATCACATTTGAGGTTACACCCTGTGCTGTTGTCATTCCGTCCCGTGCTGTTGCCATTCTCGCACTCGTATTGAATGAAATGGTCTCGAATGCAATTAAACATGGAATGAAAGGGATCAGGGTGGGAACGGTAACAATAAGAGGACGGGAAGAGGATGGCCTGGTTATCGTTGAGGTTCTTGATACTGGAAATGGTCCGCCTATATCAAAATCTTTTGAAGAAGATGACAGTGAAGGTCTGGGTCTTTCGCTTATACGAAATCTTATGGGAGATATTGGTGGGGAATTTACACTGCGACGCACTATTGAAATCCCTCCTCGCACCTGTGCGGAAGTACGCTTCCCATTGATCAGAAGGACGCTACATTCCTGAAACTCTAGCGAAGTTTTCGACTATGTTCTCAGTATGTAACCGCATTTTATGCAGAAACGATCTTTGACTTTGTTTTTATTGTGGCAATTGGGACATTGATTGAGCAGCGAACCACAACGCGTGCAGAAATATACATCAGGCTTGTTGGGGCCTTCACAATTGGGACATAAGTAAAGCGGTGATGTCGGTGCGTGAACAATTGAGGCGGGTCGAAGAGTTGATCCCTGATATACATCTGTTCTTCCTGTTGCCTGTACAGCCTGTTCAAGAGCTTTAGCTAAATCACTGGCATATTGATAGCGATACTCGGGATTTTTTTGGAGCGCAGTGAGGATAACATCTCGAACAGGGTCTGGTATCTCGCGGTTGAACTGTCGCGGATCAGGTGGTTCCTGGTATATATGGCTATGAGCTATAGCATGGTAGTTATCTCCGATAAATGGTGTACGCCCGGTCAATGTTTCGTACAACATGATACCGAGTGCGTAGATATCAGCTCGCCGGTCTACGTTTTCTCCTTTACATTGTTCTGGCGACATATACTCAGGTGTTCCCACTCCTGCTCCTGGACGTGTTAAACCATTGCTACTTTCAAGTACTTTTGCGATACCAAAATCAGAAAGAATAGGGCGGTTCGTGAAATCCATCAATACATTGACCGGCTTGATATCTCGATGAATGATGCCTTTTTCATGGGCATAGGTGAGTGCGCTTGCAAGTTGCTGGAAGATTTGGTTCGTTTGCTTGATACTCATTGTACCCGAGTCATCACGGCCATTTTGATTGCTCATACTCGACGGGTTTCGCAATGAATCCAGAAGATGTTTCAGAGTGCCGCCATCGACCAACTGCATGACGATATAAAGATGCCCATCTTGTTCACTAAAATCATGTATTGTTACAATATTGGGATGAGAAAGTCGAGCGACGAGTCTCGCTTCGAGGTTGAATCGTTCAACAAAATTGCGATCTGTTGCATACCAAGGTGGAAGAACCTTGACCGCAACCTCACGATCAAGATTCTCCTGATTAGCCCTGTAGACTCGCGCCATGCCTCCCTGGCCAAGAGGGGCAAGTATTTTATATTTACCCAGAAAGGTACCAATCAGGGGATCTTGTTGCATAACCTGGTAAGTGTCCCCCTAACTGTGCAAATTAACGCCTGCCAAAGACCAGGACAGTCTGTCCGAGTTGAACTTTATCGCCTTCCTGTAGAGGATAAGGTTGGTATTTGTTCACTGGCTGTCCGTTAACTTTGGTGCCATTCGCACTTCCCTCGTCCCTTAAGGCGTAACTATTGTTTCCAAGGTTGATGATTGATGCATGAAGCCTGGATACTGCCAGATCTTCAAGAAAGATATCACTTTCCCTGCTGCGTCCTATGCTCAACGATTCTTTACGGATCTCGTAAATACGCCCAGGCTCTTTGCCTTCTTCAATGCGCACCATGCCAATTCCTTGAGAACTTCCTGTGCTACGCAACATTGTCCTGTCACCATCAGGACTATCAAATGGACTGGCACCAGGCACTTGTCCAGCTCCCTGCTGCTGCCAGGGAACATTGCCTCCTGGAGGGGTCGTCGGTGGTACTTGTTGGGCGCCTGGTGCCCAAGTTCCTTGTTGTGCCTGTTGGGCAGGTTGACCTCCCCATTGATCGGCTACTTGAGCTGGTTGTGACCACGACTGACCTGAACCGCCACCATTGCCATATGCTGTTGGTGCAGCAGGTTGGTTACCCGGTTGCCCCCACGGGGAAGCGCTCTGCTGAGGTTGTGCCCACGCATCAGGCGAAGAAGAAGGTGCTTCCCACGGCTGCTGTCCCCCTGTATTTGCTGCCCCCGGCGCATTCCAGGCGGCAGGCTGTTGCTGTTGCGCAGGGTTTTGCGCATCCCATCCTGCTGGTTGTTGTTGCGCAGGCGTCTGTCCCCAACCAGGAGTTTGTTGCTGTGGAGTCTGGTTAGGTCCGCCCCAGCCAGCAGGCTGTTGCTGTTGCGCAGGGTTTTGTGCGTCCCATCCTGCTGGTTGTTGTTGCGCAGGCATCTGTCCCCAGCCAGGAGTTTGTTGCTGTGGAGTCTGGCTAGGTCCGCCCCAGCCAGCAGGCTGTTGCTGTTGCGCAGGGTTTTGTGCGTCCCATCCTGCTGGTTGTTGTTGCGCACCCCATGCGTTGGGTTGCTGACCAGGTTGGTTCCAAGAATTTGCACCTTGCATACTACCTTGTTGGTTCCATCCTGGTGGGGGAACTTGTTGCCCCTGACGTTGCCAATCTGAAGATGCCGCGGCATTTGCCTTTTTCTTTTTCCCGCTACTGCGGAAGAGCATCAGCGCTGCTATCAGAATAATGGCTGCGACTACCAGGGCGGCACCGGCTATGACTATAGGATTCGATAGCAGAGAAGCAACTACTATCGAAAATGAATTTCTGTTTAACTGTTGCGCCTGGTATGCGACAATAACATTACCTGTAAATCTGAGAATTTCTCTCATGTCGTTCACCTCTCTCCATTGTAGGGGCGCAAATACTGGTAGAAGTTGCACCCTTTTGTCCAGTGGGCGCGAGAAGCCGCACCCCTACAATTGCACTTATCGCAATTCAAAACGTACCTCAACACTGCCAAAACGTAGAATATCGCCGTCTTTGAGTATACGCTCTTCATGCGGCGCTAAGATTACACCATTTAAGCGAGTTTTATTCAGGGCATTGAGGTCCTCGACTGTAAATTGTCCTTGTTGGTTTCGCACGTATGCATGGCGTCGACCAACTGTTTTGTCAGGTAGATTAACCTCGGGAAAGATACCCAGCACTGGATCCTGGCGCCCGACAACCATCAATTCACCTGCCAATTCAATATACTGATTACTCGCAAGAACGTAAAAACGTGCCTTTTTTTGCGGTATTGACGATGATTTTACAACCTCTGCATCAGTTTTCACTTTTTGACGTTGTGGCTCTTGTACAGATGGTAATGTCACCACCTGGCCTTCTAGTACTTTTTGCCCTGCTGGATGCTCATATCCGTTTTCCGCTACCGGGTTATATTCGATAGATGGCCGTCCTTTAGGCTGCGAAGCCTGAATGCGCTTCTGTATTTGCTCGATTGCAGCAATGAACTCCTTCGGTGTTTGATATCGATCATCTGGAGATTTTGCCATTGCCTTTTGCATGAACTGATCCAACTCAGGTGGCAAATCTGTTCGAAGACGACAGATAGAAGGTACCTTTTCGTTCATATGCTTGATCACAATGTCGACAGCAGTTTCTCCTTCAAAAGGAGGGCGACCTGTGAGCATCTCAAATAATACGGCTGCGACTGAGTAGAGGTCTGAGCGGGTATCAGCGGATCGTCCGCTTTCGGCCTGTTCTGGTGGGATGTAATATGCTGTACCCATAAAGACATTTGATTGGGTGAGTGTCACAGTCTCCCTGCTTCGCGCTAATCCAAAATCGGTGATCTTTACTACATCCTGACTATTAATGACAATATTTTGTGGCTTTATATCTCGATGCACGACGCCATGCTTGTAGGCTGTATCGAGCCCCATGGCAATTTGTTTAGCGTAATCGAGCGCACGATATGCATCCATCGGACCCTGAGTTAGCGTATGGTACTTTAGGTTTTGACCATCGATATAATCCATCAGAATATAGTGGATGTCACTTTCATCCCCATAGTCAAATATTTTTACAATATGGGGGTCACTTAAATGTGAGAGTATATCTGCCTCTCTTTGAAAGCGCGCCAATAACTCGCCATCATCCGAGAATTCAATATGCATAATCTTCACGGCGTAGATGCGATTGTTCTTTGTGTCGCGTGCGATATAGACAGTTGCGAAACTGCCTCTTCCCAGCTCATCAATGAGTTTATAACGCCCTTTGATGACATGGCCTGTCATGTCACCACTCATGCAATTGACTCCTCCCGAAAGGCTACTCCTCGCGGCTATTATACATCATCTGATGTTGAATGTCATTGCTGTTGATCTTAAGTCAGGGTTATTCATCTATATCCAGGTACTGTCCTTCTCTAAATGCTTATATTTTGAAGTATGGCATTGTTGTGATGGATATAGTAATTGGCTATCTTGGCACACCATACTATCCAAATTTTTGGTCCTCCCCTTAATGAAGAAACGAGTATGCGAGTCATTGGGTCATTGAATGGGTAGACTGTCCTAGATGTGTAAGAATTATCCGTGCTATACTGACATTACTTCCTACTTCATTGTAACATCTAAAGACTCTGGTTGGAGGAACAATTTGGATGGCTTCTGTTCGTGGCGTATTGATTGATATTGATGGTGTGTTGCATGTCAGTATGCAGGCAATTGCTGGTGCAAATGAAACATTGTATTGGTTGGAGAGACAGGGTTACCAGGTCTGTTTTGTAACGAATACAACGACCAGTTCTCGTGCGGCTTTGGTGCAGAAACTGCAGAAAATTGGTCTGTCTATTGAGGAACATCGTGTCGTTACGGCACCGGTTGCGACTGCAAACTATATTCGCCAGCACTACAGAGATAAGCGATGTTGGTTGTTGACGAAGGGCGATACTGCCAGGGATTTTGCAGGTATCCATCTGGTTGAAACACAAGCAGACATAATAGTGATTGGCGGTGCTGAGGAACTTCTCACATACGAGAATATGAATCAGGCTTTTCGTATGCTGATGGATGGAGCAATTTTGCTCGCAACACATATGAATCTGTATTGGCGTACTAGCGAGGGGTTGCAACTCGATAGTGGTCCCTTTGTGCATGCATTAGAACTCGCCACAGGTCAAAGGGCGATCGTTCTGGGTAAGCCGAATCCCGCCTTTTTTGAGCAGGCATTGTTAACAATAGGTGTCAGACCACAGGAAGCCCTTATGGTTGGAGACGATATAGAGAATGATATAGGTGGAGCTCAAAAAGCAGGCCTACAGGGAGCACTTGTCTGCACAGGCAAACATAATGCTCAATCAGCGCTATTGGAACGCATACATCCTGATGTAATTCTACCCTCGATTGCTGACTTACCCGGCTGGTTAGAAGCAAGTAACTGATTAAGAGAAGTGACCTATCATTTCCTGGTATGCTTCATGGATCTGTTCGGCTATTCTTTCTTGCGTGTAATGTTCTAAAACACGCTGTCTCCCTCTTATAGCCAACTGTGCATAAAGTTCAGGATCATCAAGTAATTTTCGAATGCATAAGCTCAGTTCCTTAACATTGCCTTCAGGGAAAATAAGTCCTGAATTGTCAATTACGCGTGGAATTTCACCTGAGCTTGAGCCGATTACTGGTGTTTCACAAGCCATAGCTTCGATGAGGACTCGACCGAATTGTTCCATCCAGTTTGGCCTGGTCAAAGAAGGGAGTACGAACACATCCATCTTCTGCATTTCGAGTGGAACATCCTGCGCAGGAATCGCATCTTTGAAAATGACGCGATTGGCGACATTCAGCCTTTGAGCAAGTGCCTCTAACTCACTTTTTATAGGGCCGTGTCCAATAAAAACGACATGACAAAATTCTGGTAAATCAATTAATGCCTCAACAAGTAGTGTCAGTCCCTTTGGTTCAACAAGGCGCCCAACATATCCAATGGTGAAAGGCGCATCAGTTGCTCGAAGCGAACGAGTTTCGCTACGCTGATAGATATTCGGGTCAACGCTCAGTGGGAGAATGCGAATTGGGCCGTTGAAACCTTTTCGTTTTAACACTTCGGCCACATCATGATTTCCTGCAAGTGCGAGCTTCGCATGTCGATAATTGTATTGTTCTATCTGGCGAAAGGGAGGTGGATAATCGCGATAGATATTTTGCCATGCAACGAATAATGCAGGTATGTGCTTGTGTTGAGCAAGGCGCATAGCCTGGAATGTTGCAAAATTATATGGCTCCTCGTCAATATGCAAAATTTCAGGTTGAACTTCGCGAAAGATCTTTTTGAGTTGGGGGTAATAGTACACATGAAAATGGCCATTAAAAGCCATAGGCGTAATGATCATGCGATAACCATTTGTATAAAGCAGCTCGAGAACTTGTTTACTACCATCGTCACTTTGCCAGTATGCGGGAGTTATGAGCGTCAGTTCAATGTCGTTGAATTTCGCTAATTCTTCCAACTTACGTTGAGAAGTAGTCGCAACGAACGTCTTGGAGATCATTAATACACGCATATTATCGTTGCTTACTCCGTAAAAAGGCTTCATGATAGACATCGATGGTTTCAATCGCAGTCTTTTGCCAGTTGAAATGAGAAGCACGTGTAAGTGAACGCGTTCGCAAGTCTGCTCGCAATTCGTCATTCGTTAGAACGCTATGCATGGCTTGTACCATCTCACGTACATTATCGGGGTCAAAGTAAATGGCTGCATCCCCTACTACTTCCGGTAGCGAAGTGCGATTTGAACAGATAACAGGTGTGCCGCAACTCATTGCCTCTAATGGTGTTAAACCAAAGCCTTCATAAAGCGAAGGGAAGACGAAAACACTTGCTCCGCTATAAATTGCTGGTTTGTCTTCTTCTTCTATAAAGCGATAGATGATCTGACCAGTTATGCCCAGGTCAGCCGCAACAGGCCGAGGGTCTGGAAAGAGCGATCCCCTCAACTTATCCGGATTGCCAGCGATCAATAATTGAAGATCTGGGTCCCCCAATTGGTGGTAAATCTGCGCGAAAGCTCGAACAAGCTGAGGCACATTTTTACGTTGATCAAGTCCGCCGAGGTAGAGGATATAGCGTCCATGCAATCCATAGTGGGCATATACCCTTGATAGGACTTCTGGGTTGGAAATAGGTTGATATTCTTCTCCCGCTGCCTCATATATCACACGTATACGTTCAGCCGGTAATTTCAAGGCATCTAGCATATCTTGTTTGGCATGTTGTGAGACCGTGATAATCATGGTAGCTTTACGTGCGGCGCGAGTAATCAGTTGTAAATAGGCTTTCATTTTGGGATCGGTCCGATACTGAGGCATTCGCAATGGAATAACATCATGAATCGTGATAACGCTCGGAGTTCGAGGGAAAAAGGGAGGAGCAAAATAAGGAACATGCAAAAGATCGACTCCGGTTTTACGAGCAGCAAAAGGTGAAGTGAATTGTTCCCACATCAAATTTTCAATACTCGCATTGCGCCTTGCTAATCGAGGTACAGGTGTCACTATCTGCTTAAACTTAGGAAGCGTTCCTATCATTTCATTGAAAGGCTCTTTGTCTAATAAGATATATGAATTTTCCTGGTCCATTTCTGCTAATGCGTGAAGTAGATGCAGAAGATATTGACCACTGCCACTAGCTGGAAATTTGAAAAAATAGGTATTAATACCAATTTTCATGCAATAGGAACCTCATCAGTAAATTTCAGGAGAGCATTAAACTGCGCACATGATTACTAAATCCCAAACATTTCGCTTTGCAGCTGGATAATCAATCGCAAAGCACGTGGAAAAACCTGAGATTTTCTATCCTGGCGGCCAACCAAATTTCCGACCACCTAGCAAATGAAAGTGCAAATGGAAGACGCTTTGCCCAGAATCAGGACCGACATTAGCAACAAATCGATAGCCACTTTCATCAATACTCATTTCATGAGCAAGTTTCTGAGCTGTTGTGAAGATCTGGGCGAGTATAGGTCCATCATCGAGCGTGAGGTCAGTCATGGAAGCTATGTGCTGGCGAGGCATGAGCAAAATGTGCTTAGGCGCTTGTGGGTTGATGTCCACAAACGCCACTACATTCTCATCTTGATAGACGATGTTACCCGGTATCTCACCATTCGCAATCTTGCAGAACAAACAGTTCTCCATTAGAATTCCTCATATATTATTATTCTTGTGTGTTGCTGTTGTCTCCTGTGGCTGAAGTCGTAACCTCGACAGGTTCAACGGGTGTATCTACCTTGGATCCTTCGACTTTATCAGATACACTTTGAGTTTTTGAGTCTGATACAAAAGACTCAGAGTTCTCTTCTGAAAGTTCCTTCGTCCCTACTTCTGATATTGCAGGTTCTTTCTTGTCGCCAGTAATTGCTTCTATTCCATGCAAAGAGGGATCATTATACTGAGGCAAATTCATTTCCACGCGAATTGCTTTGATTGCTTGATAGACATCACCTGGATTGAATGCCAGTTCCTCGGCTATTGTTTTATGCACTCCAATTGGAGGAAGAGGCAGGTATGGTTCATACGCTGCTTTAATTTTCTCCAACTCTTCACTACTACCCTTGTACGTTTGAAGTTCCCACCAGCTTGGAATGCTTTGACGTTCTCTGAAATCTTTAACGATTTTCTTGACTGCTTTTCTTGGAATTCCTAACTCTTGTGCGATTTGTGTGCGAATCCCATCATATTCGGTTGGCACTGCAAGTTCAAAATAACGCGTCTCAACCTGTGCAATCTGTTCAGGTGTTGGTGCAAATGGTGCAGGAGGTGGAATCTTCTCACGCTTTGGCTTAGGTGGAGTTGAAGGCTTGGGTGCTTTTGCCTTTGGAGGTTTGCTTCCTTTTTTTTCTTCAAAACGGCGATCATTACCATATCCTGGTTGTGGGCCACGTCCAAAACTCCCTGTCATAGGTTGTCGTGGGCGTTGATTTAAGCCTCCAGTGGTAACTGCTCCATCTGAACGATAATCACCTGAGCCTCGATAAGATTTTTCACGGTATGTGCTAGATCCACTGTTGCCAGATTTTTCCGCTGCCGTTTCGCTTTTCATATCTCCAGGTACAGGGGAAGAAGGTGTCTTGAGTTTTGTTTGTTCTGGTTGGCTTACTTTTACATCTGCGACGGTATCAATCCAATGGCTTGTGCCACTCGGCGCCTCTTTTGATTTAGGTGGCGGTGGAGGTAATGGCTTTGAAGTACTTTTATCTCCCTGTCCAGATTTCGGCGCGGATGTTTGTTGTGTCGCCTTGGCTGCCAACTTCTCTTTTCTGGCTTTTTGCACGCAATCGGGGCAAGTAACCTCTTTAGCATTTGCCGACTGAAACCACTTGCCACAGGTTGTGCATCGCATTTTTATCTTGCTCATGCGCTCAATCCCCTGTCTCTAGGGCAATCAAAAGATTGCTTGTACTTAAAAATGGATATTGCCAACTATGTGTCGGAATGCATCATCTAGTATAACAGGTTTGAAAAATGCGTCAATTGTTTTATTAGTTTTGCTAGCCTGGGAAGTTAGCTTGTCAGAATGCTGAAATAGTTGCTCGGTAGTGTACAACCGTCATAGAGCCTGGCAAGCAGTTGTACTTGAGTGATAACGATAGTGTGCTGATTTGAGCAGGTCATTGTAAGAGAGCGTGCTCTCATAGGCAGATCCTGACGTATTGGTTTTGGATTTCCATGGATATCAGTGATACCAAATGGAGCAATATTTTTGTTCACGGTATAGAAGAAATCTTTACCACTAAAATAAAAGAAAGGAACTTTATATCTCAGAGCATCCTGAACATCCGTTATCAATGTTAAGACATGTGAAACGGCTACTTGATAGGGACTGGAAGGATTGATACCGCATCCTTCATAGCAACCGGTACCTTCTACTACCCAGATATGTTTTCCCAACCCTCCACTATTCAAATTTACTTTGAACTGCTGCGCCCAGAAAATAAATAATCCGTATAGGCTATTGGTATACAGGTTGGGATAGCCATTGTGCCAACTGTCAATCAGTCCGAGCGTTTTTGAACGCCAATTCCAGTGGCCGCCAGGATGTACAATACTATTCATAGCGGTTTGCATGGCATTGAGATAATTAACCTGGCTAACCAGCGGCTGATAGTCGACACCACCAACATGTGGATCAAGTGAACCCAGGAGAACAGGCATGTCAGGGCGTATAGAATGAATAGTATGTTCACAGAGGTCAAAATACCTGGCAAAGTCCGCTGGCGGAACGTAGGAGGTATTTCCAGGGTCATACTTCATCTGTTCATTCCCACATTGCACAGCATTAGCTCCACTATCTGCAATATCTTGCAGAATTTTCGTATCATATAGAGAAGCACCTTTGGTTTGGCAAGTTGTAACCAGTACACTGACTCCCTGGCTATGTTCATTTGCTATGGCTGTATCTAAAGTATTGCCACTGAGCCTATTAACTCCACATGTGGGATATCCGAAACGGACCCATGGAATACCCTGGTAGGTTGTCTCAAGATTGCTCTCAACGCCCAGTACAGGCCCTGATGGCAGTGATGTAGGTGTCCGAATCGGTGGATAGATCGGTTGCGTTACAGGTGTATGTATTTTTATGATCGAAGTAGCAGTTGGAAGTGTTTTTGCAGTTGTAGCAGTGCGATAAGCAAAAGTGGCAACGATAGTACTACATATAAGCACAAGAATACCAATGATCAAGTATTTGCGCTTTCCATTATTCCATGAAAACATTTTATACAGCCTTCCTTACAAAGTGAAATTCAGCTCAAGAATAATAAATTTTATAAAAATTTAGAATGGAGGATCGCTATTTGCCTCAAAGAAATTTTCCACATGTCTCAATTGTTCTGTCCTACGAGCTGGTGGCAGAGCATTGATAACTAATTTACCATAACTTTTTGTATGTAGACGAGTATCCAAAATGGCCATTACACCACGGTCTTCGTGAGTTCGAAGTAAACGGCCTAATCCCTGTTTCAGCCTTAATACAGCCTGAGGAAGCACATAATTCCCAAACCAATTTTCTTTGTTGGCTTTCATTATTGCAACTCTAGCTTCATGCACTGGATCTTCTGGTGGGTCGAAGGGCATCTTATCGATGACGACCAGTGATAAGGAATCTCCTGCAATATCAACCCCTTCCCAAAAGCTTTTCAAACCAAAGAGAATGGCACTTTCACTTGCTCGGAACTCTTGCACTAATTCAATACAATTCATTTCTCCCTGGCGTAACAAGCGAAAATCAAGGTATGAAGGCAAATTGTCTAAAAATATATTGTAAACGGCATCGAGCATACGTTTGCTGGAAAAAAGCAGGAATGCTCGACCCTGAGACGCTGCTACAAGGTTCATCATTTCTTCAGCTATTTTATTCGTGTAGTATTGTGTATCGGGACCGTAAACAGGTTCAGGTAAATGTCGTGGAAGATAGAGCAATGCATTGTTTTCATAATCAAAGGTATAAGGCAGAATATGTTCTAGTACATCAGGGTATTTCTCATGGTCGAGACCAACACGGCTTCGAAAGTATGCAAAATTTGGTCCCCGATCCTCTGGATTAACAGGGTTTGGGCCAACAGTAGCCAGCGTAGCTGATGTGCATATGACTTTTGATTCATTAAACAGTTGCTCACTTAGTAAGGAATTTACCTCCAGAGGAGTAGCATTCACCTCTAAATTTGAACCCCTACGTCCAAATTTCGTTCCGCGTTCAACGTAATAAACGTATGTTTCACGCTGATCAACCGAAAAAACTTTGCGAATTGCCTCTGACAAGTTATTTGTGCGCGTAAGTAACTTATCATAAAGAGAATTTTCTGGTTCCTCCATATACTCTGGACGTAGTTCACGCAATGAATCTGCAATTTTGGCAATGATCGTAGCAAGACGCAACCCTTCTTGTAATGGCTCTTGCAAAATAACTCTGCCTTTGTGTGGCGAAGCATGCATTATATAATCTAGTCTGTCCCAGGCAAATTTCATCGTTTGTTTAGCATCTTCTTGTAGATCAGCCCTGCTGTGTAATTTGAGCCTTTGTTGTGCCAGTAGAGCAGATATTTTCGACTCACTGACGGTCACTGTAAATGCACGTGTGGCCTCATCTTCCAGGTGATGGGCTTCGTCTATTACTATCACATCGCGTTTGGGCAGCAGAAAGCCATCTAATGCGACATCAAGCAGAAGAAGTGTGTGATTTACAACAATTACTTGTGATTGAGCAGCTGTATCTCTCATCTGGCGAACATAACACTTTGAAAAAAAAGGACATTCCCTCCAGGCACATTGATCGCTATCTGCATTCACCCTGGTACGTATGTCATTCGGTAGAGTAAAGCCCAACGTTTCAAAATCCCCCGTGATATTGAGTTCGAATTCTTGCACAATGTTCATGAGACGGGTAAAGTCAGGGTTTTTGAGAAGAGGCTGAGTCTCGATCCGCTCTTTATCCAGGCGATCAAGACAGATGTAGTTACCCATACCTTTGACGAGCGCTGCATCAAAATCATCAATATTTTCCTTCACAAAAGGAATATCTTTATAAAAGAGTTGCTCCTGCAATGCTTTGTTTGCTGTGCTAATGATCGCTATTTTGCCAGAGCGTACTATAGGAAGAAGATAGGCAAGGCTGTTGTGGGTTGGAATCATGGACCTGCCAGCGAGATACAAGTGACTTGGAGACTCAACCTGAATACACCTTACTGGACGTGAAGGAACTT
Source organism: uncultured Chloroflexia bacterium (assembly GCA_963702765.1). Taxonomy (GTDB): domain Bacteria; phylum Chloroflexota; class Ktedonobacteria; order Ktedonobacterales; family Ktedonobacteraceae; genus DATMNR01. The sequence goes on from CAVPEB010000062.1 coordinate 19,818, forward strand.
CACGGACTGCGACTACATAGCGGAATCGATTACGCTCTGGGCTGTAGTTGCGAATGCGCTCCTTGTGGGCAGTGATCTTTCGACCAAGTCGAAAGACCTGTTCGTCCGTAGTGAACGCAAGCGTCCATTTGGGGCCGCAATCCTTCCCATTGTACTTAGAGCGCCCACAACGGAGCGATGGCCTGAAGCCAAGTGAACACGCAAGTTCGTACACATCTTGTGCGAGCCGTGGGTTCGTCGTTGTGAACTCAACAGCACCATTGCGGTTAACCGTGCCATCTGTATCGAGGAGTCCAGCGAGAAGGGCGCGGCGCTGTTGTTCGGATGCACGCAAATAGGTTGCGGGTATGTGCTTGTTACGCAGGAGTCCGAGCGTACGCAGACGGCCGATCATACCTGGCTGCCATCTACTTACAGCCTTACCATTCTCGTCATCGACAGCATAGTTGTATGGGTGGCTCTTCAATTTTCTGGCGGTATAACCGGCCTTCTCTATCTCGGTGATGAGATCAAGATCGGCAGTCGTGATCTGGCTGCTATAGCTGTTGCCGTCACCGAGCCATGTGCCGAGGAAATATGGAGCGATAGGAAGGTTCGCATCTGATAATACGAGCGGGTTGGTGACCAAGATTGCGTGATTTGTACGTGAAGTTGAACCCACCTTAAGTGTAGCGGCCATCCTCTCAGTGGTGACCAGGGTATACGCTCGACCATCCCTGCGCTGTTCGCTCAGGTCTCTCGCCAGGCGGTCCCGAACAGCAGTAAGGAGCATCCAGCGTGGGTAGCGTGCGGGTCGCTCCGTTGACTTGATTGGCACTATCTTTCCTGCAGCCTGATTCACGCTCCAGTAGTGACCTCCAATAAGCCTTGTTGCCTCGCCTACCGAGAGGGTATTGTCGTTTTGGGAAAGAGCGATTAGCTGTTCGAGCATGGCAAGCTGGTCCGAGGTGACGAAGTTCTTGGCCGCGTAGGTACTAGTCCTTAGTCGACTGGACCAACTCCGGTCGACACTTGTGTGGGTCGCCCACTCATGCTCGGCATCTGCGACGATCGACGAGCCATCCGAAAACACAACCTCATAGCATGTGCGGTCGTGCATCACATCGAAAGCCGCTGTGACGCGAGTTGGGTGACCCTGCTCATCAAATACAAAATCGCCACTAACAAGATCACCCATCCGCTTCCACCCAGTTGGCGTTGGAATTGGCGTATCCACATCAAGAGCTTTACCTGTACCCGTTGCTGCCTCCACAATAGCATGTTGCTCACCAGTAAGTGCCCGGGCGACCAATGTCGCCATCTCTATTTGTGCTCGTCGTTCTTCATAACCTTGAAGACGTTCAGAGAGTATTCCTCCATGGCCGAGGTCAGTAGAAACAATTTGGTGTAGATGTGAGAAATCATTGCCAAGTGGCTTCTTTTTTCTTGACGCTTTGTTTGTAAGTGATGTTGCATCACTTCTAATTGAGGAAGTAAACTGTTCTGTAATAGCGCTATTAAGTGAGTCACCATCTGGACGTAATATGAGTTTTTCATGAATTGGAGGGAGTTGGTTTTCATAAATATTTGTATTTTGAGTTAATTTCATAGATTGTGCGGTTAATTGTTTCTTAATATCCTCAAGTTTTTTCTTTACGATTATCATGTTCTCTGGTCTTTTTCGTTCTTCGAATTCCACCATTTCCATGATAAGTGTTTTGAATTCGGAAAAAATAGGTTGGTTATACTTTTGTATAGGTTCAAATTGGTAAGATCCTTGGAGAGGACGTTTTCCAGAGATCAAGTGGTAGAGTGTTGCACCAAGGCTAAAGATATCAGAGCGGGGAGTTGTCTGTGCCGCACCATACTGTTCTGGAGCTGAGTATCCCATAGAGATGAAAGCATTTGTATCTTGGATCTGACCTGGCTTGAAGAAACGAGCAATGCCGAAATCAATCAGGTAAAAATGCCCAGTTGATGTTCGCATAACATTAGATGGCTTGAGATCACGAAATATTATGATTGGTTTGTTATTATGTAGATAATCAAGAACAGTACACAATTGAATACCAATTTCTAAGACTTCTTCAATTGGAAGTCGTTCTTCTTTTGCTTTTCTTAGATACTGCTCTAAATTTTCTCCTTCAATATAACTCATTACTAAGTACCAACGGCCTAGATCATTAAAGTGATCATGAATGCTTGGGAGATTAGGATGGGTTAATTTAGCCAACATGGCCGCCTCTCTTTTGAAATCCTCGGCAGCTTTCGTGTTCTTATCACTTTGGATCATTTCTTTCAATGCCACAAGCCGCTCAAATTTAATATCCTTGGCTTTGAAAACTTTCCCCATACCACCTTGGCCTAAAATGCTAATAATTTGATAACGCTGATTGAGTAGATGATATGGTTCAGTTGCTGATTCAACAAACCCGCTCATTTGATTATGTTCATTCATTCTGATCATAGGTGGCATGTTTGAATGAATTGGTGTTTTCTTGTTAATGTCATCTTCAGTTCTCTTTCCATCAGATGGTATGAACTTAGAGGTTCGGTCAGATGACTTCTTATTCGAAATACTTCGATCTTGTTTGTCTTGATTCTCTATATCTTTGTTAATATTATCATTGTCATTTTGTGTTGTGGATGACAATGACATAATTCGCCGGGTTTCTGGTTTTAATGGGAACCCCATCAAGGCGCGTAAATAAGCATCGGAGAATTTTAGCATATGCTCAAAGCGATCTGTAGGTTCAGGTGAAAGCGCCTTGAGGATTACTGCTTCGACATTTGGAGAAATTTTGCTATTGTAGTGCCGTGGGGAGGGAATCGGCTCGTGTTCTTGTTGGTGCAGCAACTCATCATGACTGGAAGCCGAGTACGGCCGTTGACCACATAACCATTCATAGACGATTACGGCTAATGAATACTGATCACTTGCTGGAGTTAAAATACCCTGTAAATGTTCAGGAGCCTTATAAAGGAGCCCTCGTGTGGTAAATTGATTAAATGGTTGAAGAAATTCCTGTGGCATTGGAGAGAAATCCGTGATACGCAATTCTTCACCAAAAAGTATATTGCCGGGGTGGAGATTGCCATGCAACACCTGCGAAACATGTGCATATTGTAAAGTATCTGCGACGGTCGAGAGGAATGGCTTTATCTGGTCAGGCGCAAATAAATTTCCACTTGTATATTGTTCAGTATTTGCTATATCCTGAATGTACTCAATTACGTGGTATCCAAGGTCTTGAAGTTTACCAGGTTCTGAGATGAAGCCGAAATTATGTGTTTCGGTTATGTTATTGCGTCTGAGTTTTTTGAGTTGTTTAGCATATGTTAGAAAGGACTCCCTGGCTGCTTTGGTGAAAAGAGGAATATTATAGATTTTTATGATGACGTATCGTTTTTTATGCTGTTCATCTTTTCCCAGGTAGGTATAACTGATGGGGTTTTCATTGAGCAGTCGGATGATAGTATAATGGTCGATACGCTGAGGTTCTGCGTCTCCCATATGGGTATTCTCTCCCCCTCCATGTGAACAGATGTTTCTATGTTTCAAAAGTATAGCATACGTATGGATACTGGAACAACAGCAGATTTAGTACTACAAGAAATTTGTTCATCAGAGTATAATGTGCCAGATTAAACTTTAGCGGCAGGTTACCTTTGGTAGAATAGCCGAATAGAAAATTTGGAAAGAGATACATTGCTGAGCATGGAAGAGATGGAATTACGGAACGTGACTATAAACGATACGCCAGATAGTTCGCAAACGGCTGAAGCAAAGGCACATCATTATGATGCTTCCAAATTTGACCGACCATCGGTGACGGTAGATGTTGTGATGATGAGCTTAAGACAAAGAGACCTGCAAGTTCTGCTTGTCAAGCGTCGTTCCTGGCCATATGAGGGTATGTGGGCTATTCCTGGGGGCTTTGTGAACATGGATGAGTCATTAGAGAAGGCAGCAAAGCGCGAATTACAGGAAGAAACTGGAGTGCTGGACGTCTATCTGGAGCAGTTGTACACCTTTGGGGATCCAGGGCGTGACCCGAGAACTCGCGTGATTACAGTGGTTTATTTTGCGTTGCTCGACTCAGAACGCTTGCAGGTAAGGGCTGCAGATGATGCTGTCGATGTGGGGTGGTTTTCAGTTTATGAGCTTCCCCCACTCGCTTTTGATCACGCGAAAATATTGGAATATGCATTGAATCGCTTGCGTGGCAAATTGGATTATACGACAATTGCTTTTAGCCTCTTGCCTGAGCAGTTTACATTGCATGAATTGCAGCGTGTTTATGAAATAATATTACATAGAAAATTAGACAAACGGAACTTTCGTAAAAAGATTTTGTCGACAGGCATTCTGGAAGATACAGGTGCAAAGAAAATGGAAGGTACCCATCGTCCTGCCCGACTCTATCGTTTTAATCCTGCCGCTGAACGCAAACTATAGCAGAATGTTTTGATTATGGGTTACCTAAAGGCTGAAAACATGACTACTTCAACCATCCCACCTAATTTTATAGAGCAGTCTAAGGAATTTCTCTCTGCACTTGTAACGTGGGAGTATGATTTGCCTTCGCTTGCATGGAGTGATTTGCAAACAGAAGCACAGCAGGGACGGGTTGCATTGTTCAGCTTAGATATGACCCATGGCTTTTGCCATGAAGGGACTCTAGCCAGTTCGCGCGTGAAAGGTATAATTCCTGCGGTGGTTGCAGCATTTGAGGGCGCACATGCTATTGGCGTACGCAACTTTGTGTTACCGCAGGATTGTCACACACCTGATGCTCTGGAGTTTGCTGCATATCCACCGCACTGCCAGGTTGGCACAAGCGAGGCAGAAACAGTTCCTGAACTGAGGGACCTACCGTTTGCTAATCTCTTTCAGGTTATGCCGAAGAACTCGCTCAGTTCCTTTTTTGGAACCGATCTGAGCGAGTGGTTGAATGCTCACCACGACCTGAGTACAGTGGTTGTTGTGGGCGATTGTACCGATCTTTGTGTATACCTGCTGGCCCTGGACCTGAAACTCTACGCTAATGCGCACGATTGGAAGATGCGTGTGATTGTGCCAGAAAATGCTGTCCAGACCTATGATATGTCAATTGAGACAGCAAATACAATAGGTGCATTACCCCATTATGGGGATTTTCTGCACCTGGTTTTCCTGTATCATATGCGACTGAATGGTATTGAAGTGGTTAAGGAAATGGTATAAATCGACCAGCGTTCGTATTTAATCTTCTTCTTTGGGAACCTCTAATAGTTCAAGTAAGCCATGAAATGAATGTACGAGCAAACAATCAACGTCGCGCTCCTCTAAACGATTATGCCTGTCAAGTAAGACTGGGATAATTCCAACTGAGCGCGCTCCCAGTACGTCATGAATGTAGGAATCACCGATGTGGACAGTGTAGTCCGGAATACTGTTCGCGCGTTGCAATGCTAGATCATAGAGTGCTGGCGAAGGTTTTGCATGACGTGTTACTGCTGAAACCAATAAGCAATCGAAATAATGCGTGAGGTGTAGTCGCCGCAAAATTGGACCAAGAGCTATGCCCCAATCGGAAATCACTCCAAGTTTGTAATTATGTGCTTTCAACGTTCTTAACACGGGAAAAACGTCGGGATACACTTGCCAACTGGTGTGTTCGTCAAATTCCCTGGTTATCCTTCGCGCAAGTTCATAAAGAAGTGGCTCATTATGTTCCTCTATGAGAGGGCGAAGCATATCCATATAGTATTCAATCCAGAACTCATTAATAGTTTGTTCACTGGCCCAGGTATGACGTTTAAGGCGTGTTTGTCGGAAGAAATACTCGTCCGCACCTTCCATACGTGAGTTGAATTCATCAATGTGGATGTGTAGACCGAGTTGCTTACAGATTTTTTGGCAGATCTCAGGTGAAGAAGGATTTGGGTGCAAGAGTGTAAAACCAGCGTCAAAAAATACTGTGCGAATTGCCTGGGGTTGTTGCAAGGGCATTATTAGAAATTCCTTTGTTGGTAGCCTAAAGAGGGCGTCTCTTGTAGATTCTTCTACACGTTCTTGTTAACTTTTACGCATATATATAATTTGTTATACCATAGATTGAAAATATTATTCAAATACCGCTCAGAATGAGCGGTATTGTATATACTGAACCATTTCTTGAGAGATCGTACAGCTTCTTACGTGCTAACGGGTTTAACAATCGAGCTTAGAACTACTGATGACTGCAATAATTGGTAAGATTAATGCTGGTCTTAGACAGATAGCACCTGACAAGAAATAATAAACCAGTTTTTTAACCTCTGGACTTGTAAACCCCATCCGAAGCTGCAAGAGCAGCGCCCACATTAGGCTGAAAGCCGCTACGTGGCAATACATGCTCCAGAGCTGCGAGAACTGTGTCTACGTTTTTACGGCTAGAATTGTAGCCCATCAAGCCGATGCGGATCAAGCGGCCTTTCAGTGATCCAAATCCCCCCCCAACTTCGATGCTGTATTCATCAAGCAATGCTTTTCGTATTGCTAACTCATCGATGCCATGATGTAAGCTGACAGCTGTTAACACAGGAAGCTCATAACCTGGTTGAGTAAGGATTTCAAGGCCCAGACCTCTGATACCTGCTCTAACAGCTTCACCGTTTAATTGATGACGCGCCCAGCGGGTCTCCAGTCCTTCTTCTAAAGTGAGACGCAATGCTTCGCGCATGCCATAAACAAGGTTACTGCAAGCTGTATGGTGGTAGGCATGATCGCCGTTCCAATAGCGATGCAGCTTTTGCAGGTTTAGATAATAACTCTGTACGCGTCTTTTGCGATTTTGGATTACCTGTACTGCTCTATTATTCAGTGTTACTGGTGCTAATCCGGGCAAAGCTCCAAGGCTTTTCTGGCTACCAGCATAGCAAGCATCAATGTGCATTTCGTCGACATTCAAAGGAATACCGGCCAGTCCACAAACAGCATCTACAACGAAAAGTGCGCCATGCGCGTGAGTAATTCGCTCTAACTCTTCAAGTGGTTGCCAGAGACCTGTAGATGTTTCGGCAATGGCAGTGGCGAATATCTTGGTTTCGGGATGGTCTCTAAAAGCTTGTTCAAGTACTTCTGGATCAAGAGGGTGACCGAGCTGCGTTTCAAGATTAACGACTTTGGCTCCACAACGATCCGAGATTTCAACAATCTGGCCGCTGAAAAATCCAAGACTGCCAGCAATGAGCGTGTCGCCTTCTTCAAGAAGATTGCACAAAACGGCTTCTGCCCCAGAGAAGCCAGAACCGGATACACAGAGAGTCATCTCATTTTTGGTTTGAAAGACCCAGCGTAGCAATTCAGCGGTTTCTTCGAGAATTCCGAAAAATTCAGGATCGATGTGTCCAAGCTGAGGCGCTGAAGCTATACGTAGAATGCGCGGATCGACATTGCTTGGACCAGGTCCAAGCAATAACCGGTAGGTAGGATTTAGTTCTGAAAGAGTCGTCTCATATGTTTGACTTGTGCCCATCACTAATTGTGCCATGTAGTTACCTCCCTTTTGTTAGGACACACGTGTATGCGTCCCTATTTGTCACTCCTGACCACAGTCAAAAAACAGAAAAGAGTGTATAGGTAGGTTGCTCCAATTTGGGCACTCTTATACCGCAACTTCTGCTTCAAACAAGTGTTGTAACTTGTCAGCTTGATCGACTGTGATCAAGTTGTCGATAAATTCGTCGAGCTCACCATTAAGCACGCCGGGTAAATTGTGCCGTGTTAAACCGATGCGATGATCGGTTACTCGATCTTGTGGAAAATTATACGTTCGAATCTTTTCACTTCGGTCACCAGTTTGAACCTGTGATCGCCTCGATTTACTTAGTTCTTCCTGACGGCGGGCTTCTTCAAGGTCCCATAAGCGAGACTTGAGGACTGAGAGTGCCTTGAGCTTATTTTTTAGTTGTGATTTTTCATCCTGGCAGGTGACGACTAAACCTGTTGGCAAATGAGTAATGCGTACAGCAGAGTCTGTAGTATTCACACTTTGACCACCGTGTCCGGTAGAACGATAGACATCGACACGTATATCAGTATCTTTGATTTCGATATCAAAGTCTTCATCAACTTCTGGCAGTACGATAACTTTTGCGGTTGAAGTATGGATGCGTCCATTGGCTTCTGTGACTGGAACGCGCTGGACACGATGCGTACCACCTTCGTATTTCAAGCGGCTATAAGCCCTTTTGCCCTTTACCTCAAATGTGATATCTTTGATACCATTCTGTGCAGTTTCGTTGATATCAAGAATTTCTATCTTCCAACGTTTGGAATCAGCGTAGCGACTATACATGCGAAAAAGCTCTCCGGCAAAAAGAGCTGCCTCATCACCACCAGCGCCAGCCTGAATTGTGACAATTGCATTTTTTTCATCCATGCTGTCTTTTGGCAGCAAGGAAATTTTTATTTCTTCGAGTAAATGTTCTTTGTGTGCTTTGAGTCGCTCCATCTCTTCGAAAGCAAGATCGCGCATCTCCGCTTCTTCACTCTCGTATAATTCTCGAGCCTCAGCAATTTGACGATCGGTTTCAACTAGTTCGTTATATTTTTGGACAACTTCTTGCAGTTCAGCATGTTCTCGTCCATAGCGTTGTAACAGCTGGATATCTTCGAGAACTTCTGGCTGTGCCATCAGGTTGTTCAATTCTTCATATCTTTGTGAAAGGCTGGCAAGTTTATCCATTAAATCCATGTGTGGGTTCTCCCAATATTACCTCATCCATCCGATGTAGCTCAAAAGCTCATATATGTAAGCGTATCATATTTTGTAGTTTGTCGGAACGGATGAAATAGAACAAATTTATAGGTGTTTATAGGTCATTTCAACAGGAAGCAAGGAGTAAAATCTTGAGGACGACACTACCCGGCCGCGAGCAAATACCGTTCTACGGTTATGCGGCGTGGTTGTCGCTGATAGAATGAAAATGTAATTGTTGTATAACTCAGTGGCTCCATAAGGTTATTATATCATGAAAAGAGATACAATACTGCTAATTTTTGTGACGTATTTCCTATTCCAGACTCAATAATAGGAGTATACTGTCAGTAAAAATGCAGATATGCCGCAAACTAGTGTTACTGCTAGCCTGGGCGGATATTTTGTAATTCGTAACAAATGTCTAACTAAATCAACTGAGAGTTTGTAGGAGGGATACCTGTGCGTTTCTGCTTTATTCTAGAGGAAAGATATGCCGATAAACCTATGCCGATGGTAGTTGCTGATCAATTGAAACAATGGGGACACGAAATAGATGTCTTACAACCGTATGCTGCTGTAACAAGTCTGACTGATCTCTCGTTAACGACATATGATGCTTATGTCTTAAAAACAGTCTCAGATGGACCTGGTTTGACCATATTAGAGGCTGCTGAAGCTGTAGGCATACCAACCATTAATAATTCTCGCGCTATACGTTTGATTCGTGATAAAGCAGTAGCTGTGGCTTTTGCTCAAGCATGTGATTTACCTATCCCTGTAACATACTTCGTTGGTCATCCTCGCGCCCTGGTCAAGGTACCTCATGATGTATATCCAGTGGTAGTAAAACCCAGTAATGGTACATCATTACAAGATATTCATCTCGTACATTCACCTGAAGAAATGGCTAGACTCACTCTGGATGAACAAAGTTACTATCTCGCAATGCATTATGTTGAAAATACTGGCTTTGACATTAAGCTGTATGTTACCGGCCAGGAAGTGCATGCAATTGTCAAAAGTTCACCTTTACACGGATCAGTACAAGAGAAAGAAATTCCAGTCAGTAGTGATATGCTGAAATTGGCACGCCGTGTAGGGCAGGTATTTGGACTTGATCTTTATGGAGTGGATGTATTGGAGACTTCTGAAGGTTTGATGCTGGTTGATATTAATGATTTTCCCAGCTTCTATGGAGTACCACGCAAAGTTGCAAGTGTCGCAGAGTATATCCTTCATGCTGCTTATCGTGCTCGTCGAGAAGGTCAGAGACACAATGGAAATCCACTTATTAAGGCACATAGATCGCTACGACGCCAGGACAATAAGATTGTGCCTGCAGAGTTGTTAAGTTTTAACCCCAACGTGAAACGAGTTTATAGCAGTTAGTTCTTCTCGCATCCTAAATATGAAACCTCACTCTCTTAGTGACCGTGCAATAAGTAGAATGGATGTAAATCTACGCACCTGCCACGAAAATAATGAGTTGATTATCCACTTCAAAAGGATGGTATTTCATTTTCTTTGTTCGAGTGAATGCCATCCAATGGTAGAAAGGAAGTGAGAGTTCATATGAAAAAGACCTCTGATTTAGTCCAATATAATGTGAATGATGCGAAGGAAATGGGGAGGCAAGCCGTGAGTTCAGCTCTATCTACAGTCACGGATACAGTGCGTTCAGGTGTAGCAAAGACGCAGGATGTTTTGCTTGAAGGGCTGGATGTAACACAAGAACTATTAAAAGATCAACAGAAACGCTCTGCAAAGAAATTCAAGAAGGCTCAAAAGAGAACACGTAAGAACGTGAAAAATTTGCAGGGATCTGTTAAGTCTGGTTTATCGCAAACTCAGGATATGCTACTCTCGGGACTGAATACTACTCAGGACGCTTTAGACAAGAATACCAAACGTGCTTCTAAAAGTCTGAAGAGGGCGCAGAAGAATTTTAATAATACACGAAATTCAATGCAAAGCCTTCTTGAGAAACGTGTCCGCAGGCGACAACGCGCGAAGATGGTCTTTCGTCTGGGGATATTGTCTGGTTTCGTACTGGTGGTACTCACCACACCCTGGTCTGGTTCAGAGATTCGGCATCAGTTGGTAGAATTATGGAATGGTTTTTCCCCATCATAGGAAAAGTAAAATTCCAATGAAGTGGATGCAATCAGAAGAGCAAATGTTGTTCATCTGATTGCATCTGTCTATCAAGCAGGTCTCATTATATGCCCAATATCATTCAAAACAAAGAGAACACGCTGCTTAGTTGAAGCAGCACGAACGATGCTAATAGATGTATTAGCGGCAGGGAAGAAGAAGTCTTTTTCTAACCCTAACACCTCAGCAATGTAAGCATTTATCACACCTCCATGAGCAAATGCTAAAATGCGTTGACCTATATGTTTGCTCACTATCTCATCTAATGTCTTAACAACCCTCGATCGAAAAGCTATGGATGGTTCACTATCTGGAATCCCATCCCAATGCCCTGTTTCGCCCGCAATACGCACGATATCTAACTGACGCTCCTGAAGTGCTTTTGTTAAAGCTGCTAAATTCTTCTGGCTATCTTCGGGTAGGGGGCGTATATTGCCTAACTTGATTTCTTTCAAACCCTCTGCAATGATAGGGGTCATTCCCAGACTTTTTGCCAATGGTGCAGCTGTTTCCAGACAGCGTCGCAAGGGACTGCTGTACATAGCATCGAAGCTTAAACCACTGAGCCGTTCTGTAAGTGCCTGTGCTTGTTGCCGTCCTGTACGACTAAGTGGCAAGTCATCATAAATGCCACTTGGGTTAATTTCATCTTCTTCGGGTATAGCATCAGCATGGCGAATAAGAAATAATTCAGCAGCATTGGTGCGCTGGAATAAAAATGGGTCATTCATACTAGCTTTTACCGCCTGTTATAAGAAATTGAGTTCATTGGAGACTTCAAGTTGCATTCCTCTGAAGTGTACCTTCTCTGCATTCTCCAATGTAATTATGATTTTTTTCCCCCAAACTGACGCAGCACCGATTTCGCCAGTGAGCGTTTGTGTACTTCATCAGGGCCATCAACAATATGTATAGTTCGTGCATGGGCCCACATTTGTGCCAGGGGGAAATCATCACTTAATCCTGCACCGCCGAAAACTTGCATGGCGCGATTTACTACATTAGTAAAAACTTCGGGTGCGGCGATCTTAATCATAGCAATTTCATTTTGTGCAGCCTTTTTGCCGAGCGTATCAATCATCCAGGCCGCTTTTAATGTTAGGAGCCTTGCCTGCTCTATTTCAAGATATGATTGGGCGATCCATTCCTGTATAACTCCTTGTTCAGATAATGGTTTACCGAAGGCTATACGTGACGTAGCTCGTTGGCACATCAATTCTAGCGCACGCTGCGCTGCTCCAATCGAACGCATGCAATGGTGAATGCGTCCAGGCCCAAGACGTGCCTGAGCGATAGCAAAACCCGTGCCTTCTTCTCCCAATACATTGCTTACCGGTACTCTCACATTATCGAAAAGTATCTCGCAATGGCTTTCGTTATCGATATACCCCATAACTGGAAGACTACGCTTTATAGTTACACCGGGGGTATTTTTGGGAACCAAAATCATACTCTGCTGCCGGTATCTGTCTGGAGAATCTGGCTCGGTCTTGCCCATTACGATGAATATTTTGCAACGTTCGCGTGCTGCTCCAGATATCCACCACTTGCGGCCGTTGAGTATGTATTCATCGCCATTACGTTTGATTGTGAGTTGGATGTTGGTAGCATCGGAACTCGCTACATCGGGTTCTGTCATAGCAAATGCGGAGCGAATCTCGCCGTTGAGCAATGGTATAAGCCAGTCTTTTTTTTGTTGAGAGGTTCCAAACTGTGCCAGGATTTCCATATTCCCGGTGTCAGGAGCAGAGCAGTTAAATACTTCTGATGACCAACCAACCCTGCCCATGATCTCAGCAAGAGGAGCATATTCTAAATTCGTTAAACCTGCACCATATTCATCATCAGGCAAAAAAAGATTCCATAGACCTTGCTCTTTTGCCTTTATTTTCAGCTCATCTATTATTTCTGCGTGATGGTGTGGATCTCCCGAAGCAGCAATCTGTTCATGATATGTCTGCTCGTTGGGATAAATATATTGATCCATAAAATCATTGAGCCGTTGACGGGATTCGTTGACTTTTTGTGTGTAGGCAAACTCCATGAGCTTCTTCTCCTGAAATGATGTCAATACTTACTTTGACTATACCACAAAATAAGGACGTGTTTTGAATGGAGATACATTTGTGATGATTGTGTCATGGTACCAGGCGCAATTGTGATCTTAATGTGAGGTGAAAGCTTTACACTTGAAGGTGGAGTATCGAATCCTACCTAAATGAGGAGAGCTACATGAAGAAAAGGAAATATCAAGATTTCATAATAGTGCCATTTCCGAAGATGCGGCGTGTACTTAGCGTTATGCTACGTTCAGCGCAGCATAAGAATATGATGCATGGCTTAGTTGAGATGGATATTACAAAAGCACACCAGTATATGCGTGAATATAAAGCCAGGACAGGAGTTTCTTTATCAATGACAGCATTCATTGTAAATTGTCTGGCCCATGCAGTAGATGAAAACAAATCTGTGCAGGCGTATCGAAAAGGGAAAAATCAGCTTGTACTCTTCGAGGATGTGGATGTGACTATACAGGTTGAGCGCAAAGTAGTTGGCCAAAGGGAGCCTGTACCGTCAATATCACCTACAGTATCCTCTCAGCAGAATGGGCATACATCTCTTCATGATCAGCATAAATACAGAGTAGATACATTGTTTCCTCATATCATCAAGGCAGCAAATAAAAAGTCGTTCATGGAGATTCACCAGGAAATTAGAGCAGCACAAAAGGAAAAAATCGAAGCAACATTGAAGTACAGAGCATTGGAATGGACTGCATCTCTACCAACTTTTATGATCCTCTTCTTCTGGCGCATATTATGGTGGATGATTATGAGATATCCACGCCTCCAAAAGAATTACGGTGGAACGGTAGGGGTAACAGCAGTCGGCATGTTTGGCAAAGGGAGTGGTTGGGGAATCCCTACAGCTGCTCATACGCTCGATATCACCCTTGGAGGTATCAGCGAGAAGCCTGTTGTTATAGGTGGACGTTTAGAAACTCGAGAATATCTCAATATGACTATCAGTATGGATCACGATATTATCGATGGCGCTCCAGCTACACGCTTCGCCTCGAGACTGAAAGACCTGATCGAGAGCGGTTATGGGCTCATCGACCAGGAATCTGTTTCAAGGCGAAGCAATTCCATTACCGATGCCTGATGGCATTTAATCTTATGACTCTACCTGTTCTGTGGTGGTTGAGTGTTGGCCTGGTTGTGGCTGATTATATTGTTGAGGTTGCCCATATTGTGGATATTGCGGAGAGGAAGGAAATTGCTGAGGATACGCAGCAGGAGAAGAAGATTGAGGGTATTGCTGTGGCGCAGCAGGATTACGTTGACCTTGTGCTACCTGCTGGCGCAGATAGTTAAGTTCTTTGTAGATGGGCCAATTACCAAAGGCGAGGACACATAGTACGATGATATTTGCGATAGGGACAAACATCAGTAAACTCAACGCGCCGCTATAACCTGCTTTGGAGAAAATCCTCCAAAAAATGATAACAGCAAAAATAATAACTATTAAACTGAAAATAGCTGAGGTTAAGAAAATTCCTGTAAAAGCACCTGTACTCACAGTGCTTGTGCCGTTGTTGTACATGATAGCCTCCTAACTTGAAGAAAAAACTTCTAATCTCCGTATTGTACGCAAACTCGCAAAAATTGGATTGATCGGGCAACAATCCTGACAGTGTAGCTGATTGAGCAAAATGGGTTTGTTCAGACTTCATTCAACTGCGCGCTAGAAGCGATATTATCATAACACGGTTGTAAATACAAATTTGTATTCTGAAAGAAAAAACTTCGGGAAAGGGAATATCTTCAGTTTCTCAGGTGTTATTACCAGTGAATTAGCAATCTACACTTGTGAGTGCTAGACAAATAAAAATCTAGATGTTATAATCTGGCAATCACGAGTTAAGACTGCTAAAAGACGCGAGAAAGAACATTTGCTTTAAAATGAGGATTAACCGTATGGGGCATCACTAAGTGTAGCTCAGTACTGAAAATCAAGTAAAGGTTTGCTTTCGTACTTTCATATAGTTAGGAGCATGTAAATTCATGAAGTGTGAACGTTGTGAAAAGAATCCCGCCCGTGTGCGTATAGATCAGATCGTCAATGGACGGCGTGAACAGCATTATCTGTGCCAATCGTGTGTTGATGAGTTGATGGGTGCAGCGATGGGCCAAATGGGTGGTTTTGATGGTGAGGGTCTCCCTGATGGCGCTCCATTTGGTTTCGTTTCAAAAAACGGAAATGCTGCCTCTGCCGCTGGTGGTGTAAATACTGCTACTGCTGAGCGACATTCAAATAATAGTAAGACACCTACCTTAGATCAGTATGGGCGTGATCTGACTCGCGAGGTTGAAGAAGGTAAGTTGGATCCTGCAGCCGGCCGCCAACGAGAACTTCGCCGCCTGATAACTGTACTGGGTCGCCGTCAAAAGAATAATCCCGTACTCATTGGTGAGCCTGGTGTAGGTAAGACCGCAATTGTCGAGAATTTGGCGCGCCGCATTTACGAGGGCGATGTTCCTTCAGTATTACGTGGTAAGCGCATTGTTTCATTGAATATTGGTGGTATGGTTGCCGGTGCAATGTTCCGCGGACAGTTCGAGCAGCGTATTAAGTCAATTCTTGAGGAACTGCGGCAAGCTGATGACGTGATCGTGTTTATCGACGAATTGCACACGGTTGTAGGAGCTGGAGCAGCAGAAGGTGCTGTTGGAGCGGCTGATATGCTCAAGCCTGCCTTGGCCCGTGGTGAAATGCGTTGTATTGGTGCGACTACATTAGATGAGTATCGCAAGCATATTGAAAAAGATGCAGCGTTAGAGCGTCGTTTCCAGCCTGTGATGGTCGATGAGCCTTCAGCGGAAGAAGCGATAGAGATGCTGCGCATAGTGCGTCCGAACTATGAACTGCACCACAGCGTAAGCATTACTGACGAGGCTATAGAAGCCGCCGTTAAACTCTCTGATCGCTATATCAATGATCGTTTCCTGCCTGATAAAGCTATCGACGTTATGGACGAGGCTGCATCGGCACTGCGCTTAGAGGCGATGGAAAAAGGCATTGTAAGCCCGATACTCATTACCGACCTTGAGAAGGAGTTAGCTGATCTCCAGACAAAGAAGGAAGCTGCTGCTAATGCTGAGGATTACGAGCGAGCCGCGAAGTTGCGCCAACAAGAGTTGGTAATACAAGACAAGCTCGAAAAAGCTCGTGCAGAGGCGGGTAGTTCAATGACCTTACTTGTCACTCCTGAGCTTATCGCGAAAAGTGTTGAAAACTGGACAGGTGTGCCTGTCAGCCAGATGTTAGAGAGCGAGCGTCAGAATTTAATCAGTCTTGAAGATGATTTGCGTAAACGCGTGATTGGACAGGACGAAGCTATTAGCGCTGTTGCTCGCGCGATTAGACGATCGCGAGCCGGACTTAAGGATCCTAAACGCCCAATTGGATCGTTTCTTTTCCTTGGCCCAACAGGCGTAGGTAAGACGGAATTAGCGAAGGCTTTAGCTGCCGAGTTGTTTGGTGGTGTGGAAAATCTCATTCGCCTGGATATGTCGGAATATATGGAGCCACATACGGTATCCCGTTTGTTCGGTAGCCCTCCGGGTTATGTTGGACATGACGAAGGTGGCCAATTAACTGAGCAGGTACGCCGTCGCCCATATAGTGTGATCCTTCTTGACGAGGTTGAAAAGGCTCATCCAGAGGTCTTCAATGCATTGTTGCAAATCATGGACGATGGTCGGCTGACCGATGGTCAAGGTCGCACAGTAGACTTTAAGAACACTGTAGTGATTATGACCAGTAATGCTGGTAGCGCTGATATGAAGCGGGCAGTGCGCATCGGCTTCTTGCCGACAAAAGATGAGGATTCACGCGATGAGCATCACGAAGCCATCCGTTCGAAAGCAATGGAAGGGCTGAAGCGTATGTTCCGTCCAGAGTTCATCAACCGCATTGACCAGATTGTGGTCTTCCATTCTCTGGGTAAGCCAGAACTCTACAAAATAGTTGATTTGCTGCTTGATCAAGTCCGCTCGCGTCTAAGTGAGCAGAAGATTGAGCTTGTGATCAGCGATGAGGTACGAGATCTGTTACTACACGAAGGGTTTGATGAAGAGTATGGCGCGCGTCCGTTGCGCCGAACGATTTAGACCTACGTCGATGACACGCTGGCTGATGCCTTGCTAAATGGTGTTCTTGCACCTGGTAAAGTTGCTCACTTGGTGTTGCATGATGGTAAGGTTGCTGTTGAGGCACAGGAAGTAGCTGTTGCAGCGTAATAGATAAAAAAGAAAAATTCACCATCCGCTCAAATGGGTGGTGAATTTTTCTTTTGATTACCAGCTAATTTTCTCCAAATTATCTAACTTCTTGACTCTCTCGACTATCTCTTTTCTTTTTCTTTCCTCATTCATCACAGGCGCTACCAGTTCGTGAAAACGTGCCTCTAGCTGCTCCCAACTTAAGGGATTGTGTGGATCACCAAGTGCATATCTCACATTTGCACTGAATTCTCTCCCATCAGTCATTCTTACACTCGCGCTTGCTCGCCATTCCTTGGGGTAATACTCATCAAGTTCTGAAGATGAATAACATTCGACACGCTGCATGAGTTCTTTGACTTTGGAATCATGTATCCACTCGTTTGTAAATACAGACATACCTGCTGTGCCTGTAAGCAGCGCGATTGCTGCCCCAAATGGCATGCTGAATTGCGCTTCGACTACATTATTGGGTTGCCTTTTCCGGTCAATTGGATCAGCTATTAATCCTCGCCCTCCTGTCAAGACGCCACAACGCACAAGCTGGATGTGTTCGGGATTGAGATGGTAGTTATGAATAATTTCGAAAAAGCAATCAATGGGACCATGCATATAACGACAGCAAGCATATGGCTTGATGGATACTAGCATCATCGCGAATTCATCTTCTTCCTGGCGTACTAGTTGGGATATATCACTTGCTGATGAATAAGCATGAAGAAATCCATAGGGACTTTCGAGAATACTTGCCGGACCTATGAAACCTGCTGCTGCAAAGCGTGCCGCCATAATCCCAGCGTGACAAGCCCAACCGGGATGGAGTCTTTTCGTCCAAGCCCCATCATGTAAATACGCCATTGAACCTGCAGCCATACTACCTGCAATTCCCAGAGCCATATTTGTTTGCTCAGGCGATAATCCTAACAGTCGTGCACTGGCTGCCGCAGCTCCCAAAGTTCCGCATATGGCGGTAGGATGAAAGCCGCGTTCGTAGGACGAAGCTGGATTGAGCGCGGCACCTACACGCAATGTTACCTCGTATCCTGCAATCACGGCTGAGTAGAAGTCAGCAGGCGTTGAGCCAAGCTGCTCTGCAAGTGCAAGGGCAGCAGGAAATACAACAACTCCTGGATGTAGTGATGAGCGGTTCTCAACATCATCCATTTCCAACCCATGTGCTGCAATGCCATTTACTAATGCAGCCCACTCTGCTTCAGCCCGTTCTTGCCTGCCGAAAATAGTGACTCCATGGTCGCTTCCTATAGCCATTTGCTCTAACATCTGATAACCTGCAAAGCTAGATGGAAGGATAGAGCCGCGAAGAGTGACTGCTAAGTGGTCAAGTAGCAAGTAGCGTACTCGTTCCCTCACTGATGCTGAAAGGTCTTCATAGTGTAATCGAGCACAAAAACGGGCGAGCTCTGCTGTTGGGTGGTTTGTCATAAATATGCTCCTGGTGGTCTTTTTACTCAGCGGAGATTTCAAAGAGAGTGTAGCATATTTCATTGTATAAAGATGCGTAAGCAGGGAGGAAAGTGACATCAAATCTGGTAGACGAGTATCTTGAAGCTACATTTGGTAGGAAATAAAAACTCCTGAACATATAGTGTCCAGGAGTTTGAGCAGGGGAGACAGGAATCGAACCCGCAACCTGCCGTTTTGGAGACGGCTGCTCTGCCAGTTGAGCTACTCCCCTATATTGGGAAAACCAGTACATGCATCGGCATATACTGGTGGCGGAGAGGGAGAGATTCGAACTCTCGGAGGCGTTTCCACCTCAGCGGTTTAGCAAACCTCATTCTCATCGTAACACCACAAGTACATCAATCCGCACTATAAGCTATTCCGTGTTATTCGTCGTTCCAAAAAAACACTGAATAACCGACGTATCCAAGGCCCATACCACACAAACCCGACAACATCATATCAGACTGCTACCACTACGTCAATAGCCAATACGCTAGGAAAAAAGAAGCGAATTGAACGGCTTGAATTTTATAGTACCTTTGATCTAAACTCTTTACTGCTGAGATACAACTTGATACACTTTTCCTACCCTCTTCAGATTTGAGTAAAGAGGTAGATAATGAAAGGGTTAAAATGCCTAACACGTTAAAAGTTATTGTTCAGCCTTATGAGAATAGCGAAGAACCACAAAACAGTATTGAAGATCGAAATATTGAACTTGTACGACGTGGTTTCCCTGCATCTAGTATCAATATAGGACATAATACTCCATCAAGGTTGGATAGTAGCTTTGCCAGAGTTGAGCATGTAGTAGTCTTCAATGTGGAACTGGCAACACTTCAACCAGCACAAAAAGTTTTCCTAGATCATCTGATTAGAAGTAACGTGATTAAGTCATATATCCTAACCGACATCACAGGGAGAAAATTAGCGGATAGCGAAGAGGGTTAAGAGGAATTGTATTGAATGGGGAATTAATCGGTTATTGTTCCTGATTTCTTCCCCTGGTTGATACTCGTTCCGTTGTGTGTCTATGCCTTTACTCTCAATGATCCATTTAACCCCGTCTAAACACTCCCTTTTAACCACGTGATACCGAATAAGAAAGTGCTTTATATGGGTACACACAAAACCTAGCTCAAGATTAGGCGTTCCATATGTGAAAAACCAGCTAGAGATTAGGCGCGTAAAATGGTTAATTCCAGGAGGTGCAAAGATTTCAAGGAACGGTGTACTATATCATCACCTGTCAATCCAGGTGCTACGACGTTTCATGGGGTTACTGTGCTGATCTGTAGACGTTTGAACGAGTAGTGAAACAACGGAAAGGGAATAAAATATGAAAACTTTAATCGAAACCTTGCCCGATGGTACACAGAACTACCTGGTTGACGTAGAGGGTTTGGGTATGTTCTTCCTGATTGTGTTCAATGGAGTGCCTATTCAGACGGAACGGTGGTGTGATCACATTGAAACGTATCCCGAACATGCTCGTAAATGGTGTGATGTCCGGGGAACGTATGCACTGAACTGAGTGATCTGGTCTTAGAACACAAAAAGAAACCAGGGAGGAGAGGAATTAAATCTCGTTCCCTGATTTTTCGTTCCTTGGTTGGTTAGAGCGGTAGATACTGTGAACTTGAAGCATTAGGACGTGCGTGTGTGTACTTACCCGTAGTCGCTAAACTGGCATGTCCTAACGTATCCCTTACCAGATTGATGTGAGCTCCTCTGTCCAGTGAGTGAGAAGCATGTGCATGTCGTAACCTGTGAGGAGAGACGTTCCCTTGAATACCCGCTTTTTGTGCTGCATCTAATACTATCCGCTCTACTTGTCGTTCTGTGAGTTTGGTATTGCCCTTCCTTGATCTGAACACATAATCTTGTAGATGTGAGTCACCATGTAGAGATTGAAGCTCCTCCCACATTGCACCCACAACTAGGATATTCCGTTCCTTACTCCCTGTACCCCACACACTGATCTGACCTCCCTCTGAACGCTCTACTACATCCGACCACTTCAAACCGCACACCTCTGATACACGTAAACCGCAATAATACATCAATCTAAGTAGCGCATGGTTTCTAGGGTTGTCCCTGGTTGCTGAGATGAGGTTTATTGTTTGCTCCTCGGTTAAAATGCGTTGTGCTAACTGCGTACGTACCTTTGGAGGTTTGAGAGCGGCACCGACATTGAATTGAACGTACCCCCAACTCATGAGCGAACGAGAGAAGAGATTTAACCGCGTTCAGTGATTGTGATCTGGTTGCGTCGGATAGATCGTCCAGGGAGTCAGAAAAGCGTTGTAAGTCTTGTAGCGTTGTATCCTGTAGTGTCTTACCAGCGAACGAGAGGAGCTTTTGAACATCCTGGTTATATGCGTGTTGTGTGTGTTCAGATCGTCCGTGCAACCACATCGAAATAACCTCTTGATCGTGTTCATTGATCTGTATGAGTGCTGTATATTCCATCTATGTAACTCCTTATTTAATGCTCTATTTAGATCTGAACTATAGGCTTTTCCATTGACTCTCATATTTGGCAGGTGTAGAATTGCTGAACTAACTAAAGGTTGAGATGCAGTGGAGGGTTATAGAATGAAAAGTACCAATGCTCTAAAAAGAAAAGTGGATGAGCTGCAAAAGCAAGCAGAGGAAATTGAAGAGTTAGGGGTAAGGCTATTAGAAGAGGCACATTTTGAAGTATCCTCGACTGACACAGGCTACTTCATTGAGCTTGATTATCAGAGTCCGTTAAAAAGGTTACAGCGTGAAGTCATTGTAAAATATCAACAATGGTATACTACGAGTCTACATTTAGTAGATGAGTTTACTCCAGAATGGGTAGACGATTTTAAAGAGCATTATATTTCTCCTGGCAATTCACGATTTCTTGGTGTAAGGGCATATGAAACTATGGGGATATACAGCATTTAATAATCGGGAAATGGCGATTACTGAATTTGTTAATGGTTTAGAAGCGCAACTATCAATATTACTAAGTATACCGTCAGTAGTTGAAGTCAAAGAAATGAGTCTTAGGGAGTTAGTTACCGCAGACGTAGCAAGAACAGAAATTGAACAGGCTGAGTTACTTCTTGATAGTGGTTTTGAACGCGCTGCTGGTAGTATCGCTGGTGTGGCTCTGGAACTTCATCTAAAAACGCTATGCGATGTCAACAATGTATCATATCCACCAAAAGCTACTATAGAACCATTAGCACAAGCTCTGTATAAAGACAACAAACTTGATATCACAGAGTATAAGCGTATACAGTATCTAGCAAGCATCAGGAACAAATGCTCTCACCCGGAACCTGTATCGACAGTGGAAGTGCGAAACCTGATCGACGGGGTCAAAAAACTGGTATAAAAAGATGTGCAGAACAGGATGAATAGCGATTATCCCATTGGAGGATGGAAGGCGCGCCTCCTACGAGAAGATGCTCTTACACTTCCGCTTTTGCATATTCAGAAAAGAATACCCCAGTAGCTCTCTTTGACGACTTCCAACACCATATTGTTCATTGCAGTTCGCGGATACATCGTTTCCCATTATGTACGACACCATAAAAGAGGAATAATAACACATGGCGAGGGATACGTCTCAACAAGGTTTGATTTCCCAAACTGCCGTATTGAACCGTTTGGTGCAGTTGGGTTTCGAAGTGCTGCTCCCTTGGGCGGATCACCTGGGCTACGACCTTGCGTATTATGTCACAGAGGAACACCGGAGCTATGGGTTCTTTGTTCACAGAGAAAGTTATCTGATACGCATTCAGGTTAAAACAGGGAGAATATCAAAGGATGGAACCTGTGTTGAGTTCAATACAGTTTCTGTCTCAGCAGGGAAACGCGGTAATTTGAAGAAAGGATATGCGGGAAAAGCTGAGTATTTCGCGGTCTATGTTCCTGACACTGGTAGGATTTATATGGTGACTGTCAATGAGGCTCCCAAAGCAACTGACATGACACTTCGCTTTAAGAGTGCAGGAGTAATTCGGAGTAATGGTAGACAGAGCTGGCACGTTTCTTATGAGGAAGCGCTGACAAGTGGAGTGAAGTATAATTGGGCAGAGGATTATGAGATTTAGGGGGCGGAGAGGGAGAGATTCGAACTCTCGGGGGGCATAACCCCCACCCACTTAGCAGGGGCCGCACTAGGCCACTATGCGACCTCTCCATACAGAGTCTCAATTGGCTGATCATTGAGATGAAATTATATTCCAAATCATGATAACCATAGCGGTGCAAACACATAATACCAAACCGTAGAAGGTACGTCAAGCATTTTTGAAACTAAGCCCTATCATGATTTGGAATAAATGTAATTGCTACGCGTAAGACATGTACCCTACCAAAACACCTCAAGTGTCAATCTCCTAGATCGTTAGATTGCATTAAATAGTTAAAGCTCCAGTCACACCTTAAAGATGGTGACCATTTCTAACATTTGGTCTTTCACGAACATTGCTAAAGTCTAGGGGTGAGTTTTGCTATGATTTCTCAATGTTATATGTCTTTGATCGAGATGAATTATCACTGCTTCAAATTCGCTGGAAACTGGTAATTTGATACATCGTCGGGTTTAGGGTCAAGTGTACCATATTCGATTGTCACGATGTCGTGTGATGTAAGCGGTACTTCTGTATTCATATAACGTAAAATTTGCTGATAGATTGTTCTTGCAGGTTCGCTGACTGTAAGTTTGGTTTCGCTAAGGTATCTCTAGCTCTTCAATCATCTCTATGATTTGCTGATGTCGCAAATAACCCCATTTGTACTTGTTGTTTAATTGACTCCAAATTAGGATCATCGGGCGTCAATTTGGAAGGCTCGCTGGTAAGAACCGAACTTCCTCCCTCAGACTGTTGCAGTAAATGAGCATATGGTGAAATTTGCAATTGTTGTGGAGGGGATGATGATGCCGATGGCCAGGGTGGAGAAACTGCGATTGGACCATTATTTGTTGGATAAGACGTACTGCCGAATTGGCTGTTTTGCCAGGACATTTGATTATTTTGTGTTGAACCGACTGCGGCAGCGATTTGTTGTGAACGAGCTTTTTTTCGTCTGATATATAAAACTATAATCAGAATAATTGCTAACGATGGCAAACACACCTGTAATGCTTCCTATGAGCACAATGCTGGTTAATTTGTTGGTATTAGAATCATTGCTAGTAGTAGTTCCTGATGATGGTGTTTGCCCTGTATTTTGTGAACCTACAAGCGAAGTTGCGCCACTAGTTGGAGTCAAGATAGCTGCAGTTGCAACTGCTGTAGGCGATACATGTTTCGTTGGCGTTGGGTCAGATGCAGGAAGAGCGGTTGGTGAAGGGGAAGGAGTAGGGGTGGGAGTGGGAGTGGGAGCGTTATAGGTGAAATTGGCAGATGAAGTGAGTGCTGGTTGGCCACTGACGGTTGCCACAATTTTGTAGGAGCCGCTTTTAATAGAAGTTGGTATTAGAAATGTTCTTGAGATAAGGCCACTGCTATTCGAAACTGCCGGTGTAATTGTAAATATTACATTGGCATTTGTAGTCTCCCAGTACAAGTTCACTGTTGTGCCTGATGGCAAATAATTGGATCCTGCGACCGTTGCCTGTTGTTGACCTGGCTGAGCGGGAAGAGAAATACTTATTTGAGGAGAAGATTCCGTCAACACCGTGTATGTATTCGCAATGGCTGTTGTGCTGCCAAAATTGGCACATATTGAATATGTGCCTAACGGTGTTCCATTGGGGAGATGCAACGTGCCACTAAACGCGCCACTTTTGAATGTACTTGCCTGAGAGTCTGGAACAGTTGAGCAGAAAGCAGCCATCATGTACCCTAAAGATACCTGCTCACCATCAGGTTCAGGCCAACCTGAGCCACTTACTGAGATTGTGGCACCTACTGGCCCAGAAGTAGGACTGCTACTCACATTTCCAGTAGCTAAAGCTCGTTCAGCATGTACTCGGGTGACAAAGTGTGTTGTTGAATAAAACAAGGCTGCAAGACAAAAAACTACACTTGCCGTAACACAGATACTGCTCATAAGTCTTGCACTGTACTTCATTACAAAATCCTTAGTAATGTGATTTGTAGAAGAAAAGGCAAAAAAGTATCATCACGATTATTTGGAATATTCTTTCCCCCCATAAATCCAGTGTAGATGAAGCGGGGTTTATACGTCAAGAAGAGAGGTAATATGTACTACCTCCGAAAATCTCTTGAAATTCCGTTTATTGAAATTAGACGTGTGCGGGAATGTATGAAGGCTGTCGGCTAAAAAACTGACTGTCGCTCAAGTTTGGATCAATTCGATTGAACTGTGTGAAAGAAACAATGTATGCAGACAGATATTTGGTTGACTGAGGAAATTACTTACTCCGAACGATGTCCAATTTGTAGTCAACCATTAAAAAATGGATTAACTACCTGTTTCTCTTGTGGTTTCTCAACGGAATCTCCAACAGGTACGTCTGTTTGGATTGACCCCGCAGTTTATGAATTTCCGCATACTTCATCACGGAGAAAACCCCATCAGGTTTCTCAAGAAAAAAAATGGCAATCTGCTCGCGAGTTAACTCAGGCTCGAAGACATCCAAATCCTAATACCCCTATTCCTCAAAGAGCTTCAGCTCAACCTTCAAATGCTACTCCTGGATCGATTGTGAATCCGCAAAAGAGGCAGAGCGATGTCACTTCTAGCGTTGAAAAGCAGCGAAAAGCGCAGTATAGGGGTACTCCCGAAATAGTATCTCAATCTTCCGTGCTTCAACATGTGCAGAAGAACTCATCTGTTTGGGAATATGAAACTCCTGCTTCTCAGACTTCAATTAGTTTGCCGCCTCATGCTTTATCGATATGCGAGGAACCTACTAGACCCGAACTTGCTGCTCAAGCAAAAGTGACACAACGTTTGCACAGTATCGACGAAATTACAACTGTTCCTCCACAAAGTAGAGAGACTTCGATTTCAACCTCCAGGTCTATCATTCCTGTTGATGCTCAACTTGAAATGATCACCATTCATAGACCTGACCAACATAGTACTCAAATTGAGTTATCCCAAGATATCTATTCAAGCTCATGGACTTCAGGTAAGGCAACGAGTTCTTCACAAGCACGATTAATCTCTAGCAGAAAAAGGCGCAAGAGTTCTCATCTAGCTGTTTCACTTAATCCTATCGATCGTTTGAGGTGGTGGTTACTGCGTCCAGGGCGTATAGAATTTGTCTTATGGCTTGGTGGAACTATTTTATTGGTTGCTGTTACCTGTGTTCTGTTATTTGTTACTGCTTTTAGCTTTGAGTGGATCACTCCAGGTATTATCAATCCTGCAACAACAAACACATCTGCGGCTTCAACAGGATCAGAGCAACAGTCGACAACAGTGGCAACATCCAAATTGGTTTTGACACTTATTGATAAAGGGCCAATATTGCCTGGACAATCGATAGATCTTCGTGGCCAGGGCTTCAGTCCCTTAGGACATATAAGATTTCTATTCGATGGCACACTGCAACTTTTTGATCAAAATGGTCAATCCTTAACTCAGGCAAATGCACATGGAGTATTTGTTACAACATTAGTGCTTGATAATAATTTACCCTGGCACTCGGGGCCGCATTTTATTAATGCGCAGGATATTACATCCAGACGGACAGCAAAACTTCCAATCACCCTATCTCCTGCTCCAATTGGGAAAGGCACTCCAAACACACCTGTTCCCTCATACCCACCTAACGTTACCCCGCCAGTTCAAACTCCCATTCCAATAGTCCCAGGTGGTCAGCCAACACCTGTGGGACAAACACCAGTCCCTGTCACGCCTACGCCTCATCCTGTCACGCCTACACCAACAGTAGGAACAACCCCAATTACAACACCGACTGTAGGGACTACGCCTACGGCTGTTCCTTCAGTAGGAACGACACCAGGGGTGACAACAACAGTAAGTACAGCGACGGGTTCAGGTTTGGGGAATGCATTAGATAATACAGGAGATGCTTACCTGAGCAAGCAACTGACACATCTTAACCCTTGGGTTTGGTTGATGATAGCCTGCTATTGTCTCTCAATGACGCTGCTTGGAATTGCTGGCGTTTTGCATAAACGCAATCAATAATGCTAAGTTTTTGTGATTTGCTCTATGAGCTATTTCATGAAAAATAAAGCGATCTAAATATCAAGCTTTATGCGTTATTATTACTTTTTAAGACGACCGCAAGGTCGTCTTTTTATTGCTTTTGAAGTTGCACCATCAAATTTAATCAAATTTTAACCAATAAAATCACAATCATGATACCTTTAGACTCTTTTGCAAATAGTAGGAATACACGATAATTTGCAGCAAGAAACCAGATCATTATTCATTTTTAATGATGGGTATATAAGGGTTTGAAGTTGTATGCTTGGAAATCGTAGAGTTTAACATCTTGGATTCCAGGGAGGATAGAAAGGACAAATGTAATGTTAAACGTGAGAAAAATTGCACTGAGTCTACTAGCGTTCTTCATGTTGATAGGTAGCTCCGTTCTAGCATTGACTATGACAGGGTATGGACTACATACAACATATGCAAGTTCATCATATTCAGTTACTGCAAGAGATTTCTATATCCCTTCTAGTTCTGATCCATGGGGAACGACATTCGACAGTAGCGGACATGTCTGGTTGGCAATTCCGGGTTGCGATCCTTCACCGACTTGTGGCTCGAATACCCCACCTGGAAAAATTGCCGAATTTAATCCCTCAAATTCAAGTTGGATGAATACCTATCAGTTACCTTCAGGTTATGCTCAACCTCTCTTTTTAGCATTCAATTCACAGGGAAGATTATGGTTTCCTTTGCCAATGGCTAACTCAATAGCTATGTTTAATCCCAGCAATAACACCTACCAGAAGTGGGCGATTCCAACTGGAAATGCTGGACCATGGGGGGTAGCTGTTGACCATAATGGAAAGGTCTGGTTTACAGAGCATTTCACGAACAAAATAGGTAGGTTTGATCCAGTTACTCAGAAATTCATGGAAGTATCTACTCCAGCGTCAAACAGCCAGCCATACGGTATCGTAGTTGATGCTTCTAACAATGTGTGGTTCACTGAAAATAATTCATCAGTTGCTCTTATCGGTGAATATACATCGGGTGGCAAGTTGCAGGAATTTAAAATTCGCACCGGGTCGACCAGCGGTTTGACTCCTCATTTGATTTCAGTTGATAAAAACGGGAATATCTGGTGGACTGAGGGATGGGTAGGCATGATAGCTGAGTTAAAAGTCGCGCAAGCTGTACCAGGTACGAATAAAGGTGTGACGGAATATGAGTACAAAAGACCTTGTGGCAATTGTAGCACCCATACGTCGGGCATTAGTGTTGATAGTAATGGCCTGGTCTGGTTTGACGATGCAGAACAAGAAATTTTTGGATCTTTTCCTGATAGTGGTTCGGGTTCATTTGCAACGTATAACACACCAACTTCAAATGGTCACCCGCACGATGGTTTAAATGTTGATGGGCAGAATCGAATCTGGTTCGATGAAGAGTTCGCCAATAAATTGGCTGAAGCAAATCAATCGGGTGTTCCAGTGCCTACTCCAACTCCGACACAAAGTGTTCTACCCTCACCGACGAGTACAGGTATATCTTCACCCACCCCAACAGCAACTTCCTCACCAGGAACTACATTAGCACAGGATACGTTCCAACGGGCCAGTCAGACGTATTGGGGCAAGGCTTCGGATAGTCAAACCTGGGGGGGAGATGCTAATAACTCTAACGTATTTTCTATTTCGGGGAATACAGGAAAAGTAAGCAATGGCAACACGAGCTATAGTGCTGTGCTCGGCCTCGTTGCTACTAATGCTCAGGTTCTGTTTAGTGGCTCAATTAGTAATCTGAATAATGTCAACTTTGGGGCTGTCTTACGTTGGAAAGATGGCAATGATTGGTACAAGGCTTATATTGATGGCTCTAATCTAGTAATCCAAAAAAAGATAAATGGCAACACAACTATATTGGGGCAAGTCACATTTCATGCAACGGCTGGAACCTCTTATACAATGCGTTTCAGTGTGAGTGGTACGACACTCTCTGCTAAAGTCTGGCAAACTAATACATCTGAACCAACCAACTGGATGGTGAATGTAACTGATAGCAGCCTCCAATCGGGATATTGCGGCTTGAGAATGCTTGATCAAAATGGTGCGGTTGAAACCTTTACGAGCTTTACATGTACGTCACAATAATCAAAGTTTAATACATACAAAATTCTTTTCTAGTGAAAATGAGAGTTATCTCGGTATGAGATGACTCTCATTTTCACTGCATGAAATTGAAGTACAAGATGGAATTTTTAACTAAAAGTAGCTCATCAAAGTATTTTTCTTCTTTCAGGTTTACCACGGATGAATTTAGATCACCTCTGAAAAAAGTACTGTTGAGATGACTTAAAAACTTAATGGTGCTATAACTGGAACAATGTCTGGAATGTGAAGGAGATTTTATGGTTTCAATTAGTAATAGTAGTGGGCATTTTGATCTTGTTGCAGATGGCTTTTCATTTCCCACTAGTTTGACTTTTGATAATGAAGGAATTGCATATGTGGCAGAATCAGGTCTACCTTTCGGTGGTGAACCAGCAGGAGGCCGTATCTGGCGACTTGATTCTGATGGCGATCGTACATGTCTGATTGAGGGGTTGAGGCCACCAGTAAATGGTTTGACTTTTCATCAAGGAAGCCTCTATATATCTGAAGGAGGACATCCTGGGCGTATTAGCCGTTTGGATTTTGATGGAACGCAAACAGTCATCTTAGATAACTTGCCAGGTCCAGGTAACTACCACACAAATATGGTAGCGTTCGGACCCGATGGTAAGCTTTACTTTAGTCAGGGATCCATGACTAATACTGGAGTTGTTGGCCTTGACGCTTATGAGTTGGGGTGGCTACGCCGATTACCTCATGCTCATGAGATACCAGGCTATGAAATTGTACTCGCTGGAGCTAATTTTGAAACGTCTAATCCACTTGTAGATATACCCAATGCACGTATAAAGACAGGTGCATTTGCTCCATTTGGCACTCAATCTGAGCCCGGACAACGAATTGCACCAAAGGTTCCTTGTACAGCGGCTGTGATGCGATGTAATCTTGATGGTAGTGACCTGGAGTTAGTTGCCTGGGGATTGCGTAATGCCTATGGGTTGGGATTTTTACCCAATGGCCGTTTACTTGCTGTTGATCAGGGTGCAGATGATCGAGGAAGTCGCCCCGTAGGAAACGTGCCAGATTTACTTTTTGAGGTGCGAGAGAATGCCTGGTATGGGTGGCCTGATTATATCAGTGATGATCCCATAACAGATCCAATGTATCAGCCAACAAGAGGCGCAAACCCGGAATTTATCCTGGCAAACCACGATGAACTGCCTCCACCCGAAAAAGCATTACTGAGATTCCCAACACATGTCGCTGCAGTAAAATTTGATGTAGCGCCATCAACACTTCAAAATTGGGCAGGGCAGATCTTTATTGCGTTGTTTGGGGACGAAGCTCCAATGACTGCACCAGCAGGCCCACAGGTGGGACGCTCGGTTGCTAGAATTGACCCGCGTGATTGGAGTCTGCATCCATTTATCCAGGAGCCGCTTGCACGACCAATTGATGTGCGTTTCCATCCCACTGACAAGGAAATCTATATGCTGGACTTTGGGAAATTCGAAATGCAGGCTGAGCGAGGGGTTGTTGCAGAAGCTCGGAGTGGGAGACTTTGGCGTTATAAATTGAGTTAATATTCCTGCGGCATTACAGATCAAGGATTTAGTATTAGACGATAGGCTTCATACCAATCCGAGTGACATGCTTAGACGAACAAGCCATCCTGCATGCAGGATGGCTTGTTCGTCTAAGCATGTCACTCCTTTTTCGTAGACTTGAACATTGCCTCGTGATACAATGCGTTGGATAAAACTTGGAAGTATGGTATCAGTTTATAGATTTGAAGTTGCAAAGGGAATATTGTATGTCAAGAGGACGTAAAGGACCTCCGCAAGAAGATATTGATGGTATTCTGCTGACAATGAGTCGTCGTATGGATTTGGATCCGGAAACACTTTCATATTATTTCGACCGCCTGGATGATGAATGGACTAATGGTGCGCGCGATAAAGTATTACAACTGCTGCGTACAAATGAAAATGCTTCGCAAACAACTGCAGTGCAAATTCTTTCTGAACTCGCTACTGATTTTGATTTAGAAGAACTGGAAGATTTTGTAGCTGATCCAACAGTTGGCGATCTGGCTAAACTCACATTGGTTCCAGTATTGAATGAATTGGGATCAGAAATGGCAGATGAGGGAATCCTCGATTATTTGAATGATCCAGAAGCTGCAATGCAACAAATGCAAATTCGTTTGTTAGAAATGATGGGCCAAAGTGAAATGGGAGTCGAAGCTGTATTGGAGGATGTGTTCACTATGCCTATGGATCGTCGTCTTGGTTTTATTAACTGGTTAGGAAATAGCCAGGATCCTCGCGCTATGAAATTACTACTACCCTTGCTTGAAAATCAGTCAAACAAAATTGTTACAGCAACCATTGAGGCACTTGAACAACTAGGACCAGTTGCTGCTGCTCAATCGATACCAGCGTTGAACTATTTGCTTGCTAATACATCAAATCGTCAATTAAAACAGCAGGCAAGGGCAACCCTGGGGCGCTTGACAATGTATTTGACTCCTGGTCAGGAAATGGTGCCTGCCGAGCAATCTTTCCAAGAACAAGATTTACTGTATGAAGCGCGTGTCAGTTTTATTGATGGATCAGGCACTCAAATGGTAATGCTTGCATGGAAGCGTAGTGATGGCTTACTTAAAGGTGTTCATGTGCTATACCAGGATATCTGGGGAATAAAAGACTGCTATGGGACCGATGAAATGGAAACCGAAAGCTGGTCTGAATTATTGGAAAGCATGGAAGAACAGGGATTGGGTAACTATGAAGTCACTCTCGATTACTGTCGCGCTTTGATTGCTGATGCTCACGCTATGAATAAGCGCACCAGGCATAAATTGCCCGTCGCGTTTGCGATATGGCGACCTTTAATCGAGGGTAACGAGCCGTCGAGTAAAAACGGCTCTGCAACTAAAATCATTCTAGAACCTGCTAATTTAACCCCAGATCTCTTGCAATTAGCGAATCGTGGTAATGAATTACTTGATCTTCAAGAATTTGAAACGTGGACATTCGAACCTTTTGCAAGTATCAAACCTTATATAAACTCGTACACTGCCGCAAGTGACAAAGTTAATTCTACCAGGGGGCGTAAACGAAAAGTAGAGCTTAAAGCCACACCAGAAACAATTGTAAGTGATGTGCTTGAAAAGGTAGTAGATGATAAATGGCGTTTACTCTACGCGTCTCGATTGCGTCGCCAGGGAGCGCTCTTCCAGGTGCTCGGGCGTGAAGAAGATGCTCAATTAGTGAGTGCTGTAAGTGCTGCACTCGATCCTGATTCAGGCCTGGCTCCGAAAGAGCAATCTTTTCTGCGGGCTTTTATGCACCGCTCATTGAGTAACGGCTTGTTACGTATGTTGGCTGCGGCTTTTGAAGGCGGCTCCTTTGGCCCATTCAGTAGCAATGGCGATTTTGACTTTTGAAGCTTTGTAACGTCTTGATTGCACTTCAGGGCGTCAGTTTCGGATTTCAAAAACTATACGAGAATAGGCACCTGCAAGATTGCCTTTGCTGCATATTCCCCACTATGCATTGCGCCCTGAATACTGCTGGATTGCGTATATTCGCCGGCTAGATATAAGCTCTTGATTGGGGTGGTGTTAGCTGGCAAATGATCGAAGATACCGGTCTTTTGGCTGAATTGGGAAAAAGGTATACGATAAGCTGCCAGGAACTTCCATGCACTCATGTCGTACTCGAGAAACCAACAAGCCATTTCTCTTAGACAACGGCGTGCGACTAATTCATCATCACTTTCAGAAGGATTCAGCACGGTGACGGAGAGTAAATGTTTCCGTGGGGGAGCATAGGTTGGCGCAATGTTTGTTAATAAGACTGCATTATTGACATATGCGTCATGGTTGGCATTCAAAAGAATTTTACGCTGGGGATAGAGTCTTTGATTGCCCTCGAAGTAGAGACACATACTTGACATCGCCTCAGTTGGTAAAGGGAGTCCTGTCAACTTTGCTGCTTGGGGACTCTCTGTTGCAACTACAACCTTTTCAGCTTCAATCACTTCCCCGTTTGCCAGGCGCACCCCATGAGCTTTTCCGTCGCTTATAAGCAGTTCGCTCACTCGTGCATTATATTGAATAGATCCGACGGGTAATGATCCTGCAAGCTGTTCAGGAATACGCTGCATTCCCTCAGCAGGTAAGATTGTGTCGCCTGTGGCAAGCATTTTAAAAGTGAACTGGAACATACGGGCGCTTGTCATAAGCGAACGGTCTAAAAAGATTCCACCATAGAAAGGCCGTACAAAGTTATCGATAAACCCATCGTCAGAAAACCCGAAGCGATGTAAATACTGCTCAGTGGATTCATCCTTGCCCTCGAGTTGAGATTTGCCTGAGAAGATGTCTGCTGTAGAAAAACCCGTTATTTCCTGACGAAGGCGGAGTAAGCGAAGCTTATCGGTGATTGAGATCAATGGGTTGCGTAAACTGGTTAGAATGCGCTCTGGTTCCTGTATGGGGTCAGTAATTTCATAGCGTTTACCATTTTTGATAAGTATCGCTCCCGGTTCGAATTTACGTGGTTTTAACTCATCGAATGTAAGATGACGTTTCGCCGAGGGATAAGAAGTAAACAAAACCTGGAAGCCTCTATCAAGATGATAACCATCCTTGTGGATATCTGTGCGTACTCTCCCTCCAACCTGATCAGAAGCTTCGAGAACCAGCACGTTCTCACCTGCCCGTACAAGGTCTTGTGCACATGTCAGTCCTGCTAGACCTGCACCAATAACGATAATCATCTCTAACCCTCTTAATATAGTGATTCTACCAGAGTGGATTCATAACCAATCCGGTAACCAATTTTGGATAAAAGTACGTAGACTTCTGTGGCATTCGGTCATCTGCAATCGCAACATCGCATATCTGCCTGACTCGTGTAGCATTTAATATGAGTGATGCCTGGGCTTCACTTGTCTCTACTGCTACTACTGCTTTTTGAGCGTCGCGAGTATATTGGATATGAGTTTCAGCCGCCATATCTTCTGCATTAAGTCCAAGCATATCCTCAAGAATAAGTGTGTGCGCTATAGCAACATCCAGGTTGTTCCAGGCACTAGAATGACCACTCTTTCGCATGCGTGCCTTACCTGTATCATTCAGACTAAGTAACCATGTATGGTAAGCCGTACTAAGGGCGAATGATGGTTGGGATTCTCCCATCAGTGCCAATTTTTCCAGGAGTGCGCTGCTTGAAACTTCAGCTTCTTCTGGTTCGTATACGGTAAAATAGCGAGCAAGATACTCTTTTGTTAGCTTTTTAAGCGCATCATGATGCAACCCAAAGATGAGACGATGCGTGGGTAAAACCAACATACCTGGATCATCAACATCGGTTAAAGCCATCAACACGAAATTGGCAGCATCATTTGGATCCAGTTTGCGATGCATAGCCTTCACTTCTTCACGATAGTTCAGCGCGGTTTCGTAGCGATGATGTCCATCTGCTATATAAAGTTGACGCTCAGCAAAGAAATTTTGGATAAGTGCAATGTGTTTTTCATTGGTAACAGGGTGTAGACGGTGTGTTTCATTGATTTCATCAGTAATTTGAACTTCTGCTGTCTCTGCATATGAACTGAGGAGTTTGCGTATCCTGCCTTGAGGATCATTATACAGGCTCATGATTGGGCTGAGATTTGTGACACATGCACGAAGTAATTTCAGCCGATCGTCTTTTGGTTTTGCAAGTGTATGTTCATGTGGAAGCACAATTCGTGTACTCCACGGCTCCAAACGTACGCGTGCTAACAAACTGGTGCGTGTATACGTGTGAGAGTTATGAGTAAATAGTTGTTGATACAGGTAATAACTGGGAGCAGTCTCCTGCTGTAGAATTGAACTCAGTCGCCATTCGGCAAAAGTTGCTGCTGCCCGGGTGTAGCGATTATTCAAAGAGGAGTCACCTGCTTCGTCCATCCCTAGTTCGAGACGAATAATGTTATATGGATTGCGAGCATAATAGTTTGCTTGAGCTTCCTCTGAAATTACATCATAAGGAGGGCTTATGAGCTGCTCCAGGTTACCCGCAACTTCACTATTGTAGCATATTCCATGTAATGGTTGAACATCCGCCATACTTTCAAATTCCTTCGCTCACAGTTGTATTGATTTTGTTCAGAACATATTCTACCACGCACGAAAAAAGCCTATATAAACACGCCTCTATTTGAGCGCATAAACGGTGTTTTAGCTGTCAAAACAACTTTTATGTTTCCTCAAAAATATAGAAAATATGTTCTATATTTCCCTTGACAATTTTGCCTGACCATGGTATTATTGATTTTGTTAGAACGTTAGTTCAAAACTTAATATGCTCTCTCAACCCCTATCTTTCCACAATCTCACCTCTTTTGGCGGTCGGGTGCAATCTCCTCTCCCCCTCCCGGCCGCTGTAGTGGGAGAATCTGCACAGCTTTTGTTGTTTCTTTCATGCACACATATTGACGCTTGTTCATTCTATCGTTAGAATGGAGAACGTCAAAAGCTAAGCGTGTGTAAGTGAAAGGCACTAATTGAATGAGTCCATCGTTGTATGAATATCTCGGGTTTGTTGTGGCTGCTATTATTCTTGGTTGGGCTATTTTTGAGATAAGCAGAAGGTACTTTCACCAGAGAAAGGTAGACACAAAGCCCTCGAATACCTGGGTTAAATTAGATTCTACTTTTGAAGGTGATATTGAAAAAGCTTTACCTGATGAAGAAAGTGACGAGGAAGAGGAAAGTGTACCGGAATCAAATATTCAAATTCGTGCACAACATAATGGATATCATTCAGAGAGCAAAAAGCTTTTGTAATGTACTGGCCCTATTTTTAAATTAACAATGGATGTAGTACTAATCTTTAGATTCCCAGGATTTTCCCAACAAGCGCTTTACCTCTGCAAGTACCTCATGTACATCCAATTCAGGAGGTTCGCTTGATTCACTTAGAGATTGAGTTACTTTAAACTCTCCGGTCGAGTCGTTAAGCTCCTGCAAATTTTCAATTTCTTGAATAAAGTCTTCCTCACACGCCTCCAGAGCTTGTTGAGTAGTAAGGTCTCCGTAGATGATACGAGGTATCAAGCTGTGATACATTGCTGCCGTTTGTATCATTGTGCTGAAGACAAATTGAAATTGATCTTCGGCTATTCCAGAAGGTGTGAGAGGTATGACCTCCTCTAATCGCACTTCTCCATCTTCCAGATCAATGCCGAATTTACCCATGGGAATGCAGTAGTTGGCGGCAAGTAAGGCTTCAAGACATTGAAGGCGTTTCTTTGTGGCGATAGTGCCGAAATGTGGCACTATGAACATCAATTTGCGTATCTCTTCGCTTTGTTGAATATGTACGATCAGTCGCCATTGCCCATTATC
The DNA here is from genome assembly GCA_963702765.1 of uncultured Chloroflexia bacterium. Classification (GTDB taxonomy): domain Bacteria; phylum Chloroflexota; class Ktedonobacteria; order Ktedonobacterales; family Ktedonobacteraceae; genus DATMNR01. Next base: position 56,041 of record CAVPEB010000062.1, read on the forward strand.
TCCTCGGAAGGCAAGTTCAATAATCTCCTGATCTTGATCTATGTTGGCAATACAGAGCCCCATGCAATTTAAGTAATCAACAAGTTGGGGAATACCGAAATCGTCAGCCATGCTTAAACTCCTTCTATGTCAACGAAAAGTTGGCCAGTGAGTATATGAGGTGACTGTGGAACACGCGTGTATATGTACCGCCGTTTGTTTCAGTATAACATATTTGCCAGTGCTCATTGGTACAAAAAAATAGTGGGGCTTCAGTGAATTCTTTGCATGAAGCTCCACTATTAGCTATCAAGAAGTCAGATGCTGTTATATAATCTATTATTCAAGCATTTCTCCCTGTGTCAATGCTACGCCTGGCTCATTTCCTGTGGGTTCTACGTTTGCTCCTACGCCTTTTCTGAGCATGGGTACTTTATCGAGTGCTTCCCAGGGTGCGTCGATATCCGTACGTCCAAAATGGCCAAATGCTGCTGTGGGTTGGTAGATTGGACGGCGCAGGTTAAGTGACTGGATAATCCCAGCCGGCCGCAAATCAAAATGCTCATTGATCAAATGGATTATTTCCTCATCCGAAACTTTGCCCGTGCCAAATGTATCAACAAAAAGCGATAATGGCCTGGCAACACCAATGGCATACGATACCTGCAATTCAAGTCGATCAGCAAGTCCCGCCGCTACAATGTTTTTAGCTATATAGCGTGTTGCGTAAGAGGCCGAGCGATCCACTTTCGTTGGATCTTTGCCACTGAAGGCACCTCCTCCATGACGGGCCATTCCACCATAGGTATCAACGATAATTTTACGGCCGGTTAATCCAGCATCCCCCATTGGGCCGCCTGTGACGAAACGGCCTGTCGGATTTACGAACGTCTTGGTATTACTGTCGAGCAAATGAGCCGGTATAATCGGTTTGATGATATGATCAAGTACATCCTGGCGAACCTGTTCATGATCGATGTAGTCAGCGTGTTGGGTAGAGATGACAATGGTATCAACACGAACAGGTTTACCATGTTCGTATTGTATGGTTACCTGGCTTTTTCCATCGGGTCGTAGATAAGACATTGGGCCAACTCCTCCCCATGATCTGCGCCGCACCTGCGAGAGTTGACGGGTGAGTTTATGAGCCAGACTTATCGGCATAGGCATATATTCAGGAGTTTCGTTGCAAGCAAAACCAATCATCATGCCCTGGTCGCCTGCTCCTATGCGCTCTAACTCATCATCGCTCAGGTGTACCACACTCCCTTTAGCCTCAAGAGAATTGCTCACGCCCATGTCAATATCTGGGGATTGCTTTCCAATAGAGGTAACCACACCACACGTTCTGTAATCGAAACCATAATCGGCATTGATGTATCCTACCTGCTCGATGGTTTTGCGAACGACGGCAGACATATCAATCCAGGCAGTCGTCGTAATTTCGCCTGCGACAAGCACCAGACCAGTAGTAGTAGCAGTCTCGCAAGCTACTCGTGACATAGGATCTTGCACTAAAATTGCATCAAGTACAGCATCCGATATCTGATCGCATAATTTGTCGGGATGCCCTTCAGTGACCAATTCGCTGGTGAAAAACGATTTCGGACTTTGTTGAAAGTTGCTCAAAAGTTGGTCTCCTTTCTTGAGCGAAGAAGATGAGCGCATTAATTGGCTCGTGATTGACTAAGTGGTATTCATGTGTTCGTTATATAAAAACCCCTGATAAGTTCAGGGGTTTTAGAGGTATGTCTCGTTCCCCTCATCTTGCGGATTATTCCGCCGGAATTGGCACCCTTCCTGCACGTTGGCAGGTGGGTTGCCGGGCTTCGTCGGGCCGTTTCCCTCCACCTCTCTGGATGAGAGCAGATATGTCTGCGCATCTTAAATTGTATAGGTGCTGGCTACTTGCTTACTTAAGTATAACGAGAAAAGAGGTTGCGTGTCAAGAAATTATCACGTGCCCGATTCCCACGAGTTCAAGTATGTATCTTGCTCGGGTGACAATGTATCAATGCGGATCCCCATAGCATGAAGCTTCAGTCTTGCAATCTCTTTATCAAGTTCAGCCGGTAATGTATACACTCGTGGCTGCATGTCTTTGGCTTGCGCGAGCATATATTCAGATCCCAATGCCTGATTTGCAAAACTCATATCCATCACGCTTGCAGGGTGACCCTCTGCCGCGGAAAGATTGACCAGGCGCCCCTCAGCTAGCAAATGCACCTGACGACCATCTGCATAGGTGTATTCGTCTACAAAATCACGTACACGGCGTTTCTTCGTGGCTAGCTTTTCTAACTCAGGAATATTGATTTCATCGTTGAAGTGACCGGAATTGGCAATCAACGCGCCATTTTTCATCCGTTCAAGGTGTGCGCGGTCGATGACGTTGACATTACCTGTGACGGTCAGAAAAATGTCACCAATTTCCGCGGCTTCAATCCCTGGCATGACACGATACCCGTCCATTGCAGCTTCTAATGCACGTGTTGGATCGACCTCGGCCACAACGACGTTTGCACCCATTCCATGAGCACGTGAGGCAACACCACGTCCACACCAACCATAGCCGAAGACGACAAATGTTCGGCCTGCCAACAAGATGTTGGTTGAACGTAGTATTGCATCTATTGAACTTTGACCCGTGCCATAGCGATTATCGAACATGTGTTTCGTGTCAGACTCATTCACTGCCAGTACTGGAAAGCGTAATATGCCACCTTTCTCCATACTTCGCAGGCGAATAACACCGGTGGTTGTCTCTTCCATGCCACCAATAATTGCAGGTATAAGTTCTGTGCGTGTCGTGTGGAGAGTGGAAACAAGATCACAGCCGTCATCCATGGTCATGTTGGGTTTGTGATCGAGTACAGCGTTAATGTGACGATAGTATGTTTGCTCATCCTCACCTTTGATCGCAAAGGTTGGAATGCCATATTCACTGACAAGTGCGGCAGCTACATCATCTTGTGTTGAGAGTGGATTTGAAGCACATAACATCACATCAGCGCCGCCAGCTTGTAAGGTAATGGCAAGATTTGCCGTCTCCGTTGTTATGTGTAAACACCCTGACATTCGAACGCCCTTCAAGGGTTGGTCCTTTTTAAATCGCTCTCGAATGAGACGTAATACAGGCATTTCTTTGGCAGCCCACTCAATACGATCTTTCCCCCGTGGAGCAAAAGAGATATCTTTGACATCTCCTTTGGTTGAAGTCGTCATAAATTGCGATTTCCTTTCCTTATGTGAAAACATTGACTGTACTATAGTATCATTTTCCCAAGCTCATTTACCTGGAACGCCAGTTTGGATCAAAATGGGAGTACTCAACGAGACTTTGATAGCGTCTTGCAACATCATCTATCGTCAGATTACGTAAACGGCCAATACTAAAGTCTTCACAGACGTATGATCCGATGATGTTTCCATGTACTACGCCACGCTTTATCTCATCGATAGCATATTGACCATCTTGTTGCGGTTCAACCTTCGAAAGATATCCAAGGAAGCCACCCGCAAAGGCGTCACCAGCACCAGTAGGATCTATCACCTCTTCAAGTGGATATGTTGGAGCGCTAAAGAACGTGCCATCTGCGCCAAAGAGCAAGGCTCCATAGCTGCCTTGTTTAACTACGACATACTGCAATCCCATATCTAGCAACTGGCGCACGCCGGCGACGATGCTTGGGCGATCAGTATATTGGCGAATCTCTTCTTCACTCATTAAAAGTATATCAACGCGCTTGATGACTTCTGTCAACTGTGGCCGGGTAGTCATAATCCACAGCTCCATCGTATCGAGTACAGAGAGCTTTGTGTGGGGTACCTGCTCCAATACTTCCATCTGCAACTCGGGCTGGATATTTGCCAGAAAAAGCAATGCACTGGAACGATACTTCTCCGGAATAATTGGGTGAAAACCTGCATACACACCTAATTGAGTATCTAACGTGTCACGCGAGTTCATATCCATGTGATAACGCGCACTCCAGCGGAAAGTTCTTCCTTCTTTGATTTGCAAGCCATCGAGGTTTACCGGGCGATTGCGCCAGAAGTCAAGGTGTTCACGAGGAAAATCACTCCCGACAATAGCTACCAGGTTGACCTGGTTATAGAGCGAAGCCGCCGTCGTAAAGTATGATGCAGCTCCGCCAAGGGTTTCGTTGACCTTTGTAAAGGGTGTTTCAACAGTATCAAGTGCTACTGAACCGACAACTAATATGGACACTCCTCCATCCTCCCTTTCAGAATACATAGGAAAAATATTATACGGGCGTTGCATCACTCAGATGTTCGATGACGCCATCGAGAAAAGCCAAAGTGTTGCCAAACTTCTCTTTAACCAGGTTATGCGCTGGAACGGTATTGAGAGATTGATAAAGATCGACAAATCGCTCCTCGATATGGCGAAGGATTGCGGCAAGGATTTCCGCGTTAACAGCACGATTAGGGTAGCGTGCTCCAAACTCGATTAAAGACGTTACAACAGCCAGACCACTCAATCGGCCTATTTTATCGGCATCGTATAAGATGCGACCTTCGAGAGGAATTGATTCCTGTTCACCTGGTGCGACGGCATTTGTATGCATCAAGATGATCTGCTCAACTTTTATTATGCAATGTTCTGGTGCGTCAAGCTTGCGCAAAAACTCAACAGCCATCTCTGCGGATTTTAGATGATGATCTGGGAAACCAAATTCCGTAGTAGAAATATTATGTAAGTAAGCTGCAATAATCAATGCCTCCATATCCAGAGCGTTGGTATCTTCCTCTCCCTCATCCAGTTCTGCTGCAAGCATCCTGCAATTTGCAACCACAGCGCAAATATAATTGAAGCCTTCTTTGCCCTGCACTTTTTCTGCGTAGTCTGCGGCAGCCTGCACTATTGCATTGTCCATTAATTGCTGACCTGCCTCTCGGTATCGTGATAATCCATACACAGTTCGTGCAATGAATTGTAAAAAAGTGGTCGAGCAATGCCTGCCTCGGTAATAATTGCACTCACATAGGAATGAGGTGTGATATCAAAAGCAGGATTTGCGGCATGTATTCCAGCAGGAGCAATTTCTATCCCACGCAGGCTTGTAATTTCATCAGGATTTCGCTGCTCTATCGGAATCTGTTCACCGGATGTAAGTTTGAGATCAATCGAAGAGCGAGGAGCAACTACGTAAAACGGTATAGCATGTGCTTTGGCCAAAACAGCAATGCTATATGTCCCTATTTTATTAGCAACGTCTCCATTAGCAGCAATTCGGTCAGCTCCTACAAAAACAGATCGAATCCCCTCCGTAGCGCATGAAATGACCTGCCATACTGTCAGTAATCAGTGTTAACGGAATCCCTTCCTGCTGGAGTTCCCATGCTGTCAAACGCGCCCCTTGTAGAACAGGACGCGTCTCGTCCACAAAAACGTGCAAGCGCTTGCCAGATCTATGCGCGACATACATAGGCGCCAACGCTGTTCCCCATCCCGCAGTTGCAAGAAACCCTGCATTACAATGGGTAAGCAGAATATCCTCATCAGCTATCAACTCTGCTCCATAGCGGCCCATATTCAGACAAGCTTGAAAATCTTCGTCCGCAATTGCCTGAGCCTCATTCTTCAAAATCTGAGCCAGGTTCGGCAATAAGCAATGTTCGCTAATAGCGTGGTCGGCACAGCGTAACATGCGCTCAATTGCCCATCGGAGATTGACTGCTGTGGGACGAGTGTCTCCTAACATCTTTCCGACAGTGTATAGATGCTCATGTGCCTCCAAAATCGTTAGCTCTTCATTCCGTTCGCGTAGTAGACGATTAAGCGCCAGCGCCATGCCAAACGCTGCTGTGACGCCAATGGCCGGAGCGCCACGCACTTTTAATGTAGAAATAGCTTCTGCTACCTGCTGCTCGTGGGTAAGTGTCAGGTTGACTATTTGCCCCGGCAATAGCGACTGGTCAATCATACATACTGCTTCGCCGTTGACCTCTTCCTGCCACCACACTGTACGCATATCCCGCAGGTGCTTTTCTTCAGCCATAAATGGGATTGCTCCTTAGTCGCGGTTAGATTACTTCGTGTATGGTACCATACCTGGAGGATTTTGGGCAAATGAGTGGGACTCAAATTCGTGCCCCCCATTAGTACTAACTTAACGGCTACTGATTTCGACGATTCCAACAAATATGCTACCATGATAACCAATAAATCACGCAAACGCTTTTATCATTAACTATCTACAATCACCATGTTACTGAAAGCGTTGATTGTCCGTTCCACTACACAGAAGGATGAAATGCCTTTCCGCACCCGCAGGGATATCTGTTTGATATCAGCACGGCCCGGAGATGTGTACTATCACTTGATGGAACGGACAAGTCGATAGCTATAGTCATTGAAGGGACGTAACGCATGGCCAGGGCGGAAACCAAGGAGAACTCTTGGTCCTTTGACCAGATTTACGACGAATATAAAACGCCTATTTATAATTATGTATATCATCTGGTAGGGGACCGTGAGCAGGCAGATGATCTGACGCAGGATACTTTTTTGAAAGCTTTTCGTGCGCTGCCAAAAATGGACGCGAACTTAAAGCTATCGGCCTGGTTATATCGTATTGCTACGAACACAGCGTATGATGCGCTGCGTCGTCGTAAATTAATCGCTTGGCTTCCCTGGCAAGACCTCGATCACGAGCCAGCGGATGTTGAGAGCGCTGACCCTCAAGAAATTTATGGTACTACGGAACTTGTACGTGCAGCTCTTCGTCGTATGCCCCAGCAATATCGGGCAGCATTGTTATTGTATACTCAAGAAGGCTTCTCATACAGCGAGATTGCCCAGGCTTTGAACATTGCCGAGAGCGGTGTCAAAATGTATCTGTCGCGGGCTCGTCAATCCTTTAGAGAGCATTATAGGGCCTTAGAACACGGAGGAGGCACAAAATGAACTGCGAGCGAGTCGAGGAATTGCTTAGTGCTTACCTTGACAATGCACTCGCATTCGAAGAATGGCGAGAGGTTAGTGCCCACTTACAGATCTGTGCAAAATGTAGTGTTATGCTCGCCGAGTTCCGTCGCAACGACGCTTTAATCGCGCGCCTTCCTCGTGTTGATCCTGATCCGGCTCTTCGCAACCGAATTTTTTCTTCACCTGAATATTTAGAACTGACAGGCACGTTCGATATAAGCAGCGAAGCTCATAAAGATTGGACTGTACCTAAGCTTCCCGCGAGCTCTCTCCGTAGAGACACTCCAGGTCGTCCACAACTCGTTGCTATTCCTGGAGGTCGCAGCACTGCTCCAACTCCATCAATACCACCTCTACCTCCTCGTCGAAGCCGAAATTCAGGAACTTTTCGCACGCTGATGGTAGTTCTTGCTGCAACTATTATCCTGGCTATTGGCATAGGAAGTTTCCTTAGTCTGAGTTCCTTGCGGCACCAAACACAGGTAACAAACAATGGAGCTATTACTCCGCCTACAGGGCCAATTCAAAGCGGGCCTCTTTCAGCAGGGGTACGTTTTGTCTTTTTGCGCAATGGCGCTCTTTGGAGCATACTGGCAAATAGTAGCAATCAACAGGCTGATCGCCTTACTCCTGGCAATGTGACAGTAGCTGCAAATTGGATGGTGAGTCCAGCGCAGCCAGGACGATCGGCGGGAGATATGCTTGCTTACATTGATCTGCAAAGGGCTTTTGTGCATATTATTCGCAGTGATGGACAGCAAGATATCACTATTAAGCAGCCTTTGCTTAACAGAAGCACTCAACCTTCATCTATTTGGGATACTGACACAGGCGCAACAATCTTAAATAGCCTTGCCTGGTCAAATGATGGGAGCATGCTTGCATTTGTAGCTGCCCCCAATAATACAAACCAGACACGATTGTATATCTACTCTACTGAAACAGATATGATACAAATGGTTCCGGTGCCGTTTTCGGTTAAAGGGAGCATTTCTCACCCGATCTGGTCACCTGACAGTATACGAGTAGCTTTTGAGTTGGCCAACAACGGATCAGTGAGCATTTTAGACTATAATACTCAGAACCATGGTTTATTAACTATTACCAATAGCTTAGAATCGCAAGCAGGAGATACCGTCCTTTCTCTCAACTGGTCACCAAGCGTGGAGGAGCCTGCAATTACTTGGAGCGTGGGAGCGATCGGACATGTTCACAGTTTATGGGTACACCATGTGGGGGTCGGTGGAACGAGTCAACCATGGCGACTTTTGACAGGCGACTACGTTCAAGCAATCTATAGCCCTGATGGGAACAACAATAAAGGAAGCTGGCTAGTGACTTCAGTTGATGGACAGGCTAGTGATCTCTGGCGTATCGATATCGTGCCAGGTTCGGTTTTTACGCGTCTGACTTCTGGTAAGCAAGTGAGCTTTGCGCAGTGGTCAACAGATGGTATGCGTGTTGATTACCTGGATGCGCTTTCATCTGGCGTAGGTATCCTTCATGTTGTGGACATAAACACTGGTGTCGACTCGCTAATTGCATCAGGAGTTGTCAACGATCCCGCTCCTTCCTGGTCAACTGATGGCCGTGAGTTAGTGTATAGTACAGGTACACGCATTGGCATTGTCAATCTTCATGGGGGCAATGGAACGCTAATCCTCAAATTAAATGGAATGGCTTCATCATTTGCCTGGTCGGTAACCTCACCAACATCAAGTAGTGATCGCTCTTCGCGATACGTCTCAAGGTATTTATACGGTGGATATATCGAATAATACCTCGCAGCAAATGGACAAGTCGGGAGCCAGTGGTCCCATTGAATGGACGGAGATTCCGTAGCTCCAGTCTGTAGTAAATAAGCGGTATTCTTTGACTGGAACAGCATGAAGTGTTAAAACGGGCAAAATTGTAAAATCTTCATAAAATCAGTCAAAATCTCTCAAAATTGAGATAAATAGGCCCTGAAAGTGATATCAAAAGGTACAGTTATACGTTATAATACATAGGCCTGGGATGGAAGGCGGGATGTTCGTAGGCAAGCACATCCACCTCGACGAGCAAGCTTGTAGCGTACATCTGATTATTCGTGCAACCTTTTCCCCATGGGGTTAGCACGCGCACCTCCTAGAGTCGCGCGTTGCGTTTCGCATTCGCGTGGTAAAGGGAGGACGAGCTGGCACCCCGTCCTCCCTTTACTTTTGCTAAGCCTATAGAAGGAGTGGCATGCGATTCACAGTGCGGTCATTGGGGGGAAAGTTAGTAATTAGCGCGGCTTTGATGCTTTTGCTTTGCATGCTCCTTTTTTCAGTAACCTCCTGGTTTGTATTGAAGTCCTTTTATGAACATGAAGCAATCAGTACTGCTCATCCTGAACGGGCTATACTGATTATGATCTCCCTGGCCGTCTTTATCATCACCCTTGGTGTGACGGGTTATGCTCTGGTTGTAAGAGCATTCTTCGTGCGTCCTATTCGTCAGTTGCAAGGCAAAGTGGTGGCTTTGGTAGCCGATAATGGAGACACAGAATTTGCAGCCTCGACAATTGACGAGTTGTCTATGTTGTCTCGCTCATTCAGCCTTCTCTCAGAATCTCTTAGCACGCGAGAAAATGAAAGCGATGTTATCACCAGGCAGATGAGTGATTTACTAACAATGAGTGATGTGCTTATCTCAACTTTGAACCTTGATGCTCTCCTAGGTGAGATTGTCTCTCGGCTTGGCCATATTATGCAAGCAAAAGGCGTAGCACTGCTGCTATATGGGCGCGAGATGCAATCTCCCTGGGCAGTGGCTCGCTGGTCGAATCAGCAGAATTCTAATGGATCCATTCCCGCCGTCGACTCTTCGTCGCAAAGTGGAGCTGTAACAGTTCATACAGACCCTGCTGGAGATGTCACAATGACGGCAACTACTAAAATGGCCGCCATAGCGATTCCAGCGAAGCGTTCTGTGCCAACTTCAAGTGGAAAACGATCAGCTATAAGAGTAACCAAGCTCACTCCTCAAAATGAGCAAGTTGCGATCCGTGCACCGCGTATTCCGCGTCCAGCTCTGCGTGAGCTTGATATGATTCTGGCACGCATGTCAATGCAGAAGCAGAAAATTGCCTGCGGTGAAGACATACACATGATTTACCAGGAGCGCGGTGAAGTCTGGGCGCGAATGGCATTGGAAGCTGGCTATTATTCGGTTATTGCTGTGCCTCTACTATTACAAGATCAAGTAATTGGAGCAATCGTCCTATACGGTGATAAGCCTTATCAGGTGAGTCGGCGTGACACGTTTTTGTTGAGTACTGCGGCAATTCAGGCAGCAATGGCGATTTAAAATGCGCTCCTATTTGCAGAAGTGAAAGATAAAAATGCGGCCCTTGAGCGTGTAAATCATTTGAAGTCACAATTCCTGGCTACTGTTACCCATGAATTACGCACACCATTACACAGCATTATTAGTTATGGCGCGTTAATATTAGAAGGCTTTGTTGAAGGAGAACTCACGGCTGAGCAGGAAGAACACATCCAGTTTATCGTACGTCGGGCGGAAGATTTATCACGCCTGGTAGATGATATGTTGGATCTCTCGAAAATCGAAGCTGATCGTCTGGAGGTCAAAGTTGAACCACTTGCCTTAGAACCAAGCTTGACGGAGGTTATAAATCAGCTAAAGCCAATGGCAAATAATAAAGGCCTCCAATTGACACTTGAAATGGAAGATTCGCTCCCGCTGGTTCTGGCTGACAGCCATCGTATACGACAGGTCGTCATTAATATGGTCTCCAATGCCTTAAAGTTTACCGAGAAGGGTGGAATAACTATTCAATGCGAGTTACTTGATCGTTATGATATGCTGCGTATCTCCGTTCATGATACTGGAATTGGTATTTCGCCGGCGGCGCTTGATTATATTTTTGAAGCATTTCGCCAGGCTGATGGCAGTACAACGCGTCGATTTGGTGGAACAGGATTGGGCTTAACGATTGCCAGGAAATTGGTCGAATTGCAAGGGGGTGAAATTTCTGTGGAAAGTGTTGTAGGACAGGGTTCGACTTTTTCGTTTACTTTGCCAGTGTTTTCTGCTGCTCGAGTACGCGTTTGATAGCAGTGAGCTTCTAAATGTAGCATGAATTGCAACTTCATGAGATGAAGGCGCAAGAATTGGAAGATGCGAATGATGAACACACCTTTATCGCCAGCCACAACACCTGGCACACGTCAACCTACAATTCTCATTATTGAGAATGAAGTTTCAAACCGCCTACTGATTGAGCGGGTACTCTCTACGCGTGGCTATCGTTGTATTTCGGCTTCAAATGGATTGGAAGCGCTGAATATACTTGATAAAGAAAACGTAGACCTGATTCTGACGGATCTTTCGATGCCAGTGCTTGATGGGTATCGAACAACTCAGTTGATTCGTGAACGTCCTACCATGGCAAATGTGCCGATTGTAGCCGTTACTGCTTATGCCTTGAATGACGAAAACGAAGCAGCAATGCAAATAGGCTGCAATGAATACTTGACAAAGCCTTTTAAGCCTCGTCAATTATTAGAGGTAGTGGATAGATTACTACCACGCTAGTAAATAAATACATTTCTGCAAAATTGTAGCGCAATTTGCATAACTTTGATATGATTAAAGACACTAAATGTGATCTCTGGCCGGTCATTTCGATTGCACGACCGGTCAATCTCTTTTGGTGGAATATTGTTGAGAATGGACTGGGAGTTTGTTTGCTATGGATATTCGATTAATAGAACAACGTGTAGAAGAATTGCAGTGCGATGCATTGGTATTAGGTGTGTCCTACAAAAAAGTTGGACAACAGAGGAAAGACCTACTACTAACTGAAGAGGCAAAGGAAGTAGATAGTCTCCTGGGTGGTTTGATACAGACCATATTTGAAGATGGAGAATTCAAAGGCGAACTGGGAGAGATAGTCACTCTCCATCCCTTGAATAAATTGGCAGCAAAGCGCATTATTGTGATGGGTTTAGGATCACAGGAAAAGATGGAATCTCAATCAATTCGTCGTGCTAGCGCGATAGCCTCTCGCCATCTGCAACAAACTGGAGCGCACCAGATTACTCTTGCCTTTCACTCAGAAACATGGAATATCGATGTGAACAACAGTGTACAGGCAGAAGTTGAGGGAGCATTATTGGGTCTGTATACATTTAAAAAGTATAAACAGACGAATACAAACGGGAATGGACGGGGAATTACCAGAATCAACCTGCTGGTGAATCATGCAAGCGAAACTAGTCTTAGCCTGGCTGTGGATCATGGTATTGCTCTTGCTGAAGCCACAAATTTTGCGCGTGATCTCGTGAATGAGCCGCCCAACGTATTGACCCCAACGGAACTTGCTCATCGAGCCAGTACTATGGCAAAACAATTCGGACTTGAATGCCAGGTTCTGGATCGACCCGAGATGCAAGAACTGGGAATGGGTGGATTACTGGGTGTGTCGCAAGGTAGTGCTGAACCTCCTAAATTTATTATACTGCGCTATCTTGGTGCGCCTGAGAGTGAAAATCAGGGCATAGCTCTGGTAGGCAAAGGCATCACATTTGATACCGGCGGTATCTCACTCAAATCTCCAGAAGGTATGCATCAGATGAAAGGTGATATGGCAGGAGCAGCGGCTGTGATTGGCGCAATGCATGCAATAGCCGCGTTAAAACCAGTCATAAACGTCACGGCTCTGGTGCCAACAACTGAGAATATGCCGAGCGGAACCGCCTATCGTCCAGGAGATATCTTGCGTATCATGAATGGCAAGACGATTGAGATTGTCAATACAGATGCCGAAGGGCGGTTGGTTTTGGCCGATGCATTATCATACGCTGTTCAAAATGGCTTATCCCCAATTATTGATGTAGCAACATTAACGGGTGGCATAGTTGTTGCTCTAGGTTCTGTGATGTCTGGCATATTCTGTAACGATCAGGAACTCAGCAATGATATTATCGCAGCAGGGCAGATTGAGGGAGAAAAGTTCTGGCCTATGCCTCTGGATGACGAGTATAAGGAAGCTATTCAGAGTGATATTGCCGATATCAAACAAACAGGTGGCAAATACGCTTCAGCGGCGACTGCTGCAAAAATTCTTGAGTATTTCGTAGGTGATGCACACTGGGCTCACCTGGATATAGCAGGTACCGACTTTATAGATTCAAAAAAGCCATACCAGGAGCATGGGGCAACAGGTGTGGCTGTGCGGACACTGGCAGAATTTATTCTTAGGAGAGCGGAATAATCTCCCTCTACTCACAGGAGAAAGGTGAATTATGCTTGAGCAGGAGACGATAACCCCCAGTTTTACAAACGGGGACACAGATATCACTGAATTACTGGAATACATGCATGAAATTGAAGATCTCAAGGCTTTAGGTAGTCTGGCAGAGTGGGATCAAAATACTGAGATGCCTGAGGGCGCAGGGGAGGTGCGTGGCTACCAATCGGCAACACTACAGGGAGTTCTACATGAACGTTGGACAAATCAGCATCTGGGTAGCCTGCTCAATAAGCTGAATGCTGTCATCAATCGATCAGGCTATACTGATGCGGATCGAGGATTGGTGCGGGAGGCGCAACGTAACTATGATCGCTCTACGAAGTTGCCGCGCAAACTGGTTGAGGAGATGGCTCGCGTACAGGCTAGTAGTTTCGAAGCCTGGAGACGTGCCAGGGAAAACAACGATTTCGCCAGTTTTGCGCCATGGCTGAGTCGCACTGTTGCTTTGCAGCGACAAGTAGCGGATTACATTGGCTATGCTGAGACACGTTACGACGCACTCCTGGATCTCTTTGAGCCAGGAATGACAGCCAGTAAGCTAGATAAACTGTTTGCGCCTGTGCGCGAAGTAAGCACGACATTGCTGAAACGTATTGAAGCAAGTGGCACGGTTGTTGATGACACCTGTTTGCAGGGCGACTTTTCAGAAGAACAACAAGTAGCATTATCCGAAGTTTTGCTGCGTGGTATGGGCTATGACTTCTCTCACGGGGGCATTGCTGTCTCACCGCATCCTTTCACAACGAGCTTTGGCAGTCCCTTTGATGTGCGTCTTACGGTTCATCCCGATAGGCACTTCATCCAATCATCGGTGATGGCTGCAATACACGAGGGTGGCCATGCTGTCTATGAGCAGGGTAGCGCTCCAACGCTAGTACGTACCCCAATTGCGGGAGGCGCCTCAATGGGAGCGCACGAATCGCAGTCACGACTGTGGGAAAATGCCATAGGGCGTTCAGAAGCCTACTGGCAGGGGCAATTTGCTGCTGTGCAACGGGCTTTTCCAGAACATTTTGCGACCATTGATGCTGCTACATTTGCACGCGCCCTGAACAAGGTGAAACCCAGCCTGATTCGTATCGAGGCTGATGAAGTAACTTATAACTTGCATATCATTGTGCGCTACGAACTTGAGAAGGCAATGATCAATGGAGATATTGCAATTGAATCGCTACCACGGGCTTTGGAACGCGAAGTATCGCGAGTACCTGGGCATCGAACCAACCAGCGATTCAGTAGGTGTGTTACAAGATATTCACTGGTCATCTGGCTTTGGATACTTCCCGAGTTACACGTTAGGTAATCTCTACAGCGCACAAATTTACTCATCCCTTCGCAAACATTACTCCAATTTCGATGAGCGGCTGGCAGGCGGCGATATCGCGTTTATTCTGGAATGGCTGCGTAAAAACATGTATGCCTTTGGTGCTATCTACCAACCTGATATCTTGATGGAGCGTGTGACCGGAGAACCTCCCGATCCAACATTCTTTACACGTTACCTGACCAGCAAGTTTGAAGCAATTTACCAGTTACATTAAATTGGTCAGCAATAGATGTAGGGGCGCAAATAATTTGCGCCCTGGTACCACATTTGAGAACATGCGGTCACTTCTTTTTTGCTGAAAAATTATGTATACTTCTACAGGGGTAAATCGATCTTCTTTTGAATCATCCACGTATGATTGTTCATTGTAGTGTTCAATCGCGCCTAAAACCTTTGCCCAAACTCGACCACTAATTTGCCATCCTTTCTGCGTCTGAACTGTTAGAACCAGAAATATCTGTTTCAGCATGCAAAACCTTGATGAAGGGAGGTGCGTAACTTCACAAGTTGTTTGATTGTTCTTCGCTTTTTCACTGATGCCCAGGTACCGAGTATATTGTTGAGCTATGACCATTTTGTCTCTACTCACCTTATAGTGTAAGGAGAATCTTCTCATGAAATCCTCCCGACTCTTCCGTAGTCTCGTTTGTTTCATTGGTGCAGTAGTGCTACTGCTAGGCATTGTAGGAAGTACCTTTTATCCACACGCAGTTGCTCAGGCTGCTAGTGGAACTCGAAAGTTTGACCCGCATAGTGCTTTGACAATCCGGCCTTTGTGGAAATACGCTCAGAAAATCAGCTCGGCAGGTTCCATTCCGCCATGTCTGATAAGTACTGTGCCTCCTCGCTGTTATAGTCCTCGCCAAATTCGCAATGCCTACAATATCCAGCCACTTCTAAATGCTGGTATCACAGGCCGAGGCCAGACGGTGATTCTCATCGACTTCGCCACAAGCACAACACTCCGTAGTGATGTCCACCTCTATGACCAACTCTTTGGGTTGAAAGACCCGACAATCAATGTCATTTCGCCATTTGGGCCACCTTCGGTTGACCCAGGTTTCTATGTAGAGACAGCCTTAGATGTTGAGACTGTGCATTCACTAGCGCCCTCTGCTACAATCGATCTCGTCCTGGTGAATGAAGATTTTGTCGGGACCCCCTCTGAAGCTCTCTCGGTTGCCCTGAGTGGGACAAAGTACGCAATTGATCACAATCTTGGCTCTGTGATTTCGCAGAGCTTTGGCCTTGGTGAAAGCTGTGCAGGTTCAGCATACCTTCAGCAGGAGCAATCGGTTTTTAGTAATGCGCGAGCCAAACATATCACGCTGCTTGCCTCATCTGGCGACTCTGGTGCCGCTGTTTTAATTTGTCCCTTCTTCAATGAAGGAAAGGGTGTCAATCTACCTGCGGCTGATCCATTAGTGACGAGTGTGGGCGGTACGAGCCTGAATGCTACCGTCGGTTCAGGCAAATACATTGCTGAGACTACATGGAACGAGGATGCTAATGGAGCTGGTGCTACAGGTGGTGGCATTAGCACTTCCTTCCCTGTACCAGATTATCAGAGTGGTATCTCCGGGCTTACAGGTCGTGGTGTACCCGATGTCGCCTTCGATGCCGATCCACTAACGGGTGTGCCCGTCGTTTTCAGTCAGCAGGGAGCAACCCTGATCGTTCCGGTTGGAGGTACGAGCGTAGGCTCCCCTGCATGGGCAGCTATTGTAGCTCTTGCTAATCAGCGGGCTGGAAGGAGATTGGGCTTCCTCAATGATACAGTTTACTCTATTATTGCGAGCGGTTCTTACACCAATGGGTTCAATGACATTACAACAGGCAACAACACGGTTACTGGCTTTGGGCCAAACGGACCAATTACGATTACAGGATACAACGCAGGCACAGGATGGGATGCTGTGACGGGTGCCGGGACTCCAAAGGTGAACTCCCTGGTATCTCTCCTGGGTGGCTAGTAATAGTGTGAGTATGTGGAACGAGTGTATTGTTTACTTTTGGGCAAGCAGCATTCGTTCCACACTTAGTAGTACTATGATTTTTTAAGCTGAAGTATGAAGTAAGCCCTTTACCAATAACGATATCAGCCACTCATCAGCTATGCTATAATACTTCTATGAAGATTCACTTGCGTTATTTCGCATCGTTTCGTGAAATTGTAGGGCAAAACGAGGAAATGTTGACAGTGGATGATGGCGCTAGCGTTGCCGATGTGCGCACACTACTCCTTGTCCGCTATCCTCGCTTGCAAACTGTCATGGAGCGATCTGCCTGCGCCGTCAATCATGGCTATGTACCCAGAGACGCAACGCTCCATGAGGGCGATGAAGTTGTTTTTATCCCCCCTGTAGGTGGTGGGACACACTAGAAGGTCAGGTACGTCTATTTGGAGCCATTCATTCAGATTACTCGAGAGCCGCTTGATCGCAATACACTGATTGCTTCCGTTACTGATCCTGGTGCTGGAGGCATTGTTGTGTTTGAGGGTGTGGTGCGTGATAATGCGCGGGGTAAGCAGGTTCGCTACCTCGAATACGATGTGTATCCGGAGATGGCAGTGCAAAAAATTCGCGAAATACTTGCAGAAGCTGAGAGGCGCTGGCATGTTGATCGTGTCGCAGTCGCACACCGGATTGGCCGTCTTGAGATTGGGGAGGCAAGTGTGATTATTGTCGTTGCTACTCCACACAGGGCAGAAGCTTTCGAAGCCTGCCGCTATATCATTGATACACTCAAAACAACAGTGCCTATCTGGAAGAAAGAAGTAGCTACGAATGGAGAGGAGTGGGTAGAAGGCTGAGACTGTAAACTCTCATACGCATCTGTTTGAAAGCAACAGAGCAGTATAAAGGGTTACGCTCTAGATTTTTTTATGGTACAGTTGTAAGTAGTCATAGTTATTCCCGGAGAAAAGTTTCTTTGTATCAAAAGGTTTCCACGGGTTTTCTCCAGGAGGTCATTGATGAACTTATTTGAGAAACATTCTCAACTTAACCAGCTCTTCACTCAAAGCCCCGTTAATGCTGCCTATCTGGCAGGCTCTCTTTCGACTCGCACTTCGTTTGGGCATCTCTCGGATGTAGATATCGCCATTTTGTTGATGGAGCAGATCAAATCTGATCAATTTCTTGATTACCAGCTCTACTTTTTTAGCGAACTTGCAAAGAGGTTGGAGTCTGATAGCATCGACGTGGTCATTCTGAATCAAGCATCTCTTTTGCTCAAACTGCAGGTGATTAAGTATGGGCAGATTCTTTTTAGTCGGGATGAGAAATTGCGTGTCTCGTTCGAGACAAAGGCAGTTATGGACTACCTGGACTTCAAAAAATTCGACGAAATTCAGAACCAGGCCTTAAGCCGTCGTCTTTATGGACAAACACTTGCGGTGGATAAAGAATTGCTGGAGCGGCACCTGAAGCAGTTGCGTGAGGCAGTATTCATACTAAAAGACCTTGGCAAAACTAAACGAGAAGAGTTTACTGCCGACTATCGTATCTATGGACTCGCTGAACGATACCTTCAAATTGCGATTGAGTCTTGTCTGCGAGTCTGTGGTATCCTGGTGGCATCGCTCGGATTACGCCGGCCTGAAGGCTATCACGAACTGTTGAGTGTAGTTGCTTCCCAGCAGATCATTCCAAATTCACTTGCATATCGACTTGAGATACTAACAAACCTGCGCGATTCGCTGGTGCATGACTCAAGTACGTTAAACCACGACCTTCTATATGACTATATTCAACAACGCATTGATGATTTTGAAGTCTTTGCTAATGCAGTGGAAGAGAAGTAGCTAAAGCAGTAATATCGTCCAGGCAATATTATTGCCTGAACGATATTATCTGTTCATCCTCTAACTGAACGGAGCGTGTTTGCCTGTTCCATGGCCGCCGCTGATTCTTCTGTTTGACCCATTTCCTCGTATATTTGCGAAAGCGTTTCGTAAGCAAGGATCATGGCAGGATCCATGGCAATAGCCTGTTGTGCCATTTCGAGAGCTTCGTCGTAACGCTCCACTTCGCGTAGTGTGTCAGCCAAATCGTTATAGTAATCGGCATTCAATGGGTCGCTATCAATGGCATTCTGGTAATTTTCAATAGCTTCTTCCTGGCGGCCGAGTGCGTCATATGCTGTTGCAAGTTGGTAGTAGCCCTCTGGATCGTCATCAAACTTTTCAAGTAATGTCTGACTTGTTTTTACAGCATCATCGAAACGATCCATACTATTGTACGTATCAGCAAGCCCGGCATAAGCCGCTGCCAGATCATCCGGGTCGAGGTTATTTTCAGCATCGATCAATGTCTGGTAGACATTCATGGCATCGTCATAACGATCGGCTTCTAAATATGCTTCTGCGAGGCTGAAACGAGCAGTATAGCGGTTTGGATTGAGCTGAACCGACTGTTCGTAGGCCTGGATGGCTTCTTCTCGATTTCCTTCCAAGGAACGCCATGTGCCAAGATGTTCCCAAGCATCGGCATCTTCAGGCGAAAGCGTGACGATATGCGCGTATGTTTCTGCTGCCTGGCCAGAATCACCGATTGCCTGGTAAACAGAAGCCAGGGTATCGTAAACTGTACGCTCTTCGGGATCGAGTCCCAACATCTGGTTAGCTACGGAAAGAGCCTGGTCATAGCGACGCATGTCGAGATAGAGACTAACGAGTTCAGCATAGCGTGACGTATCACTCGGGTCCTCATCAACCTGTTTCTCTTGCACCGCAATTCGACGAATCTGCTCATTTACTAGCTCTCGCACTTCACGCAGGTTGGCTGTCGCAGATGTATTCTCGGGATTGAGGATGAGTGCTTGCCTGTATGCTTGTATTGCATCCTCGTACAGATTTTGAATGCGATATGCATCCCCAACACTGAGATAAAGCTCGTCATTGTCAGGATCGAACTCAAGAGCTTGCTGATAAGTTTCCAGAGCTTCTTCATGCAGTCCTAGCTCGCTGCTAAGATTCCCAAGGTTCGTATAAGCTTCAATCAGTTGTGGATCAAGATCGATGGCTCTGCGATAGCCAGCTATTGCGACTTCGGTATCATCAAGAAGTTGTTTGGCCAGGGCCAGATTATAACGCGCGCGAGCATCGTTGGGATTTGCATCAACGGCGTGTTGGAATGCTTCTGCGGCAGCTTCATAGTTACCTTCTTGCGCGGCTGCATTGCCTTTGTCGGTCCACTTTTGCTCATCAAAGTTGATGTCTTGCATCCCGTTCCCGTTCTGGTGACTGATGTCACTCTGTATGATATCTTGCTGTTCGTCCATAATATGTATTTTGTTTCTCCTCTAACGTGTAGCTTCATACGTTCATGTGTGGATGAAAAAAGAATCTTTAAAATTCCTTGAGTAGTATAACACGTTCACGGTGGTGCTTCTAGTAGGATGACCATATAGGCCAAAATAAACATCTTTAGCCCAAAAATAAGATCACCTGACATCTCAAACTGGAGGGAGATATCAGGTGTCAACGGTTTTATGAGTGTGAACTGATTGTAACGGTTGGATCTTAAGCTGTCTTGACACCATTATCGGAAAGAACCCTGTCGATCTCGTTTTTGAGGCGTGTTGGATGTGGTCCAATCAGACGACCAATTTCATGGCCTTCATTGAAGATAATGAGAGTCGGGATAGCCTGAATATGATACTGGTAAGGAACATGCTGGTGTTCGTCTGTATCCATTTTAGCAAAATTCAGTTTTCCCTCGTATTCGTTGCTCAATTTCTCGAATACAGGTGCAATAGCGCGACAGGGACCGCACCATGCGGCCCAGAAATCGACGATAACTGGTTTGTCAGATTTGAGTACTTTGGCCTCGAAATCCTGGTCACCAACATACAAGAGGTTTGTTTTTGCGTCCATTAAATTACTTACTCACTTTCCTGGTAGTGTTTTTGTATTATGCTGAGATACTTAGACTTTTTCACTGAGTCTTCCAATATAGAGAACAAGAACATTTTAGGAGTTATTCCTCATTTATAATTATACGAGATGAGAAGATTAACGTTTAGACTAGTGTGCCCGTGATGCACTAGGAGAAAGTCTCAGATTCCCATTTTGCATCACGGGCACAAACCCATATTCCTGTAAGGAATTGGGTGGATTAGTTTCTACGGCCTCCGCCACCACCTTGAACAATAGACAGGATTCTAAGAATAAACAGGAACAGGTTCAGCAGGGTAATAAACAGCGAAACAGTTAGACCAATAGCGTTTGGCATCGTGTCAGCCAGATATTTGGCTCGCTGCACATAATACAGAACATAAGCAGAGAAGATGCCAACACCCAGAACTGAGATCACCAGCGCAAAAATGGTGCTTTGGAAGAAGATGCCTATCACCATTGCTACAATCAGTAAAATGACGCCCATGAAAAGGATACCACCCAGCCGATTAAAATTGCGTTTTGTCACCCAGGCATAGACTGAGAGTGACAGCGATGTGATAGCTGTGAGTAAGAATGCCTCAGCCAGGATGAGACCACCGTTGGCTGTCTGTAGGTAATAAATTTAAGAGTGGGGCCAGTGCCAATCCTTCTAGAAGAGTAAAAAGGAAGAGCAAGAAAAGATTTAAGCCTCGTGTATTGATGTTAAAGTTTAAGAGAATAAGTACAACAAATCCGCCGATTGCCACAACCCAGTAGCCCCCTCCATAATTAAGGGGTATTACGAACATACCAATAAGTGTTCCGATGAAAGCAAAAAGAAATGAAGTGGCAAGCAAGCCCATCACTTTGCTGATCAGGCTACCTGCCTGTTCACCTTCCTGGGTATTGGCTAATGTTTCATATCGGTAACCGGAGGCGCCAAACATGCCTCGATTCCGCATAGGAAAACCACTGTTAGGATTATACATAATGCATACCTCGAATAAGAACTAGTAAACATGCTTACATAGATATTACGTAGTGCATAGAGCAATGGTTGTATTTTATGCTCCAATTACCACAACAATACACTCTATTTTGTATCTCGGCGATTGTCTTTGGGTGGTTCATTAGGTGCCTCTTCTTTAGATTGCATTACTAATGACGCTTCTACAATATTGGTAATATCGCAACGTGGGTGGTTATTGTCAGCGTGCCAGTAAAGGGCACTCCCGGGCGGTTTCTGCATCAGACCACCGCAACGTGGGCAGCGAGGTGTTTCAACATTACTCTGACCCTGTGTCATGCAGCATTCTCCTTATGAAGATAGAGCATCATCTTGTGTGGCTGTTTGTGTCATAGATGATCTAACTATACTCTGTCTGCGTTCAGCCTACCAGGGACAGTTATACGAGATGGCGCTTTGAAAAATGAACAATTTAATGGGTTAAGGAGTGTCACATGACACTCCAAACCCCACAGATTTCACAAAAAGCAATACCAACTTCACCAAAAGTCTTACTACGGGTGTTCCATCGATCATATGCAATAGCGATAGAACCGCAATTCCAGCAACGGGCGCGTCCACCAGCTTTGCTTTCTTCAGACAGATTTTCTAATAACTTGCTACGTGCCTCGTCCGATCCAGTATAACCAGGGTTATAAGCCAGGTGAAGTAAATTCCCCAATGGTAACGATATTTCATGGGTTGGGGCCTGAATGGTTCCTGAAGACGCATAGGTTGTTGATGGTGCTTGCGGAGGCGGCTGCGGCGGCCTGCGGAATAATTCACCTCGAGCTGTGCGTCTACCACCCTCGATTGAAGGAGCGTGATCTTGTTTGTCGTTACGGTCTCCATTGGATCGAGCACGATGCTGAGATTGAGATTGAGAGCTTGTTGGTGGTGCGGGTGTGTTTTCAGTTTGTTCATTCAACGGTGCTTCAGCATGTTGTCCATCCATTGGTGCAATGGGAGCTTGCTCACTAGCCAGTGTTTCCTGAATATTCTCAGGCTGATTTGAACTGTGGTTATTATCTTCGGGCTGATCGGGTGGGTTTGCGCGTTTGCGTCGTGTAATTGGCATAGGAGCTTGCTCCCTCAGAAATTTTGAATGCTCTAGCTGCAATTGCATTATATCACAGCGTAGAGAGAAGTTCGACGAAAGTAACCTGAATAAAACATGGAACTAATTGCAGTTTCCTTAAGAAACATCAAAGCTCAACTGGCTAACTATTGAAGAAATCGGCATTGATTTTAGTAAATTGCTTCCATTCTTCAGGAACGGCTGACTCTTCAAAGATAGCCGTAACAGGACAGGCGGGCTCGCATGCGCCACAGTCAATACATTCGTCAGGGTTTATGTATAGCATTTCAGCCTCTTCAAAACCAGCCTCACCTGTTGTAGGATGAATGCAATCAACAGGGCAAACATCTACGCAGGATGCATCCTTAACACCAATACAAGGCTGAGTGATTACGTACGTCATGATTTAAATATCCTCCTCTTGGTCCGCTGTGTAATGAGATCATTCTATGGCGGATAAGCTTTTTTTGTTGGCAATATGTAGTTTAGCCGAAATTCAGTATAGTGGGTTGCAAGGGCAATGTCAATTCTTTTGTAAGCTCTCGTACACGAATACAGCACTTGTCATGGCTGGCTTTATATCTTTGTAGACATTTGTTCTGTAAAAACTATCCAAGTTTTACTTGCTATCAGAGTGAGAAATGCATCATGATAGATCCTTAACATACTGGGTAGTATCACACCTTTACCATTAGGGGATTATTGAAAGAAGAGCATAAGTGATTAGGGTTTTCCTATAAGAAGATGTGAGAACGCAACCTCGGTATTTTGTTCTTCGACTCCAAGACCTATCTCACCCGAAAGAAAAGCATCGCCTGTGTGATCAGTAATTGGTTTGCCAACGCTTTTTCCATTCACAAGAAATGCGAATGAACTACCCTTTGCAATAACTGTGATGGTGTTAGATTTGCCCAAGGGAGAGGTTAAAGAGCCATCTTCTACTGGATTCCATCCAGCTTTTTGCTTAGACAGACCATTATAATAT
Organism: uncultured Chloroflexia bacterium; assembly: GCA_963702765.1. Classification (GTDB taxonomy): domain Bacteria; phylum Chloroflexota; class Ktedonobacteria; order Ktedonobacterales; family Ktedonobacteraceae; genus DATMNR01. Next base: position 79,556 of record CAVPEB010000062.1, read on the forward strand.
GAAAATGCATACAGGCCAGTGCCACAACATGTATCGATTTCAAAGAAATAGTAACTATTTTGGCGTGTTGACGAGCGGAAAATGATGCCATAAAAATCTGCGCTATCTTGAGTACCATGAACCTCTGAAGTTGTAATAGTAAGACGAAAATTGGCAAAGAGATTATTACCCGAGTTGTAAAAGGCTGTAACGACACCAGGTGAGTTATTTTTGATATGGTACTGGCCATCCTGGAAAAAGTATGTGCCTGTTTCAATTGGCCATGCATTCTCATCTGCCAAATAATCGTTATGTGAACTGGTTATAGTAGAATTAGCCTTATGATTTGTATTGCTGAATTTGTTTACCAGGTACACGCTTAAAATCGAGCCAATGATTACTGCAAGCAGTAAAATCAGAGGCAAGGCGATTCGCCATACTTGATTGGATTTTTTCGAAGGAGGAATCCATTGATCGATGGGTTTTATAAAGGCTTTAGCTTTTTTGGCTTCATTGCTGGGAGCCATCGCCTTCATTTTAGCTTCGCTATCGGTGAATACATAGTTGTCTGCATTGGCTACAGCCTCAGCGAAAGCAGCGCTAAACATTCCAGCGGTCTTATAGCGATCCTCAGGAAATTTTGAAAGCGCTTTAGCAATGACTCGATCGATTTGCGGTGTGACATCGGAGCGAAAGTCGCTAAGCGGAGGAGGTGTTTCATGCACATGCATAAGGGCCATTTTAATCGTAGAATCTGCCTGGAACGGAAGCCTGCCTGCTAGCAGAAAGAACAGCGTCACGCCTAGTGAATAAATATCCGAACCTCCGTCAAGAGGGTCACCAAGAGCTTGCTCGGGAGATATATAATCAGGAGTGCCCATTAATGAATCTGGTGATTTCAAAGATGGTTCAACGTTTTGACCATCGGGCTGAATGAGTTGCACAATGCCAAAATCAGAGAGTACCACATGATCCTGACTTTCAAGAAGAATGTTGGCGGGTTTGACGTCGCAATGCACACGTCCATTTTCATGAGCGTAATCCAGAGCAGAAGCGATTTGTTCCAGATACTCTCCCGCCTGTTTTAAAGGCAAGGGTCCAAAACTTGTAACGTATTCTGACAAGGTGCCGCCGGCCATGTAAGGCATAACAATATACGGTAAACCATCATGCTGGCCATAGGAATAGATTGAAAGAATGTTTGGGTGGTCAAGTTCACTGGTAGCTTCGGCTTCACGTAAAAAACGCTGATAAAAAATCTTTTGTGCCTGCTTGTCCATTGTGGACCGTGGCAGAAAAACTTTCACAGCGACTTTTTCGTATGTTAACCTATTTTGAGCCAGGAATACAGAGCTAGAGCCTCCGTAGCCCAATAATTTTTCGAGGATGTATGAGCCAATTACCTGGCCGATGAGATGTTGTCCTCTGGTTGTGGACATAACAGGCTCCCCTGGTTTCAAAATGATATCAATGCGACTCCCAGGATACAACGGAATGTTGTACATGAAGAACCATTCTGATTTTATCAAGAACCTGGATGAAGTGTCAATGATTGCTACATGTGTTTCCCAATAAACTAAAAGACGTCTCGTACTGCCTATATAGGGTAATGAGCCAGGAACTCCACCTGATTTTTATTGTGGAGTTCCTCTTGATATTTGATCTAAGACGTGCCGACCTTCCAGGTTTACTAGATAGTAAATTTGCCATCTTGCATGATCGTGAAACCATCTACCTCGATGGTACAGCAAGTTGGTATGACGTCAACGTGAATTTTCGCATGCCAATCAGCGCCTGTAAATTCGGGATATGGGTTGCCAAAGGCAACGTGCAAACCGGGCATCTTTTCGTCTTGCAAAAGGTTACCAGATAGTTTTGTAAGGCTGGTAAGTGTGCCAATGGCGAATTCTCCAGCGCGGTTGCCATCAGGAGTCGAGAAAAGATACTCTTTGACTTCCTTTGCCAGCGCTTCATTTTCGCTGCTCACTTCTGTGATATAGCCCTGTTTTACACTAATACGAATCGGTTGTTCCAGCACACCATATTTCTCTGAGAAGAAGTCTCCAAGTACATCGCAAACCAGAATGCCATCCACAGTAGCCGGAGCAGTAAAGACTTCGCCCTCAGGTAGATTGCCCCATTTGCCCTGCACATCATAACGTCCATGGCAGGGGATCCAGTGCCAATCTTTATGAAATGTAGCTGTTACGTCGCTTCCTTTGATTGATGTGACATGAATAGTTTCAGCGTTGCGTACGAGATCATACACCTGGTTCGTCAGGCTGAAAACCTCATCGTAATCTGCACACATACCCTCTACCATAACTTCCTCATCGATCCCGATCATGTGTCCATGTCGAACCTTGAGTTCTTGAACGAGGAATGGGAGAAGTGGCAGACGGAATGTAATTTCGCCAGGTTTGGCGGTTGCGATATAAAAACTGACAGTTGGCCTGGTTTGAAGCAGGTCTTCACGCAGTTCCTCAGGAAAGGCAGTGAGAGGGCGCGTGCCGTAATGCTCAAGGAAACGTATTGTCACGTCGGCATGACGATCAAGGGCAGCTACAGCTATGCGACGCGCAATTGTTTCACGTTCATAGTCAGCGATAATGAAGACCCGATCATGTGAAGTTACGCCCATACAATGGACTGCATTTTCAGCGCCAAACTGGAGGCGCTCTTCAAAAGACAACTTAGATATATCCGGCTTTTCTGAGCTGGAAACAATACTACTTAATTGACCTGACATTGACATCTCCTTACAGATTATTGAAAGATAATTGAGACTTAGGATTATTGTAGTTCATTTGATATAACCATTAACGCGTTTCATAAGTTTTTTGTAACGGGATAGTACAGAAATGGAGACGTTGTAATGCTTGCTTGGATGGGCTTGAAATTATCTCTTGGCTCTAGTCAGAAATTACCCGTCAGGTTACACTATGCTTACGTCTACTGTTAATTATACGGATGTTTGTAAGGAGAAGTTACGAATGGTAACAGAAAATGCTACTGGTTTATATCGCTCGATACATGCACAGCCCCAGGCAGTGCGAGAATTGCTTGCTGATTGGGATGGTCCCTCGAAGGCAGCGGAGAAGTTGTCACAGACGAGTCGTATTTTTATCTCAGGCATTGGGACCAGCTTTCATGCTTCCACCGTGGGTGAATATCTGTTACGCTCTGTAGGAACTGACGCCTGGGCGGTACGTTCGTTTGAATTTGTGCATTACCCAAGACCTCTGAGATCTGACGATGGAGTGATTGTTGTGAGCCATCGTGGCAGTAAATTACATGGCATCGGGGCATTGCAACGCGCTGTGGAGAGCGGAGTAGTTACTGTGGGCATTACGGGCTTGAACTCAAAAATGCAAGGCGCGGATGTCATTATTGAGACGGTTGAACAAGATCCTTCTTCAACTCATTCGATTAGCTATGTAGGCGCGATGGTGCGTTTAAGCCAGATCGCTGTGAAATTGGGTGAGCTTACAGGAAACGAAAGACAGGCTGAACGATTGAAGCAGGGATTGACGCTACTACCTACCTTGATGGAAGATATCCTCGTCGCGAGAGAACGAGGTGCGGCAAATCGCCCAGGAAACTGTTGCGCAGTCGCGAAGAATATATTTTGTTGGAGCCGGGCCGAATGCAGTCACTGCGCCAGAGGGTGCGCTCAAGGCAAAGGAAGCGGCCTATGTTACAACAGAGGGCTTTGAACTGGAGCAAGCAATTCACGGTCCACAGGTAGCTTTCGAAGTTGATGATCTGCTCATCCCAATCAGCGTCAATGGGGCTGCCCAGTCGCGAATGGCAGATTTTCTGCTGGCGTTAAGTGAGATTGGTTCCCGTGTCTGGTTGATTGGAGAAGCACCCACCCGGGAAACGGCTGGTTTGTTTACTCGTCAGGGATGGTCAAGGTTTGCGGTTTGTGATGGGGTTGATCTACCAGAAGAGTTGACTCCGATGCTAACTGTACTGCCTGTACAACTCCTGGCAGATTTCCTTGCCACTGCTCGTGGAACGAATGCCGATAGCTTCCGCAAGGATCAGGAAGCGTACGATAAAGCTGGTTCACGCTTCCAAATTTAAG
>CAVPEB010000063.1:0-73860 GCA_963702765.1 uncultured Chloroflexia bacterium
GAGCAAATCAGGTCAACAGAACTTGTCATCCTGAGCCGCAGCGAAGGATCTGTGTGGAAAAGTGTAAAAGAATTATGCCAAAAGATCCAAACTTAGCTTCAGCGCAACATCTACCTTATTCAACTCTTCGCTCGTTATCACACCGCGCCTGCGGATCAGGCGAGATTTCTCAATAGTCATTACTTGCTCGCATTTGACATCGGTAAAATCGGTCAGGCCATTTTCTTCTGTGGGTGCAATGCGCACATGCAATGGAATTTCACGTTCGGTGCGACTCATTGATGCGACAATGGTGAGAGGATAGGAGGAGGAGGTATTACCTCGATCATTCTGGATAATTAAAGCGGGTCGCGTACCTTTTTGTTCGGCGCCTCGACCAGGAGACCAATTCACATCCCAAATCTCACCGCGCCGGGGATTTTGTGGCATCGGAGGTGGGAATGATGATTGACTTGCTTCATTTTCTTGGGGGCTGGGCGTAGATGGCGCCTTAGCCTCACTACTCATGCAACTACCTTACACTTTACGCAACTACCATACCTTCTTGACCGGCATTAAAAAAGAAGCGTGCGTCTTCAAGGGTTTCTGGAAGGGAACCGAGATAGGCGTATGCTTCATCGAGAGAGTGACCGAGGGAGGAGAATGTTTGTTCGCGTTTCTGAATGATTGCCGCTTTCAACTGTTCGTAATTATCCTGACGCATCAGGTCCATTATCGTTTCCACAACGTCTCCTAAAGAGGATTCGAGTTCTACAGCTAGAGCCTTCAGCTCTTTATGTTGGGTTGAGGGGATTTGTATCGATTTGCGGACGAGGTTTTCATAACGATAAAAATCAGGTTGCACAACAGCCATAAAACTGCCTCCTGTTACTAACGCAAAGCCATCCATTTCATCTGCTCTAATTGTAAACGGTGAATTCTAAAAAGTCAATAAATATTATTTTGTAAAAATGGAAAAGTGTAACGAACTTGTTTCTTGATGATGGAACAAAAAATATGATACGCTCCTTCTTAATTACATTATGAAAATACAAAAATGAACGAGATACTGTAGGATTGTTATGTGGTTGCATAGTTACGAAGATTGCATAGGAGAAGAGGCGATGAAAAACATATGATAGCCAATAGTTTACAACAACGTATAGCTATTGTTACTGGCGCTAGTCGTGAGAAAAGTATTGGCGCCGCAGTGTGTCGTGCTCTTGCAGCCAATGGAGTTGATATCTTCTTTACTCATTGGAGATCTTTTGATAGCACACTGCCAGAGGGGGTTGACAAAGATGGCCCTACAAGATTGCAAAACGAGTTACAAAAGCAGGGTGTAAGATGCGAGAGTCTTGAAATTGATCTGAGCAAGATTGATGCACCAAAACGCATAGTGGATGAAGCCGAGCGAAAATTGGGTTTGCCTTCAATTCTTGTCAATAATGCAGCTTACTCAACGAGAGGCAGTTTCGAGGTTTTAGACGCAGCAACATTAGATGCACACTATGCTGTAAATATGCGCGGCACTTTTCTACTAACCGTGGAGTTTGCGCGTCGTCTCTCTGGCAAATCTGGCGGGCGTATTATCAACCTCACATCAGGTCAATCGGTTACACCTATGCCAGGAGAACTTGCATACGTTGCAACTAAAGGCGCAATTGAAGCTTTTACTGTCTCGCTTTCTGCTGAGTTGGCATCGTTTGGTATTACTGTAAACGCTATTGATCCAGGCGCGACCGATAGCGGCTGGATGACCGAGGCAATAAGACAAGAATTACTACCTCGTTTTCCAATGGGTCGCATTGGTCAGCCAGAAGATGCAGCGCGGCTGATAGCATTTTTAGCAAGTGATGAAGCTGCATGGATAACCGGACAGATACTACATTCAAGAGGCGGTTTTCAATGATGATATCTACATCTCTAACGGTATTGGATGAAGTGAAGGAGTAATGTGCTATGGATTGTCGCATTGGATGTGGAGCGTGTTGTATTGCTCCATCCATTTCATCTGCACTTCCAGGAATGGCGAATGGAAAACCCGCAGGAGTGCGCTGCGTTCATCTAACAAGGGATAATCGCTGCAAACTCTTTGGCAAGCCGGAACGCCCTGATGTATGTAATAAACTGCAGCCATCTGAAGATATGTGTGGTTGTTCGACTCAAGAGGCTTTTGTCCGCCTCGCCTCCCTTGAACGAGCAACAACGCCTTATAAGCTCTTTAGTTAGAATCCAGCAAGTATGTTATCATTTCTGAGGCCCAAGATCTTATCCTAAGGAGACATACATTGTCGACGCGTATACTTGTCGTGAATGACACACAAGAAATTTTAGAATTGTTCCGTATGATACTGGAAGGGGAGGGATATGAAGTTATCTTATCTGGCTTCCCCATTCAGCAGATTCACGATGTAGAAGAAATTAGTCCCGATCTTATCATTTTGGACATTGTCTTTGATGATGAAAAAGTTGGATGGCAGATGTTACAAATGCTCAAAATGCAACGTGCAACGAAAGATATCCCCGTTATTATATGTACGGCTGCACTTAATACGGTACGTGAACAAGAGGGTTACCTTGTCTCCCAGGGTATTCATGTAATCTACAAGCCTTTTGATGTCGATCACTTGATCACTAATGTCAAACAACTGCTGGAATCTCATGAACACATCTCTGAAAAAGCTGAGGAGGAAAAGAGGAAGAAGAAGAAAGTGGGCGACTAGGGATTCGAACCCCAGACCTACTGCGTGTAAAGCAGCCGCTCTAACCAACTGAGCTAGTCGCCCCTGAAAAGAAGGAGGGTATGTAATATTGTTATATGGGGTGCCCTCGAGTGGACTCGAACCACCACGCCTTTACAGGCACAGGCCCTCAACCTGCTGCGTATACCATTCCGCCACGAGGGCTGGTCATAACGGATTACGCAAGCTATTTTATACCTCTCCCTGAGGTTTGTCAACGATTTGTGCGATTTTATTTCTGTCGTACGATAAGCGTACTTTTGGCTGTATACACAAGTTGTTGCTGGCTATCAGTACCTGTAGTCTCTGTAATAATAAAGGCCATTGTGCCTGTTTTCCCATGACGTTCTCGTACGTCGGCAATATGGGCAACACATGTCACTTGTTCACCTATGCGTAGTTGACGCGTATAGGTGTATTGTTGTTCACCGTGCAACAATTGCATTGCAGTAGGATCGAGTTCCAGATCTGGAACTCGGATTCGGAATGTGGTTGGGAACGTTGGAGGTGCGTATTGCAGAGGCTCTTTGCTCTGGAGTGCCGGGTCCTCTGTTGCTTCCACGAAGCGCTTTACCGCTTCATACGTGACTTCGAATGTTTGTGGTGGTGAACTTTTGCCTATCAGGTTGTGATCAAAATGCACAAGATTGCTCCTTAAACTATGAACTCTCCATTGTCATCCTAATATATCCCAGCAGCTCAAGAGCCATATAGGCAGCGGCAATCTGTCCCTGTACAGCAAAGCTGCCATTATGAATCAATTCTAGCAATTCTGCAGGCGTTACCAGCATATTTTCGATAACCTCGACAGGATCTTCTTTAGGTATGCCTGTCTTACGTACGTTGCGTGCCAGGTACCACCAAATTCGTGTACGCGCGCCAGTAGGATTGGCCAACATATGTGCCAGCAGCTCCACCTGATGATCTTCGAAGCTATACCCTGTTTCCTCCATCAATTCCCGCCTGGCTGTTATTACCGGGTCATCTTCGTGGCTATCAATACCTCCAGCCGGAAATTCCAAAACTTCTTTACCGATCCCATGTTTATACTGATTATTAAGCAGAAAGCGCCCGTCTTCGGTGAGCGGGACGATTCCTACCCAGCCGCGATTTTCAATGATGTAATAATCTGGGATGACTGGACCATTGGGAACAGCTACTTGTTCGCGGCGTATTTTGAGATACGGAGTGTCTATTACTTGCTGGTACGAGAGGGTTTTCCATGGGTGATTTTTTTGCATAGTGATTCCTGTATTTTTAGATATTCTTCCAGATTGGTTTGCGTTTTTCTAAGAAGGCCCGTAGACCTTCCTGAGCGTCATGCGTTTGCATAAGTTGTTCGAGATAGAGCCGATTAACTTGTTCTAATGCCTCCAACTTTGTTGCATGATTGGCATGAGCAAGACGTACACTAGCTTTCGCTTGACGCAGAGCAATAGCGCTATTTGTCCGAAGGAGATCCAGGACTCGCTCCATCTGTTTATTTATATCATGGACAGATGCAGTCCAGGTTATCAAACCCAGGCGGAGTGCCTGCAATCCTGTTAGTATATCCTCTTCCTCATCTGAGAGCTTCAATCCAGCATTTTCTGCAACAAGCGTAAGGTCAGCGGTCTTCATAAGCAGAGAAGCTGCTTGAGAAAGCGTATCTCTGACAACAGCCAGTACAGGCTGATTGATAGTATATGCTGCTTCACACGCGATGCTTACCATTGTCGAAGTATGTGCTGTTGGTGTTTGAGTATCATGTGTAACAAGTTGGGCAGCAGTGGGGTTGAAATCCAATGCCACTGCTTTGATGCCACTACTACTCTCTGTATGTAAAGAGTCACAAAGAACGCATAGTTCTTTGAGCATGAACTCATCAGGTTCTGGCGCCAACACAACGCGTATTGTTTGTGCTTCCGCGATAATGCGAAGCGCTCGATAAGATTGCTGCATAGGATTTGCTTTACATTCCTCTTAGCTTAAAGCGTTGAATTTTGCCAGTCGCGGTCTTGGGAAGTTCGGTTACAAACTCAATCCAACGCGGATATTTAAAAGGCGCTAGCTTGCTTTTCACAAATGCTTTGAGTTCATCTGCCATAGTCTCTGAAGGTTCATAGCCCTGGTTGAGGACGACATAAGCCCTTGGTTTGACTAATTCATCTGCATCCAAATCTCCAACCACAGCAGCCTCTAGTACTGACGGATGAGAGATGAGCGCTCCCTCAACCTCCACAGGAGAAACCCATTGCCCACCTACTTTGAGCATATCGTCGGAGCGGCCGCAATACCAATAATATCCGTCCACATCTTCGTAATACTTGTCGCCTGTATGAATCCAGTGACCGTTGATGACATCTTTGGTCTTTTCGTGCTTGTTCCAATAGTATGCAGTAATGCTGTCTCCACGGATCAACAGATTGCCTATATCACCCTGCTTTACTGCGTGACCACTTTCGTCGGTAATCAGTGCTTCGTATCCAGGCACGAGTTTGCCAGAACTGCCAGGTCGTATCTGTCCAGCTCGATTACTGATAAAAATATGTAAAATCTCTGTGCTGCCAATACCATCTAGTATTTCTACATTGAATTTCTCTTTCCATCGCCGTTGGACATCGGCTGGCAAGGCCTCACCTGCCGAAACACATACACGAACAGACGAGAAATCGAAGCGCTTCTCAGCTTCTGGTAGAGCGAGCATAGCAGCATAGAGGGTGGGAACTCCAAAGAAGATAGTTGGGCGATATTGCTGCACCACGTTGAACATGTCTTCTGGCAAGGGGCGACCAGCATAATGTACAGCGCTTGCTCCCATTCCAAAGGGAAAGTAGAGATTATTGCCAAGGCCATAGGCAAAGAAAAGCTTGGCTGCAGAAAAGGTGATGTCATTTTCATGCATTCCAAGAACATGTTTAGCGTAACACTCCGTACAGTAGGTCATGTCGAGCTGCAAATGGACACATCCCTTGGGAAATCCGGTACTCCCAGAGCTATACAGCCAGAATGCGCTATCATCTTTGGTTGTCTCAGCGGGTTCTAGTTGCGCTGATGACTTGTGTATCCACTTCTCGAAATCATGCATGGTAGCAGTTTCCTGTCCACCATTTTGCTCTAATCCTACGACGACGATATGGCGCACATATTTGAGTTCGGGGAGAATTTGCTTTATTTGGGACCAGATTACCGAGTGAATGAGCAAGATATGAACACGACTATCATTGAGCATATAGACATAGTCGTTTGGGCGCAGGCTGGTATTGATAGGAATAGGTACTGCACCAATTTTGATTGCGCCAAAAAAGGAGGCCGCGAATTGTGGTGAGTCGAGTAGTATAAGCGCAACACGCTGCTCCATATCTATTCCCAGATCGAGTAACCCGTTTCCTGCACGATTTGCCAATTCGGCAATCTGAGCGTAGGTATAAGATTTTCCTTCAAAATAAATCGCATTTTTTGCACCGCGTCCTTCTTCAAGGTTGCGATCCAGGAATGCTGTTGCAGCGTTGAACTGGTCAGGAATGATAATCTTTGGTACAGTTAGCACTGGATATACCTCCACTCAATTATTTTGATTACATTTTATTCCAAACTCAAGTGTAATAGAAACTCGCGATTCCCATCATGTCCATAAATTGGTGAATCGGTCAATCCCAGAATACGAAACTGAGTATTTTGTGTTATCCATTCCTGCAATTCATACAACACACGATCATGCACTTCTGGATCTTTGATAATTCCTGCTCCCCGATCAACTTCGGCTTTTCCAGCCTCGAACTGAGGCTTCACAAGCGCTACTACCCAGGCTCCAGGAGCTAGAAGTGGCACGAGTGCTGGCAGGACAAGTCGTAGGGAAATGAAAGAGACGTCTATAGCGGCGCACTGAATTGATTCTGGCAAGCTATTCAGATAGCGAATATTGGTATGTTCCATTACTACTACACGTGGATCATTCCGTAGCGTCCACGCGAGCTGTCCCTGTCCAACATCGAGGGCATAAACTCGTTTCGCGCCATGTCTTAACAAACAATCTGTAAAGCCTCCTGTCGATGCTCCGACGTCAAGTGCCACCAGACCTTCAGGATGTAATCCAAAGGTAGCCAATGCTTTTTCAAGTTTCAGGCCACCACGGCTGACATATTTTAATTCGTCTGGTGCTTCCTTTAGAGAACATTCTGCATCGAGCAAAATTAATGTGCCTGGTTTATCAACAAGATGTCCTGCAACAAGAACCTGTCCTGCCATAATCAGTGCTCGTGCGCGTTCCCGGCTTGGAGCCAGCCCACGCCTGACAAGCGCAACATCAAGCCGCTCCTTGGTTATTGCCATTGAATTGTCCTCATAGATTGCCTGGGTGCGAAAAAGCAATGTCTTCCTGTTGTAAAGAAGTAGCTAACTCCTCTGTACCAAACTGCGGGTTGTGCCTGGATCTCCCATTGTGCGCACATCAACCTGTTCTTCGTCTGGCCAACCCCATGCTTTTATACGCTTCTCCAGATGCCTGGTAGCATATTGAGTTATTGCAACAAGTACGACAAGTGCAACAAACGCGACAAGTGCGACAAATAATATATGCTGATCCACCAGCTATATGAAACCTTGAAGTTGCTTCTTATGTGCAAGATTGTGTTATGTAGAAAGAGGGCTGTTTCTCATTCACATGCGAGTCAGTATCAAATAATATGTGCATTGGAATAAATCAACGCGCCTGCTCCGATAAGCCCTGCATTTCTGGTGAGTTGCGCCAGGGCGATACGTGCTGAATCACGAGGCACTTTCATCGTACGTTCTTGAACAATTCGCAGCGCTGGCTCCATGAGCATCCGCCCCATCTGCATCACACCTCCACCCAGGATAATAATATCTGGATTGTAAATATGAATGATGTTGACTAGGCCGACGCCAAGCGCTTCAGCGACAAGTGTAATGATGTCTCGCGCCAGTGGTATACCCGCTTCTGCTGCGCGAGCCACGGTGTAAGCATTGACGCGTAGAGGTTCCACAACTCCACTGAGTTCATCATACTCATCCAATGGCTGTGTGTTGGGATCATATATAGGGATTGCATCCTGGTCAGGCACTGTTGCTAGATGCTCTAACATGGTACTGGCAAACGCAAGCAGATCAGCGCCTTGCCCGGCAGCAATAGCCTCGTTTGCATAGCGTGCTATGGCAGTTCCGGAAGCCAGGTATTCCAGGCATCCGATATTGCCACAATTACAGCGTTCACCCTTCCAATCGATCGTCATGTGACCCAGTTCGCCTGCAGTACCGTTAGCTCCTTCTAAAATTTTGCCATCGATAATAACGCCGCCACCTATACCTGTGCTTACGGTTAGGTAGACCATATACCTGCTGCCTCGCCCGGCGCCAAACATATATTCACCCAAACCGGCTGTATGCGCGTCGTTTTCAATCAAAACAGGCGTATTAAATTGTTGTTGCACCAGATCACGTAAGGGAACATTTTCCCACCCGGGAAGGTTGGGAGGAGAGTAGATAACGCCTGTGCGCTTATTTAATGGCCCTGGAGTTGCAACGCCAATCCCTGCGATTTGCTCAATGGTAACATCAGCTTCGTCAAGTGCCTGTTGTATAGCTTTATACACACGCGGCAATACTCTTTCAGGCATGGGATTTTCACCAGTGAGTAAACTTACTCGCGAGCGTAGTTTCGAACCTTGCAATACTGCTGTACGTATATGCGTACCCCCAAGGTCAACGCCAACGACAAGCGGCAGATTTTGTTGATCACCTGTGGTCTTTTCTTGCATGCTATGACTGGCTCCACTGTTTCTGTTAAGATGTATGTAAATCAATATACTCTATTTACTGAGATGGGACAAGCATTACATCAGGTTGTAAATTCTGGACAAAGTATGCGTGTAACCCGTTGGAGATATAATAAGTAGATAATGCTAATTTTTTTGCTAAAAGGCAATGTAATATGAAGAATGACAAGTACTCGCAACGGAAAAATAGCTTCTGGACTGGCTTTATCGCCGCACTGACAGCAGGTGCAATTGCGACCGGCATTATGTTGATACTCAGCGTCTCATTCGGAGGCGTCTCATTACCCGAAACTTTTGGTTCTGACTTGACAGCCTTAATGCCACCTCCTTTATTTGATTATTTACATCAAATAATTGGTGGAGATGCAAAACATTACCTTTTCTACGGAATTATCGTTGGTCAGTGTGTAGTGTTTGCGCTCAGCGGAGGTCTTTATAACTGGCTTGCGGATAGACAAAATCGAGTTTTACAATGGTTCGATGGGCTGCTTCTTGCCCTGATTCTCTGGCTTTTTGCAGGTGTTATCCTGTTACCCTTGAGTGGTGCTGGTTTGTTTGGCGCCGATCTCTCGACTGGCTTTAGCAATGGAGTGCTCAGTCTGGCTATTGTTGGCATAGTATTCGGTTCACTCTTTGTGATTTTCCAACATTGGCTCGCTACACGTATGTCCAGACAAAATGCAGCGCAAAGTAGCATAAATACAATAGATGAAGATTACTCGTCTGGAACATTGTCACGCCGAAACCTTATTAAGAATGGCGCAATAGCAACTGGCATCATTGTAGCGGGAGTCGTTGCCTGGCGTTTCATTACTGGAAGTGCAAGTTCATCGAATGTATCTGTAGATCAACTGCTACTACGCTTTAAAAGCAAAATTGTTCCACCTCCTATACCAAACTATGGAACAATTCAACCGGCTCCATTTTTGTCACCAGAAATTACCTCAAACGACCAGTTCTATCAGGTCTCTAAAAATCTCTTCTCAGATCCAACAGTTGATGGCAATTCCTGGCGTTTGACCGTTGATGGGCAGGTTGATAACCCATTCACATTAACGTATCAGGAACTGCTCGCGCTACCTGCAAAACAGCAGTATGAATCATTGATGTGCATCAGTAACGATGTAGGCGGACAGTATATGAGCAACGCGCTATGGGAAGGCATTCCATTAGTTGACTTTCTTCAACGCGCTGGCGTTAAAACAGGAGCAACAAAAATAGTCTTCCACGCTGCTGATGACTACACTGATAGCATTCATCTGTCCAAAGCGATTGAACCTACCACATTGCTCGCGTTACGGATGAACGGCGACACCTTGCCGCAAGAACACGGTTTTCCTGCGCGTATGCTGGTGCCAGGCATATATGGGATGAAGCATTGTAAATGGCTTACACGCATTGAAGTTGTCAACTATGATTATCAGGGTTACTGGCAACAGCGAGGCTGGAGTGATGCCGCTCCTGTGCGCATGACATCTCGTATCGACACCCCATTGACAGGTTCGAGTACAAAGTCTCATTCAACTACCTATATTGCGGGGGTAGCTTTTTCAGGAAATAAGGGTATTAGTGAAGTCGATGTAAGTACAGATGCTGGTCAGACCTGGCAACGAGCAATTCTGAAGCAGCCATTATCGGGCTTTACGTGGGTCCTATGGGAACTGGCGTGGCAACCACCAAAGGCTGGCAGCTATACAATAGTTGCGCGCGCAATAGATTTGGAAGGAAATGTTCAGGACCCTAACGAAGAGCCTCCCCTACCTAATGGGTCATCAGGGTACCACTCCATTATATTAAACGTTTCTTAAACAATACTGGATACTTTTCAATATTGCGCTAATAGCTCTCTGCTTGCGGGTTCTTCAAACTAGATTACGGATATCGTCGTTGTATCCTTGGATACACGGCTGCAGGCTGCAAAAGAGACTACAAACTCTGCAAATTGATGAAAACTCGCTGCAAAAAGTGTCCGGTTCAAAGCTCCTCAATGATTATAGTAGTAGAGGCACATCACATAGAAAGCGGGCCAAAATGCTCGTAAGGCCAACATGTTAACGGACGTTCAGGGGGTAGAGCGTCTGCGAGAGCGTGATGCACAGGCTTTTCGTTCTTTGATCGATCGGTTACAACAACCCATCACCGGATATTTGCATCGCCTCGTAGGTGACCGAGAAGTGGCTCTTGACCTTGCACAAGATACTTTTGTACAAGTGTATAAAGAAATAGACAAGACGTCTGGGGAAATCGCTCTTGATGCCTGGATCTATCGTATTGCCACAAATTATGGCTTGCGTTACCTCAATCGTAAACGTTTGAGGCAGTTTGTACGACTGGATAATCGTGAGAGCTTCGATGAGTACCTGGCTGTTGCGGGTCCTGAAGAACAGACAGAAACAAGAATTCTGATTGAGCAGGCTTTAATATGCTTAAAGCCAATAGATGCAGTTGCTTTACAACTTCACTTTGGTAATGGCTTCACATATGAAGAAATTGGTGAAGTAATGGAAATGAGTTCGGAAGCAGTTCGCAAACGTGTTGCTCGTGGTGTCGAGAGATTTCGAAGAGTATATGGGAAGAAGTTACCCTCTCCGAGTTCTCAACCACTCAAAAGCTCTGTCAAAGTTACCTCAAAAGGTATGAAGTAGTATATGGCAAGTAATTCACGTCGGATTTCATATAACGAAGTCATTAAACATCCTGAAGATAGTATATTGCTTGCTTATCTTCGTGGGCAAGAGTTGGAGGCTCGTTCAAGCGTTATTCAACACATCGAGGATGAAAAATGCTCAGTTTGTCTTCAGAAGCTACACGAACTGAAGCAAGTTAGCACTACTCTCGATGTATTGGGAGAAATGCGACCTTACCTGTACTACCCTGAGCTTTCAGTTGCCGATACTTATGCTCGCATGCAAAACGCAGTAAGCCACCAAACCCCGGCAAAAGCAACTATGAATGGTGTATATTACCGGAACCGTCCAAGAAAGTCGGCTGTGCGATGGATCAGCGTACCAGTTGCGTTTGGTCTGGCAATACTTTTTACAATGGCTATGCTGGTATATGCTGCATTTTCTGGCAGAGCGTTACTCCCATTTTCGGTCGCTGGAGGCACAAGTCACATTCAAAATACTTTGACTATAGTGGTTGCACCTCAATCGACACCAACTCAAGCAGCTACTGCGATTGTTACATCAAATGGGACTTCTGAAGCGAAAGGGCCTCATATTAAGGTCTGTTCAACCCAGGCTAATATTAGTCAAATGCGGCTGGTTATTTGTGGGTTTCATTTCGATAGCAAGCACAAAGCAACCATGGTCGTTTATGTGCCTGGTAAAGGGTCTTTCTCGATACACGCTATATCTGTAGATAGACACGGCAAATTTCAGGTTGGATGGATTATCTCTGATTGTAGCAATGTGCCAACTTTTATCTACGGTTACGGATCTACAGGTACAAAGTTCATCAAATTTAAACTGCAAATAAAGTCGTTTGGTAGTTGTCCTGTTCCAACAACGACTCCTGTAGCAAAACCAACAGGATTTTCACCGAATTTTGTTCCATAAGTCTATGAAAAAGATTATAAAGAGGTAGAACCATTATGCAACGGCAGTGTGCCTGGTGCTTGCGATTAATGGATAATATTGGAGAACCAATTTCGCCAATACCAGTACCAAAAATATATAAAGCCACGCATGGAATGTGTAAGGCATGTGGCAATCTCTGGCTGGAACAAGCGTTACAAGATTCAGAACCGCATGCGGTGGCTCGTCCACTAGTACTGGATGCACATATTTCCAGCCACTATTAAAAAGACACCTCCTTCAATTCGGTGGCGCTTTACGCTGCCAAAGGGTCGAATCGTGCTCTTTATTGAGCGGGCTGCTAATCCTTTCCCCCCAGGAAGCAGCAACGGTTCGACCCTTTTTATAATGACGAAAAATGTAGATACAGCATTGGTGCGAGAGATGATAAGACATGATTGAGGAAGGAGAAGGTGTTACTGATGGGCGTGGAGGTGTATGTGGAGACAAGCGCGGGTGTGTAAACAAGAAAGGACGGTGGTAGGCTGCATCTCTACAGTTCGTCAATGGATCGAGCGCTGAGGTTTTGCAAGAAATCCAGCATATATTGGTTCACCTTTTCTGGCTGTTCCTGCTGCACCCAATGGCCACTGTCTGGGATACGTTTGATTTGGATATCATCCACCCAACGTTCAAGTCCAGTAGTGAGTTCAATGCCAAGAGCGATATCCTGCTCTCCCCAAATGAGTAAGGTAGGCGCTTTAATGTGTACTTCGTTACTCTTCATGGATGAGGGTAGGCGCCGAAAAAGCTGGCGATAATAACTTATTGCAGCTTTTATCGCTCCTGGTTTGCTCATAACTTCCTGGTATTTGGCCGTAACATCCCGCGGGAAAGCTGACTTTTGTAGTGCCGCACCTCGAAGCATCCTGCCAATTTCATACGCGTGATTACGCCCCAGCATATATTCGGGTAACCATGGTATCTGGAAAGCAAATACATACCAACTTTTACGCAATTGCTTGAACGTCCGCATCTCACGCAACATTGCAGCAGGATGAGGAGCGTTCATCACAATTAAGCTCTCGGTCTTTTCAGGATAGTTCATAGCAAATGTCCAGGCCAGCACACCACCCCAGTCATGTCCAACGATATGAGCTTTTTGCTGCCCAAGTCCTTTGATAAGCCCCTCGATATCACCAAGCAGTGTAGGGATATCGTATCCCTTGCGCGGTTTATCTGTTTCGTTGTAGCCACGCAGATCAGGCGCCACAACAGTATAGCCATGCTCAGCCAGGTATGGTATCTGGTTGTGCCAGGAATACCAGAATTCAGGGAAACCATGAAGTAATACGATCAATGGTCCCTCGCCCTGGGCCACATAATGCATGCGAATGCCATTTGTGACTATATACTGATGATGCCATGTTTCTATAGTCGTCAAATTGTGGACCTTATTCCCCTGTTGTATCGCCATAAACGATCGCGCGTTTCACCTGTTCGATCAGATCGGTTACGGGAATTCCTCGCGGACAAGCATCGGCACAGTTAAAAATTGTGCGACAACGCCACACGCCATTACGTTGTCCCAGAATTCCAAGACGTTCTGCGCCACCCTGGTCGCGGCTATCAAAGATGAACCGATGCGCATTGACTATGCTGGCTGGCCCAACCCAATCTGGATTCCCCCATACTGATGGACACGAACCTGTACAAGCTCCGCAAAGAATGCACTTTGTGCCTTCATCGTAACGAGCACGCTCGATAGGACTTTGCAGGCGCTCAGTTCCTGGTTCAGAATCGTACGTAATCAAATATGGTTTGACCGACTTATATTTGTCGAAGAACGGGTCCATATCCACAACAAGGTCTTTGATAACTGGAAAACCTAACATTGGCTCAATCGTCACTTTGGTGCCAACATCGCGTACTAGCACTTTACAGGCCAGGCAATTCAATCCATTGATGCGCATAGCATCAGAGCCACACACGCCATGAGCGCAAGAACGACGAAATGTCAGTGTCCCATCCATTGTCCACTTCACCGTATTCAGTGCATCTAGCAAGCGATCAATTGGATCAGCTTCGACACGAAATTCGTCCCAATACGGTTTACTTTCCTTTTCAGGGTCGTAGCGCTTAATGCGCATTAAAAGGTTCATTCGTACACTCCTTACTTAGTATTTCCGTTCCTTGGGTTTGAATATCGGATCATCGATCAACTGTACATCTTTGTAATCCAGGCGTACATCATGGGCCTTTGTGCCTTTATAGGCGAGGGTATGTTTGAGCCAGTTCATGTCATCGCGCTTCTCGTAGTCGGTACGATAATGAGCTCCACGACTTTCTGTTCGGGCAAGTGCCCCGTGTATAGTGGCCTCTGCACAATCAAGCAAGAAACCAAGCTCAATCGACTCGACCAGTTCAGTGTTGAAAGTCTTGCCTTTGTCCTGTAATTGCACCCGCTGATAGGCCTCTTGCAAACCATCAAGTGTATCCAGGGCATGGCGCAACCCCTGATCGTTACGTTCAACAAATACCCGTTCATCCATCTCATTTTGCAGCGTACTGCGTACCCGAGATGCAGATTCGCCTTCTGTGTTGCTATACAACCTATCGACCATTTCTCGTGCAAAGTCTTCGGGTTCGGGAGGAAGTGGCGCATGGCTATTCTCAGCAATGAATTTTGCCATGTGTTTTCCAGCGCGACGGCCAAAGACAATGAGATCCACTAGCGAATTCGTGCCTAGACGGTTTGCGCCGTGTACGGAGACACAGGCTACCTCGCCAGCAGCATAGAAACCTGGTAGCGGCGTCCACTGTGGATCAATAACGACACGCGCATCCACATCGGTAGGGATACCCCCCATAGCGTAGTGAGCCGTTGGTTGTATCGGCACAGGCTCGGTTATCGGCTCAACACCCAGGTAATTCCGCGCGAAGTCAGTTATGTCTGGCAGCTTTTCAGTTATTGTCTTTGCGCCGAGATGTCGCACATCCAGGTACACATAGTCTTTGCCATCAACCCCTCGTCCCTCTTTGACTTCCTGGACAATACAGCGTGAAACGATATCGCGAGGTGCCAGATCTTTGAGGGTTGGCATATAGCGTTCCATAAAATACTCACCTTTACCGTTGAGTAATTTACCTCCCTCACCACGAGCAGCCTCGCTCAAAAGCACACCCACCTTATAGATACCTGTTGGGTGGAACTGGTACATCTCCATGTCCTGTAATGGAATACCCCTGCGATAAGCAATCGCCATTCCGTCTCCCATGCAGGCAAACGCATTACTGGTAACACGCCAGGCACGACCATATCCGCCGGTAGCGAAAAGCACAGTCTTAGAATGGAATGTATGAATCTCACCTGTGCGAATTTCGAGCGCGACAGCCCCACATGTCTGCCCTTCATTCAAAAGCAAGTCTAGAACCAGAAATTCATTAAAAAAGCGAACCTGGTTCTTGATGGCGCTCTGATACATGGTTTGAAGGATCATGTGTCCTGTTCGATCTGCAGCATAACAAGAGCGTCGCACTGGCGCTTCGCCATAATTGCGTGTATGTCCACCAAAGCGGCGCTGATCTATACGTCCATCTTCAGTACGATTGAAAGGCAGCCCACGATGCTCCAATTCGTATACGGCATCGATAGCTTCCCGCGCAAGGATCTCTGCAGCAGGCTGGTCAACCAGGTAGTCACCACCCTTAACAGTATCGTACATATGCCACTTCCAATGATCTTCTTCCTGGTTCCCGAGAGCAGCGGCTACTCCTCCCTGCGCTGCACCAGTATGAGAACGTGTAGGATACACTTTGCTAAGTACCGCAACACTGGCATTAGGAAGTTGCATTGCGGCCATCAACCCGGCGCCACCAGCGCCTACGATCACCACATCGAATTTATAATACATATCGGTATCCTTAACTATGCTGGTCGATCATTTAATGCAATTGGGACCTAAAGCCCCTACAACAGGATGGAACGTAATCAGTGTAATGGTACCAAGTAGGAAAAAGACTAATGTTGCAATGCCTACGGCAGATTGCAATGTGAGACGCCATCCTCTGGTGCGCACATAATCATCGACGACTATACGCAAACCGTTCATGCCGTGCAAAAGAGCCAGAGTCAGCAACAGCCAATCGTAAAGCCGCCAGAAAGGATTCTCGTAGCGGATCGTGATCAATTGATAACTGGTGCAAGAAACATCAGTTGCCACATGATTCAGAAACAGGTGAAAAATGGCAAGAAATATAAGCAAAACACCTGAAACACGAAAGAAATACCAGGAAAAGGTTTCGAAACCGCCGCCTGATGGGCGAGTACCATACCCTGTCGAAACACGCATAACAGATCTCCAATCTACGAGTTTCTACATTCCAGAGGCCATATTGCCTGGATTTATCCCAAAGGCAGGTGCAATAACAAAATAGGCCATGGGCAGAAAGCAGACTATGGTCAATATCATCACAACTACGAACATAGTGCCCTGATAACGTGCACCCTTAGGCCAGAAATCAATCAGCATAATACGCACGCCGTTAAAGGAATGGTATAGTAGGCCGCCAATTAACGCCAGTGAAAGAATACGCACAATTGTCAGGCTGAAGAGCGCAATCCCTTCGTTATAGATCTTAGGACCGAATCCAAGGAGTGAAATATCCACTATGTGGATAAGTAAAAATAAGAGTATTCCCAGTCCTGTAATGCGATGCAGCAACCAGGACCACATACCTGATTGGCCTTTATACATAACAACCCTCAATTCTTGAGGCGGGAGGTGGATACTATTGGGGTTATCCTCTGCGGTGGCCTGAATACTTATCGTGGCCGTAGGAGCATCCCTTTCCTAGCGGTATCCGACCATCTCGCCTTTTCGTCCTGGGCATTCCCAATGTGTGAATGCCTCAACAACATTTTGATGGGCAAAATCTGGTCATCCGCGGAAGAAGTGGACGCATATAATTGATGAACCTGATAGGATCATACGTATGCTCACAACTCCTAGTATCAACGCGAAAATCCTGAAACAGGCATCTTATCGTGCCTTCCTGATTCTATTGGCGTTGTAGATTTATTATACTCCAGCATAAAGGAACGTGCAAACACGCGAGTGATGATTGGTTCGTTTTAAACTACGACGAGCTAGTAAGGTGGCACGTCTGGGTATATAATAGAGGCATTGAAAATCGAGAGCATTCATTATCATAATGCCAATAAAATGGGAAGTGTAACCCGCAAGCGTAATAATACCTACTAGGACATTGCTCAACACGCATCTATTTTTGAGTCTTACATGTAGGCCAGGCGAATGAGTCAATTCGAAACATCATGAAACTGTCTTAGCAGGGAGTACACTGTGGGTTCACTGCGCGGAAAACAAGCGAGAACAAATCTTGCAACAGCAGGACAAATTGACGCTGGGGTGCAGGGTTCTCGAGGAACCAGCCATACTGGGTTCTCGGGAGGGGCTAACGTGCAGGAGTTTCAGACGTTTTATGAGGAAAACCTTGGGGTGATTTATCGCTTTGTTTATAGCAAAGTGGGAAATCGCGAAGAGGCTGAAGATTTAACGTCACAGATATTTATGAAAGCTGTGCGCGGTGTCGATACAGAACGAGGCCCGCAAAGTATGCAAAAGTGGCTGTTCCAGGTTGCTCGCACAACTATTGCGGACTACTGGAGAGTTCATTATCGTATTTCGACCAGTTCGCTTGATCAATTGTTGGAAATTGGCTGGGAGGGTCCTACTGATGAAGAGTCTATTGCTAAGAGCAGCACCCCAACAGAGCGCGTGCATCGTATTCTTCAGACACTGCCTGAACATTACAGAGAGGTGCTGACTTGCCGTTTCCTGCTCAATCTTTCGATCCGAGAAACAGCTAATCGCATGTGTTTGACAGAAGCAAACGTAAAAGTACTGCAGTTTCGCGCACTCAAACGCGCGGCTGATCTCGAGCATGTTGTTAACGAAATGCGTTGAAACAGGTATTAATGATTAAGGATGCTTGAAAAGCTTTCATCTGGAGACACAACACTATGTCAGGTGATATCCATCAGGATAAAGACCAGGAACGATTTGAAGACTATCTGGAGCTAGAACACTTTATAGAGGAGCTTCAGGCCGGACGTGCAACTCATCCTCCGACTGAGTTGACACCCGACAAGGCTCAGATCTATCGTATGGCTGCGCTCTTTCGATCCGCCTCGCCTGATAATGTCACCCCACGCCCTGAATTTGCCGCAGAGTTGAAAGCCAGGCTTGAACAGGAAATACAACAACCACCTAAGGTTCGGCACTTTCCTTTTATCTCTAAAAAGCCGCAGACAAAGCCCCGTGTCTCGCGACGCGCCTTGTTAGCTGGCGGAGCTGCTGCAGTTGCAGCTTCAATAGCGATAGGAGTTGGCATAGAACATGTTGTAGATCAGTCTACACAGGAAACAGCAGGAAATTCAGTTTCTTCTATACAACCACCAATACCCTGGCAGACTCCTCTTGTGCCTCCGGATGTAGCCTCGACATGGCTCTTCGTCACTACACTGGCTGAGGTTGGAGATAGTGCAATACGATTTGCGACTGACTCCATTGTAGGTTATATCATTCGCAATGATGGTGATAACGGCGAATCACTTAAGGAGGGTCCAATTATAGCCCTCTCTGCGGCCTGTACCCATATGGGCTGCATTGTGCAATGGCAGGACTCAGATCATAAATATCATTGTCCCTGTCACGGAGGTTTATTCACTGAATATGGCAAGCCCGATAACTCAAGTTCAGTTCGCTATCTGACTTCATTACCACGCCTGGAGACGAAAATTGAGAATGAAAAGGTGTATGTCAGAGTGCCCGGTGGGTCAGCGAGCAAAAAATGAAGCGGGGCCTATTGGTAATTGCTCTTGGCATTGCCTTTCTTATTCTTATGACCTGGATTGGCACACTCCTTGATTCTGTTGTTCCCCACACTGTGACAGCTCAAGTACAGACTGCTCAAGCAGGCCCATATCACCTGACCTTTCAAGTTAACCCAAATCCTCCAGTAGCATCTCACCCAACAACTCTCTCGATACAAGTGGTATCACGTGCTTCACAACAACCGATTATCAATGCACATGTAACGCTTACGAGCAATATGGAAACAATGGATATGAGCATTGATCAAAATTGAAGCACAATCACAGGGTAATGGAATATATCTCGCCAGTGTACAGTTTGCAATGAGCGGTCCCTGGCAAGTACAGGTGCTAATTTCATTGCCAGGGGAAAAACAGACTGTAAGCGCTTCCTTTGAGGTGGGAGTACAATGAGAGTATCCCCATATACTATCTTTCTTCGCCTGTAGCTATTCTTACATAGCTGGTATAGCGTCGTTCATCGATGACATTATCTTCAACCGCCTGGCGTATTGCACAATCTTCTTCGTCTATATGCAGGCAATCAGAATACAGGCATTCACCAAGATATGGACGAAACTCGACGAAGCACCATGCCAGGTCTTCCGGGGCAATATTTACGGCGGCCAATGCGCGAATACCTGCCAAATCGGCAAGCCAGCCTCCGCCAGACAATGCATAGAGTTGCGAACCTGTCGTTGTGTGCTTTCCTTTCCCTGTTACATCGCTTACCAGACCGGTTTTGATGGCCATTCCAGGCTCGATGGAGTTCACCAGGGACGATTTGCCTACTCCTGAAGGCCCGCTAAAAAGCGTTGTATGTTCCTTTAATGAGGAACGTAAAGTTTCGATACCTTCTCCAGTCTTTGTGCTTGTCCACAGCACAGTATAGTCCAGACTGCTATACAGATTTGCGGAATCATCTACACGCTGTTCATGTGGCAGGTCAGCTTTGTTGAGGCAGATGATCGGACGAATCTCTGCCGATTCACAAATTGCCAGGTAACGGTCGAGCATGCCAAAATGAGGCTCAGGTTGAGCCGTCGCAAAGACCAGTACAACCTGGTCAAGATTAGCAAGCATAGTTTGCTGGATGATTTTTTTGGAGGTTGAACCTGTATCCCTACGCGATAGTGCGCTTTCACGTGGGAGTATCTCCTCAATCATGCCTGTATTTTCGTCAAGTTGGCGCAGTTTAACATAGTCTCCAACCGATAGGCGGAGTGGTAATGCATTAGAACTTGTGTCGCGATGCTCAATACGCTGGTCTCTGGGTAATGTTAGCAATTTGTCGTAACGTGGGCGCGCTTTACTCAACGATTTTGACGATTGAGCATGGGCAAAGGCTTTCTTAAGTTTGCCGCGTAGTGTGCAGCGTAATATACCGATATCGGTATGAACGTCGTAAATGCCATGTGCGCCGTTCAATACCACTCCGGTTAGTGTCTCCGGGTCTTTAATCAATGCTTTCCCTCCAGGAGAATAAAAAAACACGGTTCGAACAATCAATTGTTTGATGCCTACCGTGCGGAGGGAATGAGCAATCTTCTGCCCTTTAGTAGATGCCAGGTACTTTCTTATTGAATTCTATACTGGTTTCCTGGCCAGGCAGCTTTCGCTCGATATCCCCAACGCGGGTAGACAAGGTGCATACAAGCACAAATGCTGGATAAACGTGCTTTCCCATAACTTGCACCTCCTCTATGACTGGCAAAGCCAGAATTTATGCGGACGAATATCAATTAGCGATTATTCCAGGAACCTGCGGGGGATATACTAATTCCACAAGCTTCCTTTGTTTCTGTAGTAGAGAGTACATGAAGAGATATCTATTTGTCAACATCTAAAACGCTTAAATCAGGAAGATTATTCCTCATTCGTAGACATATGCAGAAAAGCAGTGAAAACAAGCCCACTATTTATTTGTTTTACTATCGACACAGTGTTACTCTTATCATTAACGCAGCTCAAAACGTGCCTCTACCCTACCAAAGTGAAGGATGTCACCATCCTTGAGAGGCATTGATTCATACGGATGCAATATCTTGCCATTTAAACGTGTTTTATTCCGCGAATTCTGATCCTCTACCATCCACGTCCCTCCTTCATTCAAGAAGCGCGCGTGAACACGCCCCAGAGTCATGGTCGAGTCATTAATTTGAATGTCGGGGTGGATCTCGCGTTTCGGATCTTCGCGACCAATAATCATTTTAGCTCCTGCCAGGGTAAATGTTTGTCCGGTTGAGATAATGACAAGGCGTGCCTGAGGCAAAGCAGGCATAGGTCCGCGCATCTGCTGTTGTATTTGTTCGAGAGCAAGGATGAACTCACGTGGTGTCTGGAAACGAGCATCTGGTTGTTTGGCTATCGCCTTTTGCATGAAGATATCAATTTCGTAAGGCAAGCCTAAACCTGGGTAGAGACGGCAAATTGAAGGTATATCTTCGGTTTGATGTTTCAGAATGATATCTATAACTGTGCCGCCAGTATAAGGAGGATAACCAGCAAGTGCTTCGAAAAGGACAATCCCAAGCGAATAAAGATCAGAGCGTATATCTGCGGAATGGCTGCTCATCACCTGTTCGGGCGCCGTGTAGTAGGCCGTGCCCATAAATTTATCCGAAGAAGTAATGGTTGGTGAGTCTTTACTGCGCGATAAACCAAAATCGACAATCTTGACTACACCTTTATTATTGATGAGGATATTTTGAGGCTTTATATCTCGGTGAACAACACCTATTTTGTGAGCGGCATCCAGACCCCTTGCAGCCTGTAATATATAGTGTATTGCAAGCAGCGGTTCGATTGGGCCATAACTGGTTACATAAAACTTCAGGTTCTGACCATCGATATGGTGCATGACGATAAAATAGATATTATCATCGTTGCCATAATCAACAACCCTTACAACATGCTCATCATTCAAGCTTTGTAAAATGTATGCTTCACGTTTGAAGCGCTCTAACAGTTCATTATCAAAGGTGTGGTCTGGATACATGACCTTTGCCGCGTACAGATAGTTCGATTGAAGATCACGCACGATATACACTTCGCCGAAACTACCACTGCCCCGTTCGTCTATCAATTTATAACGACCTTTGATTATGCGTCCGAGAAGCAGATTACTACTCATGTTTCATCCTGTCCCATAGGATATGTTCTTTTCGCTCAGAAATAGCTGTTTATTTGTCCCATGCTATATTACATCATTTACGTGTTGTTGTCATGGCGGATATGTTTGGCGTTTCCACCAACTATCGGACGCTGAATGCGTAAAGAGATCAGGACAGCGCAAGCGCCCCTACACTGCCGTCCACGCAGCCCCTGTCCCTACAAGAGGGATATCTGGCAACTGATAGCTTTTCAGTTTCAAGACTGAGCAAGCTCTGTTATTACACATTATATACATAATTTCTATGTTTTGTTGATGGATATTTTCACGATCGAAAATACCGCTCATTTAGCGCGCAAAATGCGCGATAATTTCTCGCTCAGCTATTGCTGTGCTGCAATCATACTGATTTTGCTTACCAAGAGATGATCTATAGGAAGGCATCATGGTTTGCTTACCAGAAAAACCAGTTCGCCTGGAAATTCGAAACGCTGGATTGACCAGGGTTTGTGCCCAATCTGTTGATAAAACCTGGACTCGTAGTTGGCGGCCATACCTTTGTTTTTTCCACCCAGACTGTGAGCAGGAAATGAGACAACAAGATGGTCGGCATTGATTGACTCAAGGAGGCGAAGTCCCGCCGATTTGTCCACCTGCTCAAGACAAGGAATGGTCTTGAGAATAAAGGCGATGTCGACCTTTTGTGTTGGACAAGAGTGTATAACATCACTTACTTTTCCCGATCCTTGCACAGGCATAAGAGCAAGACTCTCATTTAAGAAGCCTATCATATCATCATAGATGTCATATGCAAAATACAGTGCATGTTCACTTAGTGGCATCCAGGGAATGGCAAGTGGATGCAGTCCACAGGCTATATCAATAACCGAGTTGACAGGTGGAAGATTGGCAAAAATAGTGTTATAGAACTGTTCAAGAATTGGTAATCGCTCTCTGGTGGAAGAGTGATATTGCATGATCCATTTGCACGTCTCAAGAAAGTGTGCTTCGTTACCCGAACGCTTAGCAAATTTGAGTTCATCGAGCCATACTGAATAGCGAGGAGTGCCTGTTTGATAGGCGCCACCAACCTGGTGTAATTTATTTTTGGTAGATTTTATAGCTTCCTTAAGATTACGGTGCTTGAAAAGTTCTTGCTTGCCAATGTACCTGATAAATTCAACATCGATGCTTTTATATTTCGCACTTGCAAGAACAGCCTCAGTCAGCCGATCTACCTGCTGGCTATCTACTTCATCCATGCTGTTCTGCTCTTAATCGTTCAACAAGTTGGGTCATGAATCTGAGATTATGAATAGTCGCAAGTCTAAGAAAAAGACTATCATCGATCTTGAAAAGGTGGTGTAGGTATGCAACCGAGTAACGCGAACAGCAAAGACAATCGCAGTAGGGTGAAATCGGTTCATTGTTCTTGATTGCCTTGTCATCATTGACGTACAGGTAAGAAAACCACTTTTCTGTTGCGCCAGGTGCTGGTAAAGAATCTGGCGTTGCAAAAACATAGAGACGAGAGTGCCTTGCATCTCGTGTAGGCATAGCGCTGTCGAAGATATCATAGCCCATCCTGGCACATTCCAGGACATTTGCCGGATGGCCGATGCCCAGTGCATGCATTGGCAAGTGTGGAGGCACAAGTTCTCTGGTGTAGGTGATGATGTCCGTAAGGAGCTGGCCTTTATTATCTAGAGGCCAGCCGCCAAAGCCGAAACCATCGAAGCTTATTTCTAAAGAGCCTCGGCACACTGTTTGCGCAACTCGTGATAGCCTCCACCCTGGATCACTCCAAATAGTAACGGCCTTTGTTCTTGAGGAAGACGCTTTTCTCGCATGAGACGTTGAAACTCAACTTTGCAACGTTTTGCCCACTCGATAGTTCTTTTGACCGATTCTTGCTGGGTTGCAAAAGAATCATCGACATGTGTGCAATCGTCGAGACAAACAACTATATCAGCCCCATAGCTGAGTTGTAATTGCACACTCTTTTCAGGCGTGAGGTGGAACTTGCGATCGGAACCTTCCGGCTGGAAGGTAATGCCTTTGTCATTCATAGAACCGAATTTGGCATTTTGCCGAATCAAAGAGTACGCCTGAAAGCCACCCAA
Source organism: uncultured Chloroflexia bacterium (assembly GCA_963702765.1). GTDB lineage: Bacteria > Chloroflexota > Ktedonobacteria > Ktedonobacterales > Ktedonobacteraceae > DATMNR01. Next base: position 24,146 of record CAVPEB010000063.1, read on the forward strand.
ATCGGTGATGATTGGGTGTGGCCAGCCAGCCATAGTATGCAGGCCTCCCAGCGCAGTGATGGTGGATGAACCAGGCCGCTGCATCAGGTGAAAGGTGTTCATCACAACAGCCTCGATACCACACTGTTCGAGGTCAGAGCTATCCACGTTTCGTACGACGCCAAGCGTGGCATCGGGCAGGAAAGCAGGGAGGCTTAATTGCCCATGGAGTAGGTGTAAGGTGTTTTTATATTCGCTCATATTTTTGGCTGTACAAGTATCTCTCTACGATGCCAATCCGTCAGTTGCTGGTAGGCATGAGCGATGCGAAGAATCATCGACTCCTCGAACGGCTTACCTACAATCTGCAAACTGATGGGTAAACTACCAGTCGAAAAGCCGCACGGTAATGAGATGGCTGGCAGACCCGCGAGGTTAAAAGGCATCGTCAACCTTAACAGGGCAACCGTCGAGTTTTCAGTGACACCATCAATAAGGATATCTGCATCTGCTTGTTCGATACGAATCGCTGGCATAGGTAGTGTTGGAAGCACTAAAGCGTTTATTCCTTGCATGCTTGAACGTAGGTTACTTGAGAAAGCCCGCCGTTGCTGTTGCGCGCGCAGGTAATCTACGGCAGGAATAGTTTGGCCCTGAAGTAAACGCAAACGCGTTCTTTCAGTGTAGGCATCCAAGCGTTCGGTGAGCCATCCTCTTTCCATATGTGCAAAAGAGGCTTCGGGCATCTGGATGGTACGGTACGTATCCATTGCAGGAGGTAGTAACTCAAGATTTACAAGCTCTGCTCCTTCCTCCTGTAGTACCAGTAAAGCTGCGTGCCAGGCAGTGCGCACTTCAGGATCAAGCGGGGCTACATACGATTCCGAGGGTATGCCAAGTTTGATTCCTTGTAATGAAAGCGGATCGCGACCTTCTGCCCCAGCAATCAGAGTTGCGCTAGCCTTGCCAGGGGGGCCTGAAACACTATTGGGATCGCGGGGGTCGTAACTGGCAAGAGCATCAAACAGCAGCGCACAGTCTTCGGCACTGCGGGCTATTGGGCCAACATGATCGAGCGACCAGCTAAGGGGAATGACACCGTACGTGCTTACACGCCCATATGTTGGCTTAAGGCCAGTCGCGCCACAGCAGGCAGAAGGAATGCGGATCGAGCCTCCCGTATCGCTGCCAATAGCACCAGGACACATACCAGCAGCCACCGCTGCTGCAGATCCACCACTGGAACCACCAGCAATATGTTGCAGGTTCCATGGATTGCGTGTTGGTGGGGAATATGTCCCGTAGGCAAACTCATGTGTATTTGTTTTACCGATAATCACAGCTCCAGCCCTGCGCAATAGTTCAACTACGGTCGCATCCTCCTGTGGAACGTAATCTGCAAGTACCTTCGAGCCTGCCGTCATGCGCACATTTTTGACGCCAATAAGGTCTTTAATAGCAATAGGTACGCCGTGAAGAGGGCTTCGAAAAAGGCCGGTACGCTGCTCGTTTTCAGCCTTCTCTGCTTCTTCGTAAGCTTGATCGCGCATCACAGTGACGAAGGCTTGAATTTCGCTATCGAGCTGATCTATAGAATCCAGGGTATCGGCTAAAAGCTCGGTTGGTGTTAGTATGCCTGAGCGGAGTTCTTCGGATGCTTGTTGGATGGATTGGTAGGGCATAGTCGTTCTTTTATACTTTCCTGCTACTATCTATATTTTTCTTGTGAGTATATCACAACCGCGCTATAGCGAGATCAGGACAGCGCAAGCGCCCCCACACCACATCCACACAGCCCCTGTCCCTACACGATGGATATTTGGCTCCTGGTAGGTGGTAGAACCATAGAGGCTTCATTTCCTTGCTCCTGAGATTTCTTTGTGTTAATCTCTACAAGGTAATTGGTAAGGCTCTTGCGTTCAGTTGAGTGGGCGGGGACGAGAATTCTTCGCTGCGCCTCAGAATGACAAAGTAGATGGTGTGTGGAAGAGGGAAGAGAATTCTTCGGCTGCGCCTCAGAATGGCAAGTTGAATTGCATAAGGGAAAGGGACAGCGAGAATTTTCGGCTGCGCCTCAGAATGACAAAGTAAATTGAAAAGCGGAAAATTTTAGGGATATTTATTTTTATACATGTCTTTATTATCTATCTTAGAGGTGACTATATTATGCCTTATGACATGGGAGAATATTACGAAAGAGCCAGCGATTATGATCTTGAATACCAGAGCCAGACTCAGCAGGATGTGCCTTTCTGGTGCGAGTTGGTGATGCGATTTACTCCGCAAAGGGTACTCGAGTTGGCCTGTGGAAGCGGGCGTATTGGTATCGAATTGCTGCATAGCCCTGGCAGCTTTCAACTGGAGGGGCTTGATATCTCAACCGAAATGTTAGGCGCATACAAACGTAAACTGGCTCGGGAGCCTGAGGAAGTTCAGCAGCGCGTTACTCTGCACGAAGCGGATATGAGCGACTTTCAGTTGGAACATAAAGGTCTGTTTGACTTGATCTTCCTGCCTTTTAATTCTATAGCGCATCTTTATGAGATAGAGCAGCAACTTGATACGTTCAAAAATACTCACGATCATCTTACATCCGATGGACGGTTTGTTGTCGATACCTTCCTGCCTGATATTGATTACTTGAGCGATGCCCTCAATCGACCTTCAAACGTCTACCTGGAAGATGAAATCGAAGCGCCAGACAACGAGTTTACTATGCTTCTTTATACAAGCAGGCAGTATGATGCGATCGAGCAGTTAGAGCATATTGTGTGGACGCACGAAAAGTTCTTTGAAACTGGTGATAACGAACGTTACTTGACCAAACTCGATATGCACATTTTCTTTCCTCGCGAACTCCAATTGCTTTTTCTGGCAACAGGTTTTAGCATTGAGGCGATTTATGGTGGGTATGATTGGGCTCCTTTTGGCAGAGGGACAAGGCAAATTGTTGTTGGACGGAGAAGAAAAGTTTAAGTGTGATATGGATGTTTTCATAATACGATCCACTTGTTAACATATGCTACACTATTAACAAGTTTGAGAGATGAGCATCACTATGAATTTATATCAAGTCATCTATCAACGCCACGCTGTAGAACGTATGGCACTGAGAGGAGTGAGTGAGGAAGATGTCATGCACATCCTTCTTACAGGGGAAACAATACAAGTCTATCCTGATGACACTCCTTTTCCAAGCGAGTTGTTACTCGGCTGGCGTGGTAGGCGACCGCTCCATATTGTAGTTGCGACCGATATAATGCATCAAAGGAAGATTGTTATAACAGTATATGAACCAAGCCCAAACCAGTGGGATGCTGATTTTAAGAGGAAAAAGCCATGAGATGCGTCATTTGCAAGCAGGGAGAAACTCAACCAGGAACCACTACCATGACGCTTGAGAGGGATTCCACTACGGTGGTTTTTAAGAATGTGCCCGCGGAGGTCTGTCAAATCTGTGGCGAAGCCTATTTGGACGCCGCAACAACAAGACATTTGCTCCACATTGTGGAGGAAGCTGCGAGAATAGGCGTACAGGTAGATGTTCGCTCTTATGCAGCATAAAATCCTTTCCTGAATAACCCTTTATAGATTGAAGTACATCCTCTGAGGGTTACTCTTTCCAGTAGCAGCAAAGAATGAAATAAATGTCTGGTTATATTTGTACCTTTCTCTAAAGTCAGTAAGGATTATGGCGGTAATTCTATTTTCCGCGATATAGACCTGGAGATTCTGGAAGGCGAACGTATCGGCCTCGTTGGAGAAAATGGGGGCGGTAAATCAACGCTATTCAAACTCATGGCTGGCCTTGATACTCCAACTGAAGGTACGATCTCGCGGCGTCGAAATCTTACCATTGGATACCTGACACAGGAGGCTGATCCAGGTCAAAGCGCATAAGACAGTCTTCGAAGCGGTTTCAGAGGTAACTCAGGAACTGGTGGATTTACCACTTATGTTGAGCCAGCTTGAAGCCAGGATGGCTGATCCAGAAGTAGCCTCTGATCCGGAACTGATGACGGAAATCCTCGATGAGTATGGCAGAGCACAGGAACGCTTCGATGCGCTAGGTGGTTATACACTTGAGCACAAGGTAGAAGCAGTCTTGCATGGTCTGGGGTTTGGCCCTGCATGGTATGATCTGGAGGTGGGTTCGCTCAGCGGCGGTGAGAAGAAGCTGGTAAACCTGGCCCGCATCCTGATTAAAGCTCCTGATCTTCTGCTACTCGACGAACCCGATAACCACCTTGACCTGGATGCAAAAGCATGGCTAGAACAGTATATTCAAAGCTATGCTGGTACAGTGCTGATCATCTCGCACGATCGGCAGTTGCTTGATCACGCGGTGAAGAAAATCTTCGAACTTGAGGATGGTAACATTTCCTCCTACTTTGGAAACTACAGTTATTACTTCGAGGAACGGCAGCGTCGATTGTTGAAACAGTATGAACTCTATACTGTGCAGCAGGGCGAAATCAAACGACTGGAAACCAGCATGCGCCAACTCAAAGGCTGGTCCAAGTTTAACGATAAATTTGCGACGCGAGCAGAGGATATGGCAAAACGTGTCGAGCGCGCTAAGCAGGAAGGCGTAGACCGTCCCATCTTGATCCGCGATAAAATCAAGGTGAACCTGGATGCAGAGCGCAGTGGCAAAATTGTGCTGAATGTGAAAGGCCTGAGCAAGTCATATGATGAGCGTGTCCTGTTTGAGCCATTTGATTTGACCATCCTCTATGGTGAACGTGTTGGCATTGTCGGAGCCAACGGTAGTGGCAAAACAACATTGCTCAAAACAATGCTGGAGTTGATCCCAGCTGATACTGGCACGGTGAAAATTGGAGCAAGCGTTGTCAGTTGGATACTACGCACAGGAGCAGGAGACGCTGCCTTTCGATAGCACTCCGCTGGATTTCATACGCCGCATCAAACCGATGAATGAACCGCAAACAATCAGTTTTTTGCGCGGCCTGCTTTTCTCCTACGAGGATATCCATACGCCGATCAGGCGTTTGAGCGGTGGTGAGAAGAGTCGTCTTCAAATAGCGCGCTTGATGCTTACCGATGCGAACTTTTTACTGCTGGATGAGCCAACCAACAATCTCGATATCGCATCTGTCGAAGTGCTGGAGGCTGCTCTTGATGAATTCGAAGGCACTATTCTGACCGTTTCGCACGATCGCTACTTTCTTGATAAGATTGTGACGAAGATTGTGGCGATTGGCAATGATGGGAGTGTGAGGGTGTACCCCGGCAATTTCTCGTATTATTATGAGAAGAGTAGGGTATAAAAATGAGAGGGGATATGCTATAATAAGTGAAATGTTATACATCCATTCCTGACAAACAGTTTACATATGATCTGGAGGCCTATCCTTTGGGCAGTAATTATACACTCGGGTTCGGGAATGTCGGGTAACGGTAATTCGTTTGTAAGTCGTCGCGAAATGCGTGCAACCAATCAAACAGGTGCGCTACCAATTGTAAGCACCAGTCGCAGCTACTCTGGTTCACTCGACTTTGAAAACTTGATCGCATCTCTTCGCGATTTGTTCGTGCAGGATCGGCAGGTTGCTAGCCAGCAAGAGGGTACACGCTGCGGTATCTGTTATCTCCATTTCACCGCAAGTTCTTTAACGTATCGAGAGGAAGAGGGTTATTATGTATGCCAGGGTTGCGAAAAAGGCCTTGGTAAAAATAAAATCCCCATGATTAGAAGACAACAAAAGTAAGCATGTTGTAAAACAAAACGGCTCGGCGGACATATGCATCCGCCGAGCCGTTTTGTTTTACAACAATTTATTCTATCAAAGCCTCTTCTTCGGCTTCCTCATACTCTTCATCTGAAATTTCACGTAAATCTTCGGGACTGTCCAGCCGATCCAGGAAGAGAATGCCGTCCAGGTGATCGATCTCGTGTTGGAGAATACGCGCAAGCCAGCCTTCGGCGCGAACTCGGATTGTTTTACCGCGCGCATCCTGACCTTTTACAATGACACTTGTCGCACGGCGGATATTTTCTCCAATATAGCCAGGAATACTTAAACATCCTTCGGTGCCGCGTTCCTCCCCCTCGGCTTTGATAATCTCAGGGTTGACCATTGCGATTTTGCGATCCTCGTATTCGGCAACAAAAATGCGAACTGAAATAGCGATTTGGGGCGCTGCCAGGCCGACTCCACGCGCTACATGCATGGTTTCAAACATATCATCAATTAATTTTGCGATGGATGGATCGAAACGATGAACTTTTTTTGCTTTCTGCCTCAGAATCGGATTCTCTGATGTAATTACGTTGTGAATTGCCATAGCCTGTGTATTCTTCCCTGCACTTTTTCCTATACTTAAGGGCTACCCGTCCAATGACCGTGTAGAGGTCGCGTTTTATTGGCTATATAGTATCATATTGGAGGGGAATTATCTACAAGTGGAGGAGGTGTACGAATAGAAACGGTTTGACAGTATGAAGTCACTATCTCTTTACACCCTTGGCAACCTCTTTATTACCCGGTGAAATTACTCCTCTTGCCCATTCTCTTCTCCCACCTGCGCTTGCAGGTATTGTATCGCCGCCAATACCTTCTGCTGCTCTTCAGGCGACAGCGCCTCCAGCGCTTGCTCAAACGCGACCTCGTTACCCTGCGCTAATGCCTCACGAATCGTTTGAGGTAATGATGCGATTACTTCTTGTGGTGATGGCAGTGCAAATTCTCCTACTCCTACTGGTTGTGCGATAGTTTCCAACACGTGCAGGATCAGCAAGGCGGAATTCCGATCCACCTCTTCCACCAGGGAGTTCCAATCACGCTCTCCTAACCAAATGCGTCGTATCGCTATGGCAATCTTCCAGCCTCTCTCCTCCAACCCTGGCAAGGCTGCCTCAACCTCCTCCCGTGCCTGTGCATTGCCTTGTGCGGCAGCAGCGATGGCAGCAATGAGTTGTCCGTGCTGCCGATCGATGTGGAAGCGGTTGCCCTCGAAAGCGGCAAAGGTCTCACGCTCGCGGCGGCGGTAGTCCCGTGCCTCCTCTGTCTGGCCTTCAAGGTCTGCTATCTCAGCGAGGATGCCCAAGGTCGTCCAGATTTCTGCCGACGCATCAAGCGTTTCTCTGATTGCCAACGCCTGTTTGGCATAGCTCTTCGCCTTACTCAGACGGTTAGCGGCGGCACGACCTGCTTGCACCTCGTTCACGAGCAGAACGGCGAGGTTGTTCAGAATCGTTGCTGTCTCAGAACCGCCAGGATTTGTCTGCTTGAACAGTTCTAGCCCTCGCATATACCACCCCTCTGCCTCAACCGGACGTTCAGATCTCCATGCAACGATCGCAAGCTGGTTGCAGGTTTTGGCAGCACCGATGGCGTTGCCCAGACGTTCCTTGATAGCTAGACTCTCGCGGTAGCAGCGCTCAGCCTCAGTCCATTTTTGCTGCTCCTCTGCAACCATACCCAGTTGATGCCATACGATTGCCTCGTGTTCTGGTTCGCCCAATTGCTGGAAGAGTTGCAGCGCTGTCTTGTAGCGCGATTGTGCCTCAGCATAGTCACGTTGCTCCAGTGCTAACGTGCCAAGTTGTAATAGGTCTACCCCCTCACCGCGGAGATCACCAGGCTGTTCCATTACCTTCAACGACTCTTCATACGCCGCCCGTGCCTGCGAGTACTTGCCCTGATCGGTCAACATATCGCCTAGATCGGTCAGCAACTTACCACGCATGCTATTTCGCATCTGATCCTCAGGCTGCTGCTCAATCAGTGCCTCGATCATAGTGAGAGCCTTGCGCAGGCTGTCTTCAGCCGCAGCAGGGTGCCCACCGCCTTGAAGGCAGCGCGCCATCCGAACGAGCGTCATACAGTGTTCGTACGAGCCAAGACCAAGTGGAATGCCTCCCGGCAACGCCTCGATACGGGCCAGCAGCCCGGTGAAGCGGGTATAGGCAGCACCGATCTTGCCTCGTTGGAACTCATCTTCACCCAGACCGCTTTCACGCAGATATTCCGCTCGTGTGAGCCCTCCACTTTCCTGCGCCCCCTTCGCGGCCACTGCCTCACCTATGCGCCGCCGCAGTTCGTCACGCTCGCGCAACAGCCCAAAGAGGTTCAGAAATTTGGCGATGCTTTTGGCCATTTCTGTGGCAGCATCCAGGTCGCCTGCCTCCAGGATCAGTTCCAATGCGCGCCGCAGGTTGGGCAGTTCTTTCTGCACAAGCGCGCGCACCTCCTGCGCGTGCCGTTTGTCTTCATCGTATAGGTAGTTTGCAACGGCATAGTAGCGCTGCGCGTAGCGTTCGCGCAAGGCCGGGTCATCTGCGCCTGGCCGGCTGCGCAGGTACGGTGCCAGCACCGGGTGGAAATGCAGGAACGGGACAGTGATGCCTGCGACCTGTTCCGCGGTCAGCAGAGCGGCTTGCTCGAGCGCTGGACGCAGGTGCATCCACTCGGGTTCGGAAATCTCGGTGATGGCCAGCAGTTCGTTTTCGTTGGCACCTGCCTCGAAGAGCGCCAAGCGGGGAAGGAGGTCGCGTTGTGCCTGGCTCAAGCGCCGCAAGGAGTACTCCAACGAGGCCAGCAGCGAGCGATTGCGCCCTGTCTCGTGATCGTCTTGAAAGCGAGGCAGCAGCGACGAAAAATCAGCTGTGATCTTGGCAAGGGTCAGCGAGGATGCTCCTAAGGCTGGCAAGACTAGTTGTATTGATAGTGGATGATAGTCCAATTGCTTGAGCAGCTCACGTAACTCCGCGTAGGGGGCCTTCGCGCGGTCGATGCCCAGGTACTCAAGCAGGCGACTAGCCAGGGCATAAGCATCTTCGGGATGCAAACCTCCTAACACGAGATGCGCGACATGTTTCCCGGGCGCCATGCTCCCATCGCCAAAGGCGGTATCACGAGTGGTCAGTAACACTCCGGCGCCCATGTGCGAGAGCTTCAGCAACACCTCCCATAATGTGGTTCGTACAGCTATATCGAGTGGAGCATCCCCTCCCGGCAAGATGCTTTCCAGGTTGTCGGCAATGACCAGGGTGCGTTTCTGCTTGAGCGCTGGCTCGAGCTGTGCCAGGGCTGTTTTCGTCTCATTGGGGTTGTAATTCCCATCATATACCCCCAGAAATGTGCCAAGTGTGCTCAAGAGCGTCGCGGCATCACCGCCATGTTCAAACGAGATGAAACTGGCTGCATCATACATCTTCGTGCGCGTCAACCAGTCGGCTGTCTCACGCACGAGGGCTGTTTTGCCAACGCCACCGAAGCCATGAATGACCACTAGTTGACCATGCAGCAGGAAACGTTCTATTTGTAGCAACTCGTAGGCGCGGCCACTGAAGTCGTATCGTGGTTCAGCTGGCATACTTTCGCTCAGACGTTCAGAAATTGATCCTGCTTGCTGTTCGAGTTGGCCTGATGGCCTGGTTGCTTGCAGGACAAGCGGACACTGCTGGTAGAAGTGCGGGAGCCACCAGTCACGCAATTCTACTGGCTGGCCTTCCTCATCTCGGCGACGACGGATCATATGACGTGCAGGTTCATCATACAAGGCCTGCCGCGCCTGCTCCTGAGCTATTGGTGCAGAAATGCCTTCTGCTATGGCATGATAGAAGGCTTCAACATAGAGCGTTGCACTGGAGACTAGAACACTGGCACTCATGGCAACCACGGCATCAATGCCACCCTGTATAAGGCGAGTCGCTACACTGCTGAAGACATCTTCAGCCGAACCCATGGCGCTCTGGCAGGCAGTCAAAACCGCTAGTTTAACTCTGCTGTTTAGTAAAACCTGGGCTAGATCTTCTGCCTCGACAAGGTCAAGCTGCCCTTTGTCATCCTCGAAAGCCAACTTGCCACGTCCACCTCCAACAAGCAGATGTTCATCGTGCCCATGAGTTTGCTCATCAAAGGTGCCATGACCATCGAAATGCAGCACATGCACCTGTCGCTTCTTGTCTCTCAGTCGTTGTCGCAGTGCTTTAATAGTCGGTGGGCGCAGAAACTCTAGTTCGATCACTCCCATCTCTACCTGCTCCTGTACCTCGTCGAGCAACTCACGCGCGATGCCGCGTGGGTCGATAAAACCGGTCCCCTGCGGCCGTGCCGTGACGAGCAACACGCGTAACGGCGGCTCAAACGAAGTTGCAGCGGTGGTTGACTCACTTTTGTGCAAACGACGTAAGATCGAGACTGGCTCCTGCGTGCGCATCACCAAGTAGCCTTGTTCACTATGGAGCAGTTCCCAGGGCAGACTCAGGGCATGGGGAAGATCACTGATAATACTAATCTGATGATCACCTACGGTGTCGAGCCATTTCTGCACGATGCGATCTGCTTGACGACTCCCGAATACAGACTCGTAGAGCCTCTTCCCCAGTTCCGGCAACAGTTCCTCAACCTCCTTTGCATGTTGGGCAAATCCCTCGAAAGGCCATTTCCAGTATTCTTCCAGGTACCAGCGCAAGTCATTCCGCTCTTGCTGTGTGAGTGGGTCTTTCAGGAGATCACCTGCGTGGTTGATACCCAGCCCAGCACAATTCAATGCTATGCTGGCGATTGCCTGAGACTGCTTCTTGCCCTTCCCAGGAAGTGTAAGCGTGATCGCGAGATCAAGCAACTGGCTCATGCTGGCTCCTCTCTCAAAATACCTATTTGCCGTCGTAGCGGCTGATACTGAAGATGAGGTAATTGTAGGGTATCATGTGCTGTGGATCTGTGCGTTGCACGACCTGGTCTACACCTGGATGGTAAATCCAATCTTGCCAGTTCCACCTTGCCTGCTGGTTTCAGGAATCTGAACCGCCAGATATGAACCTTCTGCCAGGCGGCCATTCATCGAAAGTGTGCTGAAGTCAAGGCCAAGGTCGAAATCCTGTACCGAGACGTTGCGATTGCGTTTGGCGATTGTTTTAGCAATACCAAGGCCCAGTTCGGAGAATGGAGCAATCACAGGCTGCGCGGTATTCACCAGTTTCAGACCGGCTTTGAAGACATCGGACTCCAGGAAGTCGAGAAAGGCTTCGTCCTGGTCGTTGCTGACATTGATGGTGCGGCAGCGGAATGAAAGCCCCTCGTCACCTACATTCAGGCCAATGAAGATAGGATAGCCATGAATACCCGCATGTTCACCCTCGCGCACTCGATACGTGGCATTAAAATGTAGATCCTCTTTGCTGTGTGGGAGTTGATTCTGAGCGAAAAAATGCAGCAAAACGCGGTGCATGCCACCTCCGGGATAGGATGCTACTCGCAGGCGACTGAGTGTGATTTTGATGCGAGCATGCTTGAGACTCGTTTCGGCAGGAACGGCTCCAAGAGAGTGAATGGGCAGTGGAGTATCGCCAGGAGCAGCGGGAGCCAGGTAACCAAAGGTATGAGCCGTATGTTCCCAGGGTCTATCTTGTAAGTGCAGCCAGCTTCTCAAACTAGAGCCCCCGAATGCCTTCGTTTGCGCTTCCTGAGTCATCTCAAGCATATCGGCAACATCATCTTCACCCACTTCGCGCAGCTTGACAATGGCCTGTTCGGGCGGCATTTTGCCGATCACAGGGTAGATTATCAAACCAGTCAGTTCTATACATCTGTTATACATCCTTGCTTGATCTCTTCTTTATCACCTGAAAATCTAACATGGCAACGACTTAATGTCAACCATTGCTCTCAATATCTTCTCAATCGCTTGTAGACAATCAAGCTATATGCATAACTATTTCGCTTTCGCCGCCTTCGGCGGGGTGGTGAAGAGTAGGCGGGGACACCCCGCGCCCCGCCAAGGGGCACTTGCAGCCTCCTTGGAACCCCTTGCGAAAATAGTTACTTAACGCTACATCATTCACAAACGCGACAACTGCAACATCTGCGACAAAAGACGATGTATCTCTTTGGGTGTTAAAAGGATGAGTCTTTTATGTGGATACATCGTGAGTCTGTCAACGTACAAGATATAATACACTGTACTTATTCATACAAAACTAACCTCATACTGGCATTATGACACTAGAAACCATCGTTACAACTTATATCGACAAACACCAAGCTTCTCCCTTCTAGCGGCGAGATCATTGTCGCCGTATCAGGTGGGGCTGATTCGTTATGCCTGTTGCATCTGCTAAACCAACTTTGTGGGACGGGCAAACGCTATCCAGAAGTGCGATTGCATGCTGCACATCTCAATCATAAGTTGCGAGGGGAGGCGAGTGACCGAGATGCTGCTGCTGTTGCTAGCATCGTTAAATCCTGGGGGTTGCCATGCACTTCGGGTGAAGTCGATGTGGCAGAGCTGGCACGAGTAGAACGGCGCTCGTTAGAGGATGCGGCACGAAGCGCGCGCTACCGATTTTTGCGTGAAGTGGCGCAGGGAAAGCCAATTGCTGTTGCACACCACGCGGATGACCAGGTTGAGACGCTGCTGCTGCATTTCTTGCGCGGCAGCGGATTACCAGGTATGGTTGGCATGTTGCCATATCAACAAGACATTATTCGACCGCTTTTAGAAGTGCTGCATGCATCAGACTGTGGCGTATTGCCAGGAACATGGGATAGAGCCGTTAGAGGATCTGAGCAATAGCGATCCAAGGTTTTTACGGAATCGCATTCGGCATGAACTTGTGCCATTGTTGGAGTCTCTCAATCCAGGTTTCGATAGCACATTATTACGCAACGCGGGTGTGATTGGGGTGGATGTTGAATGGTTAGAGGCGCAGATAGATACTTGCTGGTCTACAGTGGTTAGCTCCGAGCAAGAGGATAGAATCACATTGCGCAGGGAAGCGCTTTCATCATTACCGTTAAGTTTACAACGACACCTGTTACGACGTGTTACAGCCCAATTATGTGGAGGGCAATCACCTCTGGAAATTCGCCACTATATGCTGATTGAACAACTTATGGGACATAAAGATAGGCAGGAGCGGACGCTAGATCTTCCTCACGAATTACGCATGATGTGTGGATTTCATGAGATTGCCTTTGAACGTCTACTTGTACATACTTCTACTCGTGATATAGCTATGTTGGAATCACAGAACGAAGAAGTAGCCACTCTATTAGCCATTCCAGGACGTATCAAGGTTCAAGGAACTACCTGGATAGCTACAGCAGAACCAGCACCTGCCAGGTTAATGGCAGAGGTTAGAGATGCCTTACGACTGGAAGATTGGTCAGAAGTGTGGAGATTACTCCCTGCTACACAACAGGTGGTCTATGTAGATGCTGATGTAGCTGGCTCATTTCTAGAGGTACGCACGAGGAAAAAGGGCGATCGTATGCGACCTTTAGGTATGCAACACGAGAAGAAAATGCAGGATATTTTTGTAGATCAGCATGTTGCGCGTTCTGATCGAGGGACAACCCCGATATTTTATTCGACGTCCCATTGTATCTGGCTAGCAGGTGTTTGTCTCGACGATAGAGCTCGACTTACAAGTAAGACACAGCAGATAGTGCGTTTAGCTATTATAAAGGAGACGATGCGATGGCATCAGTTGGAGTGATTGGCAGCGGCGCCTGGGGTACTACCCTGGCGCTCCTGCTTGCTAAGAGCAATATTGAGACTCTCTTATGGGAATATAAGCCCGAACGAGCTGTTGAAATGCAGCAACTTCGCGAAAATACACTGTTTTTACCCGGCTTTCGCTTTCCTGACATGCTGACAGTGACCTCCGATATTCAGGAAGCTGTCGAAGGTAAGGATATGCTCATACTTGTTACGCCATCACAGCGCATGCGTGAGAACGTGCGTTTGCTCTCTCCCTATGTTGACAACGACACCATCTTTGTAAATGCCAGCAAGGGTATAGAGATCAGCAGCCTTAAACGGATGACCGAAATCATTCGTGAAGAACTACCGAATGCGGGTAATCGCGTTGCCGCACTAAGCGGGCCAAACATGTCGCGTGAAATAGCGGAGGGAAAGCCAACTGCAGCCGTTGTAGCGGCTTATGATCAGGAAGTAGCAGTACAAGCTCGCATTCTGCTGACTACCTCCAACTATCGTGTCTACACTGCGAATGATGTCGTGGGTGTTGAACTTGGCGGAGCGCTTAAGAATATTATTGCAATTTGCACAGGTATCAATGATGGCATGAATATGGGGGATAACGCCAAAGCTGCATTTATTACACGTGGACTGGCAGAGCTCTCGCGCCTGGGACTCGCTGCAGGAGCGCATCCCTTGACGTTTGCCGGACTCGCGGGGATTGGAGATTTGATTGCTACCTGCGCGAGTCCTTTGAGCCGTAACCATCAACTTGGCCAGCGCATCGGAGCCGGAGAAACGCTGGAGCAAATCATGTCTTCAACACATACTGTTGCCGAGGGCGTTTACACTACAAAGGCTGCCTTAAAATTGGCGGAACGGTATCAGGTTGAATTGCCCATAACGTATCAACTGAGCCAGGTACTCTTTGAAGGACATGATCCTTATGAGGCGATCATTGAGTTGATGGCACGTGATCCTAAACATGAGTGGGAAGGAATAATGTAGCGTTTGAATTGGTGAGAGGGTGGAGAACAACAGGGTGGGGAACAACAGGATGGGGAGCAACAGGATGGGGAACGACAGGATGGGGGCAAGCCCCATCCCTACATTTAGCCCTTAACTCGGTTCCACAAATGAAGCCATTCGTCGAGGCTGTATGATGAGAATGTTCTGCCTTCCTGGCGGGTGATGTGTTCCATTGCCTGGAAACGCTGCCGAAATTTGCGGTTGGCGTAGCGCAAGGCCTCTTCGGCATCAATGTCTAGTTCGCGTGCAATCCGTGCGACCATGAAGAGTACGTCGCCCATCTCTTCGCGCCTGTGTTCTGGCGTTGTTGCTTCCTGCAGTTCCTGTAGCTCTTCAGTCAATTTAGCCAGCACCTGTTGCAAATTGTCATAATCGAATCCGACTTTGGCTGCACGTTTCTGGTATTTTTGAGCAACGATCAGGGCAGGTGAGGCGAGAGGCACACCGTCCAAAATGCTTTCCGACTCAACATCTTTGCCTGCAGCGATGCGTTCCTGGCGCTTGATCTCCTCCCAATTATGCACGACTTGCCCGGCATTTTCTACTTCGGTCTGGCCAAAGACGTGGGGATGGCGGCGAATCAGCTTGGCGCTGACATGCTCGAATACATCTCCAATGTTAAAATCGCCATCCTGACGCGCGATTTCAGCATGCAGGTAGACCTGGAGTAAGAGATCACCGAGTTCCTCGGCCAGTTTCTCCATATCGTTCTCCTCCAATGCCTCAACCACTTCATAGGTTTCTTCGATAACATAGCGTGTCAATGACTGGTGCGTTTGCTCTCGATCCCATGGGCATCCATCGGGATCACGCCGCAGGCGCATTGTAATGTAACGTAATGTTTCGGGTACTCGTAGCGCGTCCAATGCTGTGAGAGGCGGAACGTACAGCGTGTTGAACTGATTAGCAAGATTAGTATGGTCTATTTCAAAGAGTGGCATCTCTACAACTGTTTCGCTGCCAGTGCGATCAATAGAACTGACCAGCTTTACAGGCCACACATCAGGATAACATTCTCCCAGGGCAAGTTTTACGTCGCTTGCCAGTGTGCGATGGTAGATATGAACCACTAACAATGGAACTGTGGGTATAACTTTCCCTGCAACCTCGTCAGAACTAAGTGCGGCAAGGTCTGTTGCATCGATGATCTGCACGCCGGAGGTGAAAGGGTCAAGTTCTAGAACTGCACACACTGGCTCCAAAAAGGAAAGGCCTGCAACAATTCTGGTACGTATGTTGCGCTCGCGAGCCTGTTGCAAGATGAGCTGCACAGAAGCCTCGCCAATCAGCGGGTGACCTGGAACGGCATAAATGACTGTTTGATGTTGTTCCACCTGGCTGAAAATCTCCTGTGCTATACGCTGGTAGAGTGTATCCCAATTTGATGCTTCATCATAGAATGAGTCGAAGGATGTTATGTGAAGGTCGGGTATTTCGTGATTGAGCGGTTCTATGATCGGGTGAATGAGTGTACGAAAAAAAACTGTTCTTTCGTCTTTTGCTGCTTGCTCTAATATTGCTCGAGCCTGTATTGTAAGGTCTTCCCAGTGGCCTGGTCCAAGACCAAGAATGGCGATTGCTGTAGATGTCGTCATACCTCGTCCTCTCTATATCATGTCTGTCTCTATAGATACAAGCATTCTTTCTCTTGCCGCCTCCGGCGGCCGATGGGAAGATTGGCGGGGACACCCCGCACCCCGCCAAGGGGCCAGCAAGGCCCCTTGGAACCCCATGCTAAATAGCTAAGCCTGTATTCAGTAGTGTAGCTACAAGAGTTGTGTGTGTCAAACATGTCGAAATGAGAATCATATATTATAATAAAAGTAGAGTTATGGCATTGTCGATTGGGTAACAACGTGATATGCTTTGGGTAATATATTTATCGCTCGTCAACGTTCGAGCAAGGAGGTTGTTTCACTTATGGCATCTTCTCAAAAGGTATCATCACCCTGCCCCGTATGCCAGCAAACAGATCAAGTAATGCCGCTGCAAGTGGCTTATGAAACAGGTGCCGAACAACGATTCTCTCCCCCGCCAATGCCTGTATCAAAAGTTGGAATGATGAAATCCATAGTTGTGGGCCTCGCAATTGTTTTTGTGGGCTCATTTATCATTCTGACATTCGCCACCGTAGGTGGGTATGGAAGTTGGCCCCAGCCATTACAAATTGTGCTGGCTGCGCTTGTCATCGCTGGCATTGTTACAGCCCTGGTACTGTCTTTTCTTGCTTTCCAGCGTGTTGTAAAAGGTGATAACCAGACGCTGCAATATTTACCGGCCTGGGACGAGGCTATGGAAAGCTGGCGTTCTCTTTAT
This sequence comes from uncultured Chloroflexia bacterium, assembly GCA_963702765.1. Classification (GTDB taxonomy): domain Bacteria; phylum Chloroflexota; class Ktedonobacteria; order Ktedonobacterales; family Ktedonobacteraceae; genus DATMNR01. The sequence goes on from CAVPEB010000063.1 coordinate 40,925, forward strand.
TACTGCAGGCGGGACGATGTGGTGTTTAATCCACAAACCAATAAGGCGATCTCGGATGCAGAGGTGAAATCGATGCTGACGGTAAACACATCAGTGCCTGCACAATCAACGCAGCAGGCGGCAGCATCACATTAGGAAATGGCGCAGTGTGCCGATAATGCATATTTACACATTAACAATAACATGGGGACATCGTGACATGAGTCGAGAAGGCCGATGAATCGGCGGTGGGCGCGATAAATCGGCCCCTACGGATGGTCGGATTCCTGAAAGTTAATGTAAAGACAAGCAAAAAGCCGTCGCGAACAGTGGACTGTTCGCGACGGCTTTTTGCTTGTCTTTGAATAGGGCTAGGCCTGGACTTGAGTGGCGCCTGCGGGCTGCTTTCCGTTAGGAGGCAGCGAAGGACGATCGGCAAATTCGGTGTAGATGTTGACACAACGGTGTTCGCGTGATTGGTGTCCAAACTTTACATAGCCATCGATCAGGGCGAACAGTGTATGGTCACGACCTACGCCAACATTATCTCCGGGTTTGATTTTCGTTCCACGCTGGCGGACAATGATGCTGCCAGCAGTAACAAGCTGACCATCAAAACGTTTCACGCCTAACATTTTTGGCTTGCTATCCCGACCATTGCGGGAGCTACCCATACCTTTCTTATGTGCCATGGTTTATTCCTCTGCCTCGCTTTCAGACTCCTCGGTTTTCCTCGTACGGCGACGGCGAGAAGGCTTTTTCTCTTCATCAGCGGATTCCGCAGTCTCGCTAACTTCACCTGTAGCTGCTTCGACCTCTGTACTCTCAGCAGGAGTTTCGGCCTCAGCTATGGCTGGTAGCGCCTCTTCCTCTTCTTCCCTGGACCTGGGAGCCTCGCCTGTGATCAAGCTCTTACCACCAGCAACGATATCGTCGATCGAAAGAATAGTGAGTTCCTGACGATGTCCCCGGCGATGACGAATACGCTTTTTAGGTTTGTACCTGAAAACAATCAACTTTTCACCGCGACCTTGCTTTGTGGCAGTTGCCAGCACTGTAGCATTATCCACAAAGGGTGTGCCTATCATAGTGTTGTTGGCATCTGAGATCAGCAATACTTCATCAAAATGAACTTGCTCACCGATTTCAACCGGTAGCCGGTTGACCTCAAGCGTCTGGCCGACGGAAACCTTGTATTGTCTTCCACCACTTTTAATTACTGCAAACATGACTTTTGTCATTCTCCTTTCCCATCCCCGCGCTGAGTCAGACTCGAATGGATACGTGGAAGGCATGGGTGGAGAGCCTTTCGCACTGTTCCGTTTTCCAGAAATAACTCATTCTTGTTTCTTTAGCAAACGTAGAAGAGAAGTTTATGCCTGGCAAGAGCAATTAAATGCTCATGATAAGAGTCTCATTTTTCGATTTTGCGGAGCGGATTCCCTTTATATTGTTAGAGGGAATGTGACCACTTGAGCATTTGGTATAGCTCTCATGGGCATACTGTAGCAGGGTTATGATAGCAATGTTTAGAGTGGTTGTCAAGGGGAATAATGCCTGACATCCACGCATAACTGCGTTCGCCCCCTGCATTCCCAGTTATGCGTGGATGTCAGGCAAGAGCTTGTGTTTAATACTACCCATTTTTCTAGTTATCTGCATCTCAGATGAAACAATCCAGGTAATAATTCAGCTCCTTTTTTCTTGCGCCGCCTTCGGCGGCTAACTGGGGATAGGCGGGGACACCCCGCACCCCGCCAAGGGGCCAGCAAGGCCCCTTGGAACCCCTGCTGAATTGTTACCAATTAAGGGAGGGAAACTATGTACAAGGCAATTGTAAAGCCCTGCAAATACTATGCAAACTATGGACAGGTCTTACATGCTCTGTTATAGTTGCAGCATAAAGCAGGAGTTTGAATGAAAAAACAAAATTTATATGGGTCTGGGGGGAGTAAATGACTGTGCGTGATGAACGTATCGCGTTTCCAGAGTTGGAAAGTTATTCTGATTACCCTCTCTATAATACTAAAGCTGTTGTACAACAGACGGGAATACCTGCTCCTACGCTACGCGCATGGGAACGTCGCTATACGTTTCTTTTGCCTGGACGTGCTGATAATTCCTATCGTCGCTATTCAGAGCGCGATATAATCGTGATTCGCTGGTTAAAAGAACGTGTCGATAGCGGCATGTCAATCAGCCAGGCGATTGCTCTCTTTCGCCATCTTGACGAGGAACGTAATGGATCGAGTCTGCAACAAGAGGATTTTCTTAGTGAGGGAGAAAATACAGCTTTCCAGGTAACGTTCCCAGCCTCATCCAGTAATGGACAAACCCAGTCCTTGATTGAAAGTGCCACAGAGAAAGAGGTTCAGACATCCGATGAAAAGACCTCTGAGCAAGGAAACTCATCTCAAGTCGAAATTGAAAATAAACAAGATACACTTCCAGCGACCCATGACATGCGCACTACAAAAAAGCGTCTCTTAGGGGCTTTCAAACTTCTGGATGAAGCAACTGCTGAAAATCTCATGGCTTCCATGCTGGCTATTTATCCAGTCGAGCAGGTCTGTGCTAATTTGATCACTCCAACCTTGTGGGATATTGGATTGCTCTGGGAACAGGGAAAAATTACTGTTTCTGTTGAACATTTTGCGAGTGCCTTTTTTCGCGGCATACTAACCAATCTGTTTCACGTTGCACCTGATGTTGCCACAGGTCCAGTGGTGATCGTCTGTTGCGCCCCTGGAGAAGCGCATGAACTGGCGCCATTGATGTTAGCACTTCTTTTACGTCGTGCTGGTATGCATGTTGTGTATCTGGGACAGAGCATAGAAACCTCGGGACTTTTAGAGACGATCAAGGAATTGAACACTACTCTTCTTTGTGTCTCGCTGACACTTCCGAACTACCTGGATGCTTTGATTGAGCTGGCTCTAAAAGTGCAGGAGTTACCGCCGCCACGCCCTCTGTTTGCTTTTGGCGGACATGCATTTGACGAGCATAAAGAAACCATCGATCGCGTGCCCGGTATCTATCTGAACGGGGATATCGTTTCGATTGTTGCCCGATTACGGGTTTTAGTTGCTGAGTCAGCATAGCTCTCATAGGAATGTGGGCATTCCTATGAGAGCTATGCTGACTCAGCTATTTCCATAACACCTCCTTTTTTGTGCCGCCTGCGACGGCGAGTAAAAAAAGAAAGTTGGGGCACAGCCCCAAACCCCAGGTGAAGGGCAGTAGCCCAATACCGTTTAGATAAGGAGAGGAGTTCAAGATATGACATACTATTCACACTACAAAGTGAATACCTTGTCCTATCTCAGGAGCCTCCTCATGAGCTACAGCCTACGTCACCTTGTCCCAGACCGCAAGTTCTGTCACGCGTTGCACTTGGAGGTCTTTGAACAGATTATCCCAGCCGCCCTCATCCGAGACGTGCTGACTGAGACCCAGAGCTGGGAAGAGCGCGAAAAGGCGCTCAATATGCCGATGGTGATCGTCCTCATCATTGCGATGGGCCTCTTTTCCTGCGTGTCGATCCCGCACGTCTTGCACAAGATCGCCCAAGGACTGCGCTACATCTGGCCTGAGCCAGGCGTGCGCTTGCCGGGCGGCAGTGCCATCAGCCAGCGTCGTCAGCAATTGGGCGTCCGGCCGCTGCGTCGCCTGTTCGAGCGCGTCTGCCAGCCCCGTGCCACCTCCGAGACGCCGGGAGCCTTTGCCTTCGGGTTGCGGCTGATGGCGAGTGATAGTACGGTGGAGAACGTGGCTGACACCTTTGCCAATGCGTTGACCTTTGGTCGGCCCAGCAACCAACATGGCACTGCCTGCCTATCCACAGGTGCGCGGCATCTACTTGCTCGAATGCGCCACCCACCTGGTGGTCGATGCCCTCTTTCGCCCCTATCTTCCCAATGAACGGCAGGGAGCCTTTGCCTTGCTGCGCTCGATCCAACCCGGCATGCTGGTGCTGCTCGATCGTGGCTTTCACTCGGCGCGCTTGATCCAGCTGATCCGTGCATTGCGGGCGCATGTGCTGGGTCGTTTGGCCAGTAATGTCGTGCCTGGCTACCTGCGCCAACTCGCCGATGGCACCTATCTGGCCTACCTCTATCCCGAGGATGACAGCGGCCAGCAGCGTGGCAGACCCCTGCTGGTACGGATCATCGAATACACCCTGGATGATCCCGCTCGACCGGGTCATGGCGACCTGCATCGACTGGTGACCACCTTGCTCAATCCGCGTACCTGTGGAGCCCTCGACCTGATCCTCTGCTATCACGAGCGGTGGGAAATCGAGACGGCCATCGATGAGATCGATACGCACCAACGGCTCTGTGACTACACGTTGCGCTCGCACACCCCCAGTGGCGTCGTGCAAGAACTCTATGGCGTGCTCTTGGGCTACTATGCTGTGCGGACACTTATGTTGCACGCCGCACAGCAGGTGGACCTGGACAGTGATCGGCTCAGTTTCACCCATGCGCTCATCCTGGTCACTGATGCCATCCATGAATTCCAGCAGACTGTCCAAGAGCAGCGTGAGGACTTGACCCAGCGCTTGCTCAGCGATCTGCGCGAGCCGCTGGTGCCGCTGCGTCGCCTGCGCAGTAACCCACGAGTGTGCAAAAAAGCTGGCTCCAAATTTCCGCGCACCCGCCCTGAGCACCGCCAGGTGCCCACACTGGAGCGTTCGTTCGCTCAGGTCATCGTGCTGCTCACGCACTCGACTCGCTATCACGGACCTCAGCCCATCAAGCGCTTCCAACGCATCATTCTCCTTATCTAAACGGTATTGGGCAGTAGCCCTTAACAATCCCACTTCAGTCGACGCTCAGGTGACAAGTTCCTACTCTCCATTCATACTCCAGCAAAAGGCTTCGTCCCATACACCTCTATAATGCACCAGGGGGCAAGGACAATGAACAGCCTGCCCGATTTTGGTTTGTCTTTTGTGATATATTCAACGTATTCAAGTGACAATACCAATAGGAGGTTCCATGGAAGCTGTTCTCTCGGATGTAGTTGTTATTGATCTATCCCGAGTACTGGCAGGACCACACTGCACAATGATACTGGGCGACCTGGGTGCGACTGTCATAAAGGTTGAACAACCTGGAAAAGGTGACGATACACGCCACTTCGGCCCACCCTACATTGCAGGTGAGAGCGCTTACTATCTGGGGCTAAATCGTAATAAACATAGCATCCTGATCGATTTCAGCACACCGGAGGGAAAAGAACGGCTTTTGAAACTTTTGAGCACAGCGACAGTGCTGGTCGAGAATTTTCGTCCCGGAACATTAGAGCGCCAGGGATTAGGCTATGAAGCTCTTCGAGCTATCAACCCCGGCTTAATCTACTGTTCAATCAGTGGCTATGGCCAAACTGGTCCTTACGCATTGCGCCCTGGATATGATTTTGTCGCGCAGGCCGAATCTGGCATTATGTCGGTGACTGGAGAGATCAATGGTGACCCACAGCGCGTAGGCTCTCCAGTAGGAGATATTTCAGCGGGAGTGTACGCATGCATAGCTATTCTGGCAGCTTTGCGGGTACGCGACCGCACCGGGAAAGGGCAGTATATCGATATCTCGCTGCTTGAGACGGCTACGTCGCTTTTGAGCAATGTTGCTTCGAATTATCTCATTTCCGGTGAAGAAGCGCCACGTCTTGGCAACGGTCATCCCAACATTGTACCGTATCAGGCCTTTCGCACACTAGATGGATATGTTGTTGTTTCTTGTGGCAATGATCGACTGTACCAGGCACTCTGTCAATTGTTAGGGCGCGATGATCTGGCAAAAGATCCTAGCTTTGCTACGAATCCCCAAAGAGTTCGTAACCGCGAACAGCTTGTGCCTGCCTTACAGGAGGAGTTCCTGCTCCGCTCGACAGAGGAATGGTTACCCAAGTTACGCGAAGCAGGTATACCTTGTGGTCCAATCAATACTGTCAGCCAGATCTTTCATGATCAACATATTCAGGCTAGAGAATTTGTGTGGGAGTGCGAACATCCCACTGCTGGAAACATAAAGCTTTCGGGTTCACCTATACATCTTTCGGAAACACCAACGAGGCTATACAAGGCACCACCGCTACTTGGGGAAGACGATGACAAAATTTAGGTGCTAACCTCCATTACCCTCATTTCTTATCAGAATACGTCGAACAACGAATTTGTACTGCAATGCTTGTTCTCTCTAATAGAATCCTGTATACTAGCCAGGTACTTTTTCGTACCTTTCTTTGGTCATCTCCTGGAGGAAACATCGTGAAAATTATATGTAAGCAGCAAGATCTGAGTCGCGGGTTATCGGCCGTCAGCCACGCTGTCTCAAGTCGAAGCACGCTCCCAATCCTGTCCAATATTTTATTGAATACAGACCATGGACGTCTGAAGCTATCCGCTACTAATTTGGAAATCGGTATTAATTGCTGGGTCGACGCGCAGATCGAAGAAGAGGGAACGACAACTGTTCCAGCAAAACTGCTAACCGATTTAGTCAGTAGCTTGCCACAGGCTCCAGTGGAAATTGCATTAGTTGATGATACCAATACCCTGAATGTCAAGAGTTTGGGCAGCAATGCAAACATCAAGGGTATGGATGCATCCGAATTCCCACTCATTCCCAATGCCGAAGATGGTGAGCCCCCTGTCGTACTCGACGCAACCTTGCTTAAAGAAATGATTGCAGAAATTGCATTTGCCGCGGCAGACGATGACTCAAGACCTGTTCTAACAGGCGTACTGGTACAGGTAAGTGGAGAGAAAATTACCTTTGCTGCCGCTGATGCATTCCGACTCGCAGTGAGGGTCGCAGCTTTGCCAGGTGATGATCATCCTCGTGGAGACATTCTCATACCAGCACGTACACTAACCGAACTGGCGCGTATCCTACCATCAGAGGGAATGGTGGAAATGATCGTGACACCAAATCGCAGCCAGGTACTCTTCCATACACAGAATCTTGATCTAGTCTCTCGATTGATCGATGGCACCTTTCCTAATTTCCGCCAGATCATACCCAAAGAACATACAACACGGGCAGTTGTTGAGACAAAACAATTCGCGGAGGCCATCAAGCGTGCCGCCCTGTTTGCCCGGGATAGTTCAAATATTACGCGTGTCATCATTAAAGCTGGTGAAAATGATGGGCTGGAACCAGGTTCGATTACTGTCGAAGCGACAGCTGAAGACCTGGGGGATAATACAAGTACTATCAATGCCGCTGTTGATGGGCCCGAATTGCAAATCATCTTTAATGTAAAATATCTGGCGGATGTGCTGACTATTATTGGCACTCCCGAGGTGGCTCTCGAAGCCAATGCGGCCACAAAACCAGGCGTGATCAGACCTGTGGGCGCTGATGATTACACCTATGTAATCATGCCTATGCATATTAATCGATAACTTTAGTGGCAATGGGGCTAATGGAGATTAACAAAATAATCTGGATGGGGCGAGATTTACCGAGGCCGATAAATCGGCCCCTTCTACTCTGTCAAGTTTCAATCGGTGTGGTGAGCCGGACACCCGCGAGGGGTGTCTCTATATGTCACACGGTCATATGAAGCTTGGTGGACTATTACTGGTGTATGGTTTAATTTGTCGAACAGTATGAACTCAGGAGTTTCTGCAAAAATCTCTTCTTTATGGACATATAAATGTACCTCTCTCACCTCTCGCTGAAAGATTTTCGTAACTACGAGGAACTCGACCTTACTTTAGAACAGGGCCTGTTCCTTTTTCAGGGTGAGAACGCTCAAGGGAAAACCAATTTACTTGAAGCTGTAGCAATGCTTGCTACATCTAACTCCTTCCATGCTTCTTCTGATCGTGAAATAGTAAGCTGGCATTCATCTGATCATGTCACACGCATTGTTGCTGGTGTTGAAAGGCATAGCGAAGATCTGAACATTGAGATCGTGATTTTCGACCCTTCTCAACTAGAGAAGGGAGATTCAGGCGAAAAGGAAACTCAATTTATTCCACCACATGACCGGCAACGCAAGCGCATTAAAATCAATGGCGTCCCCAAAAGAGCTATCGATCTCATCGGGCAAGTCACTGTCGTACTATTTGCGCCTAACGATTTGAGCCTGGTTGATGGTTCGCCGGAAGAGAGACGAAGGTTCCTTGACCGCGGGCTTTGCCAGATGCAACCGCACTACTGCCAAGCTTTGCAGAGGTATCGCAAAATTGTTACTCAGCGATCAGCTTTGCTGAAGCGAATCCGTGAAAATCAGGAAGATCCACGCATGCTGGATTATCTGGACGAAAAATTGACCGAACTGGCAACCATGATTACTTTCGAACGGCGTCGAATGGTGGATTCACTGAATCAGTATGTTGATGAACTCCAGGCAATTATCAGCGGAGGGCGAGAACATCTCACAATCGTCTATCGCCCGTCATTTGATATCGAACCTACCTGGGACACGTTAGAAACCCTGCAACACTTTCGAACGCAACTACTCGAGGCGAGACGCAAAGAGATTCGCCAGGGCGTATGCCTACTAGGACCACATCGTGACGATCTCGAGTTTTTGGTAAATGGCGTTAATATGCTTACATATGGATCACGAGGCCAACAGCGAACAGTCGCGCTTGCCTCAAAACTGGGAGAGCTAGCATTTATGCGCTCCGTTACAGGAGAAGAGCCGATCCTGTTACTTGATGATGTCTTCAGTGAACTGGATTTTTCACGCCGAGAATATTTACTACGCCAGGTACTCAAGCATGAGCAAGTGCTGATTACTGCAACCGATTTCGCAAGTTTCCCTGACGAGATCCTTACAAGGGCACATCAATACCAGGTACTTAGGGGATCCGTCACACGAAGTTAAGTCCATTTTCGATCAAGTTCGGCCCAATTCTCGCGTATTTGCGCCAACTCAGCTTCATCTGGCATCTCGCCGCTATAGCGTGTAAAGGCATAGGCTTCAGTAATCAGTTCCAAATGTGGTTCAGTTAGAGGGACTTTTTCGTCTATTCGCTGCTTCAACTCATAGGCAGTCTCAAATCTCTTCCGTGGATAGCCATGCCTGGTTGCTTTGCGCAAAAATGCGCGGTATATCTCACGAATACTTCTGGCTGCTGGCTCACCTTTTATTTCTTCTAATTTGACTACTCCATCTTCTTTAGTCGTACTGCGATGCATGAAGCGGGCAAACAGCACGAGCATGAGAGATTTGAGTTGCACCCAAAAGAGAGACCAGGACCACAAACTTTCATGCACATCCAAGTTGCGCCTGTTTACACGTTTTCGCACTCGCGACCTTCGACGCAAAGTCCAACGAATTAGAAGCACCATAAGCGCAACAAATAGTATGGGTAAAGCAATACTAAGAATTGGAATAATTGTATGAGCAAACGCTTCCTGCATTGTAGTTATAGATGGATTGGCAACAGATTTTGGTGCATGAAATATCGTTACTTTTGGCAACCGGGTGGATGGATGTAAGAATGAAATAAGCCAGAAGATCGGTATGACTATTATTACTATTATTGCCGCAACTATTTCAACCAACCAATTGTACATCACTCCAACTACAGCTAAAATGTGTTCGAGGTTTGTTAGGAGTAAAGAGTTGGTAGTGCCGCCAATGAATATAGCAACGAGGAGGAAAGCCAGCCCCAGCACTCCTACCAACAGAATAATCGCACGTTCTTGTGCGACGATGCTACCCTGCAAACCTGCTGGATGTGATTTTCGTATGAAGACTACACGCGCCAGAGCGTGCGTCATAAGAGAGAGAAAGAGAAAAAGTGGTATTAACAGGAGTAGGGATAGATCGTCATGTATAACTGCGCCCTGTCTAGCCTGTCCTGCACGCAGGATAATCACCCCAACGAAGACACACACACCTACGCATAGAGCGCGAAACACATCAGAAGGCTCCACGTTTCGATTTATGAGACGGATACCCATCCATCCGAGCAGGAATGTCACTCCGAGAATGCAGATAGCTTCATAGAAATTGCCATTAAGAAACAGAATGTCGTTGAATAATAATAGCACCCACTTTGGGTCAAAAATGAATGCTTTCTGAGCATAGATATTCAGCCATATGATGCACAATGATGCTACGGCAAACACAATGAGAAATACTGATGTTTCGGATAAGGCGATTTTTACGCCACCAGGCTGATCACCAATCGTATCTTTAGGAGTTCGCATACCCAGATAATGGAACAGAAAAAGTGCGCCGAGAATGAGGATAAAAGGTGCTAAAAGTGGTATTAAAGTTGTAGATGATGCAAAAAGACCTGCACTCGCCAGTCCAATGAGAATTGCCGCAATCCAACATGCTTGCATTGCTCCAAGTAGATAAGGAAGGAGAAATTCGCCAATGCTTGAAATTGAGGGATCTTCAGGAGCAAAAACCGAATTCTTTCGTTGATGAGCATCGGTAGCAATGAGATCTGGTGGCTCTGCTTTTATGTGCTTTGGTTGTTTAGGTAAGGTTTCCATCCCAAAGACCTGTAGCCTTTCTTCCCAATGACATGTGTGAAGATGCTTTTCAGGTAATGATCATACCATGCATATCGAGCATGTACAAGATTTACACATGCCTAACACTTCATCATGATGTTGGTCAGCCTATGTCCCATTCGGAGAGAATACGTATTGACGGACTTGATGCAATAAAACCTGCATCAGGTTGCTAAACTGTTACTATACTTGTCAGAAGAGTGTATCTATTGAAGAATGTGGAGGTAAATTATGGAACTAGCAGGTACAGCGTGGACACTCGTCGACTTCGAGACGGATACGGGAGTGATCCCGGCATTGGCGGAAGCACCGGCCACACTCGACTTTTCAAAGGAAGGTGAGATGGAGAGCATGCTTAGCGGAAGAAGCGGATGCAATCGCTACTTCGCGAGCTATAGCCTGGCCGACAATCATCTCAGTATTGGTCCGCTGGGTTCCACACGTATGTTCTGCAGCCCTGCTCAGATGGCCCAGGAGGAGCGTTACTTCCAGGCACTTGCAATCGCCAGACGTTGCGAATTGAGCAATGGTGTTTTGCTCATTGGATATACAGGTGGCACGCTCCGTTTCGAGCGGACAACAGAAAGCAATACATAACTGCAGTGCCTTTAGCGAGTAGCGAAAGACGAACCACAACAACAAGAGTGAGTTCTGGCTATAGTGCAACAAGGGCATCAGCTCTATCATCGGGGTTCAGCACTTGTCGCAAATTGTGAAGCGCAGCCTGAATACGCTTCTTGAGCGTATTTTCAGATATGTTCAATGTCTGAGCCATAGATGGCAATGTCATCCCCTGGTAGTAATGAAGCATGATAACTGCCTGTTGCTTTGGGGGTAATTTTTTGACAGTTTCAGCAAGATCCCAGTCACGCTCTAATCGACCTTTATGATCATCAGCTATCTCAGCGGCAAGTTGAATTGATTGGTCCGCGAGAGCCTGGCGAACAAATGCAGTTGTTCGTGCTACTTTCCGTTTGTAGCTGATGCATTGATTCACTACAATACGCATTAGCCATGGACGTAAGGCTCCTGTCTCACGTAGTCTCGGCAAATGTTGCCATGCCTGGATAAGTGCATCCTGTACGGCGTCTGCTGCAATATCACGATCTCCAATAATCATTAATGCGGTGCGCATCATCAGTGCATTGTATTGATCTACAATGGCGCCAAACGCATCTGAATCTCCCTGCAAGACTCTATCTACAAGTGCCTGTTGAGCGATTTGATCAGGCGACTTCACAATTCCTTCTCTATCGTCTTGCTGCTTACATGTTCCATCTATTACATCATCTATGGCTTCTTCTACTTTGATATCATTTGGCTCAAGGGTCACTTGCATGGTCATTGCTCTACTCCTTCAAATATTATGCAAACTCTATACAAAACTATAACATACATTATGCATAGTTGCAAGGTGTGTAGACTCATGATTTTTGATCAAACAATTTAGCAAGGATTCCGAGTGATTGACTTACCCAATTGGAATCCCTGCTGAAAGTGAAAAGTTATTAGTTGACGAATAATGAATGGCAAGAGGAAAGACAGGATAAACAGAGGTTTAACGAGGCATTGGAGAGGTGTGCAGCAAGCTAGCTCTCAGGCCTACTTGCTGCACATGGCTTCGCTAGGGGTGAAGAGCACGCTTCAGAGCTTGATCGCGATCTTCATGAAATCTTTGTGAGATTGACAAGGTAACCGCTAAGCCGTCAAATCCATGGAAGGTACGCGGGTAAACGTGCAATTCGACGGGAACACCCGCGTGCGCAAGATGCAACTCACAGTCAACGTCTTCATCAAGGAAAATCTCAAGCGAGCCAGTTTCGAAAAGTCTGGAAGGGCTTTGTGCGCTTTTGAGCGCACAAAGCCCTTCCAGACTTTTACACGATTTTTACGGCGTAAGCCGGGTAAGATCACGCGGGAACAGCGTGGTCATACGGACATTGGGGGCACCTGTAAGCTGCATAAGCAACCGTTCCATGCCAATTGCAAAACCACCATGTGGAGGCATGCCGTACTTGAAAGCTTCCAGGTAGGTTTCGAATGGCTCAACGGGTAAATGAGCAGACTCCAGGGCGGCAAGGTAATCCTGGTATTGATGCAGACGCTGCCCTCCGGTGACCAATTCTGTTCCACGGAAGATCAAGTCGAAAGAGTTTGAAAACTCTGGCCGACCAACTTCCGGGTGAGTATAGAATGGCCGCTTGCGCATCGGATAGCCTGTGACAAAGAGGAAGTCACTGCCATACTCTTGTTGCGCCCATTCACCAAGCCAGCGCTCGTCCTGTGGTGAGAGATCAGGTTCGCCACGCACATCTGTAGCATAACGAGTAAAAATGAGTTCCTGTGCTTCGGAGAAATGGATATGTGGAATCGTCGCTGGAACAATCGGCACCTGCAAATGCAACACCTCCAAATCACTTGCATACTGTTCATCGAGCGTTTCGAGAATATGAGCAATCACATCGCGTAAGAGTGCCATGACAGTAAAGTGGTTCTCGATAAATCCAAACTCGACATCGAGGCTGACATATTCGTTATTGTGCCGTGTTGTGTCGTGTGGCTCCGCACGAAAAACGGGACCCACCTCGAAGACACGCTCAAAGACACCCACCATGATTTGCTTATAAAACTGGGGGCTTTGCGCCAGGTATGCATCTCGACCGAAGTAGTCAAGTTTGAAAACATTGGCACCACTTTCTGTAGCGGATGCGACGATCTTTGGCGTTTGTATCTCAGTAAAATCTCGTGCGGTCAAGATTGAGCGGAAAGCAGACATTACGCCTGCTGAAAGCCGCAAGGTAGCGCGCCTTTCCAGATGCCGGTTTGTAACAACAGCATGGTCAAGTAGCGTGCTGATATTTGCAGTAATCTTGCGCTTGTTCAATGAAACAGGCGGGATGTCTGTGACAGGTGTGATTACTGCGATGTGAAGGTCATGCAACTCGACACCTCCGGGGGCCTGTGGCATATCAACTACCAGACCCTCGACCGACAACACGCTTTCGAGACCTCCTCCAAGCTCAAGAAGCGAAGAGAGTTCGGCCTCAGACTCGGCTACTGCCTGGACGGTTCCCCAGCCATCACGAATAACAAGGAAGTTGATACCTCCCATCTGGCGTAAGGAATGTAACCAGCCAGATACACAAACACGCTCACCAGAATGTGAAGCGACCTCTATCGTGCGCACTCGTTCCACTATTCTGCTCCTTTCTGAGCAAACAAAAAGCCCTCGTCCTTCCTGGAGGACGAGGGCTAAAACATATGCCTTATCGTGGTACCACCACCATTTACCCCTGACGGGGCCTTAACAGGTTCGACTCGGAAAGAGTAAACCCTCGCACTGTAACGGGTGCGTCCCGAAGCCAGCTACTTCAAAATGGTTCACTGGTTGGCTCAGGGGTGTCTTTGAGATCCTTAACGGCGGCGCTCCCAGCATATGTGCCGCTCTCTGATCGTTGATTGGTTTCTCGCTTTGTCCCCATCACAGCCATGTGTGTTTTTATCTCACTTAGGAATATAGCATAGGATAAGGTCGCAGTCAATCGTTTATATTTTAACCAGTTGATACCCAACATCTGGCACGGTAAGAATATAACGTGGATGACGAGGGTCGGACTCGATTTTGCGACGCAGGCGGCTAATATACACCCAGATAAAATCTACTTCACGATTGTATTCTGCTCCCCATACACGCTCCAGCAACAATTCGTGTGTCAAAACTCTCCCTGCATTTTGCGCTAATGTACAGAGTAGCTTGTATTCGGTACGGCTTAGTTGCACCTGTTTCCCATGGACATGCACCTGGTGCTGCGCATAATCAATAGTAAGCTCACCAGTTCTAAAAATCACTTCTGCAGACTGTTGTTCTCCCTGCACAGTCGAACGTCGTAGAAGCACTCGTATGCGCGCAAGCAACTCTTTGATATGGAAGGGTTTGAGAACCAGGTCGTCGGCACCGAGATCCAGCAGACGCACATGCTCATCTTCATCAGGATTATCACAGAGCATCATGACCGGTATAGTTGAAAATTCGCGCAAGCGTTGGAGCACTTCCGCGCCATTGATATCCGACAGACGTGTTGCCAGCAGTATGATATCCGGTTCATCAAGATCAAGCTGGCGCAAGAGTTGGATGCCATGACTCACAGTATGCACCTGGTATTGCTGCTCCACAAGATGAGCGCGCAGGTAACGAACGATGCGCGCATCGTTCTCGACGACAACTATCTTTGAGCGCTCAGATTGTCTTAGGGGGCCAGTACGAGGCAACGTTAATGGACCACTCGGTGATGTAGCCATAGCATCTTCAAATGGTGTTGATTGTAATGGCTCAGTTTTTACCGGAGGAATAAATGGCAGGGTACAAAAAAACGTTGTTCCAAGACCAATACCAGGAGAGTCCGCCCAGATTTTACCGCCATGCGCTTCAATAGTTGCACGCACAATCGATAGCCCTAAACCGCTTCCAGTTGCGCGTTCTTCGCCCCGCGATATACGATAGAAGCGATCAAATATTCGGTCAAGATGCTCATCGGTAATACCTATACCTTGATCAGAGATACTCAAACAAAGCTCTTCTTCGTTCGCCTCCAGTTGGATTTTGATAACGCTGCCCATTGGGGAGTAAGCCACAGCGTTATTAAGCAAGTGATTGAGAGTCTGCTCAATACGTAGCGCATCACATTGGATGATGATATCATCATTTGGAGCATCAAGTGTAAATTGGTGACGTGGCGCATTCTTGCGCCAACGGTCTAACAATTGCTCGAGCAATTTCGAGATGTGCACTTCTGAGAGTCGCAAATTCTGTACGCCTGCATCCATGCGCCAGACATCCAGGAGGGTGTTGAGTATATCGTGTAATCGATCGGTCTGGATATCAATCATCTGCAACATCTCGCGCATTGTTGCGGCATCCCAACGCATTGCGTTTCCCAGGAGAGTAGTCGCACAACCCTTGATGATTGCCAGCGGCGTTTTGAGTTCATGTGCAGCGAGAGCCAGCGTTTCATTGCGAGTCTGGGAAGGAGTTCGTTCTAACGTGATATCATCAAGTAGCACCCCACGACCTAACAGTTGATCAAGGTCATCCCGTACAGGGAAGCTCTGCACTCGCAACCAGCGAATTACAGCATCAGCTAATGCCAGGTCAGTGCTGCTTTCTTGTTCAGGATGGAGCCAGATGCGTTCAAGCTCGACCTCTGCACTTTCTGGGTTCGCTGCGAGTGAGATAAGCTGCTTGCGTACGTCAAAGACTGGCTGATCGATGAGCTTCCCTTTACTGATTCCGATCAAGCGTTCAGCGCTTGGGTTGAAGTAAGCAACCTGCTCTGCCGGATTAAGTAAAATGAAGCCGCTGCGCATATTCGTCGCGATCTCTGAGAGTATAAAATATTCTCGCGCTAAGCTCGACGACATAAATGTGGACTCCTCTTTAGAGGTCGAAATATGTTCGGTTGCGGGTACTGCGCTTTATTCAACCCAGAACTCCCGGGCTTCTGTCGACCATGAGGACTTGTATCCGCTGTGCTATTGGCGGAGAAGTCCATTCAAATAAAATACCTTTGCTGGTTGTTCTTTTTGTCTGTGCTATTGTATATTCTAGCAAACGGGTCAAGGGTGAGGTTTTAGACATCCACTTAGAGCAGACCTGCGAACCACACTATGAAGAAGCAACGGTGTCCCTCGCGCTCGCAGCAAAGGGCTTTGCCCTCTGCACTCCCAAATATGAGTGGTTGCCAGGGAGGTTAATGCCCTGCTATGGTTGCCAGCATGACGATTAAGGCGAGATGCAGGATCATGGCAACACCAAAGGCCCATGCCATGATGATAATCCAGGAGCGGTCGCTAAGTGGTTTGCGCGAAGGGGCATATGCATACGGCGATCGTTCGGCGGCAACGAGACCTATGGCAATACGGAGACGCAAGGGAGTTTGAACAGGAGAAATGCGCAATTGAACCAGCAATTCCTGATTACAGCGTTTGCACAATGTCCACTCTTGTCGGGGCGCGGGAACATCTTCAGGTTCGATGAGTGGAATGAAGTTGTACCACATGCGACGTTCACAAATCGAACAGCGGATCTTGCTCTGTTTTCGCGGTCGATGTGATTTGTTTCTTTGGAAAGCAGCAGTAGAATCACCGTCTCGTATGATATCTCTCACCGCTTTTTGTCCTTTCTGTGTTCTTGCGCTGAACTCATCATCCAAAGATCGTACTCATACATCTTTTACATATTACCATATTTTTGTGATGAATCTGTGATATTTAAGAGGAAGAAATGCAGAAAAACGGGTAAGAGGAAAAATACAGAGGGTAGCGATTTTCTTATTTCACGGGGAATATAGATGAGCGAACATTATATCCCCCGTGAAGAATGTTTCTCTTATCTGATGAGTGGTAAAAGATACACGACAGTAAGCACAAACACCCACACAACGTCAACGAAGTGCCAGTACAGCTCTCCAGCTACAATTGCCCAATGGTGCTTAGGAGTGAAGTCGCCGCGCAAGGAACGAATCAACACGACAGTTAAGAAAATAAGACCTACGATAACGTGCGATGCGTGTAGACCAGTCAGCGCGAAAAAACAAGAGCCCTGGAGCGAAGATGAAGGAGTAAAGTTACGGTCAACAATAGCTCCATAATACTCGATACCCAGTCCAACAAGGAATGCTGCTCCCATGAGTATGGTGGCAGTGAGGCCAATTTTCAGATTGCGTTGATTGCCTTTCGTGATAGCATTTCCGGCAAAACGTATAGGAATACTACTGCCAAGCAGCAAAACCGTACCGATTATGGGAATGATGTAATCAACAGGCGGTTTCCAGTTCCCATTACGTATTTCCAGGTACAGATAAGAAGCAATGAGATTAGCGAAAATCAAAGCTTCTGAGGCGATGAAAAAGGCCATGCCCCACCAGTTAATGCCTCGTCCTGCTAATTCCTCATGCTCCCCAGCAGCGCTAACTTCCCCAGTGTAAGCAATACTCATGTGTCACTACTTCCTACTCACTAGTGCGCAATAAACGGGGTCAGATTATTGCGCTATACACTTACTTAATGGCGTTCAATTCCCCAACCAATAAATGAAACGATTACGAATGCTACTCCAACCCAAAAGACAATTGGATGAGACATCAAGATTACTCCAACAAGAGCAAGTGTGAGCGAAGCAGCCAGCACAATTGGCCAGTAACTCTGTTTTGCTTTAATAGCCTGTTCCACGACTTCGTTTGATACTTTTGTATTGTGCTGACTCTGATCTTCAATCACATTGTTTCTCTTTCTAAAGCATTCTTTAGTGCGTCATAGCCTTCCAGTCTGCAGTCTCCGGATTCTTTTTGTCGTAGAATGGACGTCGACTGCGTACAGTTGGAATTTCCGCAAAATTGTAAGGCTTAGGCGGGGAGTCGGTATCCCATTCTAGAGTAAAGGCATTCCACGGATCTGTGCCAGCTGCCTGACCACTCCGTAGAGTTACAATGAAGTTCCAGACGAACACAAGGATGGAGATGCCGATAGTGAAGGCGCCAACCGTAGCAATAAGGTTTAGTTCATTCCAACCGAGATTTCCTGGATAGGTATAGATGCGCCTTGGCATGCCAAGCAATCCCAGGATATGCATAGGGAAGAAAGTCACGTTCAAACCAATCAACATCAACCAGAAATGTACCTGAGCAAGTCGCTCGTTCAGCAATTTACCTGTTATCTTGGGAAACCAGTAATAGATGCCTGCGAATATACCGAATACGCTTCCACCGAAGAGCACATAATGGAGGTGAGCAACCACAAAGTAGGTATCAGTCACCTGGTAGTCGAAAGGGACAATCGCGAGTGCTGCGCCATTTAAACCACCAATTAAAAACATGGCAATGAAGCCCAACGCGAAAAGCATAGGAGCCTTGAAACTAATTTTACCGCCGTAGACCGTTCCAATCCAGTTGAATATTTTCACTGCCGTCGGGATAGCGATAAGAGTGGTACTGGTTGCAAAAAATGCCTGCGCGACAAGCGGTAAACCAACTGCAAACATGTGGTGCGCCCATACGGTAAAGCTCAGAGAAACCGATAGCAACACCAGACCAGGCAATAAAGGTATAACCAAAAATCGGCTTGCGAGCGAAGACCGGTAACACCTCTGAAATAATGCCAAAGGCGGGTAAAATGAGAATGTAGACCTCTGGATGCCCAAATGACCAGAACAGGTGCTGCCAGAGCAAAGGATCACCACCCCAACCAGCTACGTAAAAGTGCGTGCCGAGGTGACGATCGAGTAGTAACAAGATGCTCGCCATTGTCACGCTAGGTAGCGAGAAGAGCAGCAGGAAAGCTGTGATTAGAGTCATCCAGGTGAATAGTGGCATGCGGTTAATTGTCATACCTGGAGCGCGTAACTTCAGGATGGTCACTACGAAGTTGATCGAGCCAGCAATTGATGAGATGCCGAGCATCAGAATACCTAGCGCCCAGAAGTCCATATTAGGACCAGGGGTACACATCACGGCATTACCACAAGACGTAGTGCCAGGCCCACTCAGCTCGGTTAGTGGTGCATAGGCGAACCAACCAGCATTCGGAGCTGCACCGAACAGGAAGCTTGAAGTCAAAAATAGTCCACCAAAGAGGACAACCCAGTATCCAAACGCATTCAAGCGAGGGAAAGCCATATCGCGCGCACCGATCATCAACGGTACAATATAATTTCCTAATCCTGTGAGCATCGGCATGATAAACAAGAAGATCATAGTGACGGCGTGCATAGTAAAGATCTGGTTATACACTTCGGGAGACAGCACTTTCCCATCCGGTTGCGCCAACTGAGTGCGGATGAGCAAGGCATCGACGCCACCAACCAGAAAGAAGAAGAAGGCGGTAACCATGTACATGATGCCCAGTTTCTTATGATCGGTCGTCATGATCCAGTCGCCAATATAGGTTTCACTCAGGCGCCTGCGACGAGCTATGCTTACGCCTTCGGTAATTGTGCGGGTTGCCATCGGCAATTCCTCCGTAATCTAGTTCTGTAAGGGCCTGATTTATTGAAGAGTCTCAAGGTACGCTATCAGTTGAGCAATCTCAGTATCTGAGAGTGATCGAATAACCATATCGTTGCCAGGTTTGACAGCCTGTGGGTCCTTTAGCCATTGGTACAGTCCGCATGCATCAGGATTCTGTATCGTTGGTTGTCCATCTGATCCAGTAACCACTACACATGTTGCCGGATCCCATTGGAGGACCGCTCCCGCAATATCGCGGCGACTTCCAAAATGAGTCAGGTTTGGTCCAACCAGAACTGAAGCATCAGCACCACTATTGAGATGCTGATCGTCTTTGAGGTTGACACCTACGATACCATGACAACCCTGGCATCCACCTGAACCTAAGAAGAGTTTCTGTCCTGCCAGCGCAGTAGGATCAGTTGGAGTCGAACTTGCGGATTGTTCCTGTGAAGTTAGCCAGGCATTATACTGATCTTGCGTTTTAACTATCACATAAAAATTCATGTGCGCATGTTCCAGGCCGCAAAACTCGGTACACTGTCCACGATATGTGCCAATATTATCAGCCTGGAAGACTGACATGTTGTCGTGGCCTGGCACGACATCCGTCTTGCCAAACAGCTCGGGAACCCAAAAGCTATGAATGACATTTTGTGATAGCAGTTGAGCTTCTATACGAGTACCCACAGGAATGACTAACTCATCCGCAGTGACAACATGCTCGTTGAGATAGTCGAACTCCCACCACCATTGATGACCAACTACTCTAATCTGCAATGGCCGACTATTCGTTGAAGAAAATGTGGTCAACCCAAACATCGTGTAGATGGTTCCAATGAGTACAACAAACAAGAAAAACGAAGGAACAATCGTCCAGATGAGTTCGACAGTGTTATTCCCATGAGTTTGTACAGGGGTAGGCGAGTTCGGACGCTCACGGAAGCGCACAATTGAATAGATCAATAAGCTCTCGACTACCACAAATACAATTGTGGCAACTACCAGAATGAACCAGAACAAATTTGACTCTTTTAATGCAACTGGTCCTGCGGGGTTCAAAATGGAGGGGGAATTTCCACCACATGCAGCTAGAAGGAGCGAGGACAAAAGCAATGCTGAGAGAATTAGCCCCCAGCGTTTCATCCCGCGAAATATAGGCATCCTCACTTCTCACTCTCCTAAATAGATGATTTTTAATGGATAACGGCTTTATGCCGAGGCAGACATTTATTCCATTCTATAAAAGAATAGTAACTTTCCCTGACACCTGGCTTGCGATTGATGGCAGGCACCTTACAATGGCCTGAATAGATGTATGTATCATGTGAGTTCCACCATTATCGGGTGTCATGGGCTAAGCCACGATGCACCAGGACAGCGCAAGCGCCCCCGCACCACATCCACACCACACCTGTCCCTACACCAGGGGATCTGGCACCCAATTTTAGGTGAAACCCATCATGTATGGAATTTGACACTTTTAGAACGGCTGCATATAATCGGAGTTAGATATATCATTCTTCAAAATTTAAGAGGGAGTATACCTTTGAACAGCATTTCTAACATACCCTGATCTACAACCGTCGTCTCGAGATTCTGCTTGGAGAAATAACAGGAATGTAACCTCACACTACGCCTCACAAAATACCCTTCTTCGTTGAAGCTAAATCTGATTTTTTTGCGATTTTTTAACCTGGGCAGAATACTATAGAATTGAGGCATTAGAATGCTTGCTGTTCGCCATCTCGGCAAATCTTACGGTGCCATTACCGTACTTGATGATGTATCTTTCATTGTTAATCCTGATGATCGAATTGGCATTGTGGGATCAAATGGAGTTGGTAAAACCACGTTGTTGAATATCCTGATTGGCAAAGAATCCCATGATTCCGGCTCCTTTTCATTCACTCCAAATACAGAAGTCGGCTACCTGCCGCAGACAACGCCTGAGTTTTCCGGTCATACCATACAAGATTTGATTCTGGAATCAGTGGGCAATTTAGGCCAATTGGAAGAACGGATGCGCGAGCTTGAAAGCGCTATGAGTACAGCTAGTGTTGAACAGCTTTCTGTGTTCATGGATGAATATGAGAAGGCATCTAGTAAATTCCAGGATCGCGGAGGCTACGAGCTAGATTACAAAATAGAGAGTATTCTGGCTGGCCTGCGGATTGCATATATTTCACGCGATCGGGAAATGCAAACACTCTCTGGGGGTGAGAAGGCGCGAGTAGGTCTGGCGATCCTGCTACTACGCTCCCCGGATTTGCTCTTGCTAGATGAACCAACGAATCACCTGGATTTTGCTAGCCTGGAATGGCTTGAGTCGTATCTCTCCAACTATAAAGGCGCAATCTTGCTGGTATCACACGATAGACAATTCCTCAATCGTACCGTCAACCAGATTTTCGAAATCGATGAACATACACATCATCTGAAAAAATACGATGGCAACTACGATGCATTTGTGATGGCGAAGGCTGCTGAACGAGCAGTGTGGGAGGAGGACTATGAGAGGCAGCAAGAAGAGATCAAAGAGCTGCGCAAGCGAGTTCGCGAGACAGCGCGTAATGTTGCACATCATCGACCCGCTACCGATAACGATAAAACAGCCTATAATTATTTTGGCGGGAGGGTACAGAATACCATTTCACGTGGGGTGCGAGCAGCCGAGGAACAGTTGCGTCGTATTGAAGCGAATCCAATTCCCAAACCACCCAAACTGATGCAGGTAAGCTCTTCTTTCAATATAGAGCCTTTGCAAGCTGAGGTAGCGATCAGGGTTTCCAACCTTACAAAATGTTGGGGTGATACGTGTGTTCTTGACGATGTGAATTTCACGATTGCTTCGGATGCTCGCATCTTGCTTTTTGGTCCCAACGGAGCCGGGAAGACGACCTTGCTGAAGATGTTGATGGGAATTGAGACTCCAGACAGGGGTGAGATACACATTGTTGAGAGCGCTCGCACAGGTTACTTGCCACAAGACCCGCAGATGGACCTGGATAAAACGGTGATAGAAACGTACAGGTATGGACAGGTGGGGTACGAAGGGGAATTTGTAGGAAGGTTAATCGGCTATGGGCTGTTCAGTCTGGAGGATATGCAGAAAAAGGTAGGGCAATTGAGCATAGGCCAACGAAGAAAACTGGAGATTGCACGTTTGATGGCTGAAGGCCCAAATGTGCTTTTGCTCGATGAGCCAACCAACTATATCAGTCTGGATGTGCTGGAGGCGTTTGAAGCAGCTATCGTGACATTTCCAGGGCCCGTGATCGCGGTTTCGCATGACCGATGGTTTATACATAGGTTTGGAGGGAAGATGTGGGAGTTGGTAGATGGAAAGATAATCAGCAATTGAGATGTAAGTAATGTATGCAGCATTTGCAGACATCCTTATACCAGAAAATGTTCAAAGCGTAGCTAGAGGAATTGAAAAGATGATGACACGTTCACTTGGAACGTATGGGCCTGAAGTATCGGCCATTGGTCTCGGCTGCTCAGGCATGTCTTACGCATACGGGCCAGCAGATGATGCTGAAAGCATCGCGACGATTCACGCCGCGCTCGATAGTGGTATCACCCTGCTTGACACTGCCGATTTCTACGGTATGGGACATAACGAAATGCTGTTACGCGAGGCACTGCACGGACAGGTACGCGAGCAGGTCGTACTCAGCGTCAAGTTCGGGGCTTTGCGCGACCCCGATGGCTCAACTCGATAGTGAACGAGGCCGAAAGCAGCACCGATGACCGACGAAACAATCACTCTCGAACGTATTCTCGAAGCAACTGATGATTCTCGACGGGGTCGCCCTGGGTGAGTCGGTGTCTGCCACTCATTTATAAACTTGAGTGACCAGCGTTGTACTATACTGTCGAGTATTCTCCGAAGAGTTAAGTGCAACCCGTACAGTTCGCCGAGCTGTACAGTAACAGGCCGACTTGAGCTCGTTCAGAGAGTTAGCCGGAGGTGATGGTAACCATGCTGCCTGAGCTTGTGATTTCGATATCGTAGCGAGGGGCAGTCGCTTCATAGCCCTGGCTCTGTAGCCGCACATCGTTGCCAATATCGCTGAAGGTTTGATCGTCGAAGACGAAGCCGGAGCCCCAACCCTTGAGGTGAGCTCTGGCTGCAACGCCTGCAGGACGCCGAATGGTAATCATTGATGCTCCCGCGCTGATCCGTATGGGAACCACGCTGGAAGGGGTGGGGAGATCCAGGTTGATAATGCTGCCTCCTCCCTTGACTTCTAGCGCGTCGAGATTGAGCCTGGCCAACTCGGCGTTGATCTCGGAAGCACCTCCCATGATCACGATTTGCCACGGGATAGCGGTGCTTAGCATGACCTCTGTCACACGCTGCTGACCCAGAATCCAAAAACGCCGTGGATAGCGGATGGTGACTACACCATCTTTGACCTTTACATCCGGCAGAGGGCCTTCGAAGTGAGTCTGGTAAAGCTGGTCCAATACGTCGCTCGTGCGTAGGATCAACCGGTAGGTCCCGGAAACGACGAGACGACCGCTCTCCAGATTTCCAAGTGGCGCGGAATAAATCTCCTCTGCATCTGATGGAGCCTCACGTAACTGGAAAATTTCATTCCTGGTAATCCCGTTGCTTTGCTTGAGAAACTTGACGAGGAAGGCGATTTGCTCAACGTCGTATTGCGCCGCTATGTCATCCCAAGCACTCTCAAGGGAAGCGAAAAGGGGACCAATCTTGTGCATTTCGCCCTTATCCCCCACCAGATGGACGATGACCCTACGCCCATCATTCGGGTCGCGCATTCGACTCACGAGACCCGCCTCCTCCAACCGGTTGATCATTCCAGTAATGGCCCCGGTTGTAAGCCCTGTGAGATCAGCGAGCTGGCCAGCGGTCATTGGACCGGCGCTATCAAGGAAGTCAAGGACTTGCACATCCGAAACGGTCATCCCAACCCTGGCAGCAGCTGCCCGAAAGAAGGACGTGCCAAGTCCAGTAAATTGCCGAAGCTCCCTATCAAGCTCTCCGAGAAGCTCCGTGTGTTTTTCTTGTGAATCACTTGACATTTTCTATTCCTCCATGTATGATATAACTTAGTTACTAAGATAAATTATATAATTTAATTTGTCAAATGAGTAAAATGTGAACGGATTTACTTACTGACTTAGTGATCTGTATTATAGCATTGAAAGGTAGCAAATACCATGCTGATGATCGAAACACGAGGATTATGCAAATCCTTCGGTAAACTTGTAGTGCTCGACAACATCGACCTGGGTGTCGATGGAGGAAGCATCTTCGCGTTACTCGGACCAAATGGCGCGGGCAAGACCACGCTGATCAAAATCCTCTCCACTCTGCTCAAACAGGACGGCGGAACGGCCATCGTCAACGGCTTTGATGTGGCGTCAAAGCCAGAGCGTGTGCGGCAATCATTCAGCCTGACCGGGCAATTTGCCGCCGTGGATGAGATATTGACCGGACGAGAAAATCTGATCATGATCGCCCGGCTGCGCCAGCTCAAACAGCCGCGCCAGGTAGCCGACGATTTGCTGAAACGCTTCGGTTTAGCTGATGCCGCCAACCGCAGGGTATCGACGTATTCAGGCGGGATGCGCCGCAGGCTTGACCTGGCCATGAGCCTGGTGGGAGCGCCACCGATCCTGTTTCTGGACGAGCCAACCACCGGGCTTGACCCCGAGGCACGCCTCGAGGTGTGGAAAGCGGTGAAGGAGCTTGCTGATGGCGGCATCACCGTCTTCCTGACCACGCAGTACCTGGATGAGGCGGAACGGCTGGCTGATCACATTGCCATTCTGCATGAGGGCAAGATTATCGCCAGCGGCACGCTCACGGAGTTACAGAAGCTGTTTCCACCTGCACAGGTGGAGTATGTAGAAAAACAACCGACATTGGAGGAGATCTTTCTAGCCATCACTGGCAAAAAGGAGGAACAGTAAATGCAAGTCACTACTCAAGTCCCTGGTTCCCAGGAAATTGGAACGATACACAACCACTTTTTCGGCGATCTGAGCGTGATGCTGGGCCGCTCCATGCGCCATTTTTTCCGCAGTATGGACACCATCATCACCGTCACGATCATGCCTATTGCGATTATGTTGCTGTTCGTGTATGTGTTTGGCGGCGCCATTCGAACCGGGACAGCGAACTATGTCGATTACGTCTTACCCGGGATCCTACTGATTGCGATTGCCAGTGGGATATCCTATACAGCGATCCGTTTGTTTACCGATGTGCAACGAGGGATTATTGAGCGTTTTCGCTCCATGCCCATTGCCCCATCCACCGTGCTGTGGGGTCATGTCCTGACCTCGCTGGTCTCCAACGCGATTTCGGTGGTGGTCATTATTCTCGTGGCGTTGATAATGGGCTTTCGTTCGCCGGCAGGCATCTTGTCATGGCTGATCGTGGTCGGTATCCTCGCGTTGTTTACGCTGGCGTTAACCTGGGTCGCGGTGATTCCCGGACTGACCGCAAAATCGATAGACGGCGCGGCAGCCTTTTCGTATCCGCTGGTATTGCTGCCCTTTATCAGCTCGGCGTTTGTGCCAACCGCCTCGATGCCCCTCGTCGTCAGGGTCTTTGCCGAAAATCAGCCGGTGACTGCCATCGTGGAAACCATTCGTGCGTTACTGGCCGGGCAGCCCGTGACTCAGGAGATCTGGGTTGCGCTTGCCTGGTGCGTTGGCATTCTGATTGTGGCCTACATCTTTGCGATGAGGGCATATAAAAAGCGAGTGTGAAACGAGGGCAGCATCCGGGAAAAGGAAGGCCGCTTTCTCAAAGCTTAGAGAGGTAAAATATGATAACTTTTTGGATGAACTGGTGATGCTTGTAATGGGGGAAATCTCCAGGAGAGCTTACACGGGTAGGTTTTTGGGAGACAGTCAGGGAGGGGGCATTGCGGGCGACCTTGAAGGCCCAACCAACCCAGCACCTCTGCCCTCGCTCCTACGGTCAATGATGTGACCCTACAGAAACCAACCCTTAAAAAGGCCCAGGGACAGAACTGCCTTCATCGTCCCCAGGACAGATGCAGTTATCATACCCAGGACAGGGCAAGCCCAGTCCTTCCTATATACGGGCCTGGCAAGGCGATTCACCCGATAGTCGGTTCCACTGACTACCGGGTGCCGAAATTGTTTTTCACATTGCTTCTGACTTGTGGCAGAAGCAAGCTAAAAGCGCTGCAGGGCGTACAACACGGCCTCGATGCTTGAGTTGCTGTGCCCATCTCCTGATGGCACTGTGGAGGGTGAGACAGGCATGGCACTTCCCGGGCTTCCTGCACGCAGCCAGAGTTCGAGGCTATGCAGCGTATTGGCGTCAAAGCCAGAGAGAAGTAACACACGTTCCATGCCGCTGGGGACCGGTGAACCTTCGTATGCGGCCAGGTTCCAGAGCACCATGCTGACCTCTGCACCAAGTATTTCGCGATACAAAACGATGGCTGCTGCCAGAGGCGGGACGTCTACCATCTCCGGCCTATTGAGCACGTACCGATATGCAGATGGTATTCTCTCCATGACAAACGGATCAAAGGCTGTGGGAGGTTCGAATTGCATATCAGACAGCACCACCACTACCTCGGGACGAGGAACATCGGGATGTTCCATAAGCCAGATGATGAGACTGATGAAAGATGTGAGCACTTGCGTTCCCAAGCCGCCCCATCCTCCGCTTGCCAGCACTTTGTCAACAATGGCCAGCGGTCCGTCCTCAATATTGACCTGTGCGGGCCAGAAATCGCTCGCCCAGGAACCAGCCAATCCACCGAAGATAGAGGTGCGAGTTGTTGAACTGAAGGCAGCACTAAAGGAGAGCGATGCGTCCATGCAGGTTGCGGAGCTAGCCTTGCCACCCAGCTTTATCATCATCGAGCTACTGACATCCGCCATACCGAGAATGCTGTAGAGTGTGCCATCCTCTTTGCGAGGGAGCATCGAAGCCATCACTCGCTGAAAAATCGCGTCTAAGACCGGAAGGGCCTGTGGACAGGGCGGCCAGGAGGTACGTCCGCGGCTTTGCTTCTGCTTGAGGGCGCGTGCAGCACTGACCAGTTGGAACGGCCAGATGCCATTGAATGAGCGTTGTGCAACCTCATCAATCAGGTCAGCTACAGGTACTCCCGCCTCGATCATGCCGCGTATGTTGCGCAAAAAAGCCACATCTCCCAGAAACTTCACAGAGCGCCGGACATCGCCTTCGCTTTCTACTCTCGCACTGATAATTGCCTTCCAGATAGCAGCGCGTATGGCAAGTCTCTGTACCTCGGCCTGCTGCAAGTGTGAGAGAAGGGCAGTGTCCCTGTGAACAGGATCAGGAAGAGCATCCAGGGAGGAGCTTTCTTCCTGCGCTGCTGCTTCTATCTCACGCAGTTTTTTGCGCTCTCCAGGTAACAAGCCGGTAGCTGAAAAGATCTGCTCGATCGTCATACGAGCCGCAAGCGCCTGTTTGACCCATTCGTCCACCTCATCAAGTGTACGCGGAGGATTATCGCGCTGGGCCTTTTGCTCCAACAAGAGTGGGAAGTGATAAGCGATGAGCCTTTGCACGACATGCTGCTTCCTCGAACGGGTAGATGACTTTAGATAGGCATAGAGCGCACGCAGGCGAGGAGAAAGTTCGGTACGGCAGATACCCAGCACGTCAACCAGGCGCAGAGTGCGCTTCCCTGGCGATGGAGCCTGCACTTCGGGAACCAGAGACGTCTCGCGCTCGTCTTCCTGCATATGTTGCGTCGTTTGTCCCTGGGATGGCAACAGGTTATCGCCCCGTCTACGCTCTTTGTGTACAGGTACCAGATCAAGGGAAGCGTTGCTGTACTTGGCAAGTTGGTAGTTGCTGGATGCATCAAGACCCTGTACTATGCCCATACGCAGTTCTGGTGGGAATTCCCTACCGCCGAGCAGCGTCAAAGTTGCCTGAACCACGAGCAAGGCGTCATCCGGACGAACGATACACCTGGCAACGAGTTCAATAAAGCGGGGATGATTCACACATTCTGGAAGCGTCGCCAGCGTTGCAAGCACCCAGGGAGGTTGGCTACGATTTCCCTTTCCGCTTCGGGGGTCACGCTGCCATGCCGCGTACTGTAAGGCGCGCTCAGGACTGAGTCGTGCCACCTCCTGCACAGCATCCAGGAAGCCGGTCATCTGGTCGCCTGGAGTCCCATAGTAGGTCTCAGAACCGGGAATGAAACTGCCGTAATTGAAGACGAGTCGTGTCAGCGGATCATCCACCTGGAAGGCAACAGCACCTTCAGCGGTGCGCAACAGACCAGGGTCTGAATCCGATGTCCGCGATCCTTCCTGTACAAGGATTGCCTCGGAGCCATCTTGTTCGTTATCCATAGCGTTGAATTCCCCTTGACTTATAATAGAACATGTGTTATATTGAGAGTAACCGTTACTCCTACTTCTTTGGTCGAATTTGGAGTGATAACCATCCGAAGGGGTTCGTGAATAACGAACCCCTTTGACGATTCACCACACATTTACTCCCATTTCTCCACCCCGCTTACACTGTATGATCCTATTCATACTTTTTGATATATATAGCATTATGAATATTGTAGATTCGATTTGAAACGTTCTCTGAATGCAAAACGAATAACCTCTCCTGCCTGTGCGAAATGTAAGAGGATTGTACCAAAGTGCCGAGTAGTCGAGTGGGGTGAATATAAGCACGAGGGCCTCAAGTGAAATGGTATACTTCTGATCTAGGGACAGACCTTTGTCCTTTTATTCATGACAATTATTCATGACAAAAAGGGAGAGCCAATGAGCAACGTAGACATGCAAGCGCTGGATGCGTATTTTGCAGCGGAGCGAGATCGACATATCGAGGAGTATAAGGAGTTCCTGCGTATTCCCAGCGTCAGCGCGCTACCAGCGCATCGCGAGGATATGGTACGCGCTGCTGAATGGGTAGCAAATGCAATGCGATCAGCAGGTGTGCCTACTGTCGAGATATTGCCGACAGAGGGTCATCCTGTAGTATATGGTGCATGGCTCGCGGAAAAACCTGGAACCCCAACGCTCTTGATTTATGCTCACTACGATACTCAGCCAGCCGATCCGTTTGATGAGTGGACCACCCCACCTTTTGAACCAACGATCCGCGATGGACGGATGTACGCACGAGGGGCGAGTGATGATAAAGGGAATCTGTTTCTCGCGCTCAAAGTCGTCGAAGCGTATTCCGCGTTGCGAGGACGACCACCCATTGGCCTGATTTTCCTGTTTGAGGGTGAGGAAGAAATTGGCTCTCCGAACTTACAGGCTTGTATTCAGGAGCATAAAGAGCGCTTGCGTGCGGATGCGGTAGTAAGCGCAGATAGCGTCATGTGGGCGCATGATATGCCATCACTGGTGCTGGGATCAAAAGGATTGATCGCGCTACAAGTTGATGTCCACGGGGCGGAAAGCGACCTGCATTCGGGCTTGCATGGTGGGTTAGCTCCAAATCCCCTTAATGCGCTTACTACGATGCTTGGAAGTATGTGGGCACTCGATGGGAAGGTTCAAATCGAGGGATTCTATAACGAAGTGCGACCACTTAGCGAACAGGAGAAGGCTGAAATTGCTGCTGTTCCTTTTGATGAGACGAGCTATGCGCAATCCATTGGCATAGGCGCTCCCGTTGGCGAGCCTGGATATGGCCCGTTAGAACGCAACTGGGCGCGTCCAACCCTGGATATCAACGGCATCTGGGGAGGTTTTCAGGGAGAAGGAAGTAAGACAGTGATTGCCAGGGAGGCTCACGCCAAAATCACCTGCCGCCTTGCTCCTGACCAGTTTCCATCCCATATCATTGCTGCCATCGAAAGACATATACACACGCATTGTCCCGCGGGCATTATCGTCACCGTCCAGCAAACTGCTGGTTCGTCTTCCGCATTTGCTATTGCGCCAACACACCCGGTTTTGCGCGTTGCGCGTGAGGCGCTACGTGCTGCCTATAATCGTGATCCATTGATGATTCGCCTCGGTGGCACACTGCCCGTAGCGGATTATTTCCAGAAGGATCTTGGACAAGATATCGTATTTCTGGCATGGTCGATGCCTGATGAGCACCTGCACGGCCCTGATGAGTTTTTCCGCCTGGAGAATTTCGATCGCGGCATGCGTGTTTATGCAGATCTTTTTGAACGCCTGAGCGAGCAATGGGATGCATGAAAAGAAGATTTACCTTACCGCTTTTCCAGATATGTCATTGCCGCTGAGAGCACTTCCTCAACCATGTGGTCACGTTACCCTATTATGGCTGAACATGTGCCAGCTACCAGACCATCTAACCTCGCCTCCTCTGGCATAAGTTCCTTCCATGGAGGAATACTGCCAGGAAGATGAGCGGGACATGGATCGCTGGTAGATAGTGTGCGAACCACCCTGGAAGATAGATATCAGTGACCGAGCCATTATCAGCCCCATAGGATTCGGCAAGTTGGGTAAGGGGACAGCGGAATCCGTTCGCCGCAAAAATCAGACTTTCACCTCCGACTACGACTGTCGCCACCACTACACTCCGATCCGAGCGCCTCGCAAATCCTGCATAGAGCAGGTAGATCATACACGACTCAATCGAGAACCAGGCCAGGGTGTGAACGGTCTTGATGGCTACGAGTACTGCCTCTGGATGCCTTGCTTGCCACTTGCGCCTGGGACTGTTAGACTTTGCCCGCAATGGACTCCAACGAGGCCTCATTAAGTGCGATTGCTTCGTATCCATCACAATTCCTCTCTGGCTCCTGTCGACTCAGGAGCGGAAATCTGGACGCTCCTGCTCGAGCGATACGTTACGAACACGATCGTTGTAGCTGCTGCAGTGAGGAGCGGTAGTAGTGGGATGCCTTTGTATTTCATGATGGTTCTCCTTTTCTTTTAAAGAAGAGACTCTCAATGCTGGCCAGAGTCCTCTCAATGGAGCAGATATCCCTTCCAGAGTAGAGTATCGTCACTGGTTATCACGTTTCCATCACAACAAGTTGCTCGATGATCACGAGACAATCACTTTTCGGACGTATGCGAAATCCTCAACGCCATTGCGACGCTGGCGCGCATTATTCTGCTTACAACTATGAAGTTGTTTCTTTCAGAATGTACCGATCAACATGTCCTAAAGGAGTCAAGCAGAACACGAGGGAAATCCCAAAGATCAACAACCCAATCGCTGCATAGACCAGAGCAACTTGTTGTGTCCGCTCTATGATAAGACCACCAAGCAAGGCTCCTATTGACCCGGTTGACCAGGTCAAGACTCGGATCACGGTTATGACACGGCCAAAAAGCTGATTGGGAACTACAGTCTGAACGAGACTGTAGGTACTGATAATGAAGAGCACATCTGCTCCGCTACGCATTGCCCATAACAAAAGCAGAAGCCAGTACCAGTGCGATACGGCTGTCAGAGCCGTGAATGCCCCCTCCATCATGAGCGCTCCAAGAGCAAGCGTCCCCAGAGACCAGTGCTTGCGGAATCGCCCTGCCGCTAATGAGAAGAGCACTGTCCCAAGACCTCCACATGCATACAGCAACCCGACCTGTGCATCGCTGGCGGCAAAACATTGTTTGGCGAAGAGCACAAGTTGTACACTCGCAGTAGGTAAGATGAAATTGACCAGCAGAAGCAGTAGAGTGATCCAGGACAGAATTTGATGCTTCAACACATAGCGCAAGCCTTCTATAATGTCCTGGCGCAAACTCGTCGGCGCCTGCTTTCCAGCAGTGGCGATATTAAAACTCGTGTTGATAAGCAAAAGGGAAATGGCGGATATGAGGAAAGAGATAGGCATCAATCAGCAGCAACATTGGGAGTGAGGCCACGATGATGAACAACCCTCCCAGCAACGGGCCGCAGACCTTCGCTATTGAGTAGCCTGCTTGTACCTGCCCATTGGCCTTCACCAGGTCTTCCTGAGAAACCAGGCTAGGGATCGCAGAAAAATTCGCCGCATCAAAGCAGATCGTGAGGGCGGAATTGAGAAACGCTACGGCATAAATCCACCAGACTGAGAGAAGCCCTAGAACAGAAGCAAGCGGGATGGACGCTATCACAAGTGCTCTGGCCAGATCTGTCAACACCATCAAGCGCTTGCGATTCACGCGATCAACCCAGGCACCAATGACCAGACCAAAGAAGAGGTAAGGAAGGACAGTGACCATAACTGTCAAAGCGAGATTCAGAGAAGAACCGGTGAGGTTGAAAATTAACAACGGCAAAGCAAAGCTGGTAAATGAACTTCCCAGAGTCGAGATAGTTTGTCCCGTCCAGAATTTCCAGAAGTCGTTTCGAGTACGTGAATTGATGTCAGTGGAGGGACGAATGGACATGAATCTCTCTCCATCTTGCAAAACTCTAACTTTTCTGTAGGGTTCTTTTCTAATGAGCATATGCTACTTTCAGCATAGTTAACAAGACGATTCCAATGCTTGTAGCATA
>CAVPEB010000064.1:0-41810 GCA_963702765.1 uncultured Chloroflexia bacterium
TTACGGCTTGTGTCCACTTAGTAGGAAGGTGAGATCGGGCAGGAATGGTTGTATTACCACATCTGCGAAGCCTGCATCCTGCATAGCTGTGCCGAGTTCTTCCACCGTGTAGGATTGAACCTGGGCCGAAACGGTCAACTCACCAAAAAGGAAGAGCGCTGTATTGCGCGGAGCACTCCGATCTGCATAGAGCGCGAAATCATGGATCAGCAGACCACCTCCGCTTGGTAGATACGCCAGACAGCGCTTCAGGAGATCTCGCAGTGTCTCGGGCTCATAGCAACTAACGATATACGACAGCAGGATCAGATCTGCACCGCAGGGCCACAAATCGGTGAGCAAATCGCCGCCTGCGCAGGTGATCCTCTTCTCCAAGCCACTTTCCTGGATGATCTTCTCCGTTACCACGACCACCTGGGGCATATCGAACACCACTGCCGACAGCCCAGGGTAGTGTTTGGCCGCCTCGATCGCGAATGCCCCCGATCCACCTCCCAGGTCGAGGAAGCGAGTGTACCTGGAGAGATCCATAGTGCGAGCGAGCCGATAAGCGGGTGCAAGT
Source organism: uncultured Chloroflexia bacterium (assembly GCA_963702765.1). Taxonomy (GTDB): domain Bacteria; phylum Chloroflexota; class Ktedonobacteria; order Ktedonobacterales; family Ktedonobacteraceae; genus DATMNR01. The sequence goes on from CAVPEB010000064.1 coordinate 563, forward strand.
GAACCACCATGCTGTCCACGAATAAACTCCTCAGTTATTTGGGGGCTATCCAGTGTTGTGGTATACAACAACGCTTCGTCGCGTTCGCCGCGCAGCAGCGCGCGTACGAGGTGCATACGATCATAAAGCACCGCACTGAGCTGGCGCAGGTAGTAGTCGCCGACATAGCTACGAGCAGTACTGACGAGAAAGTGTTGGGCAGCAAGACTATTGGAGTAGCATCGTCCATCCCAGGTCAGCAGATCCAGGGCCAAACAGGTGGAGAGCAATACGCTCAGGGGACCTGCGGCCGTGCCGAGCCTCTTCGCCAGCTCATCGAGTCCGCACGGCTCATCTGACAGAGTCGTGAACAGACCAAGCTCTAAGGCAGCGAACAAGGCTTGAGAACCCATGAAACCGTAGGCAATCGCGGAAAGACTCCTGATCGGATAGACACTCTCTGGAGGCACCGGGTGGTCAATCGATGGAGTATCCTGTAACATCATCCCCTTTTTTCCTATTGCAAAACGCATCTTGCCGATCGCCTTTCGTCGGCGATTGAAGAGTTGAGCTGATCTGGCCAGTATTCGCTCGCGTGTCTGTTCCTCTTTCATTTCTACTCATTCCTTTCTACAAGCCGGGCAGGGTATCTGAATAGAGTAGGTACTGGAAAAAGCGATTTATGCTCTCTTCGGTAAGGCGACTACCCAGGCGAGCCAGCAGGATGTTCGCAGGGTCCATGCGAATATTTTGGTCGGAGGTGAGATATTCACTAAAACTATGAGCCGCAAAGAGCCTGGCGATCAGCTCTCGATAGTCAAAGGGTGTTATGCCTAGCCCTGAATAATCCCAATGCCAGGAGAGACCGAACGCTAGAATCAGGGACTCTTCTAAAGACTTATAGTTAAGCGTCATGGAGAGTAGTCGCTGCGCAATGCCCATTCTGCGCCAACCTGTACTGACCTCAACCGCAATCTCGTAGGCATTCTCGAGATTTTGCCATTGACTATCCAACGGCGCGAGGGTGACCTGACCAATAATAGTACCTGTAGCAGTGTAGGCCAGCGTCAGCCTGTTTTCTGGCTTCCCGGCAAGGGTGAGCAGCAGCTGATGTTCACGTTCGGGAAGACGGGCGAATGCACGCAGGCCTTCGTCCGCCTTCAGATCTGCTACAAATGCAGGTGAACAGCTACTACGCAGGAATACAGGCCCTGCGGGTGTTTTATATGTTTGTACTGGGGAATTGCGAGTGTTATCCGACAACTCGTCAGACGGTGAGTATCTTTGTTCTTTTTGCATAACTCATACCTTTCTTTTCTCTCATAGCTATCTTCTTCACCGCTACGAACGAAGCGACGATTGACCAGGGCATGTACATCACTGATAATCTTCAAGCGGAGTCTGTGTCAGCTCAAATTGTTTCAACCTTGTGCCGAGTCGTAGCAACAACACTCCAAACTTTCCGGCAGTATGTGCGATCACATGGTGGTGATGCCGTGGTAATTGTGCCAGCAGCCTTCTCTTTTCCGCCTCACGCAGAAGATCCTGGTAATGTGCTTGCTGTACCTTCCTATCGAGGTATACTTTGGAATCCATAGGAATGTCTCCTCTAGAACTTGTTTGCTTCACTGAGGGCAACATGTTCTTCAACATGAACCCCTTCGAGTGAAACAACTTCCATTTCTAAGAATGAGAGATACGATGTGCCGGTTGGATGGCCTCTACTGGCCAGGCAAACACAAGACGGCATTGTCTTGATGATTTTTCAGTCAGAGCAGCCATAAACTTTGCTGTCAAAAACATGCCCATCTTCACGCTCACAATAAAAGGCGTGAAGACTCTGGGAAATGGAGAAATGACATTCTGTCAGACGAGGACCATATGTCCGAGGTTGACGATAAAGAGAGGGTACCATCTTTGACTCTTGCTCTTAGCTAAGAGCTACCGTGCAAACTCACTCCTAACGATGGAGTAGTATTCCTACCACCTGCAACCCCATTGCTGCAAGACGAGGTCCCACCCATCATGCACATCCATCGCTTTTTCTCCTCATGAACTTCATATCTTTCATTTATTAGGTATGTACGCAGAGGCGTTACAGTTCAGGTCATACGAGACTTAAAGGAGAGGCTGAACGCACCAGAAACGATAGATTTCAAAAAGTGCCGATTATGATGATATACTTTTACTATATTATTAGTATGTATCTGGAGGAAGTATATGGAACAAATCAATCACCCTAATGAACATAAATCAGCATTTGACGTTGTTGGGCCACAGGGCACCTTCCCTATTGTATTGGTGCATGGGGTATCCTGGACACGGAAAATGTGGATGCCACAACTGGAAGCCCTCTCAGATGAGTTTCGGGTGATTGCCCTTGATTTACCTGGACATGGAGCACTACGTAAGCAACAATTTCACTAGCTGCGGTCCAGGCGGTGATGGAAAGCCTCAGGCAACAAATCATGACCGTGCGCTCATTGTGGGACTGTCACTTGGGGGATATGTCGCGATGGCGTGTGCTCACGATCATCCTCAGGAGATTGCTGGGCTGGTGTTGTCTGGCTGCTGTATCGATTATCATGGCACTATTGGTATGCTTTCCTGGCTTGATAGTTCGCTTGTCACGGCTTTCTTTTCAGAAAGCAGACTCAGTCGCATGCAGGGAAAAACACTTCGGAACATGTTTCCAGATGCTGTAGTCCAGCCTCAGATCGAAGCAGGATTCTCGTGGAAGGTAGTGCCAAGAGTCTATCGCGAACTGGCATCCCATGACTTTCCTGCCTTGCTGCAGGGCTTTCCTGGCCCAACACTCATTATCAATGGGGAAAACGACAAGCCAAATCGGAAAAGAGATGCTGCACTGTTGAAGTCCACCCAGGATGGCCAGCTTCAGATCATCAAACAAGCAGGGCATTTGTGCAATTTAGGGCAGCCAGAAGCGTTTAACCAACATGTGCGGACATTTGCAAAACGGCTCAGTGTAGCATCCGGTTAGCTTTGGTATGCCCTGACAAAACCTGCTCCTGGGAAAGCAGAGAATCGTAAGGGCTGCATCTCCTCCATTTCAAGATGTTCGAAACCGGCGTCCGAGATCATCGCAGCCAAATCTTGCATGCTGCTTCCCCCGGCATGAAATCGTGCGAGCTGGCCCTGGCGATCTTTCTTGCGCTTGAAATCCGCAATGACCAGACGCCCTCCGGGTTTGAGCACACGCGCAATTTCAGAAAGCCCCTGACGTTTGAGACTATCAGGCAAATGATGCATCATCAAGGTAGAGAGCACAACATCGAATGTCTGATCAGGGAAAGGGAGACGCTCAATCACTCCGATCTGGAAATCAATGGGTAAGTTGCGCCTGGCAGCTTTCGAGCGAGCACGAGCAATCTGCTGGGTACCAGGGTCAACGCCTGCGACGCGGCCTGCACTGCCAACGCGCAGTGATACTTCAATCGCAAGCGTTCCCGTACCGCAGCCCACATCTAACACATGCTCTCCAGGTTGAATGTGGGCCAGGTTAACAGTCTTGTGCCTCAGTTCCAACCATTGGCCACGAAACAAAAAGGTGTCGCAGAACCGTCCCAGCAGATCGTAGCGCCAGCCCCCGTTGAGGATCAACCCTTTCGTCTCTTTAGCCGACGCTTCTCCCGCAGAGCTGTGAAGGCGTCGTGTGAATGAATGCATAATTCTGACTCCTTTCAGAGAAAACCTTTGTCCTGTTATGAATACATCGTTTGTATGAACGGGTGGCAGCCACCTCCTATTATTCATTAATGGAAGGTGTAGACCCAACGACATCAGAGTTTTCACACTCTCTTTTCAATGATTAACGGTCACAGAGAGATGATCTTGCCCAAACGAATTTGTCTACATAATGTTGTATATCTTTACATCTGTATCTATTTTGAGTATGCTATAGAAAGCATCATCAGTCAAGAAGCAAAAAGAGCCGCTTTGTAGGATAAGCGACAAAGGAGCAGGGGAGTGTCGATAAAGACGTCTTTCAAGCAAGCAGATTTACGTGTTCGACGCACCCACAAGTTGCTGTGGGAAGCGCTTATGGCGGAACTATCCGAGCGAACATTCGAGGAAATTACCGTCACGGATATTTGTGAGCGGGCTATGGTCCATCGCACCACATTTTATAAGCATTACGATGATAAGTATGCTCTACTTGAGAAGGGGATACGACAGATGTATGACGACCTGGTAGCAGAAGAAGAGCATAAACCACCCAGCGCGTACTCGATCGAACATCCTCCTCCCTATTTTGTTCGTCTGTTCGAGCATGCAGCACAACATCAGCACTTCTACAAGCTGATGTTGTGTGGAGATGGGGTTGGCCGCTTTCAGAAACTGGTTAAGGAGTATATTGCTGAAGTGGCTTCGGCCAAAGTGCGCACATTGTCCCCGGATAATCAGCATCTGGCTATTCCACTTGCCATACACGCGCAATATATCTCGGGAGCCGCCCTCAGCCTCATGTCCTGGTGGCTTGAGAATAACATGCCTTTTTCCCCTCATCAGATGGCGCAATACTTGATGTCTCCACATGGCACTTTGTCCTCTCCTTTCATTACTGACATTCACTCATAACAGATTCTGCGGGTGATAGAATCAAGATAAGGGTCAATATAGAAAGCAGAGATTTGAGATGGAGGGAGACGTGACCCGATAAAACTCTTGAACAACCCATAGAAGGAGCTTGTATGACGAATAAAGCTTTCCGTTTCGGTGTTGTGACTGGCGGTCATGCATCACGTTCATCCTGGATTGCTCTGGCACAGCGTGTAGAGGAACTGGGCTACTCCTCTCTTCTTGTACCCGATGTCCTGGGTACGCCATTAGCAACGTTGACCGCACTCGCTGTGGCCGCCACCGCTACCACGAAGCTGCGTGTCGGCAGCTTCGTGTGTGTCAATGATTATCGCCATCCTGCCTTGCTCGCTAGAGAGATCGCTACGCTGGATCTACTCTCCGATGGTCGTGTAGAACTTGGGCTGGGCGCGGGTAACTGGCAGCATGAGTACCAACAACTGGGCATTCCTTTTGACAAGGCGGGTGTACGCGTCTCTCGCTTTGCAGAGGGGTTATCTATCATCAAAGCGTTCCTTAGCAGTGAAACTGTTAATTTCTCAGGGGAGTACTACACGACGACGGAACTGCGACCTGTTCCCAAACCGGTGCAGCAACCACATCCTCCCATACTTATTGGCAGTTCCGGTCGCCGCATGCTCACCCTTGCGGCACGTGAAGCAGATATCATTCTGCTCATGCCCCCAGAGGAAGAGAAGATCGGTTGGATTCAAGAGGCTGCAGGTGAGCGTATTGAACACCTGGAATTCGGTCAGACTGCCTTTGGTATCGAAGTGACTGACAGTCCCGTCGCTGCTGCTCCATCTTTTCGTGGAATGCCTTCTGAAGCGCGTCCTATGACCAGAGAGCAGGTAGTTGAGCACTTGTTGGAGCAGCGCGAACACCTGGGCATCTCTTATATTCAGATTCAGGAACGGCAGCTCGAGAATTTCGCTCCTGTGCTTGCTCGTCTGAACGGCAAATAGCCCTGTGTGTTCTACCCTCAATAGCGGTGGCACGCCAGAAGAAGTCATTATATTACAATACTGACACTGAAATGCTCTAGTGCATTTCCAAGTTGTCGCATTCAATACCTATATCATGTGCTCTACCCTTTACGCATCTTGAAGCACGGACAAAATATTACCCGCCGGATCTTTAAACCAGGCAATATCGGGACCCATGTTTTGAGAGCGACCGCGGAGGATGCCCTTCTCGTCCTGTGGCGAACCTTCATAGCGTTCGAAGCTGACGCCACGGCTTTTTAGTTCATCTACGGCATCATCAATGTTCTCAACCACAAAATTTAAAATGGTAAACGTAGCTGGTTGATGGTCGTGTTTTGGATATATGAACACTGTACCGCCGTCAGGCAAGTGTAGACTCAGCCCCATGCCCTCATCGTCTACTTTCAGCCCCAGGGCCTTCGTATAAAATTCGTTGCTCTTGGCCAGGTCATCGACTGAAAATCCGCTAAATGCTGCTTTTACTTTTAACATCGTTACTCTCCTGTTATTAGTCTTTTTCACCTTCACGCTGGTCGGATAGTGTCTGTCTTATTCGATATTTTTGAGGTTTTGAATTATACACTATAATTATACGCTTTTTTAAAGCTAACAATCTGATGAGCTTGTGATATCCCTGTGATGCTCCTTTCATTAAATGAGACAGTTTTGTGATAAAAATGAGAGATATTTTTCTTATAGATATTTGTCAAAAGTGGTGCTGCGAGTTGCTCTCTTCCACTGCCCTTTCGGTTCAAATCATTTGTTTACCTCTGGAGGGAAAGAAAACGGAACGAGACAGCACACTGCAGAGCATTCAGAAAGGATATACCTTGACAATGCACTCACGATTTACGAGACGACAATTCATGGCGAGCGCCGTAGCAGCGGGAGCAGCGCTGACTGTGCCATGGTATTTCGACACCGGAACAGCTTTCGCTTTCTATCAAAGCCAGGGGTTGCGAATGTTTGCCCAACCCTTGCGTGGTGTGGGCCCAGGAGGTATTCCGGTCGCTGCGCCTGATGCCTTCGCCGCACCCGTTACCGGGGTTACACACTTTTCATTTAACGTTGCACAGTTCACAGATCAGTTACACCCTCAGCTTGGTCCTACTACGCTGTGGGGTTATAATCCGATTGTGCCACTGGGTGGAGGAATACAACCCCAGAAGCACCTCGGCGGCATTTTGGTGGTGCAAAAAGGAACACCGATTCAGGTTACATACACAAATACCTTACCACCAAAGCATATCTTACCAGTCGACACAAGCTCCAATTTCCCCGAAGCGCGGAAGCACCAGAATGCGATCACTACCCATGTGCATGGTGGGTTCAATGCATGGACCAGTGATGGGGGTCCATTTACCTGGTTTACTCCTGATGGCCAGTATGGTCAGAGCGTTCACAGTGCAGCAGGCAACATCTACAAACTCCTCAACCCTGGACTCAAATCTGGACAGGGGGAGTATTACTTCCCCAACGATCAGAGCGCCAGAATGGGATGGTACCATGATCATGCCATGGACCTGACCCGGCTCAATGCCTATGCCGGTATCGCCAGTGCCTACATCATCCGCGACAGTTTCGAAGCCAACCTGCGAAACCTGGGTTTACCCGACTTCGTGGAGAACGGTGGGCGCGAGATTCCTATTGTCATACAGGACAAGATATTCGTGGGATCCAACATCCTGGCCAAAGATCCGACCTGGCCAGGCCCAACAGGGGTAGGCAGCTTATGGTACCCTCATAAATATGAGACAGACCGCTGGCAATTAGGTCCTCACCCTCAGGGCTTGCCTCCAAACCCCTCGGTTATCCCCGAAATGTTTGGTGACACTATGCTGGCCAATGGCACTGTATTCCCCGAGGCAACTGTCGAAGCTCGACGCTATCGTCTACGCGTGCTCAACGCTTGCCAGGCCCGCTTCCTGAACCTGCAGTTGTACGTCGATGATGGAAGTCCTGACGGTATCACACTTAACAATGCAGGAACTCCCACTAACCAGGCAGGGCCGGACTTCATAGTGATAGGAACCGAGGGCGGATTTCTACCCAGACCTGTGAATGTCCCTTCCAACCAGCCTTTCAATGCTAATTCACTTAGAGGTAGTCTCGTCACCGCTCCTGCTGAACGATGGGATATAATTGTGGACTTCAGCAAGTTTGCCGGGAAGAATGTCATTCTCTACAACGATGCTCCAGCGCCGTTCCCAATGGGTGACCCGGTCAACGACTACTACCCTGGAGCTCCGGGCAATCCCACACAACCTAAACCAGGATTCGGGCCAAACACCCGTGAGATCATGCGGTTCAAGGTCGTCCCCGCGACCAGCAAGGATGCCCCACTACAGATTAACAAAGATACTGATCTCACACCAGATCTGACACCGTTCCTCGTACCTCCAGGAACGGCAGTCCAAAACGGAAAGCTGCACCTGCCTCCGGGTATAAAGGTCAGACAATTGACCCTGAACGAGACGTTTGACGGATATGGTCGTCTGATCCAGATGCTTGGGACTAACAAACCAGTGAATGGTGGTTTTGGACGTGCTTACATGGATCCGGCCACAGAAACGCCAGAAGAAGGGACAACTGAAGTCTGGCAGATCGTAAACCTGACGGGGGACAGTCATCCAATCCATTTCCACCTTGTTAACGTCCAGCTTTTGGGACGACAACCTTTCGATGAAGAACACTACAATGGTACACCTCACTATACTGGTCCCGCGCAAGGCCCACTTCGCACCGAACTAGGGTGGAAGGAGACTGTGCGCATGAACCCAGGCGAGGTTACTACTGTGATCATGAAATTCGACCTGCCGACAGTACCGTTCTCTGTTCCGTCAAGTCCACGAACCGGCGGGAACGAGTATGTATGGCACTGTCACATTCTGGAGCACGAAGAGCATGACATGATGCGGCCGTTAATCGTTATGTAAACACTAAAATATGTACGTTGGTTATCAATCTGGTACCCTGGGAGAAAAATGTTGCATACTTTTTCTCCCAGGGTACGTTTTTCTCCTATGTGGTTGAGTGGAATGATCTAAAACAAAAGCTCATGCGTATTACTTCTAGTTGCTTAAATGTAGCAATGAACATAGATTATCTTCACGAATAAAAGGAGCTTACCTGTATGAGTAACACAGAAATTGTAAAGAATGGTATGAAGGCCTGGGAATCTAATGACATTCAAACAATGACAGAATTGGTAGCAGACGACTTTGTGCTGAGAGGTCCCACTCCTGAGCCATTAGGTAAACAAGAGTTCATTGGCTTGATGCAGATTCTTCACGCTGGCACGCCTGATTTTGCATTCAATGTGTCCAGTTACGAGGAACACGATGACGCCGTGATCGCAAAGGCCCACATCACCGCAACGCATACTGGTGTTCTCGCTTTTCCCGGCATGCCACCTATTCCCGCAACAGGCAAAAAAGTTGCCCTGCCAGAAGAAGTCCAAACCTATACTTTGAAGAATGGAAAACTGGCGTCGCTCACCACTGACGGGAAACCAGATGCAGGCATTCCTGGGATGCTTGCACAACTAGGCATTCCAACCTCTTAAGGGTAGCTATTCTAATGCAAAACGAAGCCCATCCATTAATTAATGGATGGGCGATGAAAACAAAGGGCATGGGCTACTCGAAATGTTCATGCCTTTAGCATTCGAGTCATTCTACAATCCCACCTGCATTTACAGATGCACCTGTTGTCCGGGCTGCTGGGGGACAAATTGAGTGCCATCATTGATATACACGAGTATCTGATCCTGAATATGGACAATCATATCGAGTTTGCCATCACCGTTCACATCTTTAAAAACGCCCGTCACTGGAGTTAAATCCTGGCCATTGCCGAATAAGGTTGGGCCTGTATATATACGCGCATGCGTTGTATCACCTCCGGGCAATTCGATTATCTCCACATGCCGGTTGAGGTTGAGAAAGATAAAATGTGAAGGGTTAGATGGGCTATCGTTATGTCCAACTACTGCATCGACCTGGTAAGTGCGAGGACGACCATAGGTTACATCGTCCTGATGGATCTGCCACCACGAACCCAATGAGTTCGCTGTGAGAAAAATCGCTGCCATCAAGAGCATTCCCACAATAATTGCGATCACGGGAAAGCGTTTATCATGACGCCAATTCTGCTTCCATGAAGTAGCCTCATCATGTGATAGCTTGCCGCTGTTGGGATAAGGGTTGGAATGAGCACGCCTTTGATGGACAGGCATACCTCTGGATATATCGACATCATCAAGTGTATCGTGCTGAACTGGCTTATTATATCTACGCACACTACTATGAGGACGCGTTACATAATATTCCTCGTCTTCTTCAAGTTCGTAATCTGATTCCTGGGAAAACTTACTAGCCTGTGCAGTCCCCATAGCGTTAACCTCCTCATAAAATCTTCTTTGTAGAAACCCCTGGGCTTGTAGACAGGGGAAGACACAACGTGTACAGGGATATCGTTTCAAGTGCTGCCCCTTGCGGGGATACGCTTTTGTCCAGAGCGTAGCAACTGGCCCGTTAAGGCGAGCATCGCTGCTCGTATGTACATTCCCTTCGACGCTGACACGAGAGGGAAAGCGGATTAGGGAGGCGTCCGCAATATCTCCGCGACCAGGCTACCGTTCAACTGGATTGACGCGCTTGTGTTCAGTTGGCTTCAAACGGCCCTTGCAGACCTCGCCCAGTCTAGTCTCGCAATTACTCCTGCCTTAGTCCCGCCGGTAGAGCGGGTTTCGCGCAAGCCCCCGTTTTTGCAAGCGGGGGCGCTTGACTAGATATTCTGTTCTAAAACATATTACATTAGTACAAGTGTTCTTGTCAATAGTTTTAGCTCTCAATTACACAGCTAAAGAAAACTCGTCGCATAAAATGTGATCTGATCGTGTTGTTAGTAATAGTTCCTGTTAGTGAATTGTGATATGAGAAGCGTATCTTTTAAATGCGGAACTATACGTTAGACGATCAGGCACCGCACCTGCCAGGCTCTCATTATGCCTGTAAAGGAGCAAAATCATGAACGTTCAGGAAACCCAGATTTTACAGAACGAGGAACAATTTGAGAAGCGCAATCGAGGCAATTCGTGGTTTGTGATGTTACTCGGGTTATTGAGTATCCCCTTGATCATTTTAGGCATTGGTCTCCTGATCTTCGCCAGTGTTACACTTGCCGGAGTCGCGTTTCTGATCCTTACTATATTGTTACTCGTCGTGGGATTTAGCCTTCTCGTAACGGCCGGAGTATATCTCATCAATTCCACCGAACGTGTTGAGACTCGTCGCTTCTCGATGGATGAACATCCGCACATTGTGGTCAATAATGAAGTTGGGACAATTCGTATTAAAACAGACAGGGATACACACACGGTCACATTTCAGACGAAGCGTCACAGCAGGCGTATCGGGAAGGCGGCTAATGAAAGCTGGGTGAGCTACGAACATCTGAAAGAAGAAAATGAGATCAGGGCCGATGTAGAACGTGTCTATTCCCCTGGTACCAATGTTCCGCAAAGTATTGATTTCAACATTACTGTTCCGTACAATGCCGATGTGGAGTTACACACAAATGTCGGAGATATATGGGTTACCAGTATCAACGGTCAATTGTCTCTACAAAACAATATCGGGTCAATTTACGTAAAGGAAGGACTCCTGAGGGGGAATTCTGTGCTGAAAACCAATCTCGGTTCGATCAACTTCCACGAAGCTCTCGATCCTCTAGGCAGTTTTCAGTTTGCCACTGAAACAGGATCAGTTCATGTCATTCTGCCTGATGGTACCCCCTTCGAGTTAGATGCCAGCACCCAATTTGGAAATATAACGACAGTTGTCCCGAAAATGAAAATGGCCTACCGCACAAGCAATGAGGTTCATGGTGACGCTGGAATGCCACCTCGATCAAGTTTGAAGTTGAGTAGCGTCACTGGCTCTGTGAGCGTGTTCGAGGAGTCAGACGGACAAATTCCAAGCTGGAATGAGAGTTAGAGCATATCTTACCTACATCTCAAATAATCTCAATGAAAAGCCTTGAGGTACGAAACATCTTCACCAAGAGCAACGTGTTATGTACAGCACGTATCATCTCTTGTTTATGACAGAAGCCAGAAAGGATTTTCGTGAAATGTTCAATCAAACATTTCAACTCAAAGCCAATACGAACTCCCCTTCAAAATTGATATTCATCGTCGAAGATGATGAGGAAATTGGAAATCTCCTTCTCCAGATTATTGAACAAGAGACTATCCATAAGGCCATCCACCATGTGGACGCGCGCAACGCGCTACAAGCAGCGACACAAGTGATGCCGCATCTCTTACTACTTGATTATAGCCTTCCTGATATGAATGGACTGGAACTCTACGATTGGCTTCAATCTTTCGAACATCTAAAAAATATTCCTACAATTCTGATGAGCGCGCGCAATCCACCATTAGAAGAGATACAAAGACGCGGTATCCTTTATTTACGCAAGCCGTTTGCGGTGACAGAACTCCTGGCCATCATCAAGAAGTTATTTGCCAGCAAGGATTATCAGGCATGACTTTTGCAAGCCGCTTGCGCTCTTTTATTCAATCCTATTATGTGATGACAGTACCCAACAAATGTCTAGCCAATATCAGATAAGCCATGATACAATAGGCCCATTACATCATCACTATTGAAATGGGTACATATTGCTCATCATGCACGATATGATTTATACACTGGCGGAAGCTTTTCACGCTCAGCACAAACAACTTTATATTGTGGGGGGGACAGTACGCGACGTACTCCTACATCGCGAGGATTCGAACGACGAAGACCTGGCAACAGATGCTACACCCGATGAAATCAAACGCATCGTTGCACCGACACGTCCTCAAGCTGTTGTCCTGGTTGGAGAGCGTTTTGGAACGGTACGTCTCCATTACCCTCATAACATCGTTGAGATCACTACCTTTCGCAGTGAGCAATACAATCCTGATTCGCGCAAACCAGAGGTGTGTTTTGGCACGGTGCTGGAGGATGACTTACTGCGACGAGATTTCACAATTAATGCTATGGCTTGCCATCCATTGACAGGAGAAATCATCGATCCATTCGGGGGTCGGCAAGACCTGGAAGCACATTTGCTGCGTGCTGTAGGCAATGAGCCTGATAAGCGTTTCGACGAGGATCCTTTACGCCTATTACGTGGTGTGCGTTTCGCCGCGCAACTTGACTTCACGATTGAACCCGCAACCCGACGTTCAATCGTACGTCAGGCAGTAAAATTGCAAAAGATTTCGCGTGAACGAATTCGCGATGAGATGAATAAACTGCTGGTTTCTGCGAACCCTGCCAAAGGTCTGGATTTGCTCGTTGAGTTGGGGTTGATGGAGTGGATCGTGCCAGAAGTGGTGGCATTACGCGGCGTTAGTCAACAAGCCTTAAAAGTGATTCATACAAAAGATGTCTACGCTCATGTACTGCGTGTTGTCGAGCGCTCATCTCCCCGGCTGATCTGTCGCTGGAGCGCTTTATTGCATGACATCGCGAAACCGCGCACGCGAACAGTAGAAGAAGGCAAAGTACACTTTTTCGGACATGAGGATGTCGGAGCCTATATGGCGCGAGATATCCTGAAACGATTGCACTTTGACCGCGATTTTATTGAGAGTGTATCGAAAATTGTGCGCTTGCACATGCGCGCGAACGCGTACACTTCGGACTGGACAGATGGGGCGGTGCGCCGGCTTATGTTGGAAAGTGGAGACGACCTGACAGATCTCCTTGACCTATCACGAGCTGACATCACCAGCTATAGAGCAGATAAAGTAACCCGAGCTGCTGCCCGTGTAACAGAGCTTACGGAACGTTGCCAGCGATTGCAGGAAGAAGCTGAACGAGTACCGCTAAAGAGTCCTCTTGACGGCAACGAATTGATGACAATATTTGGACGTGGTCCGGGGCCATGGTTACGACCTATTAAGGACCATTTGCTTAGCCTGGTGATAGATGGAGCACTAGCCGCAGATGACAAGGATGAGGCAATCAAGATTGCTAGAGAAATGCTAGAGAACGGGGTAGATCAATGAGCGCGATGCGTGATGAAATTGCTCACTATCTCAATGACTACCTGCAGATAGAGAGATTCAAGGATTACTGCCCCAACGGCATGCAAGTCATTGGCCGTCCTGAAGTTGAGCGGGTTGCCCTGGGAGTCAGTGCCAACCTGGAATGTTTCCGCATCGCTGCGGAAAACCGTGCTGATATGCTGATTGTACATCATGGGCTGTTCTGGGAAAATATGCCGCGTACAGTTGGCACGATGTTGAAGGCACGATTGAAAATGCTTTTTGAGTATGACATCACACTGCTTGGCTATCATCTGCCTCTGGATGCGCATGCCGAGGTTGGGAATAACGCGCTCTGGTTAAAACAGCTGGGATTCACAGTCGAGGATGACAAATTGGGCCTCACACGTGGGCAGGCGATTGGAGCAATCGGCACAGCTACAAAACGTCAGACGTTACACGATCTTGTAGAGCAGGTGAACGCGCTTGCAAACGCCAAAGCTCAAGTCTATGAATATGGGCCACAAACAGTACGTCGCCTCGGTGTCGTAACAGGCGGTGGCCAGGGATATGTAATGGAAGCCATCGCAAATGGATGTGACACGTTTCTCACTGGAGAGATTGGCGAACCAACAGAAGCAATTGCGCGCGAAGAGGGAATAAATTTTATCGCCGTCGGACACTATAATTCAGAGAAAATAGGCGTACAGGCACTTAGCAATCTTTTACAAACGAAATTCGGAGTTGAGACATTTTTCTGTAATGTACCGAACCAGGTATAATACTCACATATACTGGCATAAACTCCATGCAAAGGATACACTGATGACAAAGGCACATAACAAATCAGGAACAGGATCTCAAAACCCTGAAACTGGTGATACAAAAACAACCCCGGCTAACAAGCAGGTGACAGGCACTTCTTCTACTTCGGGTAGTACGAGCCAAACCAAATTCACCCAAACCCCAATCAGCGCCTTCGATGAACATCCAAACTGAGAAGAGTAAAGAGAAGCAGAGTAGCAAGAGTCGCAAGCCAGTAGTAGGCGGAACAGCGGTTCAGGGAGCAAAATCAACTCAGCCTAAAGAAATCACAACATCGCCGTCACAACAGGAGGCTGAGAGTTATAACCGCGAGATGCGCAGGCGCATGCAACACATGGGAACAGGCCCTTATGGTGGAAGTCCAACTGACGCTGTGCGTGATAAGAGACAGAAACGCATTGATAAACGCAAACAGCAGCAGGAGGAAGTGAAAAAGACAGTAGTAACTAAAGGGCCTAGCACCGACATCAAACTTGGACGCAAAAACACGTATTTTGTACTTGGGACACTTGCTTTGATAATCCTGGTTATTGCCATCGCTCTTATCATTCGTCACCCATTCTAAAAAGGAAACCAAATTAATGCCAAAAATGTATGGATGGGTGCGTGAGGTAGTGCCAGAAAGTCCTGCGGACCGAGCAGGGTTACAGCCCGGAGATCTAATTCGCACAATTAACGGTCAAACGATTCGCGACCTGGTAGACTATCGTTTTTACGTAGCTGATGAAGAGTTGACAGTTGGTTTTGAGCGGCAACTCAATCAGCACGAAGTGCAAATCTCTAAAACATACGATGAGAACCTGGGCGTGCTCTTCGGTGAAGAACCCGCACCATTCATCAGGCAGTGCGCCAATAAATGTGTCTTTTGCTTTATCAAAGGGTTACCAGAACGCTTCGCGCCACAGCCCGGCTTGCCACATGGCATGCGTTCAACGCTCTATATCAAAGACGATGACTACCGCTACTCATTCCTCTTTGGTAATTTCATTACACTAACAAATCTGAAGGAACACGATTGGCAGCGTCTCGACGAGCAGAAGCTGACACCCCTGTATGTCTCAGTCCATACAACCGATCCCGACCTGCGGCGTAAGATGGTCGATGGGCCACGCGCTGGGGACATTATTGAGCATATTAAACGCCTGGGTAGCATGGGTATCACCTGCCATACACAACTTGTGCTTTGCCCACCGATTAATGACGGCCCACATCTTGATCGCAGCATTCAAGATTTGTCCGAATTGAGACCAACGGTCGAGTCAATTTCCGTGGTACCTGTCGGTTTGACGAAATATAACAATATGATTAAGACTGGAGACCTGCCGCCACTACGGCATTACACACGAGAAGAGGCCGAGGCTGTGATTGAGCAGGTAGAGGTATACCAGCATCGCTTCGAGGCAGATGATCCCGATGGCAATCCATTTGTCTACCTTTCGGACGAATGGTATTACCTGACAGAACGCGAGTTTCCACCTGCGAAGCACTACGGCTCATATGCTCAGATCGAGAACGGTGTGGGCATGACGCGCTACCTGATGGACCAATGGGCACGCAGTAAACGCAAACTTCCGATGAACCTATCTCAACCGCGACGAGTCACGCTGGTCACGAGTACGATGGCACGACCTGTAATCGAAGAGTTTGCTGAAGATATGCGCAAGGTTGAGGGTCTCGAGGTGCAGGTTTTGCCCGTTGTGAATACATTCTTTGGGGCGGAAGTCACTGTAGCCGGGTTGCTTTGCGGTCAAGACGTTTTGACTGCCCTTCAAGAGCATGGAAATCTGGGAGATCTTGTTCTGTTACCACGTGTGATGCTTGATAATGCTGGCGAGCGCTTCCTGGATGATACCACAGTGGAAGAGTTCATGGATGGGATTCCAGTGAGAGCCGAATTTGTGCGCAATGCCCAGGAGACGATTGAGGCGATTCGTTCGTTGTATTGATAAATTGTTCAGAAACTACACGCAAAACAAGGGATATAAAACGATGCAACAAGTTTGTCATAAGTGCAAGCAAAAGCTTCCCTCGAAAGAGATGACCCAGGTCACTCTCAGCGCTGATGGTGAATACAATCTTTGGACAGAGGAAAGGATTGCCTGGTATCGTAGCCGTTGGAAGAAATTACCTCGTCTGGTATGGCTGTGTAGTAGCTGTTATCGTGTTGCGAATGTAAGGTAGAACTCCATGCCCATTGCACCAGTGATAGTCAACTATTGACAATGGAATATGGACTTGGAGATCAGGACTTTTGTTGTCATCGTCTTGCTAAGGCTAATTGTCTGTTTTAAGTATAAAAGGGGTTATCGAAGATTGCTTCTCTTTGTTAACTTGAGCCTTCTGTTGGGCTAAAAAGTCCTCAACATCTGTAGATGAGCGGAGCCAAATCACTTGTTTATGCTTTCCATTGTATGTATAGTTGATCAGCTTTTGCTTAAACATTCTCTTGTCCACAAATGGATAGAGTAGAACTTTCAATATAAGCAACAAGGTAAGTTTATCTTTACTTCCCATTGGCATATCACGTCGAGTATGTCCATCAAAAGTGAGATGTCTGCTGACAATGCGCTTAAGACATATCAAAGGTGAAATACCTAAAAAAATTACGATATTGGCTGTTTCTAAGTGAAGTTCAGAAGTGTTTAGATAATCCCCATCTATAATCCACTGTTTCTCTAGCACAAGATTTTGTAAAATATCTATTCTCGTATCACGAGACTTTCTCACCCAATCTGATCGCCAGAAAAGGCGATCTAGGTAAATTACATTTATGTGGAGAATCCGACCTAAATAACGAGCAAGTGTTGATTTGCCCGCCCCTGGAGACCCGATGATAACAATTTTATCCATAGAAACATTACTCCCTCAAAAATGTACCGTTTCATATACTTACAAAAGCGGATGTTTTTGAATTTTGTCGTTCTTCGTCGGCTTGGGGTTCCAGATGTGCTAAAAAATCTTTGACTTCTTTTGTTGAATGTAGCCAGATAATTTTTTTAGGTGTATTGTTTTGAGTTTTACAGTCTTTGAGCTTTTCGATCAGTTTTCTTCGACCCAGAACGGGAAAGAAAAGTACTTTCATTATACAGAGAAACGTCAGCTTATCAATGCAACCTTCAGGTAAATCACGTCGTTTAAGCTCCTGATACTGATATTTTTGTTTAAGAATTAAGTCTCTTAGACGCCTCAACGGACGATGTCGTTTTAATATCCTTAGAAGACAAATTGTTGGCTTAATATCCAGAAAAATGATCGTATCTGCTGCTGTCAGGCGCGGTCCTGATGAACCAATATAGTTTCCTTCAATAATCCATTGCTTTTCCTGTACAAGCATATCCAGAATTTCTAATCGGTTCTCCTTCGTTTCTCTCTTCCAATTATCTTTCGTTTCTCCTTTCCAATCTCTCTTCCAGAATAAGCGATCTAAATGAATTGCGTTTAAGTGAAGTTTGAATTCCAGATCTCGTGCAAGAGTTGTTTTACCAGCACCCGCCGGACCAATAATAACGATCTTCTTCACTAGCAATTCTCGCACTATGAGTACCAAAGCAATACAAAAATAACAGCCTAGACCGATTGACGAATAAGTCGCCTTTGAGAAGTCATAGATCTCCAGAAAAGATGTGTTTTGCCCTATTTTCCTTGAAGCGTTTTTCAAACTCATCTGCCTCATTTACTCTTCCAAGCTTTCTCAGTAGTGTCACATACTGATCAAGCGTAATAGCAACAAGTGGATGATCAAGCCCGAACGCACGTTCTCGGATAGATAGGGCTTTAAAGTATAGTGATTTGGCTTCTTCAAACCGCTCTAAAACAGCATAAAGCTGCGCAAGATCATAATAAGTTGTAGCTGTGTGCGGATGAATACGGCCTAGATTTTGTTCACGTAAGGCCTGAGCCTCTTGATAATAAGACTCGGCCGTCTTATAATCTCCCTGCAAAAAGTGATTTTTTGCCAGATTGCTGATGCTATACGCCATATAAGGATGATCTGAGCCAAGTGATTGTTCATGAATTTTGAGTGCCATAGCAATCAGTGATTTGGCTTCATTGTATCTCCCCTCTGCATGATAAATCTCGATCAGACTATTAGCAATGGTAGCTACATGCGGATGCTCCATACCAGAGGTGCTCTCACGAATTCTTAAAGCTCTAATATTCAATTCTTCAGCCTGATTAAGTTTATGTTGTCCATAATAGATCTTAGCTAGCATATTGAGTGTTGATGCAATCCTCGGATGATTAACCCCCAACTGCTGTTCTTGAATACTCAATGCTTGCTCACAAAACTCTTCGGCTTGTTGAAACTTCCCTTGCGATTGATATAATTTTGCCAAGCCGTAATAGCTCTCCGCCACAAGTGGATGGTCAAAGCCTAACGACAACTCTCGAATTTTTAGAGCCTCTAAATAGAATGGCTCTGCTTCTAAATGGGCTCCCTTGGCGCGGTACAAATTTGCCAAATTATGAAGTGTTTGAGCAACATCAGGATGCTCTTTCCCCAAGGTCTGTTGCCGAATTGCTAACGCTTTCTGTAAAAGAGGTTCTGCCTTCTTATAATTGGCTTGATCAAAATAAAGCGCCCCCAAGTCGTTCAGCGTGCGAGCGAAATCAGGATGGTCAGCATCAAAGATTTGTTGACGAATGCCAAGGCTTTAGTAACAGTAATTCAGCCAGTTCATATTGAGCATGCATTACCAGATAGGATGCGGCTTCGTTAAAGAGCCGAGCCACTTCGGGAAAAGCAAGCTCATATTCTTCAATATAAGTTGGCGAAAATCAACACATGTGGTAGATAGCGCTCGCATTGCTCCCAGGTATTCAACTCGACATCAGGAAATATCCTGTTTACTGCTCGTATCGCACGCTCAGCCCATACACGTTGTGTCGCTTTATCCATGCCATCTTTGAGGACAGCCTGTACAAGGCGATGGATTTTTAATAACTTCACTTCGGAATCGCGCCGAATTAGCGAGTAACGCAGCAACAACTCAATAATGGAATCCACTTGTAACAGATCGTTCTCCAGAGGTTCAAGCGCAGGTCCAAGTTCTGGCGCTCCTTTTATAATGATTTCTTCAGGGATGGTTTCTGGATCAAGAAAAGCGAGTAAGTATAATAGATCGGCAGCAGGCATGCTTTCATGTTCCACTTTTTGAAAAGAGATTGACCAGGTAATAGCGACCGAATCCGGGTGATCAGCTGGAAATCTCCCACGGCGACGTAAGAGTTCCTTGCGACTGGAGCCATAGAGATTCAGATAATGAGCCAGGCTACAGTGAGTTTCTTCAATATATGCGCCGACCTGGTCAAGAGCAAGCGGTAATCCATCCAGTGCAGTAACGATCTCAACCGCCGTTTCCTGGTTCGCTCGTGTCGATTGGTCAAGTTCTGCATCAGCAGAAAGTATTTTGGTGCGTCGTAAGAGAAACTTTACACCTTCATCCGGTCCCATCTTTTCAACTTCAATACTTTGAGCAAGCGTTCCTAATGCCTGTAGCCGTGTAGTAAGCAGGACGTCACCTGAACTGTATACTGGCAAATAGTTGGCCAGCATTTCCAAATTATCAACATTATCAAGAATAAGCAGCCAGGAAGTATGGGCCGAAAGCCAGCGCTTGACAGCGCGTACTACAAACTCCTGGTCCTGTTCATACTGTTCAGGTAAATTTAGTAAAGTTGCAAGCTTCACAAAATCGGCAGTGAACGCTTCACGAGATGAAGTATTGACCCATAAGATAGCCTTGTATTGATCACGGTAGCGGTATGCATATTCAATTGCGATCTGTGTTTTACCAATTCCTCCCAGACCACTGATTGCCTGTGCCTGAGTCAATGCAGCCGTTTTGCTGTTTTGAAGGACGGCATTAAGATGGTTTAGAATGTCTTCACGACCTGTAAAAAATGGATTGCGGCGGTATGGCACGTTCCAGATTGTTGGAGACAAGGAAGGCGCTGATCGGAAGGAGGAGCAGAAGTATCAACTTCCTCGGCTTTGGAGGGAATCAAACCCAGTTCATCTATACTTTTGCTAAAAAGTTCCCCCAACTTTTGACGATAATATGGGCCAGGAACAGTTATGCCTTTCTCCCAACGACTGACATTAACCTGGGTTGTGCCAATCCGTTCAGCAACTTCGCTCTGGGTCCAGGCTCTCAGCTCTCGTTCTTGCTTTAGGCGAGAAAGCGGTTCAGAAAACTTTTTATCTTCAGACGCGTCACCTGTATTCATTTCATCATTCCTGCAGGATCCGAACTTTTCCTCAGATGATATGCTGTAAAAGTCAAAACCAACCGAATATATTTGATATACGTCTGATATGCACATGATATCACCTGAAAAAGTTGTTTGCCGTCAATGTAAATATGAAAGAAAGATTGTTAGCAATTCCTTACTAAACGGATTGAGAAACGTCTGTAACAATGTATATGCTTTGATATTACAAATGCGTCCAATGTATTTTGACGTTGTAGCCAAGGAAATATGAATTGAGCCCAGGTATTTGTGGTCAAGTATTTAGGAAAAGTAAGAATTCTTGTGGAACGTTAGCATATTTGTAACTCAGTTGAGAGGAATACACTTACATGGAAGACAAACATGCTACCATCAAAGACGAAGTCATTCCTGATCTCCTGGTATCACCACATATTGTAGATGAACTGTTCTATGTAGTCATGGGTGAGTTGCAGATTGATTCTACTCAACAGGAACAGATTGTAGAACATCTCAGTGCATGTGAGTATTGTAGGAAAGCCCTGTTAGTTTTGCTTTCTGCAGATCGGAGAACGAGATGTCGAACAACAATACGGAAAGTCAAGCACACAACTTGCTCACACAATTTGCAACTATCAATCACGAAATTGCTGCCCATGATTATGAACAAATGGGGGCATATGCTGAAGCGATTAAGGCCGAAGGGAGAAAAAAAGCCGATAAGCGCTTTCCCGTAATCGCAGAGCATATCAGAAAATGCGCGAGTTGCAGATCCTGGTTGAATGAGACACTGGCTTTTCTCAATGAGCCAGAAGAGAACGATTGACTTTCTCATGTGAACATAAAACACGTGAAGACGAGTATCATCCAGAGACAGGCTATAAAGCTGTCTCTGGATGATACTCGTCTCTTTAGATCAGTTAAAGCGCTTTATCGATATGCCCTAACTTTTCACGAACATAACGCTGAGCAGAGCGCACGATATAGCCGACAACAGGAGCGGAACATCCAACAGCCCGCGCTGTTTCCTCGAGTGAACGGCTTTCAAATAAAACCATACGTAATATTGTTCTATTACGTTCCTCATTGGAGTGGAGAGAGACGTACTCCAGGAGTGCCGCAAATGCTTCGCGTAATTCATCACGTATAATACATTCATCTTCGAGCGATGATGGCACATTCGCAACAGGAATATCACCGTCTAGCTCAACATCATCTTGAGAACCACCGAGAGGCATCATAAACTGCCCAGCACGGTTAGATTTGCGATAGTCATCAATAACACAGCTATGCACAATATTATGAATCCAGGTTTTGAGGGAGCATTGAAACTTAAACGTTGGCAGGTATTTATGTACCCGCATCATCGCCTCTTGAACAATGTCCTCCCTGCGATTTGGAGAAATGTTATGAGCTTTTTGCTGAACAAGTCTCTCCACTAGCACGTAACATTCATACCACTGTCCCGAACTATGATCTCTTAACATCTCTTCGACTACTATTTTGTCGTCAGGGGTCGACCGTTGAGGGTATAATTTTTCCTTGGTCATTCGTTGTATACTCCTGGTTGTGGCTGGCTTCATTGACAGTACAATCGTATAGTGAATGTCAGAAGAGCTTCCTTTGTGGGTATACTCTCTGAAATTTCGAGAATAGAGATGGTGGTTCTACAACGAACAGATGTTAGACGCAATTGACGTGGCACCTACAATGTTCTCCATATGTTTATAGACGAAATATATTGCTAATATTAAAAGTGCTACCATATACGATTTTAGATTTTGTTCATGCTCTAAGACTGAAGTGCCAAACACGTCACTATTCAGGTACTTTTTCTTTTGCGCCGCCTCCGGCGGCAGGGAAGGAGGTTTGGCGGGACTCGCTTTTGCATGCCCCAAATGCGCGGCCCCGCACCCCGCTAAAGGGCCTTGCTGAATAATTACAATTGCAGAGAATCAGGTAAGAGGTTAAAATTGTAGTGTCTTCACATACGTGAAAAAGCAACATACTGGAATGAGTATGAGAATAGGGAAGAGATTACAATGACGTTTGTTGAAGAACCGGGTCAGGCTACGACATCAGGAAGGCAGAATGATAAAGGGAAAGCACCTGCATTTCAAGCTGAAGTGTCGCCTCAGGTAGTACCAAACGAGGGGGAGAATGAAAATGAGCGTCTACTCCTCTTCAGTGATGGGATTATCGCCTTTACGATTACCCTGGCGACGATTTCAATACGTTTGCCGGTTGGTAGAGATTACACAACTCCTTCAGCATTCTTCGCAGATCTTGGTCCGTATCTCATAACGTATTTGATCGGTTTCGTCATCGTTGGAAGTTATTGGTTCGAGCATTGGCGCTTTTTCAGATATATCAAACATAGCTCAACAGCACTCGTTGTCCGAAATCTTCTTTTCCTGGCATCTCTCGTATTTCTGCCTTTCCTTTCACATTATTATGGAGGCAATTTCTACCTGAGTGGGGATCGAGATAAGGTGTATCTTGTCGTCACAACTCTGCTCTTTTACACGTTTCTCCTGGTATCGGGTATCCTCTTGCTGATTGTCTGGATGTATGCAAGCCGCAAGCATCGACTCATCTATGAAGATGTCAGTGCAGCTATCGTAAGGAATACAACCCTGCGACTCCTACGCAATCCATTAGCAATCATTATCTATCTCGTAGCATTTGTCGTATTAGGTGATAGCATCACCGGTAGTGTATTGCCTGTGATTGTGTTTCTGGTGATCTGGGAAGGAATGCGGCGTTTCCTCAACAGAAACACTACCACTACGAAACCAACTGACACACGACGCGTAGTGATCTTCAGTGACTGCGTGATGGCAATCGCGATTACCCTGGTTGCTGCTCAACTAGAATTGCCAGAACTAAAATTTGGCAGCGGCGTAGATCATGCTGTCACCGAATCCGCGGTCGAACACCTCACTTTGATATTGCTCATTTACCTTGTCGCATTCTTGAATATTGGCATTCACTGGATGTCCCACTATCACATGTTCCGCAGTATCAAGCGCTCGAATACGTGGCTGGTCGTGATTAATTTTGCTTTCTTGCTCTGTATCACACTCTTGTTCCTCCCCACAACCGCGAGTATTGAGTATCCAGGCTTATTTACATCACGCTTCTACTACATTGCTCAGACAATAACAGCGTTCCTGTTAGTTCTGATGTGGATATATGCTGTACAGAAGAAGCGCATGTTAGACGAAGAGGCCGATCCAGCTCGAATAAGACGAACGACGGCCAGGCTGGTACGCAATCTGCTGATTTTTGCAGGGTTAGCTCTATTAACTCTTGTTTTTTCAATGCAGATAGATATTCTTGCTTACTTTTGGATTTACCTGCTGGTGGAATTTGTCGCATTCGCTATACGCCGCACGCAACGTTTCTTCCAGCATCGGAAGCTTCCAAAGCCTGAAAAGAGTAGTGTAGCCCCTTTGAAAAAGTGATACCATTTCCCGATGTTAATGAGAGTTTTTCACAAAATCGAAGAATCGCGTTACGAGATATCTAGATTTGTGATACTCATATTCTCTATCTTCTCAGGCGCGGTTTGACTTCCACATGTTTCTGCACGACAGAACGACAGAAGTAGACAACAGGAAATGGTATGAGTTTCCAGGGTACAATCCAAAAGTGATTGTTTTGTGACAATCAGACCATAAAAGTGATGGAAATGGGATTTCAAAGTTCTATATCTAGAGCGTAGTACATGACGGAGTTTTGCGTATGATTTGACGCATCAGAGACTGCAACACCCGATCACTCCTGTTGCATATCTTGCGCGTAAGCTTTCTGGAAGGAGGGTGTGTCATGTCAACAGATAACTCGACACTGCAGTCGATATCCCCCACTTCAGGTCGTGGATCAAAGCAGAGACCACGACATATCTGGCGACGTGTCATATTGATCGTACTCATCGTAGCTCTTGTGCTCCTCGCAACAGCCGGTCTCGCGTGGCAGTTCCTCGTATCCCCTCAACTGACTTGCAGCCAGGCTGCCAATCCAACGCGTACGGGAGCAGTAACGGAGTACTGTCTGCCTGGTAACGATCGCAATTATGGCGCCATGACGGTTGGGCCGGATGGCAATCTCTGGTTTACGGACTCCGATATCGCGCGTATCACCCCGCAGGGCGTGATCACCGAGTTTGCCGTCCCCAATCCTCCGACCGCGATCCCGCTGCCCGGGATTGCTCGAGGCCCAGATGGCAATCTGTGGTACATCGCCGGCACAACTTTGGGGCGTATTACCCCACAAGGCCGTGCTATCGGAGCTGTGGCCATGCCACCACGTGTACGATACATCACTGGCCTGACCACTGCACCTGACGGCACACTCTGGGTAGGCCTGTCGACTAGAAGCGAAACAGATCAATTAACCTACGAGATCGCGAAGGTGTCGGCATCTGGCGAGGTCACCGCGTTCGCCCTTCCTGGGCCAGTTGCGCCAACGGGCGGCCTGGTCGCAGGAGCAGACGGTAACCTCTGGGTCGCTGCGATGGACAAACCTATCGGCCGCATCACCCGGACCGGGCAACTCACCGAATTCGCTGTGGCGACCGATCAGGGACTTAATCAGCTCACGCCGGGGCCAGACGGCAATATCTGGTTCATCGACGCGGGCGGAAAGGTGGGCAAGATCACCCCTACAGGTGCGGTTACCCTCTTTCAGACTGCCGAGCAAGCAAACGTTGGAATGACTTCTATCGGCGCCGGGCCAGACGGTAATATCTGGTTCTCGACCGGATCTAACACGATAAACCGTATCACCCCCAGCGGTGTCGTGACACGGTTCACCTTGCCACACAATGGCGATGTCACAGCGATTACGAGCGGCTCCGATGGCGGCGTCTGGTTCCTGCAAGTGTCTTCCAATGTGGTGCCGTTTCTCGTCTCCTCCACAAAGATTGTGCGCATCACGCCTTGACATCATATCAGGTCAGCCTGCAAGGCGGTTGACATAACACAACCGCCTTGCAGGCTGACCCACGGAGCTTACGTCGATGTGATTGAAGTTAATGATGGTTGGGAATAGGCCCTTCCGGGCCATGAACCGCGTTCGAGTATTGAAATTGAAGACAGTTGAGCTGAAATCAAATTTATTTAGCTGGCCATCTGTGTAAAGTTGCTGGCAGTAATTATAGCCAATAAGCAGGACTATTGCAACAAATTGCTTCTCTCATAAACATCACAATTTAAACACAGCTTTAACGCTACAAAAAAATCGGCACAAAATCTCTTGCTTCCTGGCAAATTTGCTGGTATAATCTCGGAAGTTAGAGAAATTATGAATATCCCACCTATCCCCTTACTACGCTACTAACGTTGTGATGTACAGTCCAGTTTTGGACCTGAGTTGGAACAAAGAGGTTTCGTTATGACAACGAATTTTGACTTTGGCCGTTCAACCTTACTTGCAGAACAGTATCAACGTGAAATGGAACCCATTACTGCTGCACTTCTGGAAGAAAGCCAGGAGGAACGTGATGAACGCCTGAGTCTGGTTGAGCATTCGTGGTCATTAAGCTGTTCTTGTTTCCATACACAAGTCGAATCCAGCGAGCAGCCAATTTTCGCTTCACTTGTTCCCGTGCATCCGTAATCATTAGTTGTAAAAGATATGTAGTTCAAACAATGCCTCACCCACCAGTTCTTACGTCGGATGCACTTACTTATCAAACTCCAGTGCAGTTCGGCATGGTATACTGGGTCAATTTTGGTTATCCCTCACTACCTGAAGGCATCGAAGAAAAACGCATTCTTGACTGGCATCCTGCCCTGGTAGTCTCTGGTGATCCTTTCTGTCGCCACGCCGGTGCAGTCAATGTCGTAGCCCTAACCTCATATCGTGGGAAGTTGCGTCCTTATCACCATCTCCTCTTAAAACGGGATTATCCTCTACTTGACACTGACAGCCTGGTAAAGACAGAATTGATGTATGCCGTGCTTCGCAGCTTGTTGGCCGATCAGTACGCCATTTGCAAGCTTAATGATGGCGATTTACGGGCGATTATGGGGAAGATAGCGAATAGTCTTGCGATTACCATGTTTTATTCGCTGCACTAGTTTTGTAGATTGATTGAGTGGTCTATGAACGTTGACCAGGAACAATTTCGACTTTTACCCTCTGTTGATGAACTGTTGCACTCCGCCAGCGGGCAACAACTTGTTCAGCGCTTTTCTCGTACGATGACCCTGGAAGCAGTGCGTGCCAGTATTTCGCATGCACGGGCACAAATACGTCAGGGCGCTTCCTGCCCCTCCTCAGATGAAATACTCACCGTAGCCGAACATATTTTGGATGTGAGCCAGCGTCCGAATTTACAATCCGTCATCAACGGTACAGGCGTCATTATCAACACAAACCTGGGGCGTTCTCCTTTGAGCCAGGAAGCTCTTCAAGCTGTGCAACGTGTAGCTGGAGGGTATACCAACTTGGAATACGAGTTAGAGGCTGGAGAACGCGGCTCGCGACATTCTCATGTCTCCAGATTGCTGTGTGAGTTGACAGGTGCAGAAGCCGCACTGGTTACCAACAATAACGCAGCTGCTGTTCTGCTTGTGCTAAGTGCGCTGGCTGCGGGTCGCGAGGTTATCATCTCACGTGGCCAGCTAGTTGAGATAGGTGGAGGCTTTCGTGTTCCAGATGTAATGAGTCAAAGCGGCTGTAAGTTGGTAGAGGTAGGCACAACAAATCGCACCCGTCTGAGCGATTACGCGACAGCTATCACTGAGCGGACAGCATTGTTGTTGACAGTTCATCCGAGCAATTTTCAGATTGTGGGCTTTACCGAATCGACTTCGGTAGAAGCCATGGCCGAGCTGGCTCACGAGCGCGGATTGCTGCTCATGGATGACCTGGGCAGCGGTTGTTTACTTACCAGTGAAAGATATGGTCTGGGACATGAACCGATGCCGCAAGAGAGCATCGCAGCAGGAGCTGATGTTGTATGCTTTTCAGGCGACAAACTACTTGGTGGACCACAGGCAGGTATACTTGTGGGGAAAGCTGCTGTGCTGGAACGTATTAGCAAGCATCCTTTGATGCGCGCAATGCGCATTGACAAGATGACCCTGGCCGCACTCGAAGCTACCCTTCGTCACTACCAACGCGAAGAAGCCGAAACCCACATTCCTATCTGGTGTATGATTGCAGCATCACCACGCAGTATCGCTGGTCGAGCTGCTAGCTGGGTTTCAAGACTTCAGAAGTATGGCATTCCCGCACGCATGCAGCGAGGCGAGTCAACTGTGGGTGGGGGTTCGCTCCCCGGGGAAACACTTCCTACCACCTTGCTAGCTTTGGATGCCGGGAATGTAGCAATGCCCCTCGATGAACTGGCAAAATTTCTGCGTTTGCGCAACTCACCCATTATAGTGCGTATCCAGCGCGACACGCTGCTGGTTGATCCTCGAACTGTCCTGAAAGAGCAAGATCACGAGGTTGTGCTGGCCTTTGTTGAGGAGCTTGGTAGGGATCGTAGATAGTTCGTGCTATACTTACATAGCAATCAATCAGGTATAACGCCCATCGATATATACAAAGGAGTTCTTTCATGTCTCGTAATAGCTGGAAAGCTATGTTGCCAGTGACTTTTCTATTCATGCTCTTGCTGGCTGCATGCGGAAGCTCCAGCATAACACAGACTTCAATACAATCTACGCCAACACCAGCACCAGCCCAGGCCCAGGAACTTCTGACAAAGGCAGGACAAAATATCAAATCGGCAAAAACTTTGCACGCGATCTTTGATATTCTCACTTCTGGCTCAGCGGCAAATGGAACTGTCCGTACCGAAGTCTGGAATGCATCGCCTGATAAAAGCCGCACAGTCGTTCTGGAATCCACCCTGATGCAGTATTCTACTGGATCGATTACGGTAAATAACGGAAAACAGGTATGGCAATACGATCCAGCCAAAAAAGTTGTCTATACTGGACAGAACAGCACTACCGTAAGTACGCCTGCTGCTGGCGCAGGTAGAAATCAATCTCAGTTTCTTATGAACACTGTACAATCGGTATTCACTCATAGTAATGCAACATCGGTCTCTTCCTCAGCCCCGATCAATGGCCATGATGTGTATGATATTCAGGTAACATCTTCAGCTTCGGCACAATCAAGTAGCACGAGTTCGAATACCTTCAATTACACAGGAGATGTGTTCATAGATAAGAAAAGCTTGCTTCCAGTGCAAGAACAATTAAAGATCCAGGGATTTGGAACGGTAACGATTAATCTGCCAATGATTGTTTTGAACCAGCCAATAGATACCACCCTCTTTACCTTTGTTCCTCCCGCGGGAGTTCAGGTGCTACCTTTCCCAAAAACGACATCACCAGACACTGGAACCCTTTCCCTGGAACAGGCTCAGTTGCAAGCCGGGTATCACCTCTTGAGTATTCCTACTTCTCAGAGAGTCTATCAGTTGCAGGGCGTTGACGCGCTTGGAGCACCAGGTAACCAGATCTTTACCCTCAATTATGCAATGGGCAACAGTACATTTGCGATTTCCGAGGGAAAATCCCTTGCCAATCTGCCAATCTCTGGCCAAACGATTGCTGTGCGTGGAACGACAGCGACCTTGTCCACGTCGGGTAATAGCACAACCTTAACCTGGACGGAGAAAGGAGTAGGCATTCAAATCGCTGGTAACATGAGCAAGGATGAGTTATTGACGATTGCCAATCTGTTGGTGTAACCTGACAGCATCATACATTCGATAACTTGCATTGAGAACGCTTGTACGCATCTTTTGTGGGATTCTAAGAGGCAACCAGTCTCCTGGAATCCCACTTTAACGCTACAAAAAAATCGGCACAAAATCTCTTGCTTCCTGGCAAATTTGCTGGTATAATCTCGGAAGTTGGAAAAATTATGAATATCCCACCTATCCCCTTACTACGCTACTAACGTTGTGATGTAAAGTCCAGTTTTGGACCTGAGTTGGAACAAAGAGGTTTCGTTATGACAACGAATTTTGACTTTGGCCGTTCAACCTTACTTGCAGAACAGTATCAACGTGAAATGGAACCCATTACTGCTGCACTTCTGGAAGAAAGCCAGGAGGAACGTGATGAACGCCTGAGTCTAGTTGAACATTCGTGGTCATTAAGCTGTTCTTGTTTCCATACACAACTTGAGCCTAGCGAGCAGCCAATTTTCGCTTCACTTGTTCCCGTGCGTCCGTAATCATTAGTTGTAAAAGATATGTAGTTCAAACAATGCCTCACCCACCAGTTCTTACGTCGGATGCACTTACTTATCAAACTCCAGTGCAGTTCGGCATGGTATACTGGGTCAATTTTGGTTATCCCTCACTACCTGAAGGCATCGAAGAAAAACGCATTCTTGACTGGCATCCTGCCCTGGTAGTCTCTGGTGATCCTTTCTGTCGCCACGCAGGTGCAGTCAATGTCGTAGCCTTAACCTCATATCGTGGGAAGTTGCGTCCTTATCACCATCTCCTCTTAAAACGGGATTATCCTCTACTTGACACTGATAGCCTGGTAAAGACAGAATTGATGTATGCTGTGCTTCGCAGCTTGTTGGCCGATCAGTACGCTATTTGCAAGCTCAATGATGGCGATTTACGGGCGATTATGGGGAAGATAGCGAATAGTCTTGCGATTACCATGTTTTATTCGCTGCACTAGTTTTGTAGATTGATTGAGTGGTCTATGAACGTTGACCAGGAACAATTTCGACTTTTACCCTCTGTTGATAAACTGTTGCACTCCGCCAGCGGGCAACAACTTGTTCAGCGCTTTTCTCGTACGATGACCCTGGAAGCAGTGCGTGCCAGTATTTCGCATGCACGGGCACAAATACGTCAGGGCGCTTCCTGCCCCTCCTCAGATGAAATACTCACCGTAGCCGAACATATTCTGGATGTGAGCCAGCGTCCGAATTTACAATCCGTCATCAACGGTACAGGCGTCATTATCAACACAAACCTGGGGCGTTCTCCTTTGAGCCAGGAAGCTCTTCAAGCTGTGCAACGTGTAGCTGGAGGGTATACCAACTTGGAATACGAGTTAGAGGCTGGAGAACGCGGCTCGCGACATTCTCATGTCTCCAGATTGCTGTGTGAGTTGACAGGTGCAGAAGCCGCACTGGTTACCAACAATAACGCAGCTGCTGTTTTGCTTGTGCTAAGTGCGCTGGCTGCGGGTCGCGAGGTTATCATCTCACGTGGCCAGCTAGTTGAGATAGGCGGAGGCTTTCGGGTTCCAGATGTAATGAGTCAAAGCGGCTGTAAGTTGATAGAGGTAGGCACAACAAATCGCACCCGTCTGAGCGATTACGCGACAGCTATCACTGAGCGGACAGCATTATTGTTGACGGTTCATCCGAGCAATTTTCAGATTGTGGGCTTTACTGAATCGACTTCGGTAGAAGCCCTGGCCGAGCTGGCTCACGAGCATGGATTGCTGCTCATGGACGACCTGGGCAGCGGTTGCTTACTTACCAGTGAAAGATATGGTCTGGGACACGAACCGATGCCGCAAGAGAGCATCGCAGCAGGAGCTGATGTTGTATGCTTTTCAGGCGACAAACTACTTGGTGGACCACAGGCAGGTATACTTGTGGGGAAAGCTGCTGTACTGGAACGTATTAGCAAGCATCCTTTGATGCGCGCAATGCGCATTGACAAGATGACCCTGGCCGCACTCGAAGCCACCCTGCGACATTACCAACGCGAAGAAGCCGAAACCCACATTCCTATCTGGCGTATGATTGCAGCATCACCCTCGAGTATAGCCGGTCGAGCCGCTAGCTGGGTTTCAAGACTTCAGAAGTATGGCATTCCCGCACGCATGCAGCGAGGTGAGTCAACTGTAGGTGGAGGTTCGCTCCCAGGGGAAACACTGCCTACCACCTTACTAGCTTTGGATGCAGGGAATGTTTCAATCACCCTCGATGAACTGGCAAAACGTCTGCGTTTACGCGATTTACCCCTCATCACGCGTATCTTACGCGATGCGCTGCTCATCGATCCACGAACTGTCCTGGAAGAGCAAGATAATGAGGTTGTGCTGGCCTCTTGTCGAGGAGCTTGGTAAGGATCGTAGATAGTTCGTGCTATACTTACATAGCAAACAATCAGGTATAACGCCCATCGATATATTCAAAGGAGTTCTTTCATGTCTCGTAATAGCTGGAAAGCTATGTTGCCAGTGACTTTTCTATTCATGCTCTTGCTGGCTGCATGCGGAAGCTCCAGCACAACACAGACTTCAATACAATCTACGCCAACACCAGCCCCAGCCCAGGCCCAGGAACTTCTGACAAAGGCAGGACAAAATATCAAATCGGCAAAAACATTGCACGCGATCTTTGATATTCTCACTACTGGCTCAGCGGCAAATGGAACTGTCCGTACCGAAGTCTGGAATGCATCGCCTGATAAAAGCCGTACAGTCGTCCTGGAATCCACCTTGATGCAATATTCTACGGGATCGATTACGGTAAATAACGGAAAACAGGTATGGCAATACGATCCAGCCAAAAAGTTGTCTATACTGGACAGAACAGCACTACCGTAAGTACGCCTGCTGCTGGCGCAGGTAGAAATCAATCTCAGTTTCTAATGAACACTGTGCAATCGGTATTCACTCATAGTAATGCAACATCGGTCTCTTCCTCAGCCCCGATCAATGGCCATGATGTGTATGATATTCAGATAATATCTGCAGCTTCGGCACCATCGAGTAGCACGAGTTCGAATACCTTCAATTACACAGGTGATGTGTTCATCGATAAGAAAAGCTTGCTTCCAGTGCAGGAACAGTTAAAGATCCAGGGATTTGGAACGGTAACGATTAATCTGCCGATGATTGTTTTGGACCAGCCAATAGATACCAGCCTTTTTACCTTTGTTCCTCCCGCGGGAGTTCAGGTGCTACCTTTCCCAAAAACGACATCACCAGACACTGGAACCCTTTCCCTGGAACAGGCTCAGTTGCAAGCCGGGTATCACCTCTTGAGTATTCCTACTTCTCAGAGGGTCTATCAGTTACAGGGCGTTGACGCGCTTGGAGCACCAGGAAACCAGATCTTTACCCTCAATTATGCAATGGGCAACAGCACATTTGCGATTTCCGAGGGAAAATCCCTTGCCAACCTGCCAATCTCTGGCCAAACGATTACTGTGCGTGGAACGACAGCGACCTTGTCCACGTCGGGTAATAGCACAACCTTAACCTGGACGGAGAAAGGAGTAGGCATTCAAATCGCTGGTAACATGAGCA
Source organism: uncultured Chloroflexia bacterium (assembly GCA_963702765.1). Classification (GTDB taxonomy): domain Bacteria; phylum Chloroflexota; class Ktedonobacteria; order Ktedonobacterales; family Ktedonobacteraceae; genus DATMNR01. Next base: position 33,490 of record CAVPEB010000064.1, read on the forward strand.
AGGATGAGTTATTGACGATTGCCAATCTGTTGGTGTAACCTGACAGCATCATACATTCGATAACTTGCATTGAGAACGCTTGTACGCATCTTTTGTGGGATTTTAAGAGGCAACCAGTCTCCTGGAATCCCAGATTTTTACATAAAGACATGTTTTATAAAGGACGGAAACGTTGGTGGATTTCAAATCATTACCGAAAGTAGAACTCCATTTGCACTTTGACTGCTCATTAAGTTACGCAGTCATTTCTCGCTTAAATCCCTCGATTACGCTGGAAGATTACCGCAATGATTTCATCGCACCGGCCAAATGTGCAAACCTGGCCGAAGTACTCTCCAGGTCCGACAATAGCATTGCGCTCATGCAAACAGAAGAGCAACTACGATTAGCGATCTATGATGTCTTTGAACAATTGCAACAAGAACATGTCTATTATGCTGAATTGCGTTTTGCGCCACTCCTGCACACCACAAAAGGTCTTTCTGCCGAAGAAGTTGTTGCAGCTGTCGATGCAGCAGCAGCCAGCGCAAGCCAGGCTACAGGCGTAGAAGCTCGCATCATTCTTTGCACACTGCGGCATTTTACTCCAGAGCAGAGCTTGCAGACAGCAAAGCTTATCGAACGCTTCAAAGGAACACGCGTAGTGGCGCTTGATATTGCAGGCGACGAAGCAGGTTATCCGCTTGAGCCTCACGTGCCTGCTTTCCAGTTTGCCGCTCAACATGGCATACCATATACAGCACACGCGGGAGAATCGGCAGGAGCGGAGAGCGTATGGGAAACATTACGCCTGTTAGGGACTTCTCGCCTTGGGCACGGCGTACATAGTATCGAGGATCGCGCCCTGGTCGAACATCTGAGAAAAGAACATATCCATCTTGAAATGTGCCCTACCTCGAATTACCAAACGAACGCCGTTGATACCTATGCCAATCATCCAATAGCAAACCTTTATGATGCAGGGGTCTCGTTAAGTGTGAACTCTGATGACCGCACACTATGCAACATCAATCTGACACGAGAATATGAAAAATTACACGCTAATTTTGGATGGGATGAGACACACTTTCTGCAATGCAACTTGAACGCCATACGTGCCGCCTTTCTTCCAGAGGCTGTAAAACAGCAATTGGAGAACAAGTTACAAGAAGGATATCGCAATATATAAAATAAGCGTGTCAGAACGACCAATCTTAGGAGTAACGGAATGCCAATGGACCACGAAAAGCAAAAAGAACATATTGCTGATTTGTATCATCGGGTTGCTCCTACCTATGGTCATGTTGGACCGAACTTCTTCGCATTTGCAGGCCAACACATGGTCGAACACATAGGGATAAGGGATGGCTCAAAGGTATTGGATGTCGCGGCTGGAAGAGGGGCCAACCTTTTTCCAGCGGCAGAAAAAGCTGGTTCTCACGGACAGGTGATAGGAATTGATCTTGCAGAAGGAATGGTTCGGGAAACGACTCTTGAAATCCAGCATCGAGCATTACATCATGTAAAAATGCTCCAAATGGATGCTGAACATCTGGCCTTTCCCGACAATTCCTTTGATTTTATATTGTGCGGGTTTGCGATTTTCCTCTTTCCTCATTTAGAGCAAGCTCTAGCCGAATTTTTCCGCGTGCTACGAGCTGATGGAAAACTGGGCATCACAGTCGCTCAGGATCTCGACGTGCTATCAAAATGGTATGGAGAACGCATCACCGAGTATCAAAGACGCTATGATTTCCCATTAAGCGCAGGTGGAGGGAAAGGAAGCAACTACGAAGAACTTCCTCAGTATCTTGCCAGTGCTGGATTTGGCAATGTACACATAGTGCAGGAGCAGGCTGATTTTGATTACGCGGATGAACAAGAATGGTGGGACTCCCGATGGACGCATGGTACGCGTTATGCATTGGAACACATGACTCCTGAGGTTTTGAGCATTATTCAAAGCCGATGTATTCGATAAACTCAATCAAGAAGCTCGATCAAACAACCTGCGTGAAAGCTTACTTGTTCAATACATTCTTGCTGATAAATAGAGCCACAAGGACAGCGCAAGCGCCAATACATCTCACGTACGCACGTGTGAGGCATCCGGACAGCGCAAGCGCCCCTACCACCCAGCATCCACACCCCTGTCCCTACAGCAGAGGTATGTAGCGACTAAGAGTTGGTAGGACCTAAAAAGAATCCATCATATCTCTGAAATCAGGCCTGCGCCATTGTCTTCTTCACCACATCTGCCAGCGCTTTGATGAACAGGGGTGAGGTATTGAGTGACTCAGTGCGAGCAAACTGGATGCCATGTTCTTCAGCCTGCTGGCGAGCGCCTATTTCGATATCGTAGAGTATTTCCAGATGATCAGCCAGGAACTGCACTGGCGCAATCAAAACATGTTTATGTCCTGCAGCTTGTAGTTCTGGCATAATATCGGCGAAGTCCGGTTTAAGCCACTCTTCGGGTGTGTGCCCGGCGCTTTGATAACAGAACATCCAGCGTTCATTTGAGAGACCAACCAGTTCCGCAACTCCCGCGGCAGTTTCTTTGAGAGAGTTGATATAGTCAGGCTCCTTCTCTATAACACGTTTGGGCATACTATGCGCGGTTAAAAGCACCGGAACCTTTGAACGCACCTCTGCTGGAAATTTATCAAGCGCCTGTTGCACACGTTGAGCTAATGCTAACAAAAAGTATGGCTGGAGATGCCAATCCCCGGCAATCTTCAATGTGAGATCGTTACGGTGCAGTTTCTGTACTGCATCTTCCAATGCATTCGTATATCCACTCATGATGATCGGCGAATACTGTGGAGACATAATGACGCCGATCAGTTGTTGGGCATCGGTAGCAATTTCAGGCACGAGATCGGCGATGAATGGAGACGCAAAACGCATGCCAGCAACCACGTGAAAGAGGGGACCATCAGGATGCTGATTCCTCAATTCATCCTGAAGTGCGGCTGCCTGTTCGCGCGTAATGCGCACCAACGGTGAACCACCAATGAGCGTGTAGCGTCGTCGAAATTCTGCGATCAACTCATCGTCGGGTTGACGCCCCCCACGAATGTTTTTCAGATACGTAGGAATATCTTCGAGAGTTGCTGGCGAGCCATAGGTCATCAACATGACCCCAATATGTGCATTAGTCATTTACGTTTCCTTGATACTAGCGTTTTGTTGACTCGTGAACAGCATCGACTAACCTTCGAAGCATGTCAGGTGAGGTATCAGCGAGGACGCCATGTCCCAGGTTGAAGATATGTCCCGGGCGATTAGCAGCACGTTGCAGCACATCTTGCATGCCTTTTTCGATTACATCCCAGGAAGTCAGTAGTAGTGTTGGATCAAGATTTCCCTGTATGCCTCGATCATAGCCAATACGTTTCCAGGCGGCATCCAGATCCATACGCCAATCGATGCTGATGATATCGCCCCCAGCTTCTGTCATTGACTCCAGTAAACTGGCAGTACCTGTGCCAAAATGAATTGAAGGCGTTGCGGTTTGCTTGATCGTTTCGAAAATGCGTTGAGAGTAGGGTTGCACAAATTGCCTGTAGACACTGGGACTCAACGAACCAACCCAACTATCGAAAAGCTGCACAGCGTCGACCCCTGCCGAGATCTGCGCCAGTAAGTAGCGAGACACAACCTCTGTCAATTTGTTCATCAAAGCATGCCAGACTTCGGGTTGTCCATACATCAATGATTTAGCAAGGGCGTAGTCGCGCGAAGGGCGACCTTCAATTAAGTAACAGGCCAGTGTGAAAGGAGCGCCCGAAAAACCAATAACAGCCTGCTTTCCCTCCAACTCACGCCGAACAAGTCGAATTGCTTGCATGACGAAAGGGGTAGATTCCTCCGGGTCAATGAGACGCAATGCATTCACATCTTGCATGCTGCGGATAGGATTATGAATGATTGGGCCAAGATCTGGTTGAATTTCTAGCGAGACACCCATGCCTTCCAAAGGAAGCATGATATCGGCATACAGTACCGCTGCATCGACACCAAACTCATTGACCGGCATCAGGGTGACCTGGGCGCACAGTTCCGGTGTTTTTGCCATTGTGAGAATATCGTAGCGCTTGCGTAATTCACGGTACTCAGCGAGACAGCGTCCAGCCTGGCGCATGAACCAGACGGGAGTAGCATCCGGCTGCCGGAGGTGGCAGGCATCGAGAAAGCGGACAGATCCAGTTTGCGGCATTACAGTATCAATTTGCATATTCATTCCTCATTTTGTAAAATATTGCTTTTGTTGCCGATTGCATTGGAGGAGTGGGGTTCATCAAGATAGGGACATCAAAGCAATCGACTCCTGGAATATGATAGCGAAGATTTTGCGAAATGGCAAGAAGAAATCTATAAAAATCTCACAAAATATAACGGCACTTTGAAGATTTTACGAAGATACAGAATATACCTTCAGGTTGGAGAAGCTGGCCTCGCCGGAATTCACCGTGGATAACGTTTCGACGCTAAAACCAATCTGCCCATTGGTATAAGTGCTATCCTGATAATTTCCAACATAGGTACCATTGATAAACAGATCAAAATTACTGCCGTTCGCAATTACAAGCAACGTATTTTTTCGTTTACCGGGAAGAATAGCATTACTCTTTGTCGCAGGGATGAGATCTGTAAAGCTGCCTCCTCCCGCCGCATCGGGATCATGCCGGCGAAAGAAAAAATTGCCTTGATTATCGATGCCAAACTCGTAAAATTGCTGATCGGTGGCACGCAAGATAATGCCTGCATCACTCCCTTTAAGTAGTGATACATCCACTTGCAAGGCCGCGTTGTCATACGATAAGATGCTCGATTCACACATTTGAAAGGCATTATTCTGCTTGACTATGACATGGTACGTATTATCGATAAAGGCACAGTTCGTATAATCCACATACCAGTCACTAATAAAGTCCGTACTCAGATCATCTGCATAGACGGGAGATGTATTCGTGATTGTCCTGGCATTTGCAATAGCTGCTTGCTGAGGTGAAAGAGGGACAATAGTTGCGTGCGATATAGGAGTGCTTTTCGCCTGATTATTGTTCGCCTTGACGGAATGATGTGTTTTGACAGTATGTGTCGCCAAAACTTTATCTCTCTCGACCTGCCTGTTATTGCTATATTCAAAAACAGCGAAAAGGATGACCGACATAATGATGAGCATGAAACTAATACCCATGAAACCCGTAACCTTAAACAAATTTCGACCATAGCGATCATCGTCAAGTTTCCTGGGCCGTACGGGTCCGCTTGGAGGAGAGTGGCGTGATAGATTACTGGAGCGCTCAATTATGGTTTTATCTTTCGAGGCTGGAGCTACAACATTGTTACGAACCTGGTGTACAGGCAAAACAAGTTTATCTTCGCGAGCGACTTCATTTGGAGCCGAAGTAACAGCAGCTTCAACAAAGCTTCTTGTAGCATTGGATGAGACAACATTCAGCATTGGAGCGTTTACGGCTTGTTGATAGGCTTGCGCCAGCTCATGTGGTGTCTGAAAGCGACGACGAGGGTCTTTATCCAATGCGCGTAAAATAACACGGTCGACATCTGGAGTGATTAAAGGATTGAGACGCGAAGGTGGAACTGGAATTTCGTGCAGTTGCCTCATATAGACTGCCAGAGCTGTGTCACCAGTGAAAGGCAATTGCCCGGTGACCATCTGATAGAGCAATATGGCCAACGCGTACAAGTCAGTACTGATAGAAGCATGGCCTTCTGCAAGTTCTGGTGCCATATATTCAGGCGTGCCCATCAACACGCCTGTATGTGTCACGTTATCTCTGCCATCCATCGTCTTAGCCAGCCCAAAATCCGCCAGATACGCATAGTGATCATCGCTCAAGAGGATATTCGAAGGTTTGATGTCACGATGCAGAATGCCATGATCATGAGCGCATTGTAATGCACTGGCGATCTGCGCAAGCATTTCTCCAGCATGTTCGAGGGTTAAAGGGCCTTCATCCAATAAATCGCTCAAAGAGCCATGTTCGATATATGGCATAACGAGGTAGTGCCAGGAATTCTGCTGGCCATAATCAAAAGCGGGAAGAATGTGGTTATCATGTAAATTGCCAACGGCTTCTGCTTCACGCTGGAAGCGCTCGATATATTCTTTGTTGCTACTGCTCATGACTTTGATGGCTATGTCACGATGCATGAGTTCGTCGTAGGCAAGGTAGACTTCCGACATTCCGCCTTCGCCCAGGCGTTGGTGTAGACGATAACGGCCTAATGTGGTCCCTTCTAATCCGGGCATAAACTACAATCCTTGGTACGTATGGCAATCTACTCATTTCATGTGATGTTACGTCAACAACCTTAGCAGTATATTCACTATAACCATTATATGTCAATTTTAGACAAACGACACACATTACAATTCGTGTCGCATGCTTTCCAATTCTCCTTTTTGCCGCCTGCGGCGACTGGGAGAAGAGCAGGGTGCGAGGACACTTCGCGCTCCGGCACAGGGCTAGCCGCCCCTTTGCAATCCCTTTTGTGGCGAGCATTGGAAAGCCCTGTGACACGTAAAGGATGTGCTTTTTCAGCTCACGCTTGATCCTGAACAATGCGAAGTATCTGGTTAGACGAAGCAACATGCTTTGAAAAATTGCCTGTTACGTATCAATTTCGCTGTCGCTATTGTTTCCATGTTTATGATGTGGATGTTTATGCTTGTGTTGAAGTACAGAAGGCGTTACATGTGGTGGAAATTTCTTCCCACTCACGGGGTAGACAAGCGGAGTTGGAGATGGTGAAGCTACATGGGGAGAAGGCTTGTGGAGAGCTGAAGCAAACGACGCGCTAAATGCCGGGGATACATCAGTTCTATCTCTACCCACGAAGAAACCCAATGAAAGAGAAATAAAGAACATTGCCACCAACGCAAGGCTCAAAATAGTCCTCTGAAGAGTATGGGGATGACTTCGGCTACGCTCTTTCGGAACCGATGGCGGAACCTCCGTCGGCAAAGTCTTACGGTCTGCCTTTTTTAGGGATGTGAGTGCAACTCTGGTTTCAAAAACAGGAAGCCCGAGAGGAATCTTCGTTTGCTGAGATGATTGAAGAGCATCCGTGTATGCCTCGGCCAGTGCTTTTGCATTTGGATAACGCTTATTTGGGTTTTTATGTATCGCGCGCAAAATAACTTTTTCGATGGGTAGAGTAATAGCGGGATTAAGCTGAGATGGGGGTATGGGCCGTTCATGCACATGTTTCCATAAAATTTCTAGAGGAGTAGTACCCCTAAATGGAGGCTGTCCAGTAAGCATATGGTAGAGCAAAATACCAAGCGAGTAAATATCACTACTCACACTTTCTGGCTTATCGATCAGTTCAGGAGCCATATAATCTGGTGTGCCTATTAAGAATCCCGTTTGCGTGATTTCACTCGCAGCAGAAATTGCTTTAGCCAGGCCAAAATCAGCAAGATAGACATAGAGGTCATCTTCACTGCTTAGTAAAATATTAGAAGGTTTGATATCACGATGGAGCATGCCATGATCGTGCGCAACCTGTAATGCACTTGAGACCTGATCGAGAATTTTACCAGCTTCCTCTTCAGTGAAAACTTCCTTTGAGATACGCTGGCGTAACGTGCCCTGTTTAAAATACGGCATGACCAGGTAGTGATACAATCCGTATTCACCATGATCCAGAATTGGCAAAATGTGGTCATGCGTGAGAGAACTCAAGGCTTGAATTTCACTATGTAGACGCAGCCTTGATTCAGTCTGATCATGGCAAACCAGCTTAATGGCTACATCACACTGTAGATGCTGGTCGTAAGCATGGTAGACATCTGACATGTAGCCATGATGTAAATGGGATAGAATGAGATAGCGACCCGCAATGAGGTCTTGAAGTTCCAACATCGGATTTTTCCATAGCTCTTCGGATTGATTGAAATACCTATAAGTCTATACATAAGACTATACGTTTGAAAAATTCTATTCGTGACAGACCCCATTTCCGAATGATGCTCTTAACCGTGATTTTCCCTCTTGCGATTTTCGGCGTATGATACAATTTCCTGGGTTGGTTTATTGATGTCATGTGTTGAGAAAAAGGATCTTCTATGCCGGATCGTCTCGTCTATTCCACAGACAGTGGTCGAATAAATACATGCCCCACATGCGGGTTGCCATATACAAAATGCCGTTGCGATCAATCGACCCAACCGACTCGGAAAAGCGATGGGATTGTACGTGTGAGACGCGAGCGGAAAGGACATGGAGGAAAAACCGTCACCGTTATAGATGGGGTGATGGGAAGCGAGGCAGAGCTGACTACGCTGGCACAACAACTCAAGA
>CAVPEB010000065.1:0-115752 GCA_963702765.1 uncultured Chloroflexia bacterium
CCTGTAGGAATGCTTGCGCTGCCTGTCCTCTCTGCCAGCAGCCCTCAGAACGGGTGCACGGGCACTATGTCAGAACGGTAGCTGACCTGCCTTGTGCAGGTCGTCGCGTCATTTTGCGTCTTTCCATTCGCAAATTTGTCTGTCGCACACCTGCTTGCCCACGCCAGATTTTCACCGAGAGGCTTTCTGATCTGGTGCAATCGTATGCGCGCATGACCAATCGGCTGCGCGATACGCTGGTCGCACTCGGCTTGGCCACGAGTGCCGAGGTGAGTGAGCGGCTGGCACCATCGCTGGGGATGCGCATTTCGGCTCCCACGCTTCTTCGTCGCCTGCGAGCGGTCACCTGCCCACTCCCGAAGTCGGTACGTATCCTTGGTGTGGATGATTGGGCTTGGAAAAAGGGCCAGACCTACGGGACGATCCTCGTGGATCTTGAGAAGCGCTGCCCCATCGAACTCCTTCCAGATCGCACAGAGGAAACACTCACTGCCTGGTTGCTTACCCACCCGGAGATAGATGTTATCAGCCGCGATCGAGGAGGAGCGTATGCGGCAGCCGCAAAGAAAGGCGCTCCTCAAGCTCAGCAGATTGCGGACAAATTCCACCTGGTGAAAAATCTGCGCGAGGGACTCAAAGAGCTGATGGTGCGCAAGCAGAAAGTGTTACCGGAAGTGGAAGTGGTCTCTCCCGATGGCATTCCTTTGCGAGCACAGGGGAAACGACGGGAGAGTGCTCTCTCAGAAGCGCCCAAGCCAGACGAGCCTGAGAAGCAGTGGCGGTTGATGTCACAAGTGCCACGCCACATTCCCTCCAGCTCAGAGCATTCCGCGATGGCCGAGTCTCGAAGTCAGGTGTCCCGCGCCAATCGAGCCGCCCGCTACGAGGCCGTTCGAGCGCTCCATCAGCAGGCTCTCTCCGCACGAGAGATTGCGCGCCGTCTGCACATGTCCCGGCAGACGGTGCAGAAGTTTCTTGTCTCAGAGTCCTTTCCAGAGCGAAGCAGACCCCCATATCAAGGAAGCATTCTCGATCCCTACAAGCCTTACATTCTTGATCGCTGGAAGGCAGGCTGTTGGAATGGCTCCCAGCTCTATGCGGAAGTCAAAGAGCTGGGCTATACCGGCTCAGAGGCCTTGTTTCGCCTCTTCATTTCCAGCGTGCGCAAGCACCATCAGGCAACAGGAACCTCGGCGAAGCTCGAACTGTCTGCCGATGGTGCCAAAGTCAGTGGACCCGTGGATCCTGCTTCCAAGCCCTGCATCAAACGTCGCTTATCCCCAGCACGAGCCTCCTGGCTGTATGTGAGCCAATCTGTCAAGCTGGATGAGAAACAACGCCAGCAGGTCGCGCACATCCGCGCAGCTCATGGTGATCTCGACCTCGCGTATGATCTGACCCAAGCATTCGTCTCGATGTTGGCCGAACGTCAAGATACAGCCCTGGATGACTGGCTTACCCAAGCCGAACACAGCGGGATCAAGGAACTCACAAGCTTTGCACTGGGCATCCGGCGCGATTACGCCGCTGTTCGCGCCACGTTCACTTCCGAGTGGAGCAATGGTCCCGTTGAAGCACAGGTCAATTGCTTGAAACTGCAAAAACGGCTGATGTTCGGCCGTGCCAATTTTGACCTCTTACGGCTGCACGTCCTGCGTCGCGCCTAAATACTCCTTTCTCCTTATCCCTGATCCTCCTCGGTTGTTCCACTTCATCCTCTTGCTGGTTATCTTCTCGACACAAGCAAGCAAGCTCACTTTTTTCAAGGATGAGCCACAATTACATTATCAAAAACATACGCTAACCGCTTGTAACTTTTTAAATAGGTCTTGACCTTGCGTGTTCAGAAAAAGCCACGAGTCGCTTCCTAATTATGCTGCTGGTATCATTTCTAGTGCTACCAATGCTCCCTGTAAATGATTAGGCTGTACCCGAAGCAACTGAATTTTTTTGGGCTGGGTTTGATTAAGGAAAAGAAGACATGTATACGTTGTAGCATCACTAAATACTTGGCTATGTCCGAAATCAACGATTTGATCGACAACAGAACGTTCTGAGAGAAGAGTACGTAAGGATACACCATAATCAGTCGATAAAAACTTGCTTGGCAAGATGAAACCTGGTTGTCCGGTCTTATTCAGTAGCGACAATCCATGTTCAACAAAAACTACATAGATATCGTAGTTACCTATGGTGGTCCCCAAAGTCGGTTCAGGCGTGTTGCCTCACGTAACAATCGAGTCAATTCGCATACTTGACAGTATGACCCGTTGTAGTTATCGTAGTAATTACCTGTTTGTTCAAGCGGAGAAAGTCCCGTGTAACGAAATAGGACGAAGTAATCGTTCCCATCCAGTATTGTGATGAAAGGTTGATCCCGTGTCTAACATCTTCCGTTTCCTTTCCAACGAAGAAAAGCTCACTGATGAACTTTTCGCGTTTGTCACCGATCCGAGTGCGGACAACCGCAACGAACGAGCTATTACAAGCGTATTGCACGAGGTAGCACCCCAGATGATCTCGGTTGCCGAATGCATGATCTTAGATGGTGTCGACGAACGGTACTATGTTGCTGAATATGTGCAGGCGGTCCTCAACGGACAAGGATTTGAGTAGGGACACGATTTGGCCCATCCCATGGAACCATTGTAGCCTTCTAGAAGATAAGCCATAGAGCAATACAAAGCAACTGGCTCTCAGAACTGCTGGTGTGAATTACCTTTCTCAGGATGGGTAGGCTGTCACGCTTAGGCAAGCGTGATTCTCTCTTCCCTTAGAGCGTAACCAGCTTGCCGATGGGTATGCCCGCAAGCGCAACGCTGGCAATGCTAAGAACCCTACTCGGTATTTAGTAACTCGCGTCGTATGACCTTCCCAATCAAAGACTTGGGAAGGTTTGTACGGAACACGATGGTCCTCGGCACTTTGTATGCCGTCAACTCATACTTACAGAACTGGATCAATTCCTTCCTGATGTTCTCGGATTCTTCCACTCCCGGTTTGAGTACGACAAACGCCGCCACATTTTCACCCCGGTATGCATCAGGAACCCCTGCCACGGCTGCTTCTGCGACAGCGGGATGCTGGAACAAGACCTCTTCGACTTCACGTGGAAACACGTTAAAACCGCTGGTGATAATCACATCTTTGATTCGCTCCACCAGGTAGAAGTATCCATCCGCATCCATCTTTCCTAGGTCACCTGTACGCAACCAGCCGTCGCGGAAAACCGTTCTGGTTTCCTCCTCGCGCTTCCAGTACCCCTGCATCACGTTCGATCCCTTCACGACAAGCTCACCTATCGAGCCTATGGGCAGCGGTTCACCCGTTTCCTGATCGACAATGGCTGCATCGACACCGGGAAGAGGGAGGCCGATACTGCCTGTGCGGCACTCATCGGTGAACGGATTGCCGTGTGTCGCCGGTCCCGCCTCGCTCAGCCCATATCCCTCGACAAGCTTCCCATGCGTGATGGCTTCGAAGTCTGTTTGCACTTGCGCCGAGAGTGGAGCTGCGCCACTGAAACAAAACTTGATCGATGTGAAGTCCTCCGGATGCCGAGCCGCCTCGCGCATGAGTGCGAGGTACATGGTGGGAACACCAGGAAAGAGCGTGGGGCGGTACTCTCGGATGGCCTTCACGACCTCTTTCGGCTTGAAACGGGGGACCAGCACCATCGTTGCGCCGAGAAGCAAGGAGGCGTTCATGCAGACGGTCATGCCATATGCGTGAAAGAACGGAGCCACACACAGCATGACTTCTTCTCCTGCAACTGCTTTGGGGAACCAGGAGCGGGTCTGCATGGCATTGGTCAGGAGGTTGCGGTGCGTCAGCATCGCTCCCTTGGAGGGTCCTGTCGTTCCACCTGTGTATTGGAGAACGGCGAGATCCGAAGCCCCAACAGGCGCAAGCGAACTGAACGGTGCGATCTCGTCTCTCGTCTGTGCTTCATGGATGGTAGGCATGACATGCAGTGTCGGGTCTGCATGCAGCTCTTTGCTGGTGAGATGCGCTTCTAGCTTCCTGTTCCTCCACTGGTTCAGAGGATAGAGTACGCGTTGCGCTGGTGGCAAAAAGTCAGCGGGACTGGTAACAATGATGTGTTCCAAGGCCGTCTGCTGGCGCACAGCCCGCACTATGGGGTAGAGCATGTCCAGCACAACCATCACCCGCGCCCCCGAGTCTGCAAGCTGGTATTGCATTTCGCGCTCGGTGTAGAGAGGATTGGTGGGAACGACGACGGCTCCTGCCTTGAGTGCGCCGTAGAAGGCAATAGGATACTGCGGGATGTTGGGCAGCGCAATCGCCACCCGATCTCCCGTTCTCACGCCCATTTGTTGCAGTTCGAAGGCAAAGCGCTGAGCAGAGCGGGAGAACTGGGCGTAGGTCAGTTTTGTCCCATAGTAGATGAACGCTGTGTGGTTGGGATACAGCTCACTGGCACAATCAAGAAGCCAGGTCAGGGGATGCTCTGGAATATCGATGTGCGCAGGAACTCCCTGCTCGTAGTGGCGTATCCAGGGATGAGTGCTCAGGAACGTTTCATCTCCATGGAAAGCCGGGTGAGACACATGTGGGCCCTTCTCATCGTGATTCCCCGTCGGTACGTCTGACATAGTAGTAAAACTCCTCCTTCCTTCCTCCACATCGAAGCGGTTCTCATCCTCACTGCAAAACAGTTCTTACGGAAGTATACCGGGTTGGACTCACGAGATCATCACAGTTGGCTTATTGAGCGTCACGGAAATATCACATCTCTTCAGCCACTACAACCGCACTTGTTTGAAGAAGCAGAAACGACGCGCTCTTTCTTTCTTCTCCGTGAGGATCAGTTGCGACTCGGTAGCGTAAATCGTGAAAACGAATATCTGGCAGATCTGCTATTTTCAACAGCTTTTTATATTCATCGACCAGGTTATCTGGTCTGAGATGCATACCAAACAACTCGCGCAGAAAACGTAATCGTTCTCTCGTCACTATGAAGCGACTATTATTCTTGCCGATCAAATTGCCTTACTCAAAACGGATCATGTAAGCTTTGGTGAAGGGAAAATCACTTTCGTTTTTCCTTTGATGTTCAAAGACAACTTCAAACATGAGAATTTTCAAGTGATTAACATGAACCTTGCATGAGCCAATTATAGATTGGCGGTCTCTCCGTATTGGTCGAGTGGTACGTAGTTCTGTCAGCAGAATACACCAGCCGCGTGATCACTTTCTTCGCCGTCCTTGGCCCCGCTGCCCATACCGCCGAAGGCTACTCTTGCTTGTTACGCTTCCAGATTCCGACGAAAACTCTTCAGGGTGGGTCTTCTTCCACCTATCCCAATATGCCACGAGGATGGACTGGAGTACGCCAGCCAGGGGGATGGCAATGAACCCGCCGAGCAGTCCCATCCCCAGCAGTTCTATGCCGGCAAACATCGCCACAATCGCCACAATCGGATGAATTTTCACCGTACTCTCCATTATACGCGGCGCTAGAAACTGTCCTATGAGAAACTGCAGCAAGATGCCAAGGATGGTGACGATGAGCGCCGTCACCCATCCCTGCGATAGCGACAGAATGCTGCAGAGAAGCAGAGCAAGGGTCCCTCCGATGACCGGGATAAACATGAAGACAAACATCACCACCGCCAGTAAGGCCGCGTATGGCACGCCAAACAGCGCCAGCATAAGCCCCATGCTCACCCCGGCAATCGTCGACAGGAGCAAGAGGCCGCGAAAATATCCGCCAACCGATCGGTGCATGGTACTAAGCAGAAAGTTAATGTTGTCTCGCTGCGTCAGCGGCGTCTTATATTGCAGCCAATAAATGATACGCTCGCCATCCAATAGGAAGTAGATGCTCAGCACGGCAATCACCACCACACTGATGATGACATTGACGATACTATTTAGCACTGAAACAGCCTGGGTAATCAACCCCTGCAACTGGCCTGCGATTTGCGCTCCGAATACCCTAAGCTGGTCCTGCGTGAGACCAAGTTTATTGAGCGTCTCTATGAAAGGCTGGAGCTGACGTAGTCCCAGCGGGGACAGCAGATATTGAAAGTAAGGAACAAATGAGACAGACTGCTGTACGACAGATGAGACAAGACTATACAGAAGAAAAGCCAAAGCGCTCAATGCCACAAGATAGACCACTACAATGGCCAGCATGCGCGGCATGAAGCGCTGGAGTAAAAGCACGAGCGGATAGATAGTATAGGCCAGGAGCCCGGCAGCGATCAGTAAAATCAGTATCCCAATGAAGTGTCCAACCACTGCAAGCACTACTGCACCTATCGCGAGCCAGGTGAGAATAGTCAACCCGATAATGAGGCGCCTCATCCAGGCAGAACGCGCAAACGGCTCGGGTGATGACAGGGCTATTTGATCATCTTTTGCAGGCAGAGCAGCAGAATATTCCTCCCCAAATTGAGTGTTTTCTGGTTGTCCCATAGTTGTTCCTTCCTCCCTGGCCTCTTCTCAATCAGATAACTCGTCGGGATCAGCAGAATCTATTAGGATACTCAAGGGGTAGAATTCTCATTTCTACCCCCTATTAATCTATTAAGTACAATACCGACTACACAACGAGATCACAATACAAAGCTCCATCATCACAACAAACTCCCAATTTTCATAACACCATTCCCATGTTGTACTGGCAATTTTGAGTATTCGTTCCAAAATAGAACAGTGTTGACTATTTGAGATATGCGTCGAGCACATTGATAGCTTACCTCTTCAGTTACCTTGTGATTTGACACGATTTGCACTTTGAGTCAAGTTTGAAGAACATCCTTGCATTTCAGTCAGTACCTGCCTTACACAATGTGTACTTCCTTTGTGTGTTTTCTTCATTGGGAATGGGCCAGATCAAGGCGGCGCACAAAGCGATTGAATACCTTGCGATCGATGTGGGAGTCTTACTCTCTCATTGCAACTTGTTAGATCTCTGGAAGTTCATAAGAGTAAATATCTATCTACATGCTGATCGGTGAGTAGCCAAGCAACTTTCTCACGACCAGGGTAATGTACAATTGTGATGTGAAAAACGTTGTTTTTTTACTGTCTGTTTACACCTGGTGCCAGCATCTCATGAAGTTGATACACTGGCGGGTTGGTACTACAGGAGATCAAGGATAAGATTCGTCTATGCTTAACGTGAATGCTTTTGATACGATTGTGGTTGGTGCCGGTATTTTTGGGATCACGACTGCGCTAGAATTGAAGGCACGTGGATATCATGTTGCCATACTTGACCCTGGCCCTCTACCACATCCCTTAGCTGCTTCAACTGATATCAGTAAGGTTGTGCGAATGGAATATGGTGCTGATGAAACATACATGGCGATGGCAGAGCAGGCATATAATGGCTGGCTCAAGTGGAATGTGGAACTTGGGGATATTCTTTTCCATGATGTAGGTGTACTCGTCCTTTCAGCCACTCCCATGCATCCAGGTAGTCACGAATATGAAAGTTTTCAATTGCTTCTTAAAAGAGGACACACTCCTGAACGCCTCTCTGGCGATGCAATCTCTTCCCGTTTCCCTGCCTGGAAACCAGAGACTTTTGTCGATGGATTTTTTCATGCGCAAGGAGGCTACGTGGAAAGCAGGCGTGTAGTAGCCGCCCTCGTTCGACATGCCCAGTCAAAAGGCGTCATGCTCTACCCTGATCAAGGAGTCGAAACCCTGATTGAGGAGAGATCCCACATAAAAGGGGTACGCACTCGTTCGGGGAACACTTTTCATACCGAACATGTCGTTATCGCCTCAGGTGCATGGACCCCTCTACTTGTACCTGATCTAGCACCCATCGTGAAGGTCACAGGACATCCTGTCTTCCACCTTAAGCCTGCCAACCCTACGCTCTTTACCCCACCTGATTTTGTCGTCTTTACTGCCGATATTACAAAGACGGGCTGGTATGGTTTCCCACTTCATCCTCGCGAGAATGTAGTCAAAATAGCTAATCATGGCGTTGGTCAGGTACTTCATCCTGAGCAAGATGAGCGAGTAGTGACAGATAGTGATTCCGAACGTTTACGGGCTTTCTTAGCTACAGCTTTAACAAATTTATACGATGCTGATATTGTAGCTACGCGCCGTTGTCTTTATGTTGACACTCCTGATGGAGATTTCTGGATTAGTCGCCATCCTCAACAGGAAGGTCTTACTGTGGCAACTGGGGATAGCGGACACGGCTTCAAGTTCGCGCCCATTCTTGGAGGTCTGATTGCAGATGCTGTCGAAGGAAAGCCGAACCCATGGTTGTCTAAATTTCGCTGGCGCGATGTTTTCTGGGATGATGTGAGGAAAGAGTCATCACGTTATCAAGGAGAGATTTGACAACCTACATTTTCTTAATATTCTTCTCCTCTATTTATGATGAAAATTTAATAAAGATGTAGTAATCGTATGCATACGAGGATGTGATACACATCTCGACAACTCACAAATGAAAATTTTCATATGACGAATTGTCCTGTGTATTTCTAATCTCAAGTCCTCCGATCGAGACAGGAATGCAAGGTCAGCTTGAAGATAACATGCTGAGGAATCTAATCTCCACAACATTGCAGTCCTTACACCTAAGAAGTAAGATAGATCAAGGACAGCTACGACTGTGAAAAGGCTTCTGGAAGCGAACTCGTTCCAAGTAAGCGAAAGGTAGCCTTTACCGAACCAAAGCTTATTACGTCTCCATTATGAAGTATTTCAGGATTTTGTGGTGTTAACGCCACATTGCCTAGCTGAGTCTTATTTCGACTCCCAAGATCTTCAATAGAGAAGTAGCTATTATCAACGCATATACGAGCATGTTGGCGCGAAACTGTACTCGAGGTATCGAACTGTGTAAGGTCGATATCCGGTGTGATCCCACGTTTTGGATCGGCGCGACCTACAACTACCTGATTTTCTTTGATTGCGATGTGTTGCATAACTTGTTCGTTTTGCTGGATGTCCAGGAATGCATAAATTGTGGCGCTTTCAGAAACTACTGATCCGATGCTGAGTTTAGACTGATGCTGGCTCTGCTCACCTACCGATAATCCTTGATTTATGTTAAGCATGGGCCGGAGCAGGGTCTTTTCACCTTCTGACAGTTCCTGATCCAGGTCGAGCTGTGCGCTCACTCGCTTTTGCATGACTGGTAATGTCTTTAATACTGCAAGCAGACTGCCTTCGTGCTCAGGTCGTTGAAGGGGATGATCATCAACAAGTTCTGGCAGAGCTGAGAGCACTCTGCCATTGCGAACGAATAACCTTCTCCAGTTGGATGGATCGAGGGGAATGAGTGCATGACGCTGACGACGAGCGGAGTCAATCGAGTTAGCGCGTGCACTACTGGCAATACCACTCGCTTTACTAATCTGTTCAATGCGTTCAGCACCAAAATTGATCGGTGCAGCCTGGCTGTATTCCTTCGCGCTCACCTCAAGCCAGCCATGAGTGTCTTCTCGGATTTTATCAGCGAGTCGTCGCAACGCATCGGCTACTGAAATACCTGCATCTCGCGACCGCCAATACTCGAGGACACGTGCACTGTGCCCAACCATTCCAGCCATCGCCCCACCACTAGTCAGGAAGTGGCCATTGCCGAAGGAATCACCTGCCACCACGCCGTTGGCAGCAACCATCGCATCGTCTCCGACTCGCTCTATGAGACTAAACAGTGTTGGTCCATAGATCATCTGAACCTTCATTAGTTCTTGTCTGGAAATTTCCAGAATCTCAGCAGCTTGCTTCATATAGTAGTCATAAATCAACTGCTGATAGGAAGCAAAGAACTCTGGAGAATTAGGATCAGTTCCTTCGGGAAGGAGGCCAGACTCGATAGGATCAAAGGTTTGGAAATCAGGTACCTGAACCAAAACCCAACCTACCTCTGGATCATTCTCATGGCCTACCGCGATCTGGCGCACCCAGTATTCCATACCATCCTTATCGAATGCTGAGGAGATACGCCTTCTCAAACGTCCACCAACGAGCACTTCAACCAGACCAGCCAGAAAGTCTGCTTGTGCCACTACTAATCCACGCCCGTCTTCATGATCGTATTGGACATCGTGTTGTTCGAAACCCAGACGTTTAGCATCACTACTGCTGAACCCCTGAGCTATCATGAACAGTTCAGGCACACCCAGATCAATGATCTCGCTGCCAGGCTCGCGAACACGGACGAACTGTCCTCTGAAGTCGAATTCCTTGAGAGCCTCAATGCGAATCTGCAATCGGCCATCAGGACGTTGGATGAAACCATCGCCTTCAGCCGGGAGCACACGGTGATGGGTGAACAGCTGAACTCGTGGTGTTCGGTTGTTCTCCAGGTCAATCTGCTCAATCAATTCCAGGTAGCGACGTAGCAACTTCTGTATAGAGGCTGCTTCAGCTTGAAACGTGGACGGACCATCGAGGACTTCCACCATATTGGTGCGAATCTTTCCAGGATCAGGTTCATTCGGTGGAATAGGCGGATCCAATACGGTAATGACCCGATTAGGTAAGCCGTCTCGCCAGCGATCATCAATGAATTCAACGTCGTGGATAGTTCCTACGATATGCTGATCCGAGTCGAATCCGTCGATGATCTCATCGGCTACGATGTCCCCTGCCACGGTATACGAGCTATAGAAACATTCTGCGAGTCGAAATATCCTTCCGTCTCCACGACGAGGCACGCCTTCTTCGCCGTAGCGTTCAAGCATCATCTGGTCGATCAGGCCAAGTTGGTGGTAGAAGTCTTCTCGAATATTCCAATGCACGCCAAGAAAAGGATCGCCGCGCATTTCGACGCCTACGGCTTGACGGCCCATAGCCACAGTCCACAACATAGACATCATATTTGTTCCGCCCATCCCTAATGCCAGGAAATCTGCATCAACCAGTGTTTTTTGCTTAGTATCCATGGATAGTATTGCCCTCCTCATGAGCATTAGTGATAATTGTATAATATGAAGAAGATGATTAATTGTAACAACTCAGATCCATCCCTTTGTATCGTGACCCTAATTAACAGGTTGGTATTCATAATACGTTCTAAAATGAGATTAGCACAAAACCTCAACATTTGCCAAGAAAAATATCTCTATTGACTATTTGATTTATCTCACAAGAGTTATAGGGATGAATGGATTGAGATGCCATTGCACGAAGAAGGCCATAGAGCAAGCATCAAGAGGATAACCTTCCCTCAAGGGCAAGCCTGCTCGTTCAAATCGACACCTTTCTGACTTTAATGACTCTATAACATCCTCCGATTCTTGCTTTTTCAAGTTCTTCTGCCTGTACCCAAGAAAGGACAACAGCGGTGGCGCCATCATTGTTGTTACTATGGCCATAATTACCAGCATTGCGAAGAATGTAGGCGTGATTA
Source organism: uncultured Chloroflexia bacterium (assembly GCA_963702765.1). Taxonomy (GTDB): domain Bacteria; phylum Chloroflexota; class Ktedonobacteria; order Ktedonobacterales; family Ktedonobacteraceae; genus DATMNR01. The sequence continues at coordinate 11,369 of CAVPEB010000065.1, forward strand.
CACCAAGATCGAGTCCAATATTGAGCACAATCAACTCAACCAGCCCTCGGGTATTCATCAATGTACCTAGCGTTAGCGACTCTTTCCAAGATGATCCGAATATTTTAAGTGAGAGCGATCCTCCCAGAATCTTGCTAATACAAGCTATAATCAGTACCAAAATGCAGATGATCCACAATGTAGGCGAGTTTATCAGTCCGATATGTGTACGTAAGCCATTATAGACAAAATAGAGAGGTAGAAACAGTAGATAGTTTACCTGGTCAATATTCTTCACCTGCTCAACGAACGCCGTTCTACGTGGCAAGATAACACCCATCATGAATGCGCCAAACACGGGATGTATACCCATCGCATTGGTCGTAGTGGCGGCTAGCAGTAACAAGATCATAGTGAGCGTCATAAGCGCTGGCTTTGATCTAATATGCTGAACAGCAAATACCAGTAGCGGACGCACCACAAGAAGCATGATTACCACGAAGAGTACAAGAAATACCAGCGTTATGATTATTGATACTGCGCCAGTGGCATGAATGATGGCAATTACTAACGCCAACAAGCACCAACCCACGACATCATCAATAGCTGCACACAGTAGAGCCAGCGCTCCGATTTTGGAAGTCAGCATGCCTCTTTCTTCGAGAAGGCGCGCAAGTACCGGAAATGCAGTTATGGCCATCGCCGTCCCGACAAGCAGCATAAAAGATGCCAGATTTGCTTTCGGTCCTGCAAACTCCGGATAGAGAAAGAACGCAAACAGGCCGCCCATAGCGAGGGGAAGGAGCACTCCGCTGAGCGAAACGACTGTTGCTTTACGTCCATGTTTTAGCATGGCATGTGTATCAATGTGTGTTCCTAGCGAGAACATATAGAGTACCAGGCCAATATCGCCCAGGGTCTGTAGGGTAGGCAATGCGCTGGTAGTAAACACTGTTGCTTCGACTTTTGGTAACAATGCACCCAGGAGGGTTGGACCCAGCGCAAGTCCTGCCAGTATTTCTCCAATTACCCTGGGTTGACCTATGAATTGACATAGATAGCCAAACACCTGTACTACAATCAAAATAATGATCAGTTGTATGAAAATTTGACCAGTGAGCATGGTTGCCTCCCCTCAATTATCGTGCCCGCTATTCTTAGCATCATGAGACGCTTTATTTCTCTCAAACAAGAACTTGCATAATCTTTCTTCTCTCTCAGAAGATTACTATAAAATCATCTTGAAAGATAGAAAATAGTACGCTTTTTGGGTGTGAAGTAGGACACTTTTGAAAGAAGTCATCTTCACAGCACTTGCGTGCATGTGTGGGGAACGTCCAGAAACTACAAAAAACACTTGACAGAGAACAAAACCCTCTGTATACTTTCCACATAACAATTGAATATCATAAAACAACGAACAGGAAGAGTATACGACCTGCCGAGGTTGCAGAGAGCCGGAGTTGGTGGAAACCGGCACTAAGCAGTTGTAGAATGGGCCTGGGAGCAATGAGCGAACGTTATTCAACGAACTAGTAGTACTCATTCGGAACGTCCCCCGTTACTGAGGACAGGATATCATAGTGTATCCGGCAATGAGGGATTAGCTTCATATTGAAAGTAGCTAATCTAAATCAGGGTGGTACCACGAAAGCGTCAATCACGCCTCTCGTCCCTTGTATGGGAAGAGCGGCGTTTTTTATTGTTCATTTTTCAAACAAGAACGGAGGTCGACATGCCTGTTGAAACAAGCCAAAACGTAAAATCAGAACCATTTGCAGCAAGCGCAAACACACCAGTGAAAAAACGTGTCTTTTCCGGTATACAGCCGACAGGAAATCTTCACCTTGGTAATTATCTGGGAGCCCTACGCAACTGGGAAGAAACTCAATCAATGTATGACAACTTTTTCTGTATAGTTGATCTGCATGCAATCACATTGCCTATCGATCCAAAGGAACTGCGCCAAAGTATTCGCCAGCTCGCCGCCATTTACCTGGCTAGTGGTTTGGATACACGCTATTGTAAGCTGTTCATCCAATCACATGTGCATGAGCATGGTGAAATCAGTTGGATTCTGGAATGTTTCACACCGATGGGTTGGTTGAACAGAATGACACAGTTCAAGACCAAAGCAGGCGAAAATTTAAATTCGGTTCCAACTGGTCTTTATTGCTATCCAGCGTTAATGGCGGGTGACATCTTGCTGTACCATACCAACTACGTCCCTGTTGGTGATGACCAGAGACAGCATGTCGAGTTCACACGCGACCTGGCGCAGCGCTTTAACTCACATTACGAGCAAGAGATTTTCACCGTACCGGAGGCACAGATTCGCGAAGTAGGCGCACGCATCATGTCCCTTGATAACCCATCAAACAAGATGAGCAAAAGCGATCCAAATCCTAACTCTCGTATCAATCTTCTGGATGATCCTAAAACAATCAAGCAAAAGATTGGGCGAGCAACAACAGACTCGTTACGCCTGGTAACATTCAATTCAGAACGTCCTGGCATTACTAATCTGCTGACCATCTACCAACTCCTGACTGGATATTCACAGCAAGAGATTGAAGCAGAATTTGCAGGGAAAGGCTATGGTGACTTCAAATCCGCTCTTACTGAGAGGTTAGTAGCAACTCTGGAACCTATTCAAAAGCGCTATTATGAGCTGATGAACGATCCAGCTACCTTAGAGAACATTCTCAAACAAGGGGCAGAAGAGGTACGCCCCATAGCAGCGGCAACCCTGCAGAATGTCAAAGGTGTAATAGGATTGGGTTAAATGATGAACTATCCAACTCTCGATGAAATCAGGCAACTGCGAGACAAGGAAATGGCAGTAAAGGCTCATACTCGCAAGCCCTTACTGCCCATCTGCTGCGACATCCTCGCAGATATGGAAACTCCGGTCTCTGCCTATTGTAAAATCGCCTCAGGCCCATATAGTTTCTTACTGGAGAGTGTTGTGGGTGGAGAGCACATTGCTCGATATTCATTTATTGGTATTGATCCCTATATGGTCATGAAACATAAAGGCAACGCAGCGACTTTACATCGTCCAGGATCGAACAGGGAAGAATGTATAGAAGAAATTCCATGTTCTGATCCTCTGGTGTTTATTCAAGCCGAGTTAGAGCAGTACTATCTAATCGATCCGTTAGGAATCGAGCATGATTCACTACCAAGCTTCCATGGTGGTGCGGTCGGTTATCTGGCTTATGAGGCAGCCGCACGTTTCGAGCATTTACCCGTTCCAGAAAAAGATGCATTGGGATTACCTCTGGCAATCTTTTGTTTTACCGAGACGGTACTGGTCTTTGACCATCTAAAGCACCGTGTTCGAATCGTTACACATCTTCACCTTGACTCGCCTCATCTTGAAGCAGAATATGAGCGTGTACTTAGCAATCATCGAAGATATCCAGCAACGTCTTCAGAAAGCGCCTCATTTACCAGAAGAGCCAGATTTCAAAACCGACATCGTTGCATCTGAGATAACATCAAATCGAACGCCCATTGAATTTGAGTCCATGGTTTGCAAGGCTAAAGAATACATCCGTGAGGGCGATATTTTCCAGGTCGTGCTCTCGCAACGCCTGAGCCGTCACGTCAATGCAGCACCCTTTACTATTTATCGCGCTCTCCGTTCCATTAATCCTTCGCCATACATGTTCTTTCTAGATTTACAAGATATCCACATCATTGGCGCTTCACCAGAATTATTGGTACGCGTCGAGGATGGAGAAGTTACTATTCACCCTATCGCTGGAACACGTAGGAGAGGTGAAGATTCATATCGCGATCAAGAACTTGCTGATGAGTTGAAGAATGATCCGAAAGAGCGCGCTGAACATGTCATGCTGGTTGATCTTGGACGCAATGATGTTGGAAGAGGTCAGCACCCCTGGTAGCGTTAAGGTAAGCCAGTTCATGGAAATCGAACGCTATTCCCACGTTATGCACCTTGTCTCCAATGTCACAGGTCAACTTCGACCTGATCTTTCTTCCTATGATGCCTTGCGAGCAGGTTTTCCTGCTGGCACGGTCTCAGGAGCGCCTAAGATTCGCGCAATGGAGATTATTAGCGAGTTGGAGGGAGAACAACGAGGCATTTATGCAGGAGCTGTTGGTTACTTCAGTCATTCAGGCAATCTGGATACCGCAATCACCTTACGTACGATGGTCCTACAGAATGGCCGTGCCTATATACAAGCAGGAGGAGGCATCGTTGCCGATTCCAACCCTTCTGAAGAGTATCAAGAGAGCTTGAATAAGGCAAAAGCGCTTTTACGCGCCCTCGATGAAGCCGAAAATATTTCTAAAGAGAGGAGGGAGACGTATGCTTCTATTAATCGATAATTACGACAGCTTCACATACAATCTCTATCAATACCTGTCAGAACTTGGAGCAGATGTACACGTCTATCGGAACGATCAGGTAAGTATCGACGAAATCGAATCGATAAGTCCGGATCAAATCGTCATTTCCCCTGGGCCTTGTACCCCATCTGAGGCAGGTTTATCTTGCCAGATTATCAAGACATTTGGACCATACATTCCTATGTTAGGGGTTTGTCTCGGTCATCAAGCGATTGGTCAAACCTATGGTGGGAATGTCTTGCAAGCGCCTAAGCCGATGCATGGCAAAACCTCATTAATGTATCATGCATGTCAGGGAGTATTTCGCAATCTCCCCATCCCCTTTGAAGCTAATCGTTATCATAGCCTCATTGTTGACCGCTCAACTCTCCCGACCGAACTGGAGATTACAGCCGAGACGGCAGACGGTTTAATCATGGGTCTCCGGCATTGTACTTACCCTGTCGAGGGAGTACAGTTCCACCCTGAGTCAATCATGACTCCTATCGGAAAAGATTTACTACGTAATTTTTTAACATCATATTGAGCCGAGAGGAAGAAGAGATGATCCGAGAAGCAATTTCACAGGTAACAACCGGAGCTACGCTGAGCGAAAGTGAGGCAGCCGTAGTCATGGAAGAAATTATGACGGGTGTCGCAACCCCGGCACAAATGGGAGCTTTTCTGACTGCTTTGCACCTGCGACCTGGTAATGAAACCGTGCAGGAAATCACTGGCCTGGCCCGTGTAATGCGGCAGAAAGCTGTTCGAGTACATTTGAATGAGAACGTAGCTTCACAAGCGATCGATACATGTGGCACAGGTGGAGATAGGGCTGGAACATTTAATGTTTCAACTGCGGCAGGTATTGTTGCCGCAGCAGCAGGCGCATCCGTTGCAAAGCATGGCAACCGTTCCGCTACCAGTAATTGTGGTAGTGCTGATGTATTGGAGGCGTTAGGTGTGCGTATTGATCTCGGTCCCGAGCAAGTTGCGCAATGTGTACACGAAGTTGGATTCGGCTTTATGTTTGCTCCTGCTTACCATCCAGCCATGAAACACGTTGGACCAGCAAGGCGCGAGATTGGCATACCGACTGTTTTCAATATACTCGGCCCACTCACAAATCCAGCGCATACTCATTATCAGGTACTCGGAGTTGCTGATAGCTCATTACTGCGCACAATGGGTGAAGCATTGCTTCAACTTGGCTGCAAAAGAGCCTTCATAATTCACGGAGAAGATGGTATAGATGAATGTTCTTTAAGTGCCCCGACACGCATCTGTGAAGTGCGAAAGGGAGAGGATTTGCGTGAGTATACCATTACACCTGAGGAGGTTGGATACACAAGAGTAACCGACCGGCGTGTATTCCAGGGAGCTACACCAACTTTCAACGCAAAAATGTTGAAGGATCTATTAAGTGGTCATAGCCATAGCCCTGCTGCCGATATGATTTGTCTAAATGCCGGAGTTGCACTTATGGCAAACGAGATAGTCAGTTCCTTTTCTGAAGGAGCCACGGTTAGCGCTGGCGACGCTGCGCGAAGGCAAAGCAAAACGTAAATTAGAAGATGTTATCGACTACACTCAGATGTTGGCAGGATAACCATGTTTCTTGACCGCATCATTTCGCAGACTGAGATTAGACCTGGAACAACGAAAACTTAAAGTGCCATATGAAGAGCAACAGCGGCTTGCATTGGCACAAAGCACACCTCGCGATTTCTTACAATCACTCATGGTACCATCGAAAATAGGTTTGATTGCGGAAGTTAAACGTGCATCTCCCTCAAAGGGGATTTTTGCACCCGAATTCGATCCAGTTGAGCTGGCACAAATATATGCTGCAAATGGGGCTTCTGCTATTTCTGTGCTTACTGAGCCTCATTTCTTTCTCGGTTCATTTGAATACCTCGCAACAATAAAACAGGCAGTACATGTTCCTATACTGTGCAAAGACTTCATCATTGATGAATATCAGGTTTATGAAGCTCGAGCCTGGGGGGCTGATGCTATCCTGCTTATCTGCGCTATTTTAGATCGGATTCAATTGCAGAGATTACTCCACGTTGCCCATGATCTGAATATGCATTGTCTGGTCGAGGTACATAATTCAGAAGAGGTACAGAGAGCAATCTCCGCGGGAGCACGTATTATTGGGATAAATAGCCGTGATCTCAAAACCTTCCAAATACTCCCAAATCTTATCCGAGAGTTACGTCCTTTGATACCCAAGGATACTGTCGTTGTAGCCGAAAGTGGCATCCACACCACTGCAGACGCACATCGCCTTGCTCGCTATGATGTTCAGGCTATGTTGGTCGGTGAATCGCTTGTCACATCTTCAGATATACCTGCACAGATTTGTGCATTGCTTAAAGGAGCAAATGAAAACGTGCAGGTAAAGATCTGTGGTCTAAGTACTACCGATCAAATTCTTACAGCCAGAGATGCTGGAGTTGACCTGCTTGGCTTGATGTTCTACGAACAAAGTTCACGTTATATTCAGCCTCAGGTAGCAAAAGAGATATTAAAAACGTTCGAAGATGGCCAAACGTCCCCTGATACTGTGGGCATTTTCGTCAACGAGGATGTGGACTTTATCAATCACATCGTTGATGATGTAGGTCTGCACTTTGTACAACTTCATGGAGATGAGTCCCCTGAGTTTTGCACACATGTTCATCGACCTGTAATTAAAGCCCTTCGCCTGAATGAGAAATCTCATCCACAACTGGCAGAAGCATATTTCCATTCAACATGGCGAATTTTACTTGACACGCCAACAGATAAGTGGGGCGGTACCGGGGAAACACATGATTGGACATTAGCACGATCCATAGCACAAGACACACCAATATTCCTGGCTGGTGGCTTAACACCTGCAAACGTAAGCGAAGCTATTCTACAGGTTCATCCCTGGGGAGTCGATGTAAGTAGCGGTGTTGAGACACATGGTAAAAAGGATATCAAAAAGATACAGGCATTCGTCGAAAATGCACGAAATTCTAAATAACGAGGCAATTCCTTATGCAAATTCATGATCTGGTTCAAGATTACCAGCATAATTTCTATCCTGACGAGCGAGGACGCTTTGGCAGCTTTGGCGGAAAATTCGTTCCCGAGAGCTTAATGCTGGCTCTCACTGAGTTAGAGACAGCGTATGAACTGGCATGCAATGATACCGATTTTCAAGTTGAACTACAAAGGTTGCTTTCAAGCTTTGTTGGACGCCCAACAACCCTACACTACGTTCCGCGTTTCTCTCGAATGGTAGCTCCGAATATCAAAGTCTATCTCAAGCGTGAAGATCTGGCACATACAGGTGCACATAAGATCAATAACGCTCTAGGTCAAGGGTTACTAGCCCGTAGGATGGGAAAGCAGCGAATCATCGCCGAAACAGGAGCAGGTCAACACGGTGTCGCAACTGCTACTGTGTGTGCAATGCTCGGACTCGAATGTATCGTTTACATGGGTGAGGACGATATCCAACGCCAGTCGCTCAATGTCTTTCGTATGAAATTGTTAGGGGCAGAAGTACGCTCCGTAACAGGTGGGAGCCGCACGCTTAAAGATGCTATCAATGAAGCTATCCGAGACTGGGTGACGAACATTGAAACTACTTTTTATCTGATTGGCTCGGCTAGTTGGCCCACATCCCTATCCACGTATCGTGCGTGATTTTCAATCGATTATCGGGGAAGAAGCTCGCGAACAAATACTTGCGCAGGAGGGGCGCTTGCCTGATAAAGTGATTGCCTGCGTTGGTGGTGGTAGCAACGCCATTGGTATTTTTTATCCTTTTGCCGACTCACCGCAAGTACAACTTATTGGCATAGAAGCTGGTGGTTCTAGTCTTGCGCCTGGAGAGCATGCTGCAACTCTGGTAGCGGGCAGTCCCGGTGTTTTACATGGTTCATACAGTTATCTTCTACAAAATGAAGACGGACAGGTACTCGAATACACACAGCATATCCGCAGGTCTTGACTACCCTGGAGTAGGTCCTGAACACAGTTATATGAAAGAGACTGGTCGCGCAACCTACAGTTCTGTAACCGATGCAAGTGCATTGCGCGGCCTACAAGCATTGAGCCAGTGCGAAGGAATTATCCCTGCTTTAGAGCCAGCTCATGCATTAGGCTACTTACTGGAACAAGGAGAACAAGGCAAAATTCCACCTGGTTCGCTGATTATTTTGAACCTGTCAGGACGCGGGGATAAGGATATGTTGACAGTCGCAAAAGCATTACATGTTTCATTGTAGGAGTGAAAAATGACAGTTTTCCATTATGATACTGAAATTTTGACACGTTACCCAACTGTCGTTGGTGGAGTAATTCTCGCACAGGGAATGACAAATGGTCCGACACCAAAAGATTTACAAGCAGCTTTCATTAGATGAACAACAGGGTACTTTGCGACGCATTGGAGATACTCCTCTAAGCCAGATTCCATCGTTAGTGGCCTGGCGTGCTGTTTTCCGCAGTTTTGGTGTAGACCCGACACAATACCGCAGCGCTGCTGAAGCGCTTTTACGCCGCCTGACCAAAAAAGGAGATATACCCAGCATCAACTTGCTTGTTGATCTCGGCAATCTGGTGAGTATTCGTTATGCATTGCCAGTTGCCGTTTTTGATACCAGCTCTTTGACATGGAGCGGTTACTGTACATGTCGCTGATGGATCAGAAAGGTATACAACACTCGGGCAGGATGAACTAGAGCATCCTGAACCGGGAGAAGTTGTTTTTTCTGACGACACTAAACTTGTCATTGCACGTCGCTGGTGTTGGCGACAAAGTGATCAAAGCGCAGCGCAACAAGAGACCACTCAGGCAATAATTACGGTCGAAGCTCACCATGAACAAGGTAAAGAGGATGTCGATGCGGCTCTAGATGACTTGCTCTCTTTACTACATACATTTGCTGGCGGTAACTTTATCTATAGTAGGCTTGATGCTGAGAATCCAATTATTTCAGATGCATCTAAACCTTTTTAGGAGACACTATGCAACGTACAACTACACCTCAAACCCCTGCGACGCGAATTATTAATGCCTTTGAACAAGCACAAAAAGAGAATAGAGGCGTACTCATTCCTTACTTCATGTGTGGCTACCCGACTGCGACACAAAGTATAAAGCTCGCGCTAGCCGCAACAGAGATGGGAGCGGATATCATCGAACTTGGATTGCCTTTTAGCGACCCGCTGGCTGATGGAGCTACTATCCAGCACGCCGGACATATCGCACTCGAAAATGGTATGACCATTAACGGTTGTTTTGAGATTGCCTTTGAGATCTCAACGAGGAGCGATGTACCCCTTGTCCTCATGGGTTATTACAATCCTATACTAATGTATGGTCTTGAGACCTTTTGCCAGAGAGCTGTCGCAAGTGGGGTTTGTGGTCTGATCATCCCTGATTTGCCACCTGAAGAAGCAGAGCCTTTGCAACAAGCAGCACAAAAATTCGGACTATCAATTATCTTTCTTATTCCACCAACTACACATGATGAACGCATTACACAAATTGCAAAGATCGCATCTAGTGGGTATGGCAGTTTCCTTTATTGTGTCGCATTGAACGGTGTAACCGGAGCGCGAGCTACACTCCCTACAGATTTGCAAGCTTTTATACAGAGAGTAAAAGACTATACGAAAGATTGTCATCTTCCAATCGCAGTTGGCTTTGGAATTTCAACACCTGAACACGTTGCCGAAATAATAACTTTCGCAGAGGGTGTTGTTGTGGCCAGCGCTATTGTAAAACTTATCGATGAACATTCCGAAGAAGAACAAGTAGAGGTAGTAAAACGTTATATCTTAAGCCTGCACACGGCGTGTTTAGACAAAAAGATGTGATATACTGTGGCAGTGCCAGCAGGGGCCTTTCCTGCGAATCTTTAAGAAGGAGTTAAAAATGACAACTGTTGCAGAAATTTTCGAGGCAATGCCCACAATTTTTAATTCTGCCGCAGCAGCAGGTATGACCAAAACATTTCAATGGAACATTACTGGAGAGCAAGCTGGAGTTTGGGCTTTTAAAGTACACGACGGAGTTTGCGAACCCGCCACGGGGGGTGTTGAGAAGCCTGATGTCACTTTCACCATCAGTGATAAAGACTGGATTGCGTTGACTGAAGGAAAACTTGATGCACAGAGCGCCTTTTTCAGCGGTCAGCTAAAAATAGCTGGCGATATGGGACTTGCTCTCAGAGTTCCCCAACTCTTCCCAACACCAAGAAGCTAGAAACTCTGGGTCTGGCACTGGTTTGGAGTGCCAGACTCATGTTACCCCTACCTGTCAAACCCCAAATCTCGTCGATTATCGCTTAAACCATGCATAACAGGCCATTTAGAAATGGAATGGATCAGTTAGAATCTTGTTATTCCAAATCTTCTGTGGTATACTCAGCATGTCTAAGTATGGTCTTTTCTGGTACATCTGAAGTACGGTAACCCGTAAGAAAGGCGTCCGTCATGGCCCTTAGGAGCGATGAACTACATCATAATCTCCAGCACCTCAATGGTATGTTGACCACTCATGAAGCAGCGAAACAACTCGATTTAAGCTACTGGCATTTTATGCACCTCGTGGAAAAAGGATCGATCCCAGGTGTACGCGTTGTTGATCGGTGGCTGTTCTCTCCAACCGATTTGAACGAATACCGCCGAAGAAAGTATGGCCAACTGGAAGATATGGCAAAAACTGCACTGGAGCACCCGTTAGTCGAGTTGACAGAAAAACAAGAGATAATCTGCCAGTACCTTGTTAACTGTGAACGTCCTTCAGAAATTGCCCGCAAGCTGAAACATTCACGGCAAGCAGTACACTCCCAAATTACTCTTATCAGAGAAAAAGTCTCACGTATCCAGCCTCTCAAAACAACTCCACAGCTGACAGAAACCACTCAAAATCCGCATCCAAGCGAAACTCCTCATGAGAGTAAAAGGCCAATTCCAATTCACAGCCCAAGAAATAAACCATTACACATACAGCAAGACCTGCAAGCCACATAACTTACAGATCTTGTTCCCTTTATCAAGGAGTTTCAGATAGTCGTATTTTCTGTTATTTGCTTAAAGCCTTTAGTAAACTAGCTACATTGGGTGTACCCCAACCGGTAGTAGCATCCCATCCAGGTGTGGCGATATATCCGGGGATACCATCAAAGCTGTTGTTACCCTGGATGATATCATGCAAAGTCTTGCTATAATACGGTCCGCTACCAAGTTGGTAGATTGCCGGATTTAAGAAGCCAAGTGGGTGACCCGCAAATTGGTTGCCATCTGCAATGATTCCAGCCCATGTTGGGGAACCTTCACTTGTGCCGCCGAAAATATACCAACCTGATGGTATACCACTGAAACCGAGGTAGACTAGCACTCCTGTATTCGGATCGGCATTAAAGGAGATATCAGGAAGACCTCGATGCCCATTCAGCAAAGCCTGATCTGAGGCAGGAAGATACTGCTGCTGGTAGCCTGGCTCTTTTAAATACTGACTCACTCCGCCACCTGTTGCACCGTAAACGTCATTCCACACAACTTCAGCTTGATATTTACCCTGGGTACTGGCAAAAAGACTTGTACCACCAACTGCAGTAATGTATGGAGAAGAGGCGGGGAAGTTGACTGTTGGGAAAGGATAGATCTGACCATTGACATTCGGATTGGCAACTCCCGCATCTCCTGCAGACCCAAAGATGGTAACACCCTGCCTATCCGCTTGTTTATAGAAGTCATCAAAGCTTTTGATCACCTGTCTACCACCAGAAGTTGTGAATAACGTATTTTCGGTGGTAGCCCAACTCTGGGAGATGATATTACCGAGATGATGACTCACAGCAAACTGCTCTAGATAGAGAAATTCAGGCAGACCCTGTACACCTTGCGTCTCATCGACCGGGCTAGTCATCAGTACTATACTAGCACCTGGCGCCATTGCATGTGACCATTCTACATCAAGAGAGGTCTCTTCGGCCCAGCCAAGCATATCTGGATTAGTAGGGTCAAATGCTACCTGTCCAAGTGGACTTAGTATCTTGAACGAGGGGGGATTGGGCAATCCGAAGGAAGCATCGAATACTTTGAGATCTTGCTTAATCGTTGGGCTACCATAGAATCATGATCACGATTGTTTTCCCTTACCTGTATAGCCAGCATTGAGAACAGGATTTAGATTATAAGCCTGATGGATTTCCTGCGGACTATAGCAAGGAACACCAATCTGAGTACGGCACTGTTTGTCTGTAGGAGGAGGTTGTACCGAACTTTGAACAAACCTCAGGTGATTACCCTTAAAATTTAAGATATAGGGACCTGCATTGGTTTTATTACCAGCAGCATGGGCACCAGTAATAATGCTAATTACTGGTAACAGGATCAATACCAGCGCCAAAATAACAAGAAAAATAGTGACATTACGGCGCTGAAAAACTGAAATATTCAAATGTTAGACTCCCTTCGCGTGATATTTTGATTGGCATTGTAGATTGTGAAAGACGAATATCTACACACCTTATACCATGGAATAGGTCGCGATTTGGTTAAGACCCGGTTACAACATGGTTAAGTCAAAGGGGATTGGTTATGAAAATCACACAAAGCAACGGAGAAACTTCAAGTTTTTAAGAGCGAGGCTGCAATTAACGAAGCCATAGTCGGTTCGTGATCGGCGAGGGCACGCAGTAAGCCAAAACATCCTGCAAGCATCATATCCCCATGTGGAGTAGCCTCGTAAGGATGAAGCCTAGATCCTCGTAACATCTCTCGTCGTGGTCCAGTCACTGCCAGGAAGGGGAAGTCTCCACTCACGTCATTATGACGTGAACCATCAAGAATTAAAGCGCCATGGCCACTCGTATTAAAAACTTCTTCGTTGGTTAATGTTCCATCAGCTAGCTTCGTGAGCATCTGCTCAAGCTGTGTGCGATCAATCTCACCTGTGTGATGTTCAAAGATCCCGACTATTCTTCCCTGCATTAGGTGAAAAGCTAAAGTATGAAAATTTCCTATGTTGCAGATAAGGCTTTTATGCTCATTTCTGACAACGGGGTCTTCTAATGCTCCTAAAACTGCCGCCGAACCGGTATCCATTAATACTAGTGGCGAGTGAGGATCTGAGTCGCTCAATTGCAGATATCGAGCTGCGCTTGCTGAAATCGATCGCAAGCGTGTTAAATCGGTAGGAGTATTCTGCGCATGATAAGCAAAAGCGCTTGGAACTGGATTGTCATTCACTGTTTTTGCAATAAAGTCAAAACGGAAACGACGATCACTCACACCCGGAGGTGCTGCTCCGTGATCGAATGCAGCGATAGCTAATGCATCAACAATAGGATCAACATCGAAAGACCTTAAAGCGCTGATAATGGCTAGTAGCATCGAAATCTTGTAGATTAATATGTATTACATCCGGGTAATCTTTCCTTAGCTCTGCTTCAGCATCATCTATTATCTCAAAACCCATCTGTTCAACCATAGTGAGATCATCATCAAAGGTACTTGCAGCTTGAGGCGTAACAGCAACAGCAAAGCCAGCCAGAGCATGATCTCGTGCAGCCCAATGACAAGGTCCACCACCCATAGTCACACCAGTCAGGAGAATAGGTTGACCATTTCCAGTCGCTCTCTTAATGCGTCCTGCTACAATGACCGTTGGAGAGGGCATAACCATCTTAAAGCAGTTCTCGATCGTCTTCCCACTTTCAAATAGCAATATATCTTGTGTGCCTGTGCCAACATCAACGGCAAGAACACGAATTGGTTTAGACATGAATGCACTCCTGAAGTGATAGAGAAGTAATCTGATAAGAGTATATCATTTAACAACTCGGCAAACTTGACGTTATGCCTTTGAAGGGATACAATGTAAGCGGAAGTTATCGGTAAAAAAATCAACATTCTCACCGGGCGACTCAAACCGTCCGGTTTTCTTATGCCTTCGGGGAGTTATATATTACATTATGCAGGTTCAAAATGCTATGACCCAGACAGAACGATTAATAAAAAGAGATGATATTCGCAATGTTGCTATTATTGCCCACGTTGATCATGGAAAGACCACATTGGTGGACGGATTGCTCAAACAAAGCCATATCTTCCGCGAGAATCAGCAAATGGGCGAGCTTATCATGGACAATAATGACCAGGAGCGCGAACGAGGAATAACAATCCTGGCAAAAAACACAGCTATCATCTATCGAGGCACAAAAATCAATATCATTGATACTCCTGGACACGCTGACTTTGGTGGAGAGGTAGAACGTGTACTTAACATGGCCGACGGCTGTATACTACTGATCGATGCTGTTGAAGGACCAATGCCCCAGACGCGTTTCGTATTGCAAAAAGCGTTAGAGCTTAACCTTCAGCCTATTGTCATCATCAATAAAATTGATCGTCGTGATGCCCGAATTGATCAAGTATTCGAGTGGACTCAGGACCTTTTTCTGGAACTGGCTACATCTGACCGGCACCTTGAATTTCCCATTCTTTACGCTATTGGTCGGGATGGTGTGGCAATGTATCATCCTGACGACGAAAGAGTTGATCTTGAGCCTTTATTCGAAACCATCATCAATACTGTTCCTGCGCCTGTCGTTGATCCAGATGCGCCATTACAAATGCTTGTGGCTGCTCTCGACTATGATGACTATAAAGGCAAATATGCTATAGGTCGTATTGTCCGAGGTCGAATCTCTCCCAATACGTTCGTAGCACATATTGCACGTGATGGAGTTGTAGCGCGACAGAAAATCAATCTCGTGCTGTCATATAAAGGACTTCAACGCATCGAAGTTAATGAAGCGATTGCGGGAGATATTGTTGCCCTGACAGGCATAGCAGATGCAAATATTGGTGACACAATTGCTGATGTCGACACGCCTGAAGCATTGCCTACCATAGCTATCACAGAACCTACGTTAAAGATGTCTTTTAGTGTCAATACCAGCCCCTTTGCCGGACGTGAAGGAAAATATCCAACTTCAAGACAACTACGCGCTCGCCTGTATCGTGAACTTGAGACTAATGTCAGCTTACGTGTCGAAGAAGGCAATTCACCCGACGAATTTATCGTATCTGGCCGTGGTGAATTGCATCTCTCGGTTTTAATCGAGACCATGCGTCGTGAAGGATATGAATTCCAGGTATCTCGTCCTGAAGTTATTACGCGAGAAGAAGAGAACGGACGCATTATTGAGCCAATTGAACACCTGGTAATAGATACAAAAGACACATATATAGGTGTTCTAACTGAGACACTCGCTGCTCGTAAAGCCCAGCTTACGAACATGACCAATGACGGTCTGGGCAATGTACGTCTTGAGTATCACATTCCAACAAGAGGATTGATCGGTTTCCGAAATGCTTTTCTCACATTGACACAGGGTAATGGAGCGATGAGCAGCTTATTGATCAATTATGAGCTATGGTTAGGCAAAATTGGCACCACTCGCATGGGAGCTTTAATAGCATCAGAGAACGGTGTGGCTGTAACCTATGGGTTAAACAACGCCCAGCAACGCGGTGACACTTTCATCGAGCCAGGCACGCCGGTTTACGAAGGCATGATCGTAGGTTTAAATGCCCGGCCAATGGATATGGTCGTGAATGTGTGTAAAGAGAAGCAGAAGACCAATATACGATCTTCAACTTCCGATATATCAGTACGCCTTACACCACCTATTATTATGAGCCTTGAACAATCTCTCGATTTCATTAATAACGATGAGCTGGTAGAGGTCACCCCACAAAATATCAGGCTACGTAAACGTTACCTGACACAACATGAGCGTGCACGAGCCAGGGATTAACTTGTCTCTTTGTATCACGAAATCGTAAATAAGAGTAATACAGAGATAGCCAGGAACGTAATAGGTATTCCAAATGCGATAGTTAGTCTGGCACTACGCGGAATCTCCGATCTCCCAAAGAGGTAATATGCAAGTGGACCTAAAATAGGAATCAGATAGACAATTGCCAACCAGCCTATACGAGCTCCACTCTTTATATCGCTACGGCGCACAAGATCCCAGGTCGCTATGCTAAGCCACACTGCATAGAGGGATAAGGGCAATAAATACATATAAAAGCCAAGGATCGATTCTAGAATTGGATTTGCAAGGCCGAGACCACCTATGGTGATACTTGGAGATATGGTTGTAGGGGCTGGTGTCATATCAATTGGTGTCCCTTCTGTAATAGTATGGATGCCCTGTAGGTCAATATTGGGATCAGGCATCCCAGGTTGTATAACATCAGTAGGAGGAGATGCAGTCTTCCAATTGCGAGCCTGAAAACGTCCCAGATTAGACTGCATGAAATGGTCAAGCAAAACTACGACCGAACTAAGGTCGCCTGCACCTGCCCTGGCAAAAATAGAGCCACATGCATGCGTGATCTGCAGGAACGGTGGTACAGTGCGTGAGACTGTATTACCTGAGAAGCAGTTGTTCCCTGCTGAGAGAGATGCAAGTGCAAGATCTGCAACACCTGAATTCGTAATCACATTATTTTTGACTGAGTTCCCGCTTGGTTGCCAGAAATTCTTATCAATGTTTGAGATTACCAGAATTCCATAGTACTTATGCCCACTGATTCTATTACCCTCGACGAGATTATTATTGCCACCTCCGAGCACAATGCCATTGCCAATGGCGGGATACTCAAGCACTTTAGCAGGTGCATCGAAATTGTTATTGTTCTCCACCAGATTGTTGATGATCGTATCTCCATCCTGTGGTGGATTAGGTTCAGAATCAAGTGTGTTTGGGTCAATTCCAGACATGTTATTCCGCCAGATGGAATTACTGATGACGAGATTTCCGCCAGCATTCGTACCAGAAAAGCCCAACGCATTATCTTCCGATATCACATTCGTGATCAGTGCATTACATGGATGACAGGCACCAATATAGAAACCGGAATCCGGATGTCCCGCTGCGAGGGAGTTGTCGAATTGCCCATCTGTAGCGCTATACGAATAGATACCATAATCTCCATTATTATAAGCTGTCAGATAACTTCCACGATAACCTTTGACACCTGTCCAATAAAAGCCATTACCCTCGAAGTGGCGCGCAGTCATATTTTCGATGACTACATTATCAGCTAGCACCTCAAATCCATCGTCGAGATTGTATTGCCCATCTAGTATCACTTTATTACGATCACGGCCACGTATCGTAATATTCGGGGTTTTTACTCTAACAGATTCACGGTATGTGCCATCGGGATTGTTACTTGGACCTATTGAAATTAAATCACCAGGAACGGCAGCGTTCACTGCAGCCTGTATGGTGGAATATTGCTCTGGAACCTTTAAAATTGCATGGGGTGGCGATGATGGCTGAACTATGTAATCTGTCGAAACAAGACTGGAGGATGAAGGATCTACAATGATTACGCCTGCCATACCAGATCCACCAGGCCCACCGTGTAGGGTGCAATAATAAGGATAGCGTCCAGGTTTTGTAAATTTATGCGAATATTGTGCTCCAGGGTCAAAAAGTCCGGAATCGTAGCTGTTGTCATCAGCAGTCACTGTGTGCGAAGTCTGGCCATTATTTACCCAGGTAACCGTCTGTCCAACCTTAATATGTAATTCAGCCGGGCTAAAAGCATTATCTATGGCAGAAACGGTTGGTCCCGATGGAGTAGCGCTTGCTCCGCCGCAAGCTGAAAGCATGATGATTAGAAGAAAAAAAATGGATATTAGGCCACACAATGAGAAGAGAGTTCTTTTCTTAACCTGATAATTATGATCAATCTTTTTATGTGGAAGAAACCCATGTTGTCGACTAACGAGCTTCATAATTAACTCCTTCGACGTTTTGTGAGTGGATTGATACTCACTAGTATAGTTGGCAGAAAGAGTGAATGCAAGAGTTTTAAAATTTCAGGCAACCGTATCCGGAAATCAGCATGTATGGTATTATGATTACAGCACATGCAATTTGTGGAGAAACATACGTGACGAAATCTCAAGATGAGGGCGCTTTCGAGGTGACTTTCTATACAAAGGCTGGATGCCACCTTTGTGAAGAAGCGCGAGACATGCTAGATGACATTGCAGCGTTAACACCTTATGAACTTACGGAGATCGATATTAGAAGCGATCCAGCGACCTTTGAAAAATATCGCTACCGCATCCCTGTTATTGTCATTAATAACGAAACTATTATCGAAGGACGAATCGAATTTCGAGAGCTAGCTAAGGCATTCCAATTACGTTGAGTGTTTCGAATAAGGAACAACATGGCTATACAAGAAGTACATAACACATCTCACCAGGCTAATTCGCCAGGAAGGCAAACTCTGGACCGAGTTATGAACAACATCGGTCAATTTGTAGGCAACTTTCTAATACAATACTGGGCAACCATGATTACATGCGTGTTGGGTATACTGGTATTTGCTGCGCTAAGCGTTCCATTTCTCTCATACTTCGGACTGGATGCAATTTCAAAACAAATTTTCTTTGCACTCCATATGATATGCGCGCAAGTTCCCTCACACTCGTTTTACATTTTTGGACATCAACTGGGTATGTGCGCGCGCAACTTCTCCATATATGCTTCCATGTTTGTTGGTAGTTTGATCTTTGTCTTGAGCAAGAAGCGTATTCCCGGTATCCCCTGGTGGCTCTGGATATTGATGATCCTGCCCATGGCTATAGACGGCACTACGCAGATGTTCGGATTGCGTGAAAGTACATGGGAACTGCGCGTCCTGACCGGTACCCTTTTCGGATTAGGCAATGTATGGTTTGCACTCCCTCTTATCCAGAAGACCATTCTCGAATCACTTCCCGTCCAATCATTTAAGCCATAATGCATCCAATTGAGCTCAGCGTATGATAGATATCAACGGGTTTCTACAGGATATTGTAGGTCACTCTCACCGAGGTGAAAGGCTTGCAAGCCGTTGTTCTTGGCGGTTCCTGGGCTTCAAATACCCAACGTCCTGGACTCCGACATTGATGTAGGCTTATATTACAATGAACACACACCGCTGGATATCGACCACGTAAGAAAGATTGCCCAGGAAACTCAATGACTTTCCTAACCCGGAGGTGACGGTATTGGGAGGATGGGGTAGATGGGTGAACGGAGGAGCGTGGCTTACAATCAAGGGACAACGAGTAGATTTCCTCTATAGAAACATAGATCTTCGTCTCTACAATTATCGACGAATGTAACAGAGGAGAAACGCAATTCGATTATCTACAACAACCTCCATATGGATTTTATAGCTATATTTATTGTGCCGAAACACAGATGTGTAAAGTCATCTTTGATCCTCAAAAAATCATTGCAGGTTTAAAGTCAAAGGTTTCCAACTATTCTGAATTTTTAAAAAGCAATATTATCAATAACTTTTTGTGGCAAGCAGAATTTGCACTCGAGGTTGCAAAAAAACCAGCTCATACAGGCAATGTGTTTTTTGTCGCAGGTTGCCTTACAAGAATTGCAAGCAGCATGGTTCAAGTTCTGTATGCACTCAACGAAACGTACTTTGTCAGCGATAAAAGACTTAAAAAGGATTTAGAGCAATTTAACCTCAAACCTCAAGACTTTGGAATGAGATTAGACCGTATGCTTGGAGACATTGGACGTGATAGCAAAGAACTCTCCGAAACGCTACTAAACGCTCAAATCCTACTCAGCGAAATCATTGAGTTATGTAAAGATAAATATACGCCTAAGTTTGATTTGCATGCGCTCTCGCCAAAAAGCCTTTAATACGCTATAATCTAGCCTGAAGTTTGATCCAGGAAAACACTACCAACTCGATTTAATTCAGCATATCCGAGAAAGTATTATACTAAAAGCAATCAGATGAGAAATATATGACCGATCACATTACCACAGAAACAACATTTGCAATTACAACACTAGGCTGTAAGGTGAATCAGGCTGACAGCGAAGCTATCAGTGAACAGATGAGTGCGGCGGGGTTCGTGCAGTGTGACTTCAGCGACAGGGCAGATATCTACATTGTCAACACCTGTACTGTTACACATATGGGTGATCGCAGTTCGCGTCAAATGATCAACCAGGCGCGCCGCCGCCGTCCTGATGCTATGCTTGTCGTCACAGGTTGTTACGCCGAGATAAATCCTCAGGCCGTTGCCACGCTACCTGGCGTTGACCTTGTAATTGGCAATAGTAACAAAGAATCACTGGTAGATAGCATTAATACACAACTGAAATACTCTCCAATCACTACACAGCAAACAGAGAATGAAGCCGCTAATGCACTTAATTCAAATGCACAGAAACGTTTCCTGCCAGTTCTTCATGCGGAGAATCAGCATATTGGCAGTGATAATTCTCTCCAATTTATTGGAGCAGATGAGGAACCCAAGCCCGACAATCTCTCGCGAATATCACTGGTTTCTGATCTCGCAACTTTACCAGCAGCAGCCAATTCAAGACTACATACACGAACGCGTGTACAGATGAAAGTGCAGGATGGGTGCGATAATCGTTGCACGTATTGTATCGTTCCATACGTTCGAGGAGGTTCACGCAGTCGTAGCATCGAATCAGTTGTTGAACACGTGCAACGCAAGACGAAGGCAGGATTTCAAGAGATTGTGCTTACAGGTATTCACCTGGGAGACTACCATCCTGATACTGACAAAAAGCGCGACCTCGGCGACCTGATAGCTGCTCTATTGCATGATACTGATATACCTCGCATACGTGTTTCCTCACTCGAGCCAGAAGATTTTCGCCTTGAATGGTTGGAACTTTGGGAAAGCCCTCGCATGTGTCGTCATCTGCACCTACCCATGCAAAGCGGTTCGGATTATATATTACGACGTATGGCACGTCGCTATAACAGCGAGCGCTACCACAAAATTGTTACGACAGCCAAACAACTTGTTCCAGGTATAGCAATCAGCACCGACATTATTACAGGATTCCCTGGTGAGAGCGATAGTGATTTTGATCAGACTTACCAGCTAGCTACGGAATTACAATTTGCCAAAGCGCATATCTTCCGATTCTCACCGAGACTGGGCACTGCTGCAGCCCGCATGCAAGGGCAAGTTAAAGAAGAAATCAAAAAAGCGCGAAGCGAGACGTTTACTTGCGCTAAACGACCTGGACGTACGCCGTTTCCGACAACAATTCCTGGGTGAAACCGCACAGGTTCTTCTCGAAAGCTACAAGCATGGACGTTGGGAGGGCCTGACAGATAATTACCTGCGTGTTGAAGTGGATGGATTGGCCGACACAACAAACCAGAATTGGCAAAACACAATTGTAAAAGCACATCTGAAAGAGTTAGTGGATGACGGAGTACTCGGCGTTGTGATTGAGTAGGATATAACCTTCGAACGTATTACTATAGAGTAACAGGTTTTTGATCAGCCAGAAAACAATAACAGGTCCCATGTTTATGAAATTGAAACGTTTAACAATTTTTCCTATTTTACTCCTCCTCACATTTCTTATTGCAGCCTGTGGTGATTCGTTCACATCAACAACATCAAACGTAGGACCTATCGACTCACCGACTGCCCATTCACAACCTAAAACTACATCATCATTAAAAGCAAGTGGAACTTTCCAGGAGTATTCATTACCACTGCCAAATAGCGGGCTAATGCGACCTGCCATTGACCACAAAGGCCGTATCTGGTTCGGTGAGATGGGCCATAATCTTCTGGCTGACTTCGATCCCCACTCGCAAAAATTTCAACAGATCACACCACCCCGCGGACGTTCAGGAATTATGGGAGTTGTAGTTGCTGCTGATGATACAATCTGGTTTGCGGAGCAGTATGCTAATTATATCGGCCATTACTTTCCTGCTAGTGGACGATTTCAGACGTATCCATTACCCACTCTGGCCTTTCCTGATCAAGGAGTTCCTGGCAAAACTCTTACACTCCCAAGCGCACCAAACGACTTGGTGCTTGATAATCAGGGCAATATCTGGTTTACAGAATTAAATGCGAACGCTGTAGGTCGACTGAATATGCAAAGCGGGCAGACTCAACAATATTTCCTTACAAAAACAAAGACGTCTCAATCACTCAATCCATACGGGATAACTATCGATCCACAGGGAAATATCTGGTTCACGGAGGCCAGTACAAATCATATTGGTCGCCTGAATCCGAAAACAGGTCAGATCAGCTACTTTTCCATGCAAGGATCATCAACACCGCTCATGGAGATCGCATCCGATCCCCATGGCATCATCTGGACTACTTCGTTTTCAACTGGTCTTCTACTAAGCTTCAATCCGAAAACTACTACTTTCACACCATATTATGCACCCTCATCTGGCGGTATATATGGGATCACCATTACACCTGGAGGTCAGGTGTGGGTAACGATTACCGCTGGGAATGCAATAGCAAATCTTGATCCCGCGGCTAAACGCTTCATCGAGTATGCCATCCCAAGTAGTGGAAGTTTACCTCTGGGCGTTGTACTGGGAGCAAACAATTCGGTGTGGTTCACTGAAGCTGGAAGCAATAAGATTGGTATGTTGAATCCATAAAGTCCCTACCAAGATATATCCACCAAACACGCTTTAGGTTAAATACTTCTCGAACCAACCTAGTATGTGCCGTAAACGCTCAATGCGTAATTTCGGGTGACCGCCGCGAGACAGCCCATGGCTTTGGCCTTCAAAACGCACAAAGAGCACTTCGCGCCCAAGATATTTGAGTGACGCAAAGAGTTGTTCTGCTTGCTCGATGCTACATCGCAGATCCTGCTCGCTATGAATAATGAGTAAAGGAGTATGAATATTCTTAACGTACGTGATAGGGGACATGTGCATGTATTTATCCAGTCCATCCCACGGAGTTGTATCGAGTTCATCGTCTGCAAATGTCCAGCCGAAGTCGCAAGAGCCAAAGTCGGAAGCTAGATTTGTTACGCTGCGATCAGTTACTGCTACTCTAAAACGATCAGTATGTCCAATCAACCAGTTTGTCATGTAGCCTCCGTAACTGCCGCCAGTAACACCCATACGCTTCTCGTCGATATAGCCTTTTTGCAATAAAGCATCCACCCCGGCCATAATATCTTGCGAATCCTTTTCACCCCACGCTCCACGCACAGCTAAAGAAAATTCACGCCCATAACCACAACTTCCTCGTGGATTAGTAAAGAGAACAACATAACCCTCAGCAGTCAACAACTGCATCTCATGGAAAAAGCCATAGCCATACTGGGTTGCAGGACCACCATGAATCTCTACGATCAATGGATATTTTTTGGATGTATCAAAATCGCGTGGCTTCATAATCCAGCCATCTATCGGCCAGTCATCTGCACCTGTATAAGGCATATATTCCAGTGTAGATAAGTCCATTTCACTGAGCAAAGCATCGTTGAATGTCGTCAAACGATGCAATTCGCTTTCTGACGTTAATGATCGCACAAAGATTTCCTGTAATTGTGTTGGATTGCCAATCAGTAAAGCTATTCTGCTATTCAAAGTATCGATGCTGTAATCACGCACATGGAGTTCGCCCGTGGTAAGTGTTGATGGATTTACACCTGCACCAATTGTAGGTATAGTGTAGATACGTGAAGCACCCCTGTGACTTGCAAGCACGAACAATGTTCTTCCATCATTTGACCATGTGGGAGCTGGGGTGAGATGTTCATCGCCAACATCACTATTCGTCCAATCCTGAAAGGTACCCTCAAAATCTTGCGACAGGCAGGTAGCGGAGCCTAGTTCGGCATTCGTAGGAATCGTGTACAGATCTAAGTGCCCACCCGAGTGAATTTTGAGACCCCCTGTGAAAGCGATTGTCGTGCCATCTGGTGACCAGGAAGGCGTATTACAGACAAGAGAACAATTGGTCAGACACTTCAAATCACCCGCTTTTACATTAGAAATACTGAGCGTATAGATGTCAGGGCAGGGAAAGCGCCAGCGGTCTTCTTGTCGGCTGGAGACAAACGCAATTCGTGAACCATCAGGAGACCACGCTGCATCAGTATCATCCCAATCACCCTCGGTGAGTTGTCGTGCTTCACCACCAGCGACATCGATCAGGAAGAGGTGGTTACGTCTTTCATAGATAAAGCCAACTCCATCGAGACGGTACCATAATCGATCAATGACACGCACTTTGGGAAGTGGATTTCCATCTTCAGTTTCTTCATCAGCAGGTCCCACTTGCGCAGAAAATACGATATGTTCGCTATCTGGCGACCAGACAGGACTTGATGCTCCATGTTGCATATTCGTGAGTTGTCGCGCTTCACCGCCATTGGTTGGGATCAGCCAGATTTGCGATTTTGTTTTCCCTGGTTTTTTCGGCTCTACTTGCCCTTTATCACCAGGCTCACTTTCTCGATCAGCAACAAAAGCAAGCCATTTCCCATCTGGTGACCAGCAAGGACTATGAGCATTGGATGATCCGCTGGTAAAGCGTTTCGCTTCTCCTCCATCCATAGAGATCATCCAGATGGAAGAATGATATTCCTGCTTTCGCTCATTTATCGTTGTGACAACAAATGCTACTCGCTGCACCATCAGGCGAAATACGCGGCCTGCTGACTTGCTTAAACTTGTACAGGTCTTCAATGGTAATATTACGCGACATAAAATAATCCTTAGCGGCGTCGACGGCTACTACGCCTTTCTTTATCAAGAGCCAGATCTAATGATTCGTGTAGACCTTCAAAATCGTCAACATCGAGTTGCAGCTCTACTGCTGGAAGATCATCGGGTCTGGAATGTCCTTCTTCATAAAGGCGTAGAACCAGCGCAAGTTCAACTTGGAGCAGACTTTCTTCAACTCCAAGACTCTCTTCACTCACAATACTCTCTACATCCTCATGATCTTCTTCACTCTCTTCGTCTGTCTCAGTTTGAGTAAAGAACACTTCGATACGAGCACAACGGAAACGGCCTGTGAGCTTTAGTGCATCAGTTGAAAGCTCCTCAGCCAATTCACGCACAACCTCCATCATTTGAACAAAGGCGTCTTGCAGTTGTTCAAGGGCATCTTCTTCTTCATCCCCTAACGTAATATCATTGTCTTCTAGATCTTCGATGGTCAATTCGACACTGCTGCCAGGATCTGGTAAACGCTGGCGCGCAAGATCGTTGAGCCGCTCAAGTGCCTGCGCAAAGGCCGGTGAGAGAGGGGTATTTTCTCGCTCACCCGACATAATATCTTTGTTCTCGCCTGTTTCTTCTACTTCTCTATTTTCATCCTCATCCTCATCTTCATCGTCCGAACCAAGACCCGCAGCTTCTTCCACAGCCAGAATCTGCTGGTGCAGTTGCTCAACCACCTCTCAATTCATATACGCAAGAATACGTGCCTGCCTTGAGGCCGCTACAAAAAGAAACGGAGGCCAGTCTCGGTAGCGCTCTCTACCACGTAAGTAGCGCAACTCCACCATCCCCAACGTATCAAGTCGTAGTGAAAGCTCCATTATTCCCTCCAATAGTTGAATTGACCCCATCATACCACACGTAGGAGCAATTTCTACAACCACAGGCACAAAGATTTAGATTCACTTATTCCCATTGAGTCCAGGCTATCTTCAGTCTACGTCGCACCAGGAAAAGCGCAGTGGCAATTACAACCAGTATCACTCCAAGTAACATGAGAAAAAGCGAGGGAGGTGTTGATAGGAAGAGCGCCCTCAATGCCCCCACTAATAATAAGGCAGCGCTGCTAAGGATGAAGATGCGAACACGAGTTGCGATTCCCAACAGAAGTAAAGCCAGGGACTCCCCTATCAGGACGAGCGTTGGCAATAGATTGCTATAACTGAAGCTAAACCACAGCGCAGGAAGCAAAAGCAAGATTGCGCCTGATACTGCAACGACCTGTCCTGCCCAATGTCGTCCGGGAAGAGTTTGATCACGCATGACGAATGGTGAGACAATTGAGAGGTAACTGGCAGGTGCCAACAGGAGAATATCTATTCTTGTCTGGCCAAATGCTAACAACTCCCAGGAAATTACCAAAGAGCATAATAAACCAGCCACGTAATAACACCAGTGCTGTAATATTTTGGCCTGCTGCTGACTGCCGAGACTTTTCTGTGTGTTGTTTTCATAGATGTTCATACTAGCAACAATTCCAGTATGCAAGTAACCATACCAGAGAAGCAATAGTGCCAGTTGAAGCAAAGCTCCAGCTCCTACAATCGCCAATAGCGTTGGGCCATTCGAGGTGAGTCCGCCTTGAATGATGATACTCAACACCACAATTGTCTGACCACCTAATCCGAGTAATGTATGTGGGACTGCTGGGTGTACCCAGCGCGAGGCAGGAGGAATAATCTTCCAGGTGAATTGACTTGCGAAGACCACAAGGCAAAGTAAGCTATATGCTATCATTAACGGAACAAGGTCTAGAGGAGGTTTCTCCCACAACCAGATAGTCGCGGCTGCCAAACCAGCGGGAAACACAAGTAGTTCAGGAAAGCGTTCAACTATCATGATCACAATAGCAATAATGGTGAATGCTAGCATGCTATAACCAATAAAGCCAGTCACAGGTTGCGTCAAGAACAGAGATGTCCACATCCCTATTGATACTGCAGCAATCAATGCTGTCAAATACCAGGGCCAACTCCAGGTAAATTGTCGCAGTGGTTCCAGAGATTTCGACATTGAAGAAGTGCTCATCATTCGCTTCGACACTAATCCTACGACCAGTCCAAGAAGAGCCATTGCAAGTCCGATGCCAAAGAGGTAATAGGCAGTTAATTCTAACGTGAGTAAAGTACTCCAGATGGCAAAACCAGCAACCAACCACAACCAGCGTGGTTGTCTTTCAAAAATCAGTACTGCAAAAGCTACCAGTGCATAGATCAGCAATGCATCTGGAACTGCACCATAGAATGGGCTATTGATGTTTGCAACCGTACCATATACACCTGTCAGAATCGCTGCAGCTAAGGCAGTAGCATAGAAAGGTAGAGCATATGTCAGGAACTTATTTCTACGCACTGAACCGAAAAATGGCATTGGCTCGAGTCTAAAATATTTGACTGAGACTCCTAGCGCAGCACAAACAAGGGCAATAATTGGCGGGCGGTACAGATCACCCAGGAAACCAGCTGAGATGATTACCGACCATATTGCAAATGCGGGCATAATCCACATTGCGAACTCGCTCTTTTCAATAACACCAATAATGTAGGCGAGTGCAGCGAAGCCAAGCAAAGCCAGGCTCGTCACTAGCAACTGTTCCTGTGTATAGCCTGTATACCCGGTAATCACTGCTGAGACTACTGATACGATGTAGAATGGTAAAGACCAACTACGATCAGCGAAACGGCTGACAGCAACACCTGACAAGGCCAATACAGGTGTGAGAACAAGCAATACCCAGAACGAATTGGTTGGAATGAGTAGAGCGCCTATTGCAAAGCCCACTGAAGGAATAAGCCACAGCTTTATACGTACCAGAGCGGAAGAAACGTACCATGTAACCGCTAATAATGCAATTTCTACTGCAATCGGAATATGAATGCTAAATGTAAATTGCATAGCACTCATACCATTGGCGTAATTAACAAATGAAGATAATATCCCGTAGACAAGACCGGCAACCAGCAAAGGCCATTCCCACATTTGTATAAAAGTCAGGCCGGTCAGCTTCTGCCCTTGTGTGATATTTCGTGTATGTGTGACAAATCGGTGTACAGCAACTGATGCCAGGGGCAGTACAAAACCTAAAAGCAGCATTGCCAATTGTCTATTCCATAAGGTTGGAATTGCCAACAAAGCGAAAGTGAGTGGTAGAAAGAGCAAGTTTTGACAATTCTGGTAAAGTACAACTAAGTAAAGCAGAGCAGCAAAGAAGAGTAATAAAGCGCTTATAATATTCTGATCCTGATTGATGCTCAAACTGAGGGTCAAAACAATCTCCAGTAAAGCCAATGTATCTAGTGGGTTGGACCATGCAGGATTATAAAGCCTCCTGACGATCACAGCGCCTGCTACAAATGCTAGCGCCAGGCCAAAAAATGCCCAGACAGGTGAGATGTGGAAGGACAATACAACAATACTGTACTCCCAACTGAGCAAGAAGCCTCCCAGTAAGAGAAGCCAGCACCACCTGGCTTTTGAAGGAGTTTTTGCAAAACCCGCCCGATAGAACGTAACGCTAAAGGTAAGTAATATGCCCAGACCTACCGCGACAAGTTCAGCTAGTGTGCGCCAACTGGTTTGGTATACCAAGGAAGTTGAGTCCAAAGATGTGCCATAACGCAGAAGCATAAAGTTGCAATGGTAAAAGAGGTGAGCTTATCAAAGGCACGATGAGCACCAAAACTAATGCGATTTGATCTAGGCCGAGGCTAAGAATCCCAAACGGCTCTAGCCGTTGCCCAGCAAACCTGTTCAGGCCATGATAAAGCAGTGCAACAAATGTTAAAGCCAGCGCGTATCCGATTACTTCAAACCTCAATACGTAGCAAAAAGCCAGTACTGAACCTAGAACTAAAAAGGCAAGAACAATAACAAGGCTAGTCCATTTAGCTATCCAAATTGAGAGAGTTGCCCAAATCAATAATAAAAGCGTCATGCACAATATTGAAAAGCGTAATTCACTGATAGGTGAACCATTAAAGTCAATCCCAAGCGAATACACCATCATGAAACAGAGACTCAATAAACTGGCACCTACAATGAGAAACATTACATAGCGTATGGGATCCCGCAACACTCCCCAATGACCTATAAAAGGCCACGTGTCTTCGCCTCCATGCTTCAAAGAGATTGTTGCGGGAATTGTCAGTATCATCGCCATAACTGGCCACCACCAATAATACAGGTGCAGTGCATCAGATACTGCCAGATCCGCCACAAGCAAAGCGATCAGACCGAGGTACGCAAAAGGAATAAAACGCTGGTAGACAGCCATCAGAAGGTAGATTATCGCAGCATAGGTGGCTGAAATCGCGATCAAAACAGGAACAGAGAACTGTACATTACTCCCTATTAACAATCTATAAAGAGAATATGCAACCGGTGGTATCAGTAGAGCAAAGATGATGGTATAAATGGCAGCAACAAACCTGAATGTTTGAAAGCGGTAGGTGACAAAGCCAGTAATACCAAAAATGGCATGCACAATGAACAAAACCAGGAACGTAACAAAGAGGTTGGAGGTCGTGATAGTAAAGCTCAGCGAACCAATCAAGAGAAGGAACGCTCCAACAGAAGCAACTATGTTTATTGCCTGGTCAGCGAAAAATTCCCTCCATGAGAATATATGGCGTGGGGGTTGTGGTTTTGTTGGTGGCGTAGTAACAACTTGTTCTTCAGGTAGTGATTTCGGTTGGATAACAGGTGCTGTCGCTACTTTCACTTTTTCGGGAACTTTTAGCGAAGAAGGTGTAGCAACACCTGAAGCAACAGGAGCTTTTGCGCCTACGGTAACTGGAGGAACGGCAGGCGCGACGAATGTCGTGTAATTGCGTAAGTCATATAAGCGAGACCGATAACGGCGAATCAAATCGTCAACTTTAAGACTTCCTCCCCCATAAGTTGACACCCTTTGAAGATCATGAATGGATGACTCCAGAAAACGCTCCTCTTTATCTGGTTTCACAGGATATTTACAACGGGGACAATCTTCAATTACTGTTGGATCAACTATCAAGCCACAGCAATCACAACGAATTTCCAATATCTTGTTCATCTGACTACCTCCTATTTTGTACCAGGTATGTCTGATAGATGCGTTCCTTCTTGATTCACCATACCCTGAATGCGCATTGCGGCTTCATCACGAGTTATCTTTCCAGCAAGCAAGTCATCAAGCACCATGTCAATATTGTGCAGGACCTCATCAGGCACATTCGAGGTGGAAACGTTTTGTTCAGGTTCAAATTCTATACTTGAAGGCATTTCTTCTGTTGCCGGACGCTTCGTGAGACCACTAAAGAGATCTTCACGCCTTGCAATCAAGAAATACACAGCCAGTATGATTAGACCAACTACACACGTGGCAGCTCCTGCGCGCGCTACCTGTTGCCAATTTTCGAATGGCGAGCCTAATACATCTGTGCCAAGAGAATAAAGAGCAACTGCTCCACCAATGGCCGTAGAAAGGATGCCGCCAGCTAGCATTGCGAAAACGAAGCCACGTCTGGGGTCTGCGGCCAGAGTCTCATGTTTGAAACGCTGGTGCAGATTGAAATCCAGGGGAATATACGCAATGCCGGTGATGATCAGCGCAAGCGCGGGTGACCAATCACGAGGACCCTGTAGTAACACCCGCAAGCATCTGGAAAAGATTAAAGAATACAAGCGCAATACCCCACCAGAATGCAGCGGCGAGCAAGGCAGTAATAATGGCCTCACCAATAATAGTCGTAGTTATCCACCCTTGTCCGGAAGGGTCTTGGCGGGCAGTAATGCGCAGCCAGAGCGCGTAAACAGCCGTAACAAGGAGTCCAAGTGAAATGAGAGATACAAAGTTGTAATTATTCAGAAAATCACTTGCAGACAGATGAACATTGAAAAGTGACTGGATCCCAAATTCTATTGCACGGCTAATACCATACAGAATAAGGCCAACACCATACGCAAAACTCGCAAAATGCAGGATGCTACGCAACAATGAAGCACTATCATTACGCGTAAATAATCCATACCCTATCCAAAACGCTACAAGCCACAACAAAGACAGCACTAAAGCAAGCAAATTAGTCGTCGGACATCCTGTAAAGCCACCACATGCAACTGTACCTGTCACTTGACCATTAAAAATGAAAGCATCACCCAGTTGAAAAGCGGTATTATTCCAGGAAAACGACAAGACAATGAGCAGGATAAGTTGCACACCATAGAGATGTAAACGCTGAAATGTCATTGCCACGCCAGCTCCAGCCTGACTTCTTCGTCGCTCTAATTCAAGCACGAGTAAGAGCAGCAACGCAGTTGTGGCAAACGCTGCTGAACCTGTCAGATCATAGGCGGGGTCATGACCAAGTTGGGCAATCACCCCCGTAGACGCAGCAACAATGGCTAAGGGCGCGTCAATCAACTCCGTTAAATTCAAGAAGAAGGAACGGATTGCGCTACTAGCAGCTGCGGGGTCATTCTGAATATCGCGCCTGATCAGCCAGTAATGTAAAATCCCGAAAAAAGCCGCAATGATCCATGACACAGCAAAAAACACAGTGACCTGCACGATTGAAGCATTGGTAGGTATAGTGCCATATGCACCTCGTAAGGAAGTAAGTGAAAAGAGGGTTTGCAACAACATATCTAAGCCAACTGCGGCAAAGATTAACATCGCGATAAAGACAATATAGAGATAAATGCGATACAGATTACGGGCCATAAACTCCTCCTTTTTTGAAAGAGAATAAGCTCTTCTCTCAATGAATCATACAGCAATGTAGGAGTAAAGGCATGGGTCAAATGTCACATATTTGACACAATTCCTAAGAGAAGATTGATCGAAGATGGGAGTTTTGGAGCTAAAGCTTTTTGGAAGCGACCAGAGCATGGCAAGCGAGATATAAAATTTGAAGAGATGTATTTGTATGAAGTTCGAAGTGAACGCAAATTGAGAGGATTATTCTTGTATAGCGCCTTGCTCTTCTTCAATACACACAACTTTAACGATCTCGATAGAGTAACCTCGTTTCTTCCATTTTCCTATTCCTCGCTCTAATCGAGCATCTAAGTCCAGGCGTGTACGAGCTTCTACCAAACCAGTCGAAGTCATAGGGGTATGCTCAGGATGAGTGATACAGTAAGTGACGTAATACTTCATACTCTCTGCTTTCTTGTTTATGAATGAGCCTCTCAATTGTTCTGTTTTGAGGCTACAGTTCGCCGCTTTGTGTTGATCTGACGCAAATAGTTTGCAAGATGCGCATTGAACGTCAACCCATCATACCATTCCGGATATATTGGATGCAGTGACTGAAATGCTATGGTTATAACATATTGAGCAAACTGTTGTTCGTCCATCGCAGTTATCAGAGTTCGTAGAAGTTGTGGGTCAGGAGCAATCAATGAGACTGGTTCTTCAATTTCTGAACCGGGCATATTGACGTTCAGTTCAGGGAGATCTTCAGTATCAGAAAGGTTATGTGTATATCCCAGGGCCAACCAAATTTTTTCAGCTTTATCAAGAGGTTGCCCGGAAAGATTACTTCCCTCGACCCAATGCTGAATGATTTGGAATAGGTCAGCATCAGAGAGTGCTAGCAAATCCAACTTGACCTGTTTGACAAAAGTTCGGGATTGGCCGTTCATCTTCATCGGAATTCCTTCCTGATACCACGTTTGACTAACGAGAAGGAGACTACATTCATGGCTTAGAGGAAGAGCAGCCAGGATCCATTTTCTTTTTGATTACAGTACATTTCATACAGTAGAGCTATTACCGTATGTAGTATGTGAAATGGTCTTTGGCTACTCTTCCCAGCGCTACTCACTACATGTGATGATGACCTGATTAACGAGCGCGACGCTGCCGACGGCGTTGTGCTTCTGCTTTGCGTTTTCGCCGAGCTTGAGGACTCTCATAATGCCTACGACGTCGTGCCTCTGATAGGATCCCAGCTTCCTGCACCTTGCGCTTGAAACGTTTGAGTACAAACTCAAACGAATCACCCGGATTCACTATAACTTCTGTCATGAATATTACCAGCGCGATCGTTGGTCGCTCGAGCGCCCACTTCTCTGTGCCTGGTAACAATCACTGCAATACACGGGTTTGTCGCCTCTTGGCTCAAATGGCACCTGAGCCTCATTTCCACAACTGGAACAGGTTACGATGTACATTTGACGAGGTTCGCGTTCTCGATAATCACCACTTCGTCCTCTATTATTGTATCCACCACCTGACTGTTTGCGTGCTGCCCGGCAATCTGGACAACGGCTGGGGGAATTCGTCAATCCACGGCTTGCATAAAATTCCTGTTCACCAACTGTAAAGGTGAATTCTGCATTGCAATCGCGACAATACAAGATTTGATCTGACAATGACATGTTTCTACTTTCTCAATTCCTGGGCTTAGTACCCAATTTATTCTTGTGTATCGTGCGGCTTGCAATAGACGATCTACCTTTAGCTTCTATGCACTATACAGCATTTACTAAGTATAACATACCCGTCTATAGTTTCATTTATCAAACAAAATGGAGGTTGCCCAATTATCGGATGCTTCATGGGAAAGGTTTATGAGGAGCAGGGAGAAGGTCGAAACTTGAAGTCGCCTGGTTACTTCAACTACTGCATTAATATGCAGACGGTAGCTGGTAACGAGGTGACACATGAGCTGTAACTGCCACTTACACAAGTGGACAATAGACCTGTGTTGCGGATTATGCGCTATAATCCGCAACTATCGAGTTAGGAATCAGAGGCCCAATTCGTCAACAGCTTCAAGCACTTCATCGGCATGCTCATCTGGTTTGACTTTGTGCCAGATCTTGCGCACGATTCCATCCTTGTCGATCAAGAATGTTGACCGGACTACTCCCATGTACGTTTTACCTGCAAAGTTTTTCTCTTTCCATACATCGTACAACTGGGAAACGGTTGTGTCTGTATCGGCAAGCAGTGGAAAATTCAGGCCATACTTGTCCGCGAATTTCTGATGGGATTTTACACTGTCAGCACTGACGCCTAAAACAACGATGCCTCGCTTCTGCATAACACGATTGGAATCGCGGAAGTTGCAAGCCTCTTTCGTACAACCGGGCGTATCATCTTTTGGATAAAAATAAAGCACAACTGTGTGCCCCTTGAGGTCTGCCAGATGCACCTGGCCGTTTTTCACGATCTCCTCATTGCCCACTGCCGGCAGTGTAAAATCTGGAGCTGCCTGTTGCTCCTGGACTGCTGTTTCACTCAAAATAGTTCTCCTTAATACCGCTTATCTAAACGGTAGTGTTTTATTTAAGCAAGAATAAATTTGAGAAAGTAGTCACTACTTTCTCAAATGCTTTTACATTTTGTAACATGGATGCAGTGAGAAGTATTCCCTAAGGCGCGTTGTCTTCTGATCGCACTGAGATGCGTGCAGTGCTTCTTTATATCAAGATTAATTTACATTTTAGCACACTCTAAACCTTGACTACTGCTAAAAACTGTATCTTATGACAAACATTCATGCTTCGGTAGGCTCAATTTTTCGCATATAATCCGCGTTGCTCCTCTGGCAACATTTCTGCAATGCGGGTCATCATATCTTCAGTAATATAATTGTAATCCGGCTTTGCGAGAAACATCTGATGGCAGTATATGGGATATACGGCTTACCTATCTTTACGTATACATTTGGAAACCAGATTCGAAAGGAGCGGAGAATACGACGTGTACCATAATGAGCAATAGGCAAAACAGAAACGCCAGTACGTACTGCCAAGCATTGCTGTTCCAGTATAAGCAGGTATCATCCGTTCTTGTTTCTCTACTGTCCCTTCAGGGAAAACCACGAGCGCTTTCCCTTCGCGCAAATATGCAAGTCCCTTTTCAAGAGCTTCACGATCGTCGCGCACCTCGATTGACAGGAATCTGTCCAGTTAGCTGGCAGAGTAGACCGACGATTGGCCAATGGAAAATTTCTATTTTTGTAAAAAACCAGACTCGCCGTTGTAAAACAACACCTATTAAAAAAGGGTCATACCAACTAAGGTGATTGGCAACAATGAGTAACGGTCCTTTCGATGGCACGTACTCTCGTCCACTGACACGATAGCGGCAAATCAAATGTGTAAAACCCCAAACGACTGCACGAAAGGCATCATAGAGCATACACTTACTGATCTCGGCACAAGGAAGTTAAGTGTGATAGCATAGGAGGCATGGGAGCACCAAAAAAAGCCGATTGGCGAGAAGAACGACGAAAACGAGCCTGGAAATTGAAAGAGGACGGCTGGTCACAGCAAGATATAGCCGCAGCGTTAGGCGTGAGTGAAGGGGCAGTGAGTCAGTGGATCAAACGAGGGCGAGAAGGAGGGATGGAGGCCCTCAAAGCGCATCCGCCCACAGGAGTGAGTCCGCGCTTAACGGCGGAGCAGAAAGCGCAGATTCCCGAGTTGATAGCCAAAGGAGCAGAAGCCTACGGGTTTCGCGGAGATGTGTGGACAGCGAGTCGAGTGGCCGAAGTCATCAAGCGAACTGATCGCGAGTGCGCTATCATCGCGATCATGTCGGGAAGGTGATGCGGGAAGCGGGCTGGAGTCGACAGAAACCCGTGGAGCGAGCCAGTCAGCGCAACGAAGAGGCGCTCAAACACTGGTCGGAGGAGCGTTGGCCAGACAGCAAAAAAAAGCCGAGCAGGACCAGGCGACCATCATCTGGGGAGATGAAGCCGGGTTTTATCTGCTGCCGATGGCAGTCCGCACCTGGGCCCCACGGGGGCAAACGCCGATTCTGCGCGTCAAGTTGACGCGCGATCATCTCTCGGCGATCAGCGGTATCACGCTCGATGGGCGACTGTTCATGCAAGTGCGCCCCGACTCGTATGATGCGGAAGCCGTCGTAGGTTTCCTGCGCGTGCTCTTACGCAAGATTTCCGGCAAGATCGTGCTCATCTGGGATGGCTCGCCTATCCACCGCGCTCAGGAGATCAAGGATTTTCTCAAGCGCGGGGCTGCCAACCGTTTGCATCTGGAACAACTTCCAGGCTACGCCCCTGATCTGAACCCAGATGAGGGCATCTGGAATTATCTTAAGCGAGTGGAGTTGGGCAATGTCTGCTGTGCCAATCTGGATCAGTTACTTCAAGCGCTTATCCGAGCCAAAGAGCGCCTGCGGCACAAGAAGGAGATCATCAAAAGTTGCTCTCGGCAATGCGGCTATTCGGTTTAGTTTCTTGTGACGAGATCATTATACTCTCACAACAACAAGCGGACGATTAATCAGCGTCACAAGTATTACAGCGCCAGCATGCGCTCCAGAGCTACTCGTGCCCAGTGAGCTATCTCATCATCCACAACTACCTGGTTGATAACCTCACCCTCGACCAGGCCTTCGAGTACCCAGGCAAGGTAGGCAGGATGGATGCGATACATAGTTGAGCAAGGACAGACAATCGGATCGAGGCAGAAGATAAACTGCTCGGGGTGTTCTTTTGCCAGGCGATGCACAAGGTTAATCTCCGTAGCGATCGCCCACTGGCTTCCGGATGGAGCCTGCTCAACTTGCTGGATGATATACTCGGTCGAACCGTAGAGATCGGCTGCCTCGACTACCTCGCGACGACATTCCGGGTGAACCAGTATTTTAATGCCTGGATACTCGGCTCGCGCTTTTTCGATCTGTTGCACATTGAAACGCATATGCGTGGTGCAGTAGCCTTTCCAGAGGATAATGCGAGAGCGTTCTATCTCCTCGTCAGCAGTATCCGAAGCCATAGGATCTTTGGGGTCCCAGACAACCATCTGCTCCTCTGGAATACCATATTTGAGTGCAGTATTACGCCCCAGGTGTTCATCTGGGAAGAAGAGCACGCGTTTTCCCCGGCTGAATGCCCACTTGACGACTGCGGGAGCATTCGAGGAAGTACAGACAATTCCACCATTGCGCCCACAGAACGCTTTGAGATTGGCCGCTGAGTTCATGTAGGTCACTGGAATGATGCTCGCATCGTCTCCAAGCGTATCGATGAGCATCTCCCAACATTCCTCGACTTCGGCGATATTTGCCATATCAGCCATCGAGCAGCCAGCCGCAGGATTGGGTAGGATCACTTTCTGGTGAGGCGCACTGAGGATATCGGCGCTCTCTGCCATGAAATGCACTCCGCAGAACACAATATAATCAGCCTCTGGTCGTGCGGCAGCCAATTGAGCAAGCTTAAAGGAATCACCTCGATAATCCGCATACTTGATGATTTCATCACGCTGGTAGTGATGCCCCAGGATTACAAGCCGCTCTCCCAGGCTAGCCCTGGCTTTAGCAATACGCCAATCTAATTCTTCACCTGACATTTCAGCGTAGTGCTGCGGAATAGTATCGTTACGTTTTGAATGGTTATGGCGAGCGCGTGTTTCGGGATATAAAAGTGGCAATACACGCTCTTCTTTACTCGATGCGCACGCTGATTGTAGTGGCATGTGTTTTCTCCTAAATTAGGAATGGTTTCCTTAGAGGCTGATATATCAGGCATACCGCCGATTCATCAGCCCTGAATTCTATTATCCAGATTCACAAAAAAAGGTCAATCGAACTCAAGTGATACATCGAATTGGGGAGCAGAATGTGTTATCGCTCCAAGCGATATGAAATCCACACCTGTAGCCGCAACTGCTGCCAATTTCACCGGATTCGTACCGATACTTCCAGATGCTTCGATCAGCACTTTTGTGGTCGTACTACGTATGAATTCTACTGCGCTAGACATTGTTTCTACAGGCATGTTGTCAAGCAAAATCACATCGGCCCCTGCTTCAAGCGCCTCCCGGACTTCTGCGAGTGTCTCACACTCTACCTCTATTTTGAGCAGGTGGGGAGCCTGGCGACGAGCAAGTGATATAGCCTGAGAGATGCCTCCAGCGGCTTTAATGTGGTTATCTTTGATCAGTACACCATCGCTGAGATTGAAACGGTGATTCTGTCCTCCACCCAGTCGAACAGCTTCTTTTTCTAAGACTTCGCAGTCCAGGTGTTGTCTTGCGCGTATCAAGAATACGCGCCTCGGTGCCTTCGAGCGCCTGTACACATTGCGCAGTAAGTGTAGCAATTCCGGAGAGATGGCCCAGGAAATTCAATGCAACACGTTCAGCGCTTAATACCGAACGAGCAGGACCACTGATATGAGCCAGCACCTGACCTTGCTGGACAACTGCACCATCTTCGAGCAGTGTTTCAACTAGAAACTCGCTGATCCAGTTCACGAAAAGTGGCAACAGCAACAGCCAGACCGGCAATTACTCCCGCCTGGCGAGTGATGATATTTCGCCTGCGTTTGCTCTTCTATCGGAACCGTGCTTAAAGTCGTAACATCGGCATACGCACCATCTTCTGCAAGGGCTTGCCGGATCAAGTCGAGATGAAGATTAGCCATTGAAGATAACCTCCTCTCGCTCCTCCATCATGTCCATGGTTGGACCACCGTTTCCCTCGTAATATAGTAGGGGCGAGCCCTTGGGCATATCTCCCTTGGATATCGCTCCTTTGGATGTGGTTCCCTGCAAGCTTTCCTCTAATACAGGCTGAAATGCATAATGTACACCTGTCAGCTGTTCATTTAGAACAGGATAATCCAGCCTTGAGTGACTGCCGCGGCTTTCGCGACGTTGGAGGGCAGCAGCAATGACGAGTTCAGCAACTTTAAGCATGTTGACTGTTTCCAGCCATTCTATACCGTTGTTTTGATGTGTTGAACCCAGTAGCCAGTATAGAAGTGCGCAAGTTGTTCAGTTGCCGTGTGGCTTCCAGTAATCCTTGCTGGTCACGCTGAAGCGAGACATACTTCCACATGACCTGGCGTATTTCACGCCGCATGCGAAGTATGCTTTCACGCTCAGGGCTAATGGATAGGAGGGCTTCTTCTCTTGATAGATCATCATAGACTGGTATAGAGTAAGCCTGCCTTGAGGAAGCATCAACGTGTTTGCCGTTTATTTCAGCAAGTCCATCCGCAAGATGCAGACCAAAAACCAATCCTTCTAGTAGCGAATTGCTAGCTAACCTGTTTGCCCCGTGCACACCGGTGCAAGCAACCTCTCCAACTGCATAAAGTCCTGGCAGGGTCGTGCGTCCCAAGGTATCAGTCATGACACCACCCATGCAATAATGGGCTGCTGGTGCAACTGGAAGCAGATCATTTGCGAGGTCTAGACCATAACTGCGACAAATGGTTGAAATGGTGGGGAAGCGCTCATACATATGTTCCGCGGGAAGGTGACGCAAATCGAGAAACTCACAATCAGTTTCTTCAGCCAACATCTCACTTAGAATAGAGCGGGCAACGACATCGCGTGGGGCAAGTTCGGCCATTTCATGATATCGAGGCATGAAACGTTCACCAGCATGGTTGCGCAGATAAGCTCCTTCTCCACGTACAGCCTCGGAAATCAGGTGAGATCCTCCGACTGCTAGCACTGTTGGATGAAACTGCATAAATTCCAAATCGGTAAGGGCTGCACCTGCACGCCAGGCCAGTGCAATACCGTCAGCAGTTGCACCTGCGGGATTAGAGGTATGCAGCCAGAGACCACCTGCACCACCATTTGCTAAAATGGTTGACTGTGAAATGATTGAGAAAGCATGCCCATCCTTATCTTGCGCCTCAAGGCCAACACAGTGACCATTGTCGACTCGCAGGCTACTAACATAGGTTTCTTCAAAGACTGTTACCGAAGCTCGCTTGTGCACAGCCATCATGAGCGCTCGTTCTATTTCCGCGCCTGTTGCATCGCCACCAGCATGCAAGACACGCCAGCGGCTATGTGCTGCTTCGCGTCCAAGTAATAAGCCATCTACTGTTGTATGTTCATCACTACCTGGTCGCGCTCTGTCAAACTGTACGCCCATCGAAATGAGCCAATGCACAGCAGCACGTGCCTCCTGTGTCAGAATCCGTACGGCAGTTTCGTCACAAAGGCCTGCTCCAGCCGCGATCGTATCTTCAAAATGAAGTTCAGGGCTATCATCAGTTCCTAGCGATACAGTCAAACCACCCTGGGCATAACGTGTATTGCTTTCTCCTAGCTGTCCTTTCGTGAATAGCGCAACGCTCAAATTTTCTGGCAGTCGCAGTGCGACCGAAAGGCCAGCTATACCTCCTCCTATTATGCTAACATCGTATGATTTACTGCTCGCCATTGATTGTCTCTCCCAATTAGTGTACTTTATACACTTACTAAAGTGTGAAAAAAAACGTTTGTCCGAAGACA
This sequence comes from uncultured Chloroflexia bacterium, assembly GCA_963702765.1. Lineage (GTDB taxonomy): Bacteria > Chloroflexota > Ktedonobacteria > Ktedonobacterales > Ktedonobacteraceae > DATMNR01. The sequence goes on from CAVPEB010000065.1 coordinate 51,566, forward strand.
ACAAAAGAAATGGAAGTGTTATTTGTACACTAACTCTGACTGAAAGTTTACCATAGAATGAGAGCAAAAACAAGGGAAGTAGGGGATAATTCAGCTTGAAAAATCGTCGTTGAAACACTCGCCTTTATGATGAACAACTGGCTTGCCACCTCGATAAAGCGTAATTGCCCCTTGCCCGTATACACACCATCCGATTTTTCTGCCCTCTTCACCATCATCGAGCATACCTGTTCGTTCATCAATTCCAAGCAAGACAACTCCGGGCAACAATGACGTAAGTTGTTGCGCCCAACCTTTCCCGAACGTATTATGATGAGGCAGCACGCAGGTATTTAGCAGTAGTCCTAATCCCTCTACAACACGTCTTTTACCTGGATCGAAATAATACTGGCACATGACCATCGCTCCCGCGCTACTACCAGCTATAACCGCTCCATTTGAATAGGCCTGGAGCATAGCTTGCCAACTGGCGCTATGCTTTAAGGTTTCACCAAGATAACCTGTGAAGCCACCTAACATATAGATCAATCGTGACTGGCTGATTGCGTTCACAATCGACGGATCGTTGGCGGAAGCTTTGTCTATAAGTGGCAAAGACTCAACTTGAGTAGCGCCTAGGCTTTTAAACCAGTTTACCCCATTGCGTCCTGCACGCTGGTGGTTATTGTCAGGAGCTGCCGCCGTTGGGATGATACTGATTTGTGCTGATGGGCCTCCAGCAAGTTCGATTGCCCTGCGATCCGGCTCGGACATTTGCCCACCGAATTCCGCACCGCCTTCCAATAAGAGATATCCTTGCATGTTATGATCCCTCTCCCATCACACTATGAGCTAAATGTAATATGTAGCGTTCTACGTCTCGGCCCTGACAACTCGACGAGAACAATCCGTTGCCATGTTCCAAGCAGCAATTGGCGATTTCTAAATGGAACCATCACGGACGGGCCGATTATTGATGAGAGAATATGGTCCGGCGTGTGGGAGGGATCATGCGGATGACGATAAGAAATCTCTGGCAACAAGCGCCGCAAAGCATCTATGAAATCGAGGTCGGTTCCTGGATCCAGGTCTGCTGTAGTCAAGGCACATGTAGTATGAGAGACGAAGACCGAACAGAGGCCATCTTCGCCTGGCGCTTCTTGAAGGTGAGTTTCGACGACCTCGGTGATATCTATTATCTGGTCATTCCCCATTGTTGCAATGGTGATTGTTCTCATCCAGGTATAACACTCTTTCTTTTCTACACAATTTTTCCCGGATTCAGAATTGCTTATAACATCCTAACATCTGTAATAATTGTTATAAATGTTATAAGCGTTATAAACACTCATCAGTTTCGATAGTTAAATATTATATTGATAGCTAAGATAATGATAAACAAAAAGATCAAGAGGAATGGAGTAAACCATCCGGCAAAAGCCGAGGTTCCCAGAATAATCGCAGTGAGAGGTACAAGCATAACTATCGAGACAATTGCAAGAGCCAGGCGCTGGCCTGATAAAACTACAGATGACTGGCGAGGGCCACTTCTGAATTCATTGCGCAGTCGCTGAGCGATTGCGTCAGCTAGCTGATCATTATATTGAGGGTTTCCCTGATACCCACCATCATAATTGGAACTCTCAGTACGATTGGCATAAGACGAAGATTGCCATTCGCGCTCATCGCGAGGCTGTGGTATCGGTTCCTGATACATGCTTATTCGTTCCTTCCATTCGTCGAGGATGTATTCATGATCTGCACGAGGCACAAAGATATCTATTACTCTGATTACTATTGTACGCTCATAGGTTACGAAAGTTACACACTATCCTGAGCGATAGAAGAAGCAATCTTGCCTCTATCCTTTTACCAAGCTTGCTCGCTTTGCAACTAGTCAAGCAAGCAAGATCAATCCCAGGAGGAAAGCCAGATTTACGATTGTCAGACCGATCATATTTTTTCGGCTAGAGTGAAGGACAAATTCTGATAGAGCTGCTAAAAGTGCAAAAAAAATTAGCACACCTGTTGCAAGGGCCAGGCGCCGTTGTGCGTCACACCCTGGACGCTTTGCCCAATGAGTAATAGTCCACCATGAAAGTATTACTATAAGAAAAAATATCAGTAAAGGTAATAAACATAAGTGGAGGAGTAAAACCAGTAAGTATCTCTGATATGATTGGTGCAAGAAAGAAAAAAGTTAGCAATGCGGGCCAGGTACGTTGGGGACGAGAGAGTACCTGGGTTGGGATATCTGAAATGTGCAGGCAGGAGTTATAGGCAGATGAGCGTGCCATAGTAGAATCTCCTATCAAACATTATGTTCGATACAATCAGATGGGTTTCTGTCTATCAAGGCCTCGTTTGAGTAGTCCAAGCAAAGCAATAGTCCCGAACCAGATAGCAACCAATACCCAGGATCGTTTCTCATTCATAGATTTCATCCTTTTAATTCAGACACACAATCCTTATACATAATAGCATATTAAAAGTCAGCGAAGTATTGAGCAAAAGCACATCGTTTCTTGAGAATTTCTTGAATATTGTCTGCTACGATAGGTAACAAAGTGACTTGCATAGGCACTGGATGCCACTTTATCATTCTGAAAAGGTAGATACATGAAAAGCTTCAATCCAAGGATACATCATGGGACTCAGAAGATACTTACAATTCTGTTTACTTCCCTTTTTGCTACGTCATTATTCACAGCTTGCGGCAGTTCAACGACAATAAATCAACCTGCCGATATCCACAAGATCAAGCATATTGTGGTAATAATGCAGGAGAATCGTTCTTTCGATACATATTTCGGCACATATCCTGGCGCTGATGGCATTCCCGCCGGTACCTGCGTGCCAAATCCACTTACAAATCAGTGTGTGAAGCCTTTCCACAATCCGAATGACATGAATTATGGTGGTCCACACAGTGCAAGCAATGCAACAGCCGATATCAATGGCGGCAAAATGGATGGATTTATCCAACAGGAACAGAAAGGCAGCAAGGTAGCCTGTAAAAACAATTTTGATCCTGCTTGTACTTTGAAGCAGCAACAACCCGATGTAATGGGTTATCATGATGCTCGCGAAATTCCAAATTACTGGGCATATGCCGGACAGTTTGTGCTCCAGGATCACATGTTTGAGCCCAATGCTTCATGGAGTCTACCAGAACACCTGTTTATGGTCTCCGAGTGGTCTGCCAAGTGCAGCCAGCAAGGAGATCCTATGAGCTGCGTCAATGCATTACAAAACCCACAATCGCTGGGTCAAGGGAAACGAGCGATTGCTCAAAAGAGACCAGACTATGCCTGGACTGACCTGACGTATCTGCTGCACAAGTCGCATGTGAGCTGGGCATATTATGTTGCCGATGGAACGCAACCTGACTGCGATGACGATGCCATGTTCTGCAAGCCTCAGCCACAACATGCTGGGACGCCTGAAATCTGGAATCCTCTTCCTTACTTCGATACAGTGAAGCAGGACGGTGAGCTTGGCAATATCCAACAGCTCTCAAAGTTCTACACGGCTGCTAAAGATGGCACATTACCATCAGTATCGTGGATTGCGCCTAATGGACAGACGAGTGAGCATCCACCAGCACTGGTAAGCACTGGCCAGGCATATGTCACAAATCTGATCAATACGATTATGCAAGGGCCAGACTGGAGTAGTACAGCGATCCTTCTCGCCTGGGACGATTGGGGTGGATTCTACGATCACGTTGTACCACCACACGTTGATATCAATGGGTATGGCCTGCGAGTACCTGGGATTGTGATTAGTCCATACGCGAAACAAGGATATATCGATCACCAGACATTAAGTTTCGACGCATATGTCAAGTTTATCGAGGACGATTTTCTGAGCGGGCAACGTATTGACCCACAAACAGATGGGAGACCAGACCCACGACCGGATGTGAGAGAGAATATGCCTCAGCTTGGTAATCTGCTAACAGACTTTGACTTTACGCAACAACCACGCCCACCATTGATCTTGCCAACCAATCCTCCTCCCGGGCCTGCATCGACTCCACCAGGAGGGACTTCGTCGTAAATTAAAGTCGGTATTAATGCCTCTTTCCGATATCTGCATACCAGGTGTATGCAGGTATCGCTTGTATTTCCCCTAGATTCTTCTGAAGTATTAAGAGGGTGTTTTGGAAATGGGTGAAGGCCTCTCGCGTGATAAACTGAGTGGATGAGAACCAGTTACCCAAGCAATCTTTCCGATGCAGAATGGGAGACTATGCAGCACTATCTTCCTCCCTTGCCCAAACGTGGCAGGCCACCAATTCACTCCCCGCGCGCCATTTTTGATGCCATCTTCTACGTGCTGCGCACGAGCTGCCCCTGGCGCTACCTCCCAGCCAACTTCCCGCCGTGGCAAACGGTCTTCTACCATTTCCGGCGCTTGCGCTTTAAAGGCACCTGGACACTCTTGCTGCCGGCGCTCCATCGGGCCGAGCGCGAACGGCAAGGAAGGAACCTTCATCCCAGTGCTGCCATTCTGGATGCGGCATAAGTGTAAAAACCGTTGAGGAGTCCGCTGGGATCTGTGGCTACGATGCTCACAAGCATGTGAAAGGCCAGAAACGGAACCTCTTAGTTGATACACTTAGGATCCCACTTTCGATCTACGTCGCTCCTGCTGATACGCACGACATGACGGGGGCTCGTTGTCTGCTCGGCTTGACTCACGTTCTTCATGCCCCGCCTGAAGAAGATCTGGGCCGATGCGACATACCGCGGGCAGGAGTTAGCTGAGTGGTGCCGAGCCGAGGGGGACTGGAATCTGGAGGTAGTGGAACGCGCACCAGGAACACGCGGTTTCGCTATTCAGCCTGCGCCAGGTGGGTGGTGGAGCGGACATATGGACGGCTTTCCCGCAGTAGAAGATTGAGCAAGGATTATGAGCTAAAAGTGCAGACGAGCGAGACACTGATCCAGGTGGCGATGATCCGGCTCCTCCTCGCTCGCCTGGGCCGCGGCGACGAGCCTGTTCCGGAACAGGCTCGTCGCCCTGAACTTGTCTCTCTCCCATGACTGGTGTTCTACTCTACGCCTCCACGCTTTTCTTTCTCTCAGCCGCGGATGGGCAGGGAAAAGCAGGAGTGAACCAGCACTCATTGAGATCCCTTCCTTTGTGCTTCCTGGTCGCTTGTGTAGCACTGGGCCTTGCGGTACATGTTCACTGCACGTGAAGGGTGTCAATGCAAGGCCGAATGGCGGACACATTCCGCTGTCAAGAGGCGAAAGTAGGGGGATCGTTGATGCACACCAGGTAGAGAAACTGTCCACCCCATACGTGCCGAAGCAGCCAGGGAAAGCTCGCCTCCGTGATGGATCTCATATTCCATGACATGCCAGACAATCCACTACGGGGTGTGCGCAGGCTCTTCTTCTAGCCGCTTTCATCCGTAGCCATTCCTGATGAGAGGAACCAAACTCCTTCTTACTCACCCAACGGTGCGCTTTGCACCGAGCGCTGAGTTCTGGCCGGGCGCCGGCGAGCCCCTACGTACCAAGTCGATAGGCGACCACCGCCGGGTGCTGCGTCGCCGTCAGTGGGATGCCTACGCCGGCGAGCAGCGTATTCCCAACGATGGCCAACGTCGCATTCGAGCCGGCCGGTAGCTGCGCCGTCCAGACGACCGATCCATCCTGGCGCGAGAGCGCTATGAGTTCGCCGGTGAACGTGGTCGTAAACACGAGATCATTGGAGACCGTCGCCCCTCCAAACGGCAATTGTGGCAGTTGGGTTGCCCACAGTGGCTTCCCTGTGGCTAGGTCGATGGCAACCATCTCACCTTTGCCCTGGTAGAAGTTTGACGTGCCAACAGGGGCTGTGGCAGTCGCGAACGTTTCTGGCAGGTTAACAACCGGCACATACACCACGCCGTCCGCAGCCGCCATGTTCGTCTCCACCCCGCCGGCTTCTCCTGGATCCAGCGTGTACGGGGTCTGTAGATGGAGTGTGCCGTCGAGGGCCAACTGATCATCATTGTCGTGTCCGTTATGGATACCGACTGCTGTTTTCCACAGCAACTGGCCGCTCGCGGCGTCGAAGGCGAACACAACCCCCCCTTTGCCGGCGGCGAGTACCACCGGACGCCCGGCAACCGTGGTATAGATGGGCGAGATCTGCAGATCCCAATCATGAAAGTCGTTGGGGAATGCCTGGTAATACCATTCCAACTGACCCGTCGTTTGATTGAGCTTGACGATACTATCCGTATACAATTCGCGGCTGGGGGTCGCGCTGCGCCTCCTGGAGCGAGAGATAGGGATTGCCGATGCCCGCGTAGACGGAGTTATCCGGGCCGATCAGCATGGCATCCCAGGCACCCCCTGCGGTCGCTGTGAGCTGCTGACCCACCTTATCCACCACGGTCTGGAAGCTCCAGAGCGTGGCGCCGGTGGCGGCGTCGAGGGCATAGATGATGCCGCCACCAACGGTGAGCGCCGACGAGACGAAGACCTTGCCGTTGGCCACCTGTGGGGCGATGTCGAAGTTGACCTGGCCTGTCGCGAGATGCGTGTCATACCACACTTGTCGACCTGTTTGCGCATCGAGGGCGAACACCCCACAAGCTGTGACGCCGTAGATCCTGCCATTGGCGATGGTCACGCCGTTTGGCCCATAATCCGGAGAGTTGTACGTGTGTGTCCAGAGCACCTGGCCAGTCGCATCCCGCACCGCCATGACATTCGAAGCCCCATCCTGAAGATAGGCGATGCCGTTGGCAATCACGGGATTGGCAACGTCCGCACCAGTCGCACCTTTGCCTTGCAGCGGGATCGTCCAGGCTATCCCCAGCTTCGACACGTTCGTCGAAGAAATGGTCGAGTGCGCGACCCGCGTGTTGTACAGGTTCTGATTCGGGGAAGGCCACTCCGTTGCGTAGCAGACATCCTCCACGGGGGCACCGGGCGGTACAGATGTAGCACTGGCTGCAGCCGACGTGTTGCATGGCAGCGGCGTAGGGGTGCCTTGCACTGATGGCGCGCCGCCGCACGAGGCGCTCAAGGCAGTGAGTACCAGGGCGGCCACAAAACCTCTCCATGTGCCGGGTCGTTTCAAGATGTGCATCTTCAACTCCTTCTCAGTCTCAGTGATAGCTGGGGATAGGTATACAACATGAATCCCGATCATACCTCTGTCTGACAACTATCAATTTTCCCGCTGACAGGCAAGATAGACACCAGGGGCGAACATTCCCGAGTACCAGCAACAAGATCTCGGTATCAAGAGCATGTTCCTTGTCTCCTTGACGAGCGGGAAAACGAGCTTCTTCGTCATTTTACCGTGCCCCTCGGCCGCTTGCGCGCCAGGTGTTCCTTGAACTCCCGACCAGGCGCATCGTCTTTCCAGATGTAGGTTTCCAGGTACAATGCTCTCTCAGTGTATCACGCGAGAGGCCTTCGCCCATTTCCAAAACAGGCTCTAAGATTGATGTTGAGTTCTATCGTGTTAAGAATTCTTTCGCACGATGAATTGAAATCCTGATATGACCACAATTGTAACCCCAATTCCTGCTAAGATCGTAGCATCTTCCAACCCAATCTTTGCTGAAATTCCAGTTACAATGAAAGCTCCAAGTGGAGTGAAACCAGCGGCAATCAGGGTATAGAGGCTCATAACTCTTCCTTTCATGGCAGATGGAGCAGAAGTTTGCAATAGAGTATTTGCTACCATCATGGTCATCGTAGCTCCTGCGCCACAACAAATCAGTACAAGAGAGACTAATAAGAAATTAGATACCAGCGCAAAGATCGCCAGGGAGATGCCAAAACACACACCAGTGATTAATAGTAAGTGCTCAAGCCGCTTTGATGATCTAAGTGAGGCAAGCAGGAGTGCGCCTATCAAGGACCCCAACCCAGATGCTGCGACCATTAAACCAAGTCCCTGAGGCCCTACATGTTGGACTTCTCGCGCAAAAGCTGGCATGAGCAGCAAATAAGGACGTCCCAGTAAACTCGTTGCCGCAGCAATTCCAAGCACCGCCAGAATTGCAGATTGGTGTCGCAAAGAGCCAAATTCGCGCAATGATGTAGTGAGTGATTTATTCCTACTTGCAAATATCAGACTTACCCTTCCATGATTAGTTTTTTCAATCGAAATTGCAGCTAGCGCAAAGAGTACTGCCAAAAAGCTGAACGCATTTAACAAAAAACATCCCGCGGCGCCAACTCGCAAGAGTACTAGCCCTGCCAATGAAGGACCAATCACAGCAGCGCCATTATACACGCTAGCATTAAGGGCTACGGCGCTCAAGAGCAAATCCTTATCAACAAGATCACTGAGAAAGGCCTGCCGTGCAGGGTTATCGATAGCGGTGACTGCTGCGGACAGTACAGCAATGAGCAACAAACTCCAAAGAGGTGGCTTGCTCATCGAAGCCAGGATGGTGAGACAGAAAGCAAGTACCATTGCAGCACTTTGAGTTACCAATAGAAGATGCAGGCGAAGGAAACGGTCTGCGAGAATTCCGCCGACGAGCGAAAATAAGAGTATAGGTAGAAATTGGGCCAGGCCAAGCAATCCTAAGGCAATAGGCGAGCCAGTCAACTGTAAGATAAACCACCCAAGCGCAACAACTTGCATCCAATTACCAATATTGGAGACTGCCTGCCCTAACCAATAGAGACGAAAGTTGCGCTCGCGCAATGCAATCATTGATCATCCTTTACCTGGGGATGTGATTATCGAAAATCGATTTTTTTAAAAGCTTCAGCAGCAGCAAGTCCAAAGGGTTCTCCTACCTCGGCTGCACGTCGATACCAGTTGCGCTCCAACTCTCTAGCGTCGGCGTGCTGGCTGGTATGCGCCAGCCGTGATTTAATTTTACGGGGGAGCGTCGTTGCAATATCGATCCAAATATCTGGTGCCTCGGTAGCAAAGAGCCATACTTCGGGCACAGTGTGAGCCTGCAAACCCTCCTGGTTGATCTGCTCTGCAAAAGTGAGAGGATCGCGAGCGCTGGGGAAAATGGCATCCAATGTGGCCCGTCCCACAGCACGATGGTCGGGATGCAGGCGATAAGGCGGAACTGGATCGTGGGTAATGACTAGATCGGGGCGATGAAAACGGATCTGACGTACAATCTCACGACGTAGTGCTAAAGTAGCTTCAACTTCACTATCAGGCCAGCCGAGAAATTTCACACAATCTATCCCCAGTATGCGCCCTGCCTCTAACTGCTCAGTCTCTCGGATCTCTGCTACCTGCTCTATGGTTAATGTTGGGTCGCTTGTACCTTTATCACCAGAGGTACAGAGTACATAACAAACATGCTTACCAGCATCAACAAAACGGCAGACAGTGCCTGCACACCACGATTCAATATCGTCGGGATGTGCAACTACAACAAGTATCCTGGAGGCTGCTAATGATTCTATATCGACTTTTGCTTTGTCCATGTGCTCTTTTATGACTGATGTTTAATTCAAGTTCGTGCGATAAAGTCAACAATATGCTGTGCTATCTCTTCGCCTTTGTCCTCTTGCAGAAAGTGTCCAGCATCATGGATCACTATCTCAGATTGACCTTTTGTACCAGGAATGAGAGTACGGAAGAAAATATCTCCTCCCCGAGTAATTGGATCTTTATCCGAGAACATAACCAGTACAGGCTTACGCCAGTGGGAGAATACTTCTCTCGCTCTGCGCATTTCGGCGGCACCTGGATCATCTGGGGAAATAGGCACAAGTAATGGGAAAATCATTGCGCCAGCTTTATAGGTCACATCCGGGAAAGGACTTTCGTACGCTGCAACAATCTCTGGCTTAAGCGCACGTTCAGCCGTACCATTTTGAATGACTAACCCAACTGGCAAATCAGATGAACTGGAGGCAAACTCTCGCCAACGCATAAAGCCCTTACCCATAGGCTCATCCCCTGTGGGCAAACCCGTATTCATAATCACAAGCCGCGTGAAAAGCTCCGGCATCTCACTCGCAACGGTCAGTCCAAGTAATCCTCCCCAGTCTTGAACTACAAGAGTTATTTGCTCGAGTTTTAAGGTTCGTATGAAGCGAATAATAGTATCGTGATGCATTTGAAACGAGTATTCACTGCGCTCAGTGAACTTATCGGAACGACCAAAACCAACGAAGTCCATAGCCAGCACTCGATGATTTTTCGATAGGATGGGAATCATTTTACGATACAAATACGACCATGATGGCTCTCCATGCAGGCAGAGAATAACCTGACCCTCTCCTTCATCCAGGTAATGAATGCGCAAATCATTTATATCGAGATAATGTGGTTGGAAGGGAAAATCAGGTAAATCCTTGAAGCGATCTTCTGGTGTACGAATAACAGGCATAACTGCTTCCTTTCAATAAGCCACCTTTGCGAATGCAAGACACAAGATATAAGACATTTCAGGATATCACGTATAAGGAGGTTGTATCATTTACCTGCATATGATAACAAACCATTTGCGAGTTCATGCGGAGCTATTACATGTGGTGTGTAATCCTAAGTAAGGATAGCCATTTGCCATGCGATAGGTGTCAACGTTCAATGTGGAATTCAGAACACTGGTGAAAAGTTGTAAACTCTCACCTCCACTGACACGTATACGAGGCAATTGATACGGTGTTTGCGCATCTTGTATAACCGAATCAAAACTGAAAGGATCGAGTGTGGCCGCGACATAACCATCCTTAAAAAGATCAGCAAGCACTATTTGTTGTTCATATAGAGGATCGTTATGAAATGGTTCTCCAGTCGGATAGCAGAAGAATTGAACAGGTTGCTTGAGTTGAGCCTCCAATGTTTCTTTAGAGACAAGAAGTTCGCTTTGTGTGGAAGTCCACGAGGGTGGTTGCCCTATATTTACATGGTGAATGGTATGTGATGATATCTGCATACCATCTTGCGCAAGTTTGCGCACTTGAGGCCAGGTCATATAATTTCCACCAATCATGCCAGTGATAATATAAAACACTCCTCGATAATGATGAGTCAGTAATGCAGGTAATGCATTCTTGTAGACATCTTCGTAGCCGTCATCAAAAGTCAATATCATTGGATGCGTTGGAAGCACTTTGCCATAGTATAACGCGTCAAATAGTTCTGTCTGAGTGATCGAATGATATCCCTGTTGCTGCAACCAGTTGAGCTGGGCATTAAAATTGGTGGTTGTCACAGTCAGACCATAATCCAGATAATTGCTGACGGGTTGATCAGAAACATGATGGTACATAAAAATGGGCACAAGCAGCTTTGTCGCAGGGGGTGTTGCTGGAATGAGAACAGGCGCATCAAGATCAGCGGGTCCAGCTAAAAGTACGCGCCAGTTAGATTGAACATTTACCAGAGCGAACAGCGTATTGCGAAAAAGGCCCTTACTCAGCGCGCGAGTCGATGGTTGAGTGAGTAACCCCTGTGATGCTGAAGCCACAAGCGAGATATGTAGCACTTCCACATGAGTATAGACCTTTGTTGTATCTGGATCAAGCCATGTATTATCCATTTGCGCTGAGGTATTGCTAAAAGAAGTCAATTGGAGCGAAGCAAATTTTGCTTGTTCAAAATGGATAAAATCTTTTTCTCCTTGCCATAGCTGTTGGGCATCAGGTGATAGCATGATCCACATCGAAGTCCAATCTTTGCGAAGCATTGCTTTCATAAAAAGAGTTGCAGCATTATCGGTGGGAGATGGTTGGGTGGGAGTAGGCTGCGGATGAATCAGCGGCACAACGGGAGTGGGAGCTTGTATACGCACTACATGGTGAGAAATCCATGCTTCAATTGAAGAACGCCCGCTTAGAACACTAATGAGCAACAGCAGAAACATCAACAAGGGAATCCACCACAAAAGACTTGAATAACGACGACCGCGTTTCTTCTCACTTGATAACGATGCTTTCCGGTCATGTGGCCCTTGCCCAGCGGCATATAGCTTTCTGGATGGGTGTTTTAACGAAGATTGCATAGATACAAGCGGTAGTGTTTCTTGCTGTTCCTGGTTTATTTCATGTGAGGGCAGTTGCTCTTGCTTATCTTGTTCAACCGCTAGCGGTGCTACCAATAACAGTTCTGTGTCCATGTCCTGGATAGGCTTTTGTTCTGCGGACTGACATGCATTATCAATCACATGATCATCATGTTCCTCAGCTAAGGTTATTAATGCTGATTGAGTATCCAGGTTTAATTCCTGAGTTGGCTGCTCATCTGGAGAAATTTTATGTAATCGCATATCACTACAAGACATCATTACTACTATGAGAATAGGGTCACTTTAACTCATCTTCCCCTATATGTGAATAAAACGTATCTGACTCCAGGAAGTAGCACACAATCTCGTCATTCACCGGTGAATATCGGTTTTAAAGCTGGATAAAGGGCACGATATTTTTCATATGCATTTGTATAGACGTGTTCCATTTCAAGACGAGGTTCGATGCGATCTACAACACGTACTGTCACCTCGCAGGCCTGCTGTACTGAAGCATAGACACCACTAGCCACACCTGCAAGCAGTGCCGCACCAAAGGCAGGCCCTTCTTCTGCAGTCGTAGTCACCAATTGTACACCTAGCACATCAGCAAGAATTTGTCGCCAAAGCAAACTCTTTGCCCCTCCTCCTGTAGCGCGTAATTGTTCAAGTTCTAAACCTTGCTCTTGAATAATTGCATAACAATCTTTCAGGCTAAAAGCAACACCTTCTAAAACTGCTCGCACAAGATGACGCCTGGTATGGCTGGCTGTCAGACCAATCCAGCCTCCACGCGCATACGCATCAAGGTGTGGTGTGCGTTCGCCCTGAAGGTACGGGAGAAACAAGAGACCATCGCTTCCAGGTGATACACCTTCAGCTTCCTTCGTTAATAATTCATAAGCATCCAGGCCTGTCCAACGTTCTAGGGCTTGCTCCGGCAAGCCTATATTATCTCGAACCCAACGAAGCGACAGACCAGCCCCTTGTGTAACACCCATCAGATACCAGGCATTTGGAACAGCATGATTGAAAGTATGCACTCTTGGAATAGGTCCTGAGACATCAACTTGAGGTGTAGCTGCATAAGCGAGGAGAACACCGCTCGTACCAATTGAAACAAGCGCTAACCCAGGACGGACCACGCCATTACCAACAGCGCCACAAGCGTTATCGGCTCCCCCTCCGGCTACGGGCGTTCCGGTGTGCAGACCAGTAAGTTTCTCCACTTCATGTGTGATTGTGCCGCTGACAGCATCCGAAGCAACCACTGATGGCAGCAGAGAAGGATCAAAACCAATCGCATGCAACACTTCCTGAGACCATGAACCATGTTTGACGTCTAGCAAGCACGTTCCAGCAGCATCTGAAATCTCCATCGCAAGCAAACCCGTCAAACGGAAGCGGATGTAATCCTTAGGGAGAATGATTGTACGTGTTCGGGCAAAAATCTCTGGCTCATTGTCTCGGATCCACAAAGCTTTGGGAGCGGAAAATCCGGGCAATGCAGGATTACTAACATACTCGATCAGGCGAGAAGCACCAACCTGTTCTGTCATCCACCGGCATTGAGCATCGCTTCGCTGATCTGCCCAGATTATACATGGACGCAATACCTTGTCTTGCTCATCGAGCAAAACAACACCATGCATCTGACCTGAGAGTCCAATACCACGTATGTCGCCCGGCATAGTTCCATGTTCTGCGCCTTGAGTAAGGCAGGAACGAATGGCAGTAATCGTTGCTTGCCACCACTGCTCAGGATCCTGCTCCGCCCAGCCTGGATATGGATGGGCCAGGGGATAATCGATAAAGGCACTCGAGATAACCTGCCCATCTTCGGTTGCGAATAGAGCAGCTTTAACGCCTGTGGTTCCAAGATCGATGCCTAGCAATGCCTGCATAATTGTACTCCTCTTACTATCTATGACGTGAAATGAAATTGCGCCAATCATTACATTATTCTACAACTTAAAGCTGAAGTTTGTTGAAGGCATTTCAATCAAAAGGCAAAGTAAACCTATTTTTTTATGCTCTCTTAATAGCCTTTCAAGCACAACTTAGGTACACTACTACGGGGATTTAATAATCACCAAATACGTGTTAAGAAGGAGGCTAGCAGAGGGTATGGACATGAGAACTATACTGATCGCGACTCTGGTTTTCGTCTTAATCGTTATACTTGGTTTTGTTATTTTTGGTCGGAATCGCCGCAAATTTAGCAGTAGCATCTTTGCCACGGTCACAAAAATAGAAGTTGAAGCTACCTCTTTGAGTAGTGGATGGGTGGTAACAGCACAGTGGTCAGATCAGCAGCGAGGTCAGACTATGATTTTTCGCAGCCACCGATTGCAATTTCCTCCACATTTACCTATTGGTGGATCTGTGAAGGTTGATATTGATCCAAGAAATCCAACGCATTACCACATGGATCTGTGAGACGAAACCAAACTTAACAAACAAGAATGATGCTCATTTAGAGAAGAATTTTCCCTATAAGGTTCGTATGATCTACACATATCTCCAGTGCGTGTCTTTCGATGAGAGTGTGTATTTAAGACGCCTGACGCCTTGTTACGAATTTACCCATTGAAACAAAGAGTGCGCTGACATCTTTGATCATCTTATCTAACGTATAATTTAATTCATACCAGGCACGCCAACCATTTACTCGCCAGGGAGGAGGAGTCCCTTGCACATGCTGTGGTATAGTAAGCAAGATCTCTTTTCTGATCAATTCCCTCTTTGACATCAAATGTAGATGTATTGGTATGGCTGGAGTTTCCTGAATAATATAGCTTGGTCCAGGTTGGCCATCATACCAGTCATTAGGAACAAGTCCCTCCACAGGATCTAGTAGTTCCGTGACGCCGTATGCTCTTAAGACATCATAGGCGACGTCATTGCAATTATGTCGCAAGACTGAATATGGCTGGCGACTCTCCCAAATCACCGTCTTCCACGCATCTTTAGGTCGTGGCTCCGCGACATAGTACACCTTATACTCATCATATGTAAGCGCTTGTTTTTGCATTGCGCCAATAGGATCAAGAGTATGCGATGACCAGAAACCCATGTCATCGGGTTTCGCGAAGGCTTTCCCTGCGCTATTCTCGACCGATCCCGCATTAAACCATCCGTTATTCCACTCGAAAGCCCAACCTATATGCCCCAAACCATTCGCCCCTATATGTCGGACAAAAACGATCGCACGCCTCGTAGTTAATGGCATATCGACTGGTACATCTGGAATACCCTCTGGAATTGCAAATTTCTTTGCGACAACGACTGAAGGCGCAAAACGCAGCAGTAGACCTCGTACAATAAGGTAGATACCATCAAAGAACGCATATAGAACTATGAATAGAATAAATAGGACAAAAGTGAATAATCGCGTGTTTTCCCCTACAAAGATGGCCAGGCCAAAGAACATTAAGAGGATTCCGAATAGCCAGGTTAAGCCTTCATATTTGTGTCTTGAACGACGTGCATCAATGATCACTTTAAAACCTCTGATGACAATACGGATTGCGATTACTGCGACTATGATAAAGATGGTTGTTATTGGAGAGAAGAAGCTGATCAGACCAAGCAATATACTTATAATGCCAAAAAGATAATTTGTTAATTTACGTTGAGTCTCGCGTTTACCTGTCGCTATTCTGAAAATATCAAGGGTACCATCAATAAGCAGATAGAAGCCAAGGGCATAAACTAATAAATGAAGTGTAAAAGTTGTGTGGGTAATCAAAATGATACCAAAGATGATGTTGACAACACCACGGAGCAATTCCATCCACCAGAGCCTTGTATGAAATTCATATGTGTGAAGTGTTTGTTTAATAAGCGTTTCTTGCATAGATATCATCTAACCTCTAAAGCTAATGTGTCTGGACTTTATCTAGGCACCCGTTGTGGGTAATATCGTTTTTCGATTTTATTATACGGTATGGTTGACTTATATGGTAGTCCAAACGTGATATTCTCGAACGTATTCCGAGTTGGAAAGATGGCAGGAGACGTTCGAATAGGCTGGATGGATAAACGAACAGGAGCCTGGAATTTATTCTTTCAAAAGAGTTCCGATGGTGGTAATCACTTTGGCTTCACAATACGCATCTCAGGTTATATTCAAGGCTACCCTTACATCACTCAGTCTAGATATAATTTGCCATATGGAGATTATTTTCAGATGACTGTGGATCAAGAAAATCAAACTCAAATAGCCTGGGGAGAAGGACCAAGTTATGCAGGACCAGGCAACCAATGGACTTCGCATAGTATTGATGATTAATGTCCAAACGAGAGGAATATTCCCGAATTAATCCTTTGGAATGGGACGATCATTGCGCTTGAAAAGTTCACGCCAATCGCTCTCTCGTAATTGGACACCAAATTTCTTCGCTGCTTTTTGGATGCGTTTCCAGGCTTCATCCCGTTCTTCATTTGTAACATTTTTGACCTGATCGAACCTTGCTATGGCATCCTGAACATGACGTGCATCATCAAGAGGTTCTTTGCGCTCTTTTGGAAAAGCAAATGTAATTTCTGGAAGATTCTCTTTCTCTTTATCCGAAAGCTTTGACATATACCTTACTCCTCCTAATATCAATTTCTGCTTATGTATGCAGATAGTGCATGATGCGGCGATTGCGCTTCGTCGTGATGCGCTCAAGTTGGCGGGAGGTAAAGCGGTTGGCTTTGGCAAGCTTTTTCTGATGAGAGGCGCGTTGCTTATTGTAGAACTGATTGAGGCTCTTGACAGGACAGCCATTGACCAGGCGTGGGGTGAAACCGGGTTTATTCGAGGTGAGCGCAGCCAGCACACTCACACCCAGGTCAGCCGCGACAAACAGAGCAGGATCAACCGGAGCAGGTTTCGTGTCCTCCTGGTAGATCACCTCAATCACGTAATGAGCGCCTTTGGGCACAATGCGTACCACAAAGACAGTCTGCCTGCTTTGAGCGGTCTGCACAAGTGCTCCTAGCTCGCTCACCGCAATTACTCCCTGATCCAGTTCCCGCTTCCAGATCGCGCCTTTCTCATAGACCAGAAGGTTACGCCCTTCGGTCTTGTGTTTGTAGCCAGGCAGCTTCGGACGACCGGTGAACTGTTCAGGGTGCTCACGCCACACTTCCATCGCTTCAAAGAAGCTCACCCAGGCTTTGTGCAGTTGCAGGAGCACTTGATTACTGACTTTGCGAGGGAGAGCCTGGTAAGCTTCATGCTCCTTCATGAGATGAAAAACCGCGGTATTGTTCAGATAGACGCCTTGGAAAATGAATGACTGACGGACGAGGTAATTTGCTGCGTTCCACAAGTTCTTCGACGCAAAAGCGGCAGTATCAAGGCGCTGGTAGCGCGGATCTGTCCGTTTGATAACATGCTGCTCAACGAGCTTCATGCTTTTCCTCTTTCCTCTGTCTGTAACTCTTGCACAATCCGTTCTGGCTTACATTTGGCCCGGCGCTGTCTATAGAGATGAGCTGTAAAGCTATACGCAATTGGCACAAGGTCGGCAATCAAGTCTTCGGATGAGTTCTCCGCCAGCACTCTCGACTTTAATGGTTCTGCCTTGTATTTCTAAAAGCGTTTCCAAATAGCGGAAACCGAAACGGGACAAACGGTTTTTGCACTCAAAACAATCCGGGTGGCCTGCCGGTCTTTGAGCAGCGCCAATAGGTTCGGGCGGCTGTCGTTCACGCCAGAGGCAATTTCCTTTACCACCGTGCTAGCCGCGTAGCCTCTCATCGTGCAATACTGCACAAGCCGCTCGATTTATCGTTCCAGGTTTGCTTTGTGTTCAGCAGAAGAGACGCGGGCGTAGATCACGACTCGCTCCGGTGCTCTTGCTTGCTTATGTACAGCCTTAACAATGATCGTGCCAGATGGCACTTGATAGCCTCGGATGACTCGCCTTTAGCCACCAGCCTGCGTGCGGTGCTGTAACTGATCCCCTGTTGTTTGGCAGATTGACTTCATTTCATGCAGACTGTACAGCTTATTTGCTAGCATTGAGCAACGTCTGCTATCGTTTCTTAAAAACGGTCGCTACACGTTTCTTGGAGCCATCCAGTTTTGGCATTGATAGCATCTGTTTCCGAGCTATAAACCATACACTTTTAGATGGCTTATAATTGAAAAAACATACATTCAATCGCTTCAAAAGTGTGAGGAACTATACTATAATGGATTCGAACGCTATCTTGAAAACAGTCGCACATCGTCCATGGCCAATCCCCGATACGCCATGGGTAATGACCCAAATATGGCACGAGTTACTTTTTGCACATTGGCCGATTGCGCCGAATGTATTACGTGAACTCGTTCCCTCTATTTTGCCGCTTGACACGTTTGATGGACAATGTTGGGTGGGTATTGTACCTTTCCATATGACCTACGTTCGCCCACGTTTTGTACCACCTGTTACCATATTGTCCAGTTTTGTTGAACTGAACGTACGAACCTATGTAACACTTCAAGGTATTCCCGGAGTCTATTTCTTTAGCCTTGATGCCAGCAATCCTATCGCTGTTGCTTTAGCACGTTCCCTCTTTCATTTGCCTTACTTCAATGCTGTGATGAGCAGCAAACGAGTTGGTGATTCTGTCCACTACAGCAGCCTTCGTACCCATAAGGGAATGCCTTCCGCTGAATTTCAAGCTATCTTTCGTCCCATTGCACCGATTGCATTTGCGCAGCTCGGATCACTTGAGAGATGGCTCACTGAGCGATACTGTCTATATACTGCTATACCAGGCATAGGGGTCTATCGGGGGGATATACATCATCTACCATGGCCGCTACAGTTAGCTGAACTTGAATCAAAAAAAGATACTATGGCAATCTCACATGGTATTCACTTGCAACACACATCTCCACTTCTACACTACGCGCATCGGCAGGAGGTATTGATCTGGCCTCTTAAGCATGTTTTGTAGGAAAAAGATCGCTCAACATGTTTGAACAAACTACTAACTTTATCTGTCAAATTCGAAACACTACGAGTTTATAAGCTTCCATTCAGTCCTGAAGGGGAAAATACTCATTCAATCTGGCTTTGGTGAAGCATCTTAAGTTCATCATCGTAGGCTTCACCCATTTCTTGCAAGATCTGCATTGTTTCGAGGGCTTCCCGCTCATTAATTTTGCTCATGGCAAAACCAACATGAATCAGCACCCAATCACCGGGTGAAACGCCCTCTTCAGCTAAGAGTGCGATGCACACACCACGTTTGACACCTGAGACATCAACTTTTGCTATCTGGAATGTTTCATCCACAATCTCTACTATCTGACCAGGTATTCCGAGACACATGCATTTCTCCTCATTGAAGCTTATCCTTCGATCTTTAGCACTATATTGGCACAAGTGGGATACAACATCTCGATGCCTTTGCGAGAGTCCTTCAGATATAGCGTTGAATGTTATGTATCATACATCACTTTTCGGCCTCTGACTTACATTATTTTGTCACAAACTTAACACAACATACATATACAGGTTACTAGCATATCATTTTTGTGGAACAGGTTGTAAGATACGCTTTAGTGAAACACTATGTCACATTCTTGTGATTGATTTGTGATATTACTGGCAATAGTAATGATACTTTCGTGATTTGAGTCGATTATATTTACCCCCAGATGGAGTACCGATCTGCAAAACGTTTTCAACGAAAAAAATGTGAGAGGCAGGTTTTAATGAACACAACTTTGCCAAAGATGCATCAGCGGTTAGTTGTTGACCGAGAGCATCTTCAGGATTTATTTATGGCCTTAACTAACAAAGGGTATCAAGTTGTCGGTCCAACCGTTCGCGATCATGCTATTGTATACGATACTTTAAGCTCCGTCACTGATTTGCCGATAGGCTATACAGACGAACAGGATGGAGGCACGTATCGCCTCAAAAAACGATCTGACCAGGCGATGTTTGGTTACAATGTCGGGCCACATTCCTGGAAAAAATTCCTCTTTCCTCCTGTAATGAGAATATGGCAAGCCAGGCGACAGGGAAATGATTTTGAAGTTGATACCTGAAAATAATGAAACACCTAATCTTGCATTCTTAGGTGTACGTTCGTGTGAGCTTCATGCGATCTCAATCCATGATAAAGTATTCATGCGGACTGACTACACAGACCCAACTTACCAATCCCAGCGTAAGAGCCTTTGTATCATTGCAATCAACTGTGGTCAGGCTGGCGGCACGTGTTTCTGTACATCGATGGGCACTGGACCAAAGGCGACCGCCGATTTTGACCTCGCACTTACTGAAGTGCTTGGTAAAGATGAACATTATTTTGTCGTTGAAGTCGGCTCTCAGTTGGGGCAAGAACTTATGCAAACCATTCCACATAGAGAAGCAAGCCTTGATGATATTCAATTGGCAGAAGACATTGTAGCAAATACTGCCGAGCACATGGGTAGAAGTATGGATACAACAGGTATTAAAGACTTGCTTTATCGCAATTTGGATCATCAACGCTGGGACGATGTTGCATCACGCTGTTTGACGTGCAGCAACTGCACAATGGTTTGCCCTACGTGTTTTTGTACAACAGTGGAGGATGTTACTGACCTGACAGGTGAACATGCTGAACGCTGGCGCAAGTGGGATTCATGCTTCACAATGGATTTCTCATATATTTACGGAGGTAGCATACGTGCTTCTACGAAGTCACGTTATCGTCAGTGGATGACTCATAAACTGGCAAGTTGGATTGATCAGTTCGGAACCTCGGGATGCGTCGGATGTGGACGTTGTATTACGTGGTGCCCGGTTGGTATCGATATTACAGAAGAAGTCCGCGCCATTCGTGAAAGTGATAGCACACCAACTAAAGCCGCAAAGGAGCAAAATTGATGCAAACGCTTGAACCGATCCTGGCAGAACACCCTTTCTTCAAAGGGCTCAAACCTGAATATTTACAGCTAATTACTGGTTGTGCCTCTAATGTCCGCTTTGACGCTGGAACGTACATCTTCCGCGAAGGTGAAGAAGCATCGCAATTCTACCTCATTCGTCAGGGCAAAGTGGCGCTCGAAATATTTGCAGCACAGCATGGACTAATCACTATTGAGACAATAGAAGCTGGAGAGGTGACTCGGATGGTCGTGGATTTTCCCTCCCTACCGCTGGCATTTCAGTGGACGTGTCTTCGAGCCGACTCGTGCAATAGCATTGGATGGAAAATGTCTGCGTGCTAAAGGTGAAGCTGATCACGACCTGGGTTACGAACTTATGAAACGGGTCGCTCAAATTATGATGGAGCGTCTACAAGCAACACGTATTCGATTACTCGATATGTATGGAGATCAATCCTGGAGGTAGATTATGACATTTACCTTGTCTGATCCGATGTTGCCACAACTCTATCGGGTACAACATGTTCGACGTGAAATACCTGATACGTTCACACTTGAACTTGAGCCCAAGGAGGGAGGAGACATCCCACTATTTGCTACAGGACAGTTCAATATGCTGTATGTATTCGGTGTGGGTGAGATTCCAATCTCGATCAGCGGCGATCCGGCCAAAAGAAGGCCACTCGTACATACAACGCGAGCAGTAGGAACAGTTTCAAGGGCGATGCGTGAATTGAAGACCGACGATGTCATTGGGGTGCGTGGACCCTTTGGGAGTCACTGGCCTATTAAACAAGCGGAAGGTAAGGATGTTGTAATTGCCGCAGGTGGAATTGGATTGGCGCCACTGCGTTCTGTAATGTACCATATCAGTTCTCAACGAGAGAAGTATGGCAAAACTGTTCTACTATATGGTGCGCGAACTCCCGCAGATATACTTTACCGTCACGAACTCGAAAACTGGCGCGCCCACTTCGATCTTGAGGTATATGTTACTGTGGATCGCGTTACAGACTTATGGAGAGGGAGTGTTGGTGTTGTAACACAACTCATTCCCAGAGCGCCGTTTGACCCAAAGAATACGATTGCCATGGTCTGTGGGCCAGAGGTGATGATGCGTTTCACAATCATAGAGCTTGAGAAGCGAGGAGTAGCACTTGAGAATATCTACCTTTCGATGGAACGCAATATGAAGTGCGCCATCGGTATGTGCGGACATTGCCAGTATGGACCCAATTTTGTTTGTAAAGATGGCCCAGTGTTCCAGTATAGCCAGATTCAAGCCTTACTGGCAAAATGGGAGGTTTGATATGGTTAGATTACCTAAACCAAAGCTGGCTGTGTGGAAATTCGCCTCTTGCGATGGCTGTCAACTCAGTCTTTTGGATTGCGAAGATGAATTGCTGACACTTGTAGGTGAAATTGAGATTGCAAACTTTGCGGAGGCATCACGCGCTATTTCGAAAGGACCATATGATCTATCGCTTGTGGAGGGATCAATTACAACTCCACATGATGAAGAGCGCATACACCGTGTGCGGCGCGCCTCAAAGCACCTTGTGACAATTGGCGCCTGCGCTACATCAGGTGGTATACAGGCCTTGCGCAACTTCAAAGATGTGAATGAGTTTATTTCTATCGTCTATGCTTCACCAAAATATATCGAGACACTCAACAAATCCACGCCCATTTCCGATCACGTCTATGTTGACTTCGAACTGCGTGGTTGTCCCATTAATAAACTTCAACTAGTAGAGGTGATTAGCGCTTTTCTACATGGACGCAAGCCAAATACACCATCACACAGCGTCTGTATAGAATGCAAATTGCGTGGTACGACCTGTGTAATGGTCGCGCAGGGCATACCGTGCCTCGGCCCGGTGACGCATGCGGGTTGCGGTGCTATCTGTCCAGCTTATGCACGTGGTTGTTACGGATGCTTCGGTCCGAAAGAAACACCCAACACGGTGGCATTGAGTGCTCGTTGGAGCAAGCTCGGCACAAACGAGAATGAGATTATGCGAACATTTCGTGGTTTTAACGCCTACTCAGAGGCATTCCGTAAAGAGAGCGAAGCCCATGACAAATAAGACGATAAAAGTAGATTTTCTGGCCAGGGTAGAAGGGGAGGGCGCATTATACATAAAGGTCAAGGACAACAAGGTTTCTGATGTCAAATTTAAAATAATCGAGCCACCCCGTTTTTTTGAGGCATTTCTTCGCGGGCGTAAATACACTGAGGCTCCAGACATCACAGCTCGCATCTGTGGAATTTGTCCCGTAGCCTATCAGATGAGCACAGTGCATGCCATAGAGCAGGCTTTTGGGGTCAGTGTAGAGGGTCAGCTTCGAGAATTACGGAGACTCCTCTATTGTGGCGAATGGATCGAGAGCCATGTTCTACATGTATATATGCTCCATGCTCCAGATTTTCTTGGCTATCAAGATGCAATGCATATGGCTCAGGATTATCCGGATATTGTCAAACGCGGTCTTCAGATGAAGAAAGCAGGAAATGCGATTGTCTCGCTTCTGGGCGGAAGAGAAGTCCATCCTATAAATGTTCGAGTAGGTGGATTTTACAAAGCGCCCTCGAAAAAGGAGTTAGGACAACTTGCGGAGAAGTTGAAATGGGGACGGGATGCTGCATTGGAAACAGTCCTCTGGACTGCTCAATTGCCATTTCCAGATTTCGAGCAAGATTACGAGTTTGTCGCATTTCGTCATCCTACTGAATATCCGTTTAACGAAGGAAGACTTGTTTCAAATAAAGGATTGGATATTGCCGTACAAGAATACGAAAATCACTTCGACGAGGAGCACATAGAATATTCAAATGCGTTACACTCCGTACTCAAGGGAAGAGGAGCCTATTTTGTTGGCCCATTAGCCAGATACAACCTGAACTTTGACAGGCTTTCCCCTCTTGCTCAGGCAGCAGCAAATAATGCTGGTTTTGGACCAACGTGCAAGAATCCTTTTCAGAGTATCATTGTACGTAGTATTGAAGTTCTATATGCATTCGATGAAGCATTAAGAATAATTGAGGGATACGAGATACCAGATAAGCCAGCAGTTGAAATTCATCCACGAGCGGGAGCGGGTAGTGCTTGCACAGAAGCACCTCGTGGAATACTCTACCACCGCTATCAACTAAACGATGAAGGACTGATACAGAATGCAAAGATTGTCCCGCCTACATCACAGAACCAGAAAGTTATCGAGGTTGACTTGCGACATTATGTTGAACAGGCTATACAGTTGCCTGAAGATCAGCTAACATGGCAATGTGAACAGGCGATTCGAAACTATGATCCGTGTATATCTTGTGCCACTCACTTCTTAAAGTTACATATCGAACGTGAGTGAAGAAAGAACACGCATGTCATCACCTATCCTTTTGATTGGCATTGGTAACGAATACCGTTGCGATGATAGCATCGGGCTGCATGTGATCCGTGCCCTTAAAGAGCAGAAACTTCCCGAAACAACGATAGTAGAAAGTAGTGGTGATGGTGCCGAATTGATAGAGCTATTTAGCACGGCAAGAATGGCAATTCTGATTGATGCCGTTTCATCTGGTAGAAAGCCAGGCACTATTTATCAGTTCGATGCACATAAACAACCTATTCCAGCCCAACTTTCTTTTCAATCTACACACGCATTTGGAGTTGGTGAAGCCATAGAACTTGCACGAGTTTTAGACCAACTCCCGCCAATTTTGCTCGTATATGCAATTGAAGGAGCAAATTTCTCAACAGGCCTTGAACTTACTCCAAAGGTTGAAGAAGCCGCATATAAGGTTGCCGAACAGGTGCGAAATAAAGTGCAAGACACTCTCAAGGGATTAGATACCAATTCTCCTTGAAAGTAGAGAATTCTTCAAGGAAGGACTTGGAATAGTGCTTAACTTTTGTTATACTCAATTGGTAAGACAAAAATGAATAACAACCGACCGCGAATAAATGTATAGTAATACAAGGTTGTGATTTGCGCATCACCGTCGGTTGGATGTACAATAAAGGCAACGAAAACCCGAAGGATCCCGTCAATAATAGAGGGAGTCAGATACATGGTTGAGATGACAGTTGAAAGCGTGCGAATTAATTTGCAGACATCGCAGCGAGTGGTCATCTTGAAAGCAACAAAGCAAGAACGTTATTTATTCATCTGGATAGCACATCCTGAAGCATATGCTATTGCTATTGAACTTCAAGGGACGAGTTCGCCTCGACCTCTCACTCATGACTTGCTCAAAAATATTATTGGTGACCTCGGAGGCAAAATCGAAAGTATCGTGATTTCGGACTTGATCGATGACATTTTCTATGCGCGCATCGTAATGGATGTTGATGGTAGGCATGTCGAGGTAGATTCACGCCCAAGTGATGCCATTGCGCTTGCTGTGCGGGCGAAAGTTCCAATTTTTGTCGAGGACAGTGTGCTTGAACGGGCTGGAGTAGCTCTGGAAGCCAACGAAGAGCCGATCACATCTAAGTCTGACTCGCGATTAGAACAAGATGATGAAAACCTGGACGCGTATCGTGACTTCATCAATAGCCTTGATGTTTTGGATGAGTTTGGGAAAGAATAACGCGCATTAAAAAGGCTTTAGCCTTTCTATAACACTAAATTCCTAACCATTTACAGATAGCTTCGTGTTCTTACTGGCTTCTATCAACATTCGGATATCGAGATATCAGATCGGCAACTGTTTCCCTTCTCTCCATCACTTGAACTTTTTCTTCATCTACCAATAGTGCGGCTGGACGTGGCACAAGGTTATAATTGCTAGCCATCGGTAAACAATACGCTCCTGCCATAGGTAATGCTAATAAGTCATCTTCTTTCATATATGGCAGCGCAACTGATTCAATAAGTACATCTCCAGACTCACAATAACGGCCAGCAATACGAACATCTTCTTCAAGAGATGCAGATACACGTTCAACAGGAAGTGCATGATAGCGAGCGCCGTAAAGGGCTGGTCGAATATTATCTGCCATGCCACCATCGACAAAGAGATAGGTGATACCACCTGCCGTTTGTTTGCGCGCTCCAATTCGATAGACTGCAACACCCGCCTTTGCGATAATTGATCGTCCCGGTTCGATTATGACCATCGGCGCTGGCAGTGTATTGTCAATGGTAGAAAGACTACGCATCATACAAAGCTGTAACGCCTGAGCGAGCTTCTCAACACCAGGAATAGATGAATGTTCTGGTGTTGCAACTGCCCAACCACCACCGGGGCTTATTTCTTCAGGCCACCACTGTGTCTCTCGATACACATCTCCAGCGAGCAATAGGAGGCGTTGAATACTTTCTACGTAGGGTTTTGTTTCTCGCAACATCGTACCGTTATGCGCATGCAGGCCCAACAACTTAAACTTACCTTCTTTCAGAATGTGTAGTATGGCAGCCCTGGCTTCACCTGTACTCAATGGGAAACCAAATTTGGAAGCAGCATGCCCAGTTTGCAAATAACGATGAGTATCTGTATCAACATCCGGAGCTATGCGTAATGATACTAAAGGTTGCATGTGCATCTCATGCGCAATCCGAGTCAATCGCTCTATTTCGTTCCAATTATCCAGAACGATTCGGCCAACACCTGACTCTAGAGCCAGGCGCAATTCGTCTTCAGACTTATTATTCCCATGGAATGTTATCCGTTCCATCGGAAATTTTGCTAACTGAGCTACCAACATCTCACCACTTGAAACAACATCCAATCCCATACCCTGCTGTTTTATTAATTCTGCGATCAGTGGAGCTAGATATGCTTTAGAAGCATAGAGTATCTTAAACGTTGAAGCATGATAATACTTTTGAAAGGCGCGAAAATAGGAAGCACAAGCATGCACAATGGTCGCACGATCGTAAATATAGAGTGGTGTGCCAAATTTTTGAACTAAATCAGAAACTGAGTGGTTGGCTATATGAAGCACATCCTCTCGATAGCTAGTTGTATCGGGTAAGAGATGAGACATTGGTGAAGATAATCCAGATTGCATGTCCATATAGATATGCTCCCTCTTGAAGTCAATGTATGTACAGATTTTATGAGTGAAAAACGCCTTTTCGCCCTTTACCTTTCTGGAATTCTTGAGAGCCAGCTTGAGGTTCGCCGCTTTGCATCGTCTTTATACCGAAACTAGCTTCGATCCGCAGACCTTCGTGCAGGTCTTTTCCTAACCCTGCATATACAGCTTGCCGATCATTACGCATACTCATTTGAGGGAATTTCGCTAAAGCTTGTGCTAACTCTACTGCCCGTTTTAGACTTTGTCCCGGTGCCACGACCTCATTCACAAGGCCTGAAGCAAGAGCTTCCATTGCAGAAATGGGTTTCCCTGTAAGTATCATTTCTAACGCTCGCCCAAGGCCAATAATACGAGGCAAACGTTGGGTACCACCATCTACCAATGGAACCCCAAAACGTCGCTCGAAGCACCCGAATATAGCGGTTTCATCGGCGATGCGCAGATCACACCAACAAGCTATTTCTAATCCACCTGCCACACAATATCCAGCAACAGCAGCGATAGTTGGCTTGCTTACGAATAAGCGCGTAAATCCTAATGGTCCAAACTCTCCATCAATATCTGCTGCCAACCCATCGACATTTCCTAAATCAGCTCCAGCACAAAATACTTTATCTCCGCCGGTTAAGATACCTACTCGAGCGTTTTCATCCGCTTCGAAGTCCAGCCATGCTGCTCTTAGCGCCTGAGCGGTCGATTTATCAATAGCATTCCTTACATGAGGTCGATTGATGCTGATAATAGTAACTGACCCATTATGAATTACTTCGATTTCCTTGGTTTCCATATTCATGTTGGAAAAACCTTTCATTATTCACTACCTGATAGGCCTGATACTTTGATATGCATTTTGAGGATTTGATTGTCGCATGTCGGCTAATTGAGTGTCAATGCAAAGCCTGATCTGATGGTAATAGCACAACTATTGGTGATCTATGTTAGAATAAGACAATATCCGTAGCGATGTAGAGGAGAAAGTTTGAACTCATGGCACTAACCGAGAAAAGCATACAAGATCAACACATCACAGTAGAGGTACACAAACCGCGTCTCCGCTTTGCTCCAAGCCCCACAGGCTTGATGCACATTGGAGGGTACCGTACAGCTCTTTTTAGCTGGCTTTTTGCTCGTCACACCGGTGGCTCATTCATATTGCGCATTGAGGATACTGACGTAGCACGTACAGTCGAAGGTGCTGTTGACTATCTTATCGACGGTTTACATTGGCTTGGTATGGATTTTGATGAAGGCCCGATCGTTGGTGGGCAATTTGGACCATATTATCAGACACAACGTAAAGCACTCTATCAACAATACGCACATCAATTGATTGCCTCAGGACATGCGTATCGTTGTTACTGCACACCTGCACGCCTTGAACAGATGCGTAAAGATCAAATGGCTCAAAAATTACCTCCACGCTACGATCGGCGCTGTCGCTACCTTAGCGATGAAGAACGTGAGGCTAATGATGCTGCTGGGCTCACCTGGGTGGTTCGCTTCGCAATGCCGATCGATGGCGAGACAATTGTGCATGACGAACTTCATGGCGATATCGTTTTCAAGAATTCCGATATTGACGATACAGTCATACTTAAAACGGATGGCTTACCCACGTATCATTTAGCACATATAGTCGATGATCATTTGATGGGAGTAACGCATCTTCTTCGTGCAGAAGAATGGATATCGAGCGCTCCACGACATATTCAAATCTGGAACGCTCTTGGATGGCAGCAACCCTTATTATTCCATGTTCCGGATGTGCTTGGAAAAGATAAAAAGAAACTTAGCAAGCGTCACGGTGCGCCGTCCTGGAAAGAACTAGAACAAAGAGGATTCTTACCTGAAGCTGTCTTCAACTTTCTTGCCTTATTAGGTTGGTCATACGATGATAAAACAGAGTTTTTCTCACGAGAAGCGCTTATTCAAGCATTCTCACTGGATCGCATAGGCGTTTCGGGCGGCATTCTTGATATGGAGAAGCTCGAATGGATGAACGGTGTCTACATACGCAATCTATCTCTTGCTGAGTTCACAACGCGCTGCATACCCTATATGGAGCGTCCAGAAGTCGACGGAGGACTACCGGATAGCATCTCACGTCCACTTGACTTTGACTACACCTCTCGTGTTCTCTCTTTGGAACAGGAGCGTTTACGAACATTAGGCGAAGCAGCATACGCTGTGTCATTCTTCTACACCGAAAACCTGACCTATGAAACGGCATTGCTGATCCAGAAGGGTATGGATGCAGAACGCACAAAAGCAGCGATTGAAAGCGCAGAGAAACTCCTGATTGGCATAGGGGAGTGGGAACACAGCACTATGGAGATACCCATGCGCGAGTTAGCAGTTGAGCTTGGTCTTAAAACCGGGCAGCTTTTCGGTTCGATTCGTGTCGCTATTAGTGGCCGCACAGCTACTCCTCCACTCTTTCAGATGATGGAGGTACTAGGACGCGAACGAACTCTACAACGCATCAGGGAAGCAATCGAGCGTCTCTAGAAATTTGGAAGAATTCGGATATCATGTCGCAAAAAGACTATATTTTGAGAATTGCTCAAGAGTTAGGCAGTGTTCTTGCACAGGTGCTTTATAACAGGCAAATAAAGGACTATGCAGCAGCCCACAAACTCATTGATGAGCAATCCAAACAAATATATGGTATGGGAATCGGTTTTATGCGCTCTGTACCTGAAGAGACTTTACTCTCGATGCTCTCATCATTTGATACTTTAGACACCGAAAAATGCTGGTTGCTTGCTATTCTCTTAAAAGCTGAAGGCGACATATACGAAGATCAAGATAGCGCTAGCGAAAGTTATTACAGCTATATAAGATCATTAAATCTGTTTCTTGAAGTTTTGTTACTCGGAACTACCAATACGGATAAAAACATTGTTCCAGAAATTGATGATCTTCTCGCTAGATTAAGTGATTACGACCTTCCTGGAAGAAGCAAGTTGCTGCTTTTCCGCTATTTTGATCATATACATCAGTATGCCAGGGCTGAGGACCTGCTCTTAGAGATGCTCGAAGCAAGTGATCCCAATGAAGATATACTGGCATACGCCACTTCATTCTACCAACACCTACTAATGAAAAGTGATGCGGCACTAAGCGCGGATAATTTCTCGAAGGAAAAAGCGTTAGAAGGTTTGTCACAATTAGAGAAGTTACAAAACTAAGTCGACTAGGGCAGGGCTTGTGAATGCTGAGAGTGAAAAGAGAGAAAGGGGATAGCTCCTTCTGGTAAGATAGAAAAACCAATCAATCTCGCCAGAAGAAGGAGTTTCCCTCTATGCATGCTACTGCAATCTCATTGACTTTACCTGCCCTGACCAATAGCCAACGCCAGTACCTGTTAGAAGACACCCCAGTCTGTAGTCTCTATGAACTCTTTGCAACCATTCCCGACCCACGCCGAAAGGAAGGACAGCGCTATGAGTTGCCTTACCTGTTGACGTGCCTGGTTGTGGCTCTGCTCTGCAACTGTAATTCGACGCTGGCGGTTGGACAGTGGTGTCGGGAACACCGCGCGCTCTTAGAACGCCTCTTCGGCCCTCGTCGGTTCCTGTGCCCGAGCGATTCGCTCTATCGCCGCTTGCTGCCTCGCATGAGCGTGGAGCATCTGGAGTGGGCCTTAGCCGATTGGATCCGGGCCACCCTGGTGGCTGCAGCAGATGAGCCCATCGCCCTTGATGGCAAGAGCATCCGCGGCGCAGCCACGGGAGAGCAGAAAGCGCCCCATCTGTTGTCTTTTTGCACCCATCACAGCCAGGAAATCCTGCTCCAAGTGCGCGTCGAGGAGAAAACGAACGCGCATTCCCATCGCCCAGCAAGTGCTGCCGTGTCTCCCGGTGGCCGGACGGGTCTACACCGCCGATGCCATGCATACCCAGGTAGACTTTATGGCCGTGGTCCACGCCTGGCAGGGAGAGGCTGTGTTGACCGTCAAAGCCAATCAGCCCACCTTGTATGACGATCTGGCCACCTATTTCGCTGACCCAGAGGCGAGCTATGAACAGGCCAGCACCACCGATTACCAACGAGGGCGCAGAGAGGTGCGCAGTATCAAGGTCAGTGCCGCGCTCAACGGCTACCTCTCGACCACCTGGCCCCATATTGCCCAGGTCGCCCAACTCACCCGCACCGTCACCGTGCGCCGCACGCACACAACTACCCAGGAAGTCGTCTATCTGATCACCACCCTTTCCCCCACGCTCGCTTCACCAGCTCGTCTGCTCACACTCGTGCGCGGCCACTGGTGCATTGAGAACTCGCTGCATTATGTCCGTGACGTCACCTTTGGAGAGGATCGCTCTCGTTTGCGTACCGGCAATGCGCCACAGGTGATGGCCGCCTTACGCAATCTGGCCATCTCCCTCCTACATCGGGGAGGCGATTTCCAGATTGCCGCGGCTCGACGGCATTTCTCCTATCATCCCGATGAAGCATTCGCTCTCCTTCTTCCTCCAAGGGTCGCTTAACCGATGAGGGGTGAGAATTCACAAGCCCTGGTCGACTAGGGCATATCCACTGGACAAAAAACCACAACGGGATTACACTTACTTAATAAAGTTTAATACTTAATTAACAATACTATTCTTCGAAAGTAAGTGATCACAGAATGCCAGCTAGCCAAACCAAAGAGATTTTTTTACCCCGAAGAGGTACACAAGTGTCAACGATAAAATCCTCACAAATTACACGTTCAACTGTCGTCGATACCTGGCGATGGTTATGGCCTGATGTACTCATGCGCATTATACCTCTGACAATTATCCCATTTCTTTACATTGCTCTTTTTCATTTACCACTTTCTTTCCTGGGTCTTACCCTCAATAACTGGCCTCAACAGCTCATTATTGGACTCCTGGTTGGACTTGCAATGACCTGCTTCGCTTCAGCATACCGCATGATTGTTGTGGGTCCATATTTTCGTTGGCCGACTTTAGGTGACCATTTGCTACAAGGTTTCTACTATCTGTTCATTAATGGTCCTGTCGAAGAGCTGTTTTTTCGAGGTTTCCTGTTAGCAGCAGTTACACAGTGGACAGGTTGGATTGGTTGGGGATGGTTGGTAAGCACAGCTACCTATACTCTTTACCATCGGCTCGGAAAATGGAACTGGCGAAGCGTAGGTGGAGTAGGCCTGGCTGGTTTGGTATTCAGCTTTCTCTACCTTGCACAACCACAACCCCGTTCTCTCTTAGCTGTTATCATTGTACATGGCTTTACAACCTGGGGATTTCTAAGTCTGGGTGATGAAATCATGTATAGAAGATGGAAACATAAACACGGTTAGTTGTGCTTTCTCCGTATCTATTCCTATCTAAGAACCTTTTGAGTCACTTCCAGCCTTTTCACACATGGAAATTTTCAGCTTATCAACGAAAAAGTTATGACATGTTGAGAAAATTCCGCACATCTCGTTCTATCAGAAACGCAATTCTTAGGCCAATTGCAGGTTAATCCGACCATTCAAATGCATTGACAAAAATGGACCAGGCATCTATACTGAGAGCAAGTGAGAACGTATGTTCTATATTTCCTGACTGAGGAGAGAGGATGGGACAGGCCACACGCACGACCAAGCTCCAGCTTGACCTAGGAAAACGCCAATCAGGCGGAACCAATAGCCAGAAAAGAACCCATCTGGACATGACTTCCAAGGTTCTCAACGAAGGACGCGCCTTCTATCTCGAGTTCTTCCTGGCTCACGTGGGCAAACTCGAGGAGAAGGTCGCCTATTACTCGGAAAAGCACCTGGAGGTGCGGGAGCGGAAAATCTCTGCGAACGAGCTGCTCAGTTGGGCCGAAGCTGCAACGTGTGCCACCAAAGAGCACCCTCACCCGTGGGCTGGGTGGAACTTCAGCGAACGCTTCCCACAGATGCCGTTCGCGTATCGCCGCTCCCTCATTAAAGACGCCATCGGAAAGGCGCGCTCCTACCTCTCCAACCTTGCTCACTGGCAGAAGACAGGAAAGAAGAAGGGCAAACCAGGGCTGCCAGGTGCCAGCAATCATCCCACGCTTTACGAGGGAACTCTGAAACTCGATCTCTCTGAATATCCCAAAGAGGATCGCTTTGTAAGACTCAAAGTCTACACCGGGCAAAGGTGGGAATGGCACAACTACCCAGTCCGTGTTTCGCGCTACTTCGAGCAGCGCTTGCGAGAGAGCATGTGGGAGCAGCAAAGTCCCAAGCTGGTTCTGCGCAAGAGAAGTGCAGAACTCCATTTCGCCCAGACCAAGGAGATCCAGACGAAAAAAGTCGTGGAACGCAAGCAAGATCCCGATCTGGTGACAGTGGGCGTGGATCTCAATGTCAAGAATCTTGCCGTGATCACCGTCAGGCAGCATGACCAGATTATCCAGACCGTGTTCCTCACCGATCATGGTCTGGATCAGGCCCGCTACCGCCATCTCAAGCGCATTGCCAAAAAGCAGCACCTCTCAGGGAAAGCTGTTAAAGGGGAAGGCAGCAATCGGGATCTCTGGCGGCACGTCCGCCGTATGAACGAGGATGCTGCTCACAAGGTGGCACGCCAGATTGCTCGTGTGTGTGCCAAATATCCCGGCTGTGTGCTGCTCTTTGAGCGGCTACGTAAAATCAAGCAGCAGGGTGGCAGTACATCGCGGCGTATGAACCGCAAACAGGCCAATCAGCTGCGCGGCAAAATCAATCAGTACGCCAAAGACAAAGCCTACGAGCAGGGAATCGTGACCGTCGAGGTCAATCCGCATGGGACATCACAATATTGCTCTCACTGCGGCGCGAAGGGAGAGAGGTTCTCATCCCGAGGCGGCGCATGGATGAAGGCTAAGGGGGGAAAAGTGTTTCGATGTCCTTGCTGTCACTATGAAGCCAATGCCGATCACAATGCATCAAAAAACATGCACCACTCGTTCTATCAGGAGTGGCATTGGCGGCGCAAGGCGAAAGCGTCATCGCAAGCAGCCCCAAGCGGCTGAAATGGTGGCACACGCCCTATCCGGGCATACCCGGGTGGGAGAAGCCTGGGGAGGGCAATCCCAATGATCCAGGCCAGGCCCGTTCACAAGAACATGTAAGGTGGTGGGGCTAGTGCTGGTTCCAAGGGTGACGTTCCAGTCTTGTTCACCTGCGGAGCGACTCCTGGGGAGATAACGTGCTGGAAATGGGAAGGAACGCTGGCACGCCTGACTGAACCAGGGCGGCACGAACGCGCTTGACCAGGTTTGTCAAAGAATCTGGTCCACTGTTGACACCACGTTTGTAATAGTGATGGTTTAAGCAAAGAGAGAACTTGCAGCCGAAGCTAATTTGAAATGCGCCTATATCATATGAGTGAACACAAAAGCTACGATAAGCATGAAAGGTGAGAGTAGGAAGATTTAGAGCCATGTGAAACAATTCTCATTTGTGTGCGTCATATAGTTAATAGGAAGTAAAATTCTACAAGGTGATATGATAAGCGTCCTATTAAGTTACCTTGGCCTACACAAATCGTCTGGCATTAGAGTATGATACCTGTAGGTAGCTGGTAAGAGGATTTTCTTTTCATACTCGTATCCGCTTAAGAACAGTATTTATTTCCTCAATACTTTGGAGGTCCAATTCATTGAAAATTGTTGTTACCGGTGGAGCGGGATTTATAGGATCCCATCTGTGCGCTCGTTTGTTGGAAGATGGACATAGTGTGCTGTGTGTAGATAATCTTCTCACTGGCTCAGAAAAAAACATTGAATCGTTACGCGATAATTCACGTTTCACATTTTTACAGCAAGATGTAACACTGCCATTCAATTTTGAAGCAGAGGCTATTTATCACCTTGCAAGTCCCGCCAGCCCTGTGGGATATATGGAAAATCCCATTGAAACCATTATGGTAAACAGCCTTGGCACGTATCAAATGCTTGAACAAGCGCGAAGACAGAAAGCAATATTCCTGTTTACTTCAACTTCCGAGGCTTATGGTGATCCTCTTGTCCACCCACAACGTGAAGACTATTGGGGGAACGTAAATCCAGTGGGGCCACGTGCTTGTTATGATGAGAGCAAGCGGCTTGGCGAAACGCTGACTATGGAATATTACAGGCAATTTCAGGTTAATGCACGTATGGTGCGTATTTTCAACACATATGGCCCAAATAGCCAGGCTGATGACGGACGCATGATACCAAATTTCATCACCCAGGCTCTACAAAATAAGCCTTTGACAATTTACGGTGATGGTTCTATTACTCGCAGCATTTGCTATGTCAGCGATCTTGTAGAGGGATTAATATTAGCCCTTTTTAAGCCCTTCACAGCAGGTGAAATATTTAATCTTGGCAATACTGAAGAGCTTACTGTTCTTGAGTTTGCCCAGACAATTATCCGTTTATGCCAATCGTCATCCACCATCATTTTTGAACCTGGGCGTATTGATGACCCAGAACGGCGGCGCCCGGATATCTCTAAGGCCCAACGTGCATTAGGCTGGCAACATAA
This sequence comes from uncultured Chloroflexia bacterium, assembly GCA_963702765.1. Lineage (GTDB taxonomy): Bacteria > Chloroflexota > Ktedonobacteria > Ktedonobacterales > Ktedonobacteraceae > DATMNR01. Next base: position 86,908 of record CAVPEB010000065.1, read on the forward strand.
CATTTCAACGGAAGAAGGTCTGAAGCGCACAATTGCATGGTTCAGCACACAGTTGTCACATGTATCGACTGTCACTTCGTAGGTCTTCATTCTGAAGATTGCATATGTTTTTGGATCATCCTGATCGCGTTACTACTCATTGCTCTAATACGTTTAGAGAGGGTAACGCTTGGCGTATCGGAATAAAGGTATTTGGAGGATAATTTGCTTACGCAAAATACAGGTAGTGCTTCTGAAAATGATATGACATCTACACATGATGCTCAAAACGACTCTATAGAACAAAAAAAGGCAGAACTTCTTAAGCAAGGGGTAAGTGGAGAGGTAGAGATAACACAAGATCAGCTTTCGATTCGTAAGCGGCTTTTGAATTGGCGCACAATCGTTCCCCTGGTTATAGCGATTATTGCACTTGTTATCTTTGCTCAAAAAATAAACATTAATCCAAAATTAACCTGGATTGCCATGCGCAATGCCAATGTTTATTTTGTTCTGATAGCTTTTATTATCTATTACTTTTCCTTTCCCATACGTACATTCCGCTGGCGTATGCTTCTGGAAAATATTGGTTATACAAAAGAAAACGGCATCAAACTACCAACGTTCTGGAAACTGCTCGAGATCATTTACGTGTCCTGGTTTGCTAATGTGATTGTCCCTGCAAAATTGGGTGACCTATACAGAGCTTATCTCCTACGGAGAGAAGCAGGTCTTCCAGCTTCAAGGACTTTTGGAACTGTACTTGCTGAACGCCTCCTCGATCTTATTGTTCTGCTCTTATTGTTTATCCCAGCTGTCATTATCAGCCTTCATGAGAATTTACCTCCGCAGCTAGCACTTGGTTTAAAAATTACGCTGGTATTAGTTGTTGTAGGTATCATCGGGCTTTTTATGCTGCGTATGTTTCCAACTCAGATTGGTCTGGTAGTTCCAAAACGATTTCGTGGATATTACTACCAATTTCAGGAAGGTACTCTTGGATCGTTTAAGCGTATCCCTTCTTTAACTGGACTTACACTTGGTGTTTGGGCTTGTGAGGCTTTACGTTTCTTTTTTATCGCTCTCGCACTCAATTTGATTCCTGGAAACTTTACTCATGTATTGTCAGCCTCGCTTTTCATCGCGCTTGGAGAAGCACTTCTCACCGTTATTCCATTTACAGGTGGCGGAATTGGCCTTGTTGAAGGTGGTATGTTAGCAATGATATTGCTTTTCACCCCAAATGTAAGTCTGGCATTAGCTGCTATTGTGATTGACCGGGCAATCAGCCTGTTCAGCATTCTGGTGATCGGATTCTTTGTCTTCATGTTTACAATTGGTAGACAAGCATCTATTCCAGACCAACCCTTACAAAATCTCGCGCTTGTGGAACAAAATCTTGACACCTAATAGAGGGTGAATTATAATTTTTGCGCAGGTCATGCGGATATGCTAGCCAAATTTCTTGCATACCTCGAAAAATGGCCACAAAGGGGTGATATCGCTGTCAGAAGTCAAAATCGGTGAAAATGACTCTTTTGAAACAGCATTGAAACGTTTCAACCGCAAGATTCAGCAGGATGGTATTCTAGCTGAAGCTCGTCGCAGAGAGCATTACGAAAAGCCGAGCGTAAAACGAAAAAGAAAAGAAGCGGCTAAAAGGCGCAAAGCCATGCGAAAAGGTCAATAATTTACATCCAATCTCCGTCAGAAACATATAGTGCATTTCTTTCTTCTCCTCTATATGTTTCTGACGATTTTATTTTTTAAACAATCGTATGAGGCATTATGGCAAACTATACTTCACATATAGAGCTTTCAATAGAGTTAGATAATAAAAATGACGAACAGGCATTAAAGCACCTACTTTCTTCGCTTCCACTAGAAGCTGTAGTGGTGCAGACTTTATCTCAAACAGGAATTGATCGACCAGTCGTTGTCGCGCTTCTCATTACTAACGACACCACAATTCAGTCTCTTAACAAACACTATCGAAATCAGGATAAATCTACAGATGTGCTTTCTTTTCCCCTACTTGAAAAACCCATTGTACACGCACCTGTGGATCAACTTTGGATGAAATCGGAATTGTTAAAGGAGCTGAATTTCAAACACAGCAAACCTTTATTACGCCACCTGATATAACTACTCATCTAGGAGATGTAGTTATATCATGGCCGATGGTGCAACGCCAGTCATCCGAAGTTGGGCACAATCCAGTTTACGAATTACTTTTCCTACTTTCACACGGAGTACTCCACCTGATAGGATATGATGACCAAACTGAAGCGGGATATCAAGCCATGATATGTATACAACAAGCTGTATTGGATGCTACTGGGCTGAAGATTTAATCACAAATGAAGAATGATCTGAAATCACCGCAAAAACAACTATCTCAAAGCGAGTGGAAAAAATTTTTTGCTGGCTTTAAGTACGCATTTAGTGGACTATGGTATGCACTGCGAACTCAGCGCAACGCACGCGTACATGTCTCTATTGCTATCCTGGCAATTCTTTTGGGTGTGTTGTTACACATTTCTGCTGTAGAGTTTGCTTTGGTCTTTGTGGCTATTACTGGTGTATTTATTGCTGAGATGTTCAATACGGTCTTCGAATTATGTATTGACCTGGCTTCGCCTGATTACCACCCTTTAGCGAAAATCGCTAAAGATGTAGCAGCCGGCGCAGTATTGCTGAGTGCGATGCTTTCAATTGTAATCGGTCTCTTTGTTTTTGTGCCACACCTCATGAAACTATTTCACCCGTGAAACATATTGACTCGTGCGCGTATCAATACGGATCTTGTCACCAGGATTTACAAACAGTGGGACGTTGATAATAGTTCCAGTCTCCAAGGTAGCGGGTTTTGTCACATTATTTGCTGTATCGCCCCTAATACCCGGCTCAGCGCTTTCTACAGTTAGTTCGAGAAAGTTGGGTAACTCAGCGGCAACAATCGTCTCTGTCTCACTATCAACGAGTAATTCTACAATATCCCCCTCTTTAAGAAAGCGAACCGCATCACCTAGCATCTCCTTGGCAATCGGTTGCTGATCAAATGTTTCGGTATTCATAAAAACATAGTCGTCGCCATCGATATACAGAAACTGCCAATTCTGATGCTCCACGCGCACATTATCAATTTCCTCACCCGCTCGAAATCGCTGCTCAATTACACGACCAGTTCTCATATTCTTCAAATTGACACGCACAAAAGCGCGCCAGTTTCCGGGGCTAACATGATGGAATTCTGTTACAGTATAGAGATCATTGTTATAGCGTATTACCATGCCGTTATAAAAATCGGCTGTTGTTGTTGCACCCAATGGAGGGTTCTCCTTTCGTTCAATCAAAAAATCATTCACATCTTGGTCAAAAGTTTTGATACCTTTTCAGTATGTTCAACATACTTCGCAAGACGTTTCTTTTTCAAATTTTCACGCAATATCCAGTTGATGTCAGCATCATCCCATTTTGCGCAGTCTCGCATCAATGCAAATCCCTTTTCGGGATCTGCAGCCGTTACGACGCTGAGTGTGTATCCCAAAGATTGGCGCAATACGCGAACGTCCTCGCGTTTGCGATCCGTTGCCGATAGTTTGTGTACACGCCCTAATACATAACGTTGTATAGCCAATGCTGCATCGATCATAGCCTGATCATTAAGCAAGGGTGGTTCAGCGATAGCCGCAACGCTTGCTCGTTGTTGAAAGCAGTTTCCTTTTGTAGCTAATTCTTTTAAGAACTTTATGGTTTCATGTGGAATAACAGGCAAAAGTCTTTGTAAGGCTATTGCAGTTCCCTCTCGCACACGCCAGGAATTGCTACAGGCAAAGAGTTTCATCTTCTCAAAGACTTCGGCATGCCATTCTGTTTGAACAGATGCACACGCACCGAATGCAACCACGCCACATAGAATTACGAATTCATCTGGTGTGTTTTTAACAACCATCTTTTCATCTTGAACAAGATATTGAAGAAGCACCCACACCTGCTCAGGTTGCTCAGGCACAATAGCAGCAAGCAGATTACTTAAGCTATTTACCAACTCTAAATTAGCACGTGTACCAGGTAAGCGACTTTGATCACGCAAATAGTACTCTAATGGACGTCGGTTGCCTGTGAAAGCCCTTGCTACAAGAGAAGAGAGGGTTTCATGCATACAATTACATCCTTGCGACTAAGAAAACTATATTTACTTATTCATGCATAAAAAGCTTTCGAAAAAGTAGCGGTGAATACATAGATATTTTACCACAAGAGCGAAAATCCTCTTCTTGTCAGTAAGGCAGCTTAGGAGCGAATTGATGTTGCCCGATTTTAAGTTTCAAGACCGAGTAGCTTCGCAGCATTCCCTTTTAGAATCAAAGGACGTACCTCGGGTCTGATCTCGATTTGTTCAAAATCCGAAAGCCAACGATCAGGAGTAATCAGAGGAAAATCAGAGCCGAAAAGCATTTTGTGCTTCAGCAACGTATTCGCATATTGGATAAGTTGAGGAGGAAAATATTTGGGAGACCAACCTGACAGGTCGATATAGACTTGTGGCTTGTGAAGGCATACTGAAAGGGCTTCCTCTTGCCAGGGAAATGAGGGATGCGCCATGATAATGGGCATATCTGGAAAGTCGACTGCTACATCGTCCAAATACATCGGATTAGAATATTTGAGACGTATTCCACCTCCGCCTCGTGCTCCAGTTCCAATACCTGAATGCCCGGTGTGAAAGATCGCCGGCAAACCTGCCTCGGCAATTGCCTCATATAGCACATAAGCTTTGGGATCATTGGGATAGAATTGTTGTATTGTAGGATGAAATTTGAAACCGCGTACCCCGAATTGCTCGATCAGACGCCGTGCCTCACGCGCCCCCATCTTGCCTTTCGCAGGATCAATGCTAGCAAAAGGAATTAGCACATCAGGATTCTCTAACGCAGCCTCTGCCACGTCTTCATTCGGAACGCGCGCCTCTCCTGTAGTGGACTCAGCATCGACTGGAAACACTACGCAAGCCATCTTGCGTTCACGATAATAATTAGCAATCTCCGTAAGCGTGGGAGAACTTCCTTCTTGCTTAAAATATCGTCTTGCTGCCTCCCTAATCTCTGGATTGCCAGGAACCTCGGATACATGACGCGAAACATGTGCGTGTGTATGTACATCAATTGCGATAATATTGGTTATATCCATAGATGTTTCTCTCTTTCCATAAGAACACGTCTGTTCATCATATTCTCACCAGAGTTTACCATTCAATAACGTTGCTATGTTATAATGTGACAACATCTTACAATCTTGAATATATGCTCTAAAATCACCTGCAATAGAAAACTTGCTCACAAAGGAGTTGAAGTTTGTCACACCTCATTGTAAACACTTTTGAAGAAGCTTGCGAAGTCGTAGCAGATCTGGGAATTTTACCATTATCAAGCTTCATCCCTGATCATCCCTCTCTTGTTTCAATCACACAGGATGAAGCCTGGCATACCGGATTGGACACTGATCCCTGGCTCTGGAGAGATCGCTTTGCAGCAGAGGGTGTTGCAGCATATGGAAGATTTCTTGCAAGTAAACCAGTCTTGATCTCCAGACATCTTTTTCCGCTCGTTAAATGTATAGTCTCACCATCTGAGAGCGTTGCAGACCGCTATGCAGCAGGAAATTTGGCCAGATCGACCACCAGGATTTACGAATGCATTTTCGAAAATGATGGTATCGATGTTAAGAGGCTCAGAATAGTGACGGGAATGCAACAGGCATCCGATAAACGAGCCTTTGATCGTTCGTTGAACGAACTGCAAAGTACAATGGATATTGTTATTTCCGGAATCTCGGAAAGGCTCAATGAACACGGAAATAAAAGTGGCTGGAACAGCACATGTTATATGCTGGCCGATCATTGGATGGAACGAAATGGGATCGTATCCGCAGAATACACTCGTGAGAATGCCAAAACAGACCTCTACTCGTGGATTGAGCAGCGATGGAGTGAGAGCGCTATTCGTTATGAAAAACGATATCTATAGTTAATTACCAAAGTTAGCTACCTATTTCAGCTATTAACGAGGAGAAGTTCATATGGAAAATTGGATCTGTAGTACTTGTGGAACACAGTTTCCGCCTGGTGAGCAGCCGCCAGAAACATGTCCAATTTGTCTCGACGAGCGTCAATATGTTGGATATAACGGACAGCAATGGACAACACTGGCTAAAATACAGAATGAAGGCTTTCGCAACGAATTCAAGGTACATGAGCCTGGATTGATCGGTATTGGAACAATTCCATCATTTGCTATTGGTGAGCGTGCCCTTCTTATTCAAAGTCTTCAGGGGAATATTCTGTGGGATTGCATGAGTTTGATAGATGAAGAAACAATAGCACACATCAAGCGGCTCGGTGGTCTAACCGCAATCGCTATCTCCCATCCACACTACTATTCAACCATGGTGGAATGGGCTACTTCTTTTGATATACCTATCTTTCTTCACGAGGCAGATCGTCAATGGGTTATGCGTCCCAGCGAGCGAATCACCTACTGGTCCGGGGAGACATATCCCATTTCAAATGATATTGTTTTGATACGGCTGGGTGGCCATTTCGCTGGAGGCACGGTCTTGTATTGGCAGCAAGGAGCTGATGGGAAAGGTGCATTGCTCTCAGGCGATATTATTCAAGTAGTGGCAGATCGCCAATGGGTTAGTTTCATGTATAGTTATCCCAACCTGATCCCGCTTCCTGCCACTGAAATAAAGCGTATTCGGGACACGATTGCGCCCTACTCATTCGAACGGTTGTATGGAGCCTGGTTTGAACGAATTGTTACACACGACGCTCGTGCTGTAGTTCTTCGCTCAGCCGATCGATACATTCGTGCATTGCAGTCGGTATCACATACATCACATTGAAAAATATGTCAAAGCGTTAACTATGTTTGAAAATTCTCAAATATCACTTTTGCTTTCATTTTAAACGCTAATGTACTACTCGATCCAGCACCATGATAGCAAAGATAGCTGCCAGGTACATATTCGAATACCAGAAGAGCGTACGTGCCCATTTCTTTGTTTGATCACGCCACAAACGTATTGCGAGATAGATTAAGCCACCGCCCAGGGCCACAGCGCCAACCAGGTAGAAGTAGCCCATTGCGCCTATCGCGAAGAGTACAAGCGTCGCGGCCAATACAATTACCGAATAGAGTAGGATTTGACGTCGCGTTTCAGCCTCACCTTTGACTACCGGTAACATGGGTATTCCAGCCTTTTCATAATCTTTTTGGATCAACAGTGAAAGCGCCCAGAAATGTGGGGGGGTCCAGAAGAAAATGATTGCAAAAAGCCAGATTGCTGGCATGCTCAAGTTGTTTGTTATAGCGGCCCAGCCAACCAGCACTGGTACAGCTCCTGCAGCACCACCAATGACAATATTTTGTGTCGAGGTGCGTTTGAGGCCGAGCGTGTAAACGAAAACATAAAAGAGTATCGCGGAACAGGCTAAAATCGCACTGAGCAGATTTACGAAAGCGAAGAGTATAAAGAATGAAGCAACACCCAGGATGATACCAAATACCAGCGCCTGCTGAGGTTCCACGCGCCCAGAAGGTAACGAGCGACGCTGAGTTCGTCCCATTATCAGATCGATATCGCGATCAATGTAGCAATTGATACAATTCGCGCTACCTGCCGCCATTGCACCACCGAGTAGAGTTGGGATAAGTAAACCAAGCGGAGGCAAACCCTGTTTAGCAATTGCCATAGCCGCAGCTGTCACTCCAAGCAGTAGAACAGTTACATGCGGTTTCATCAGATCAACGTAATTGGAGATAGTCTGTCGGACAACGCCATGTTCTTTTTGTGCTTCCTCTTCCGCCTGCTCTATCTTCTCAAGTTCCTGCGCTTGAGGTGCAGCGCGTAGTTGATTGGTTGCGAGTGCGGCTAATAAAACAAGAGTTCCCCAAACAGCCGTCGCGAGTGCGAGATGCAACCCTGCTACAAAAGCTGGTTCTTCAAGCAGCACTATCAAACCACCAACGATTGCCTGACATATGAAAAGCACTCCACCCACCAGTCCGACTATTGCCTGTCCACGAGCAACACGCCAGCGGCGCAAGGCTGAAATTACTGTCCAGAGCATGACAAGTCCAACGAAGGCTGCAAAAAGGCGGTGTAGTATATTGATTTCTGCCAGATGATTGCCAACAGCCCATGGAGCGGGTGTGCATAGAGGCCAGCCTGTACAAGCAAGCCCGGCCTCACTGCCGGTTACATATGAACCAAGTAGCATCAATATGTAGACCAACAATGCATTACTAATGGCTAGTTGTGCGAATTTGCGTGTTTTTGCTGGAAGTTCATGGCTGGGTGCAGGCTTACCACTCAGTACAGCAATGGTGATCACAATGGCGAAGATGGCCAGAGCGGTTGCCAGGTGCGCCGTAATTATCTGTGGTGGCAATTTCCAGAGAACCGTAAGTCCCCCCAAAACAATCTGGATCGCCAGCAAAACTGGAGCAGCAATCGCCAGCGTTAGCAGCACACGATCTTTCCTTGCCCACGCTATGATCCCGATAAGCAGCAGCACAATCAAAATACTTACAGTTGCAGCTGTGAAGCGGTGAAATTGCTCAAGGAACGTATGATACGTTCCAGCATAATAGGCCTGGCCGTTACAAAATGGCCAATCTGGACAGCTCAAGCCAGAGTCAGTGGCAAGAACTGTGCCACCAAGAGCGATCAGAAAATAAGTAATGATGGTCGCTGCCCATGCCAGACGCTGTATGAACTTCATAGAAGTACCCCTCATTCAATTATTGTGATTGTGGTAGCCACTGCTTCATCCCGTCCTCCAGTCCGATTTCCTGACTTTTCAAATCCGATTGGCTGGTTGAGTCAAGTGTCTCGAAATAGAGCCGCTCATGCCCCTGGGCATCAATGATAAATATTATTGGATCATGCTCCAACACCCCGTTTTGATCTACCTGAACATATACATTGTACATGCTGTAGACTGATTGGAGCTGTTGTGCTGAACCAGTGAGGAATTTCCACTGATGTAGCATGCCATGGTCAATAGACCAGGCTTGCACTGTAGCTGTGCTGGTAGCAGTAGGATTGGCATTGACAGCAATCAACTGTATCTTATTGGAAGCAGAAGTTGCCAGTTGAGCCTTAGCATTAAACATGATAGTGGACGTCAGCGGGCACAGGGTCTTACACCTTGAGTCGATGAAAGCCAGAACTACCTCGTGACCTCGTAATGACGAAAGGGTGACAGGATGGCCAAACTGATCACTGAGAGTGAAGTCAGGCGCCAGGTGTCCCGCCATTGGAAAACCACCAAGGGGATAGTTCGCTGGATTCGTCGATTGAATTACTGTCTGATTGCGAGACATTGCATAAAGCCTGACCCCCCAAACTACTCCAGCCATAATCACGAGCGCTGAAGTGGCAACTAAGGCAGCAAGAGCCAGTTTCTGCATGCCTTCTGGACGCTGCATAGTCACTTCCTTTCTCCAGATACGCGTTTGCTTACGATCATGTATGACATCTGTCTTTTCTAGTGTTTATCGCTCAAGTATAGTTTTCGAACGCATAGTGATTTCCGTATCGTCTGACTGTGTTGCAAGCCACAGCATCCCAAGCACGCAAATAATGACAACAAAAGGAAAGTCCCCAACGGTCCACATAATTCCCGCTCCAAGTCGCTGATCTTGCAGTGCAGAGAAACCACCTGGTGCAGTAACCAGATGAGCATAGGGTGCATATAAAGGTGCTGGTGCAAATCCAAGTAGCACTGCTAGAGCCATATTTTGTGCAATAGCGATGCCCAGGTATACCACTCGTCCAAGGTATCCCAGACGCGGACGGAGTGGAGGTGATGGAATCACCTGCGTCCAGAAAATGGCGCTCACCACAAGAAAAGTCAAATGCTCGCACCAATCGTGGATGATAGAATTTGTCAAAGCAAGGTCATAAAGCGCTGGCCAGTGCCAGGCCCACATTCCGATAATAAGGAGCCCGCATGAGACAACAGGTTGTCTCAGCCAATGTCCAAAGCGATGGAAAGGGCTTCCTGATTTCAGCATTGAAGACGCCCTGACAAGCCTTCGCGCCCAGCTTGGTAATCCCAGCCACAGCGGTAGAAGCGGTGCACCTGCCACAAGAAGTGGGGCTATCACAACCAGTAAGAGCAGATGCTGGATCATATGAACCCAGAAGAGTCGGCTAGATAGTATGTCCACCGGAGCAGAACTTGCCAAGAGCAACGCAAAGATGGCACCCAGGAAGTAGGTGCCCCGCCAGAACCAGCTACTCCATTGATATGCACCAACTTGAGAATTGTTAGTTACCGATCGAGTTTTGGTCCTGGCGGCCTTTGCCTGCTCTGCTTTGACAAGTACACGCCATCCGCGGAAGTACAGGACCTCGGTAACAAGACATCCAAGTAGCACAGCAGGTGGGATTGGCCACCCACTTGCATCAACCCAGATGCTCATCGCGACTCCTCCATCTAGCAGGCAGCTTACCTGACCCTATGTCAAATATGTGGCGAACAGCCACAGGAGAATGCTGGCGACCACAGTATAATACCACCACCAACCGCTTACTTCGACCACGAACTCATGTCCGGCCACTCTACCACGCAGGATGCGTCCAAAGAGGAGAATGCCTATAATGGCTGCCAGCCAGAGATGGACAGCGGTAAACCAGGTTATCAGGAAATGCACACTCTCATAGGCCTGGATAGGGACGCCATAACTCAAAGTCGCGCCAATCCAGGTCTCTCCCACCGCCGCTGCAAGCATGACGAGCAAAGACAGCAGGAAGAAAAGCGTCTGGCCCGTTTCCCCGGCCTTGCTTGCTTTGCGATCCCACAGGTAGAAGGCCAGACCGCTTAGCAACAAGCCGATCATGACCAGGAGTCCCGCCACGAAAGAGGGAGCATAATCGCCAGCGATCTTGTACTGACCCTCTGTATTGAGAGCTTGCAGGTACTGAGCTCCAGCCATGATGGCGACGACGGATAGAGCATCTGCTATAATGAGCAGCAGAATACCTGAGCGAGCTCGCGCCACCTTAACATGCGGCTCCAGTTCGTATACATGCTCTACGGAAGTACTCATAAGATATATCTCCTCTATGCTGCTATTGGTTCTCTATCTGTGGTTGTACACCTTCGACACCACCTCCTGTTGCCGGTGTACTATGCCTCTGCCGCAAGAACGGGCTCTCCATAATTATAGGGTAGAGACGTCACTACAGGCAGCTCTTCAAAATTCTCCAGCGGCACAGGTGTGGGAACAGCCCACTCCAGTGTCTTGCCTCCCCACTCATTGGCCTCGGCAGCCTCGCCACGCGCTAACGTGTAAATCACGTTGTAGATGGCAACAAACACTGAAACTGCGATCAGGATGGTAAAGAGGCTGGCGACTGTATTGGCGGTGACAAACGGGGGCGCAATATTCGCAGACCAGCGCGGTTCACCTTGCAGACCGGCGATGAACAGGGACAGGAATGTTCCCAGAAAGCCGATTTCAAACAACCAGAAATGGAGCGAGCTCAAGCATTGGGTTGAGGCGTTTCCCCACCATTTTAGGGAACCAGTAGTAGAAACTCGCAAAAAATCCGAAGACTCCGGCTCCGACAAGTGTGAAATGAAAGTGCGCAGTGACGAACATACCACCGTGTAAAAGCTCATCAGTAGGCAGGTCAGCAAGATAGATGCCCGTAATTCCACCGATGACGAAGTTGACCATCACGCCGAAAACAAACAGCACCGGGACCGTGATCCAAATTTTCCCTCGCCAGAACGTTCCCACGAGCGCCAGGAAGAAAATGCCAGTGGGAATCGAGATAAGTTCCGTATCGAGCATGAAGGGGATGTTCAGTGCATCTGACGAACCACTTGTATAGAGGTGATGCCCCCAGACGATCACGCTCAGAATACTGATACCAAGCATGCTGCCAAGCATCAGCCGGTAGCCAAACAACGGTTTGCGGGCGAAAACTACGGCTACCTCAGCCGCTACTGCTAATGACGGCAGCACAATCACGTACACCTCGGGATGCCCAAAAAACCAGAACAGGTGTTGATACATCCAGTTACTTCCGCCGGAAGCGGCAAGAAAAAAGGAGGTTTGGAAAACCCTGTCCAACACGACCATTGTCTGAGCCGTAAGGAAAAAGGGGAATGCCATCAAACTCAGAGCGACCGAAAGAAGCACCCCCCACACGGTTACCGGGAGTCGTCCCCAGGTCATACCTCTTGTGCGCATGATAAGTACCGTCGTCATAATGTTCATGGCCGCGATAGTTGTCGATACGGCAAAAACGAGAATGAAGAAATTGTACGATAACTGGCCTGGGGTTAACCCCTGAACGGCAAGAGGTGCGTAACCAGTCCATCCTGTCTGGAATCCACCAAGGAACAATGTGGAAAGGATGATAGGAATATCGACAAAAAGCAGCCAGTAGCTCAGCGCGTTAAGCCGGGGAAAGGCCATGTCACGCGCACCTATCATGATGGGCACCACGAAGTTGCCGACAGGGCCTAGCAACCATGATGATGGTGGCCACAATCATAATAATGCCATGCATGCCCACAATGGTATTGTACGTGGTGGGGTTGAAGAAGATCGCCCCGGGTCTTGATTGCTCCAGTCGAATTGAGAAGGCTCCCAACGAGCCGACAAAAAAGAGAGCAAGCGTTGTTGCCAGGTATTGCAGGCCGACGACCTTGTGGTCGGTGGTATAGCGGAAGTAGCGCCAGAGGCCCTGACCTTTTCCTGCCATGTGCATTTCTTCAGCAGGTGTCGGTTCGTGACGACTAAATCCCCACTCAAAAATGCCGTTGAAAGCCCCGACGCCTATCATGAAGAAGATCACCCAGCCAATGAAGACGGACGCGGTGACTGCATCGTCGTTAGGGACCATGTCGGGACTGTACGCAGTCGTAATCTTGTTTATCAGCACGCCTGCAATAACAGCGCCTATCACGCCTAAAATGATTCCAGAAACCACGCTTGGGAAAAGGTTGCTGATCAGACTTGGGCGCTTGTCTACGGTAACGGCTGTGCTTTCAGTAGTACTGCTCATACATGTCCTCCTTGGCTTACTATCCAGGCATTGAACTCAGTAGCACTCACCACTTTCACCGATTGCCACATATAAGAGTGAAAAAGTCCACACATTTCCACGCACCGCACTGCATACGATCCGGTCTGCGTGGGGGTGACATTTGATGTTGCGGTCACATATCCCGGGTTCGCATCGACTCGTACTCCAAAGGAGAGGATCGAAAAGCCGTGCAGCACATCTTTGGAGGTGACGAAGAACTGCACTGGGCAATTCACCGGTAGTTCAATGACCTGCGCACCCTGACTTGTCGCACCATACTGCGGGTAGTCAAACGTCCACTGCCATTGCTGTGCAGTAACATTTACGACCACAGTGTTATTGAACGAGGCTGCCGTGGTTTCCTGATAATAGAAAAAAGCCCCCCAGATGAATAAAAACAGGCAGAGGGCGGAAGTGATGCCTAACCACCCAATTTGGAGTGCGGGCCTTGGTCGTAAGGGAGGACCATCTTCTTCGGGTCTGTCCTTGACCCTGAAAAAGAGCAGACTGTAGGCAAGAAAGACAAAGACAAACATAGCTACAGGTACAGCCAGGACGGTCAGCATGTTAAACGTGAGGATTTGAGAGCTGCCTAGATCGCTTGCTGTCTGTGGAACAATGAATGGAGACACGAGCAGCCAGATCACAATCCCAATCACAGAGACTACTATCCAGATGATGAAGACGCGACGCAGATGGTGCGGCTCCGCTGGTGTTGGAGAAGCACTGGGAGTGCTTCCCTCAATGTTGGCGTCAGACATGTTGCTCCCCCTAATAATTTGTTACAGTAATCATTCCGGCCATAAATCCAGTTGTAGCCATCGGCCCGCTAAAGCCAAAAGGAGTTTCGCGATCGTTACCACAGGGGACATAGCAGTGCCAGATGTACGAGTGGCCTGCGGGACCTGTGCGAAACTGAAACTGGATAACGTTGGGTGTCGGGTAAGGGTTGCCGTTAACAGTCACGTTGTTAGGGGCATTGTCCGCTACACCAAGAAGCGGAACACTGACAAAGATGGGATTTGTTTCATCTGGTGTTGATTGAATGGTAAATGTGTGGGCAATATCATCCGGGTTGATCTGACTCATTGGCTTATTATTGTACATTGCGACGCCCCCCACGGTTCCCTGCACTTTCTGGAAGAAATCGTTGTACAACCCCGATGCACTATCGTATTGCTTAATCACAACTGTGACAACGCTGTTGGCAGGTAATTCCCAGGTAGTACTTGGGCAATAGGTCACCCAAGTAATTTGCGGGTTGGGCGCGTCGGGGTGACATACCAAACTGTCGGGGAACGTTGAGAGATTGAGTGTCGCGCTGTTTGAACCTGTTTTGGTCGCTTGCAATGTTGCAGGATTGTAGCCAAGGCCCTGTGCTGATGCAAGACCCACCCAGACAGCGAGCAGGACGCCAAAACCTACAATGATCGAAACTACAATGCCAATAAAAAAACCTGTTGAATGCCGTTTCAATGCAGTCCTCCTTAGTCTATGGTTTTTATTTGAAAACCTAAGGTTGCTCATATCCTTAAATGAGGCTAACGAGTATTGCTACATGCATTGTACCAGTGGGATGTTATGTTATTATTGACATAATAATATTAACATACACTGTACGGAGAAACTCTTCAACTTGCTGAAAGATGCGGCTCGATTGAAAATATGCGACTCAAATGATAACAAGAAAATACAAGCAAGTGCGGTGTAGAAGAGATCTCACTTTCTTCAGCAATGAACATGCTTCAAGTATATCATAAAAAGATTGAAATTTGAAGCATTTGATATTATAACTTTCATATGATGTAAAAAGTAACAAACGTGCAAGATCCTTGCAAATACAGGGATAACCCGAACTTTTTACATAAAAAGTTATAGTCATTTGGGAAAGGTGAAATATATTTAGTCAGATAATTCTATAAAAGATAACAATTGGGCCAAATATCTCGACTATTATGCATAAATTAAGCATAACATAAAGAAAAAACATGCAAGCTAACGCTAATATCACAATCTCGTCACAAATTACGTTTTTTCACATGTACGTAATAATACCTGGTAGATTTTCCCCTTATGGACAAAGCAGATTTGTCGCAAAGATTGTGATACAATACCGACACTAGATAGCGTAATGTTACGCGAGGAAAAAGTTATTTCTTTCTGTCGATATCAGGTAGTCTACAGTAAAGGACAGCAAACGAAGACATTATGCTACCAGGAAATGATGAAACTGAAACTACTATACAAGAAACAGGACAGTTTGGACGTTGGCTGAGACCTTCTCGCTGCTCAATCTGTAAGCATTTCATCTTATTTTATCCCATTTCACTTAAAGAGCCGATTGATGCCCCTGAACCGCGCCATGAATGGACTCTTTGTAAAGCTTGTCATGAAGCACTGCTTGTGGAAATACGCCGATCAGTCATACACTCTGCAATACGACTACGTATCGCTATAGGCCTCGTGGCAGCAGAACGTTCACCCAATGCATATCCAGTGCATGCTAAAACTCGCGAACAGCAAGAATTTGAGCGGGAATTCGCGTGGTTTGTGTGGGCAATCGTTCTCTTTGGCATCTTACACGTGTTCATATTTGCCATTCTATTAGCGCTACCAAGATAAGACCGTTGTCTGTCCATGCTATTCTTTTTCAATCCCATCACATGCAGGGTGATCCATCATACTTCGATCTCTTCTCGCTGTTTTGCACGGAGCAGGTGATATACAAGGAGCAACTGGGTCAATGCTAGCGGATGACTATGCCGAACCTGAGGATCGGAATATTGACCGAGATCAGCCAGCGGGGCGGCTCCATATGCGTCCAGGTGGTCAAGGATGCACCGCTCGAGTGCGGCAGCAGGCTCGTCAGGAATAGCACCATCTATTTCCAGATACTCTACAGCACGCCCACCTTCACGGCCTAAAGTCGCTCGCACGCAGCCTGACTTGTCTTCGGCAATGACCTCGCTCAAATCGGGATGGGGCAGTGTGCCATACAAGGTCAGGTGCACATTGAGATGCGCGTCATCACCCTGCTCAACTTGGGATGTTGCTCCAGGGTAGAAAGATACCACGACGTCTGCATAATACTGCTGTGGCCGGATATAGGACTCAGAATCCGGTTCGCGAATGTCTAGTTGGTGCAGGACTTCTGCCTCCGAATATCCACGCTGCGTTGTGTCACGCCGGATCTTCCAGCGACGTCTCAACTCCTCAGGCGGATTGAGAAAGACGCGCACACTATAAGCGCTGCGCATCTCCTGCCAGTACATGCCAAGCAACCCTTCCACAATCAGAAAAGGCTTGGGAACGATATATTGTGG
The DNA here is from genome assembly GCA_963702765.1 of uncultured Chloroflexia bacterium. Taxonomy (GTDB): domain Bacteria; phylum Chloroflexota; class Ktedonobacteria; order Ktedonobacterales; family Ktedonobacteraceae; genus DATMNR01. The sequence goes on from CAVPEB010000065.1 coordinate 103,329, forward strand.
TGGTCCAAAATCGCCTCGTTTGTGGTCGTAGTGTGGTTTAAGGATTGGTTCGCCGGCACGCAGCAATTGTAAGTGCTGTGCCATCACATCAAGATAGTTGCATTCAGGATTCAGAGGTGTGATGCCCAATTCCTGACGTTGCTTCCGATTATAGCGATGATAGTCGTCAGTACAGAGCACCGAGACACGCTCAGGACCCAGAATCTTGACAATACCTCGACTCAATGTCGTCTTGCCTGCAGCACTATCTCCTACTATCCCCAGGATGATAGGACGCACGTTTATTCCAGATATTACAGCCATATCGTTCTCCAACCTCCTTGCGCCGTGTGTCTTTGATCGATCACCCGGTGCAATAGTCTCTTAACTCTGTACAAGGACCAGACTAACCTCCCACTTGTTCGAGTATGTGATAGTCATTTTATCTCCTATGAATAATTGAGGAGACAAGCGCTACAATTAGCTCGCCAAAAACCGATCAGACTTTTCTAATCTCCGCTATGATAGAATGATACGAGGGACAATCTATTAGAGCAAGACCTAATTATCTATATGTTACATAGATTGGACGTTATATATGAGGTTGCCAAGGCTTGATAATCTCACCATCCGTCAACTGCGGGTCTTCTGTACTGTTGCGCGACTCCTGAGCTACACTCGTGCAGCAGAGGAACTTGGCTGCAGACAACCTACAGCTTCAGCAATGGTGGCGGAGTTAGAACGAGCAACACAGTTGACCTTGTTTGAGCAGCGGGGTAAGCATCTCAAGCTGACCGATGAAGGGTGCGAACTGTATGCACATGCACAAAACGTTGTCTCGTCCGCAGACGAAGCATGGTGGGCAATGGAAGAGCGACGAGGTAACATGGCAACGGTGAGTAGACCCCTTCGCGTTGCTGCTGATACTACTGTGGGAACCTACGTCCTACCCCATTTGTTAGGCACTTTTCATCTACGATATCCCAACTTAGCACTTCAGCTCAATGTAGCTAACCGTGCTTCCGTTCGAGCCGCTTTGCTGTCTGGAGAAGTAGATCTGGTCATTGCAGGCCGACCTCCAGAAGTCGAGGGTCTGTTGTCTGAGCCTTTTCTGGCAAATCCATTAGTAGTTGTTGCCTCACCTGAGCATGTTCTGGTTGGACAAAGTCAGGTTACCCTGGCTCGCTTAGCCGAAGAAGTCTTCTTACAGCGAGAGGAGGGATCAGGGACACGAGCCGCAGTTGAAGAAGTATTTGAGATCGCGGGGATGCCACTAAAAGTTGGTATGGTACTTGGGCATGTTGAAGCTATCAAACATGCCGTGGCGGCTGGATTGGGAGTGAGTGTTCTCTCAGCACTAGCCGTTAAGCGTGAAGTACAGTATGGTACCCTGGCGATATTGAATGTGGAGTTGTTTCCGATCCAACGTCGATGGTATATCGCGCGACTTGCTGAGCGTCCTCTGACTGCTAATGTCGATGCGTTCATTCAATTTCTACACGAGTATCGACAACAAAGCTAAACAAGTCTCATCGCCAATAATGCTGGTAGGTTGAAATCCTGGTCCGATGGCTAGGGAAAATTAGTTCAGCTTTGCAGAAGGAGTTGCCGGAGTGCATTCGCTGCAAGCGAAAGTCTTCTACCCTTGACATGCACAACATACCATTGCCGTTGCAACGGAAAGCCTTGTACGCCTAGCACGGTAAGCTCGCCATTTCTTAATTCGAGTGCAACTGATTCATAAGGGAGTACCGCAATGCCTAAGCCAGCAGCAACTCCTTCTTTGGTTGCTTCGATGTTACCCAATTCCAGGCTAGCTGGGATAGGCACCCCGGCCTGGGCAAACTGTAGTTCAGTGGCCAACCTGGTGACTGACTCCCGCTCGCGCATCAACAGGGTTTCCTCTTGCAGATCACGAAGTGGAATAGTGGAGCGGCTCGCCAATCGGTGTGATGGTGAGGCTACCATTAGCAATTCATAGGGCCTCAACACCTCGACTTCAAAGCGCTCGTGCCTTTCTATGAATCCCATCACCCCCAAATCTAATTTATAGGTAAGAAGGTCCTCCTCTATCGAATGACGATGAGCTACCAGGAGCGTGAGATGGATTCGTGGATAGAGCGTATGGTAAGAGCCAAGCAAAGGTGGCACAACATACGTCCCAGCACTTATGCTCGCGCCTATCATCACACTCCCACGCTTGAGTGTATGAATATCATGCACAACCGGGGCTGTTTCAGTGAGTCGAGTGAGAAGTTGGTCCACCAGGATCAGGAACTCCTGACCCGCAGGTGTCAGCACGATCCCTCTACCATTACGAGCGAAGAGACGCAGGCCAAGCATCTGCTCAAGCGATTTGACCTGTTGCGCGACCGCTGGCTGAGAGAGATAGAGAGCCTCAGCAGCTCTCGTATAGCTAAGGTATTGTACAACTGTACGAAAGACTTTGAGCTGATGCACGGTGAAGTCAGGCGGCACGTTTCCTGGAGCAGCGGTGATCCATTTCTGTTCAGCCATGCAAACCCTCCAAATGATAATGATAGAAACTATCCAAAATCCAGAAACACTTTAGATTTTTCAAATGGCATCATTCAGATCCACCATACTTTTTCACCATCTTCATTGCCAGTGATACATGAGCTTTCTTTTGCTTTCGTTCAACACGCTATTGTCATTTCCAGTATATCCATTAGTTAACTAAATAGCTATTTTGCTTCCTCACTGTCCTCGGACATACTCGTACGTCATAAAGGTGCTAAAGGCCCGGACAAACAACCTATCTCAAGAGCATATAACAAAAACAGAGTGATGTATAAAGTTTTATCTATGGAATTGATAGCAAACTGCTACTACAACGAATATTTTTACCATGCTACACTACGCTCAATGAATGTCATATCCAAGCAATCATGAGGAGAATAAGCATGACAATCGAGGCTACATCCCAACAGAAGAGTCGTTGGACATCAGGGGTAATCCCATATGCTCAGATGGGGTATTGGAAACCCGACTATGAACCGAAGGACACAGACATTCTGTGCGCATTCCGTATTGTACCTCAAGAGGGTGTAGATCCCATAGAAGCCGCAGCAGCCGTTGCCGGTGAATCCTCCACTGCTACCTGGACTGTAGTCTGGACCGATCGTCTGACAGCATACGAGAACTACCAGGCCAAGGCCTATCGAGTCATCCCTGTTCCAGGCACCGATCAGTATATCGCATACATTGCCTACGATTTGGATCTGTTTGAAGAGGGATCTATCGCGAACCTTACTTCCAGTATTATCGGCAATGTCTTTGGTTTCAAAGCACTCAAGAGCCTGCGCCTGGAGGATATGCGTATTCCCCCACACTATGTGAAGACCTTTCAAGGGCCCCCTCATGGTATTGTCATGGAGCGCGAATACCTGGACAAGTATGGTCGTCCCTTACTCGGTGCCACGACCAAACCAAAGCTTGGGCTTTCCGCTCGTAATTACGGGCGAGTGGTCTATGAGGCGCTGCGTGGTGGACTGGATTTTGTAAAGGATGACGAAAATATTAACTCGCAGCCATTTATGCGCTGGCGCGATCGCTTCCTCTACTGTATAGAAGCGGTCAACAAGGCCAGTGCCGAGTCCGGTGAGATCAAGGGACATTATATGAATGTCACAGCCGCCACTATGGAAGATATGTATGAACGAGCCGAGTTTGCAAAAGAGCTAGGAAGTGTCATCGTCATGATTGATCTGACAATTGGCTACACGGCAATCCAGTCAATGGCGAAATGGGCTCGTAAGAATGGTGTGCTTTTGCATCTGCACCGGGCAGGCCATGGCACCTACACACGCCAGAAGACGCATGGCGTTTCCTTCCGTGTGATTGCCAAATGGATGCGCCTGGCTGGTGTTGATCATATTCATGCTGGCACCGTAGTAGGCAAGCTGGAAGGTGATCCAATGGCCATTCGAGGATATTATCAGACATTGCGTGGTATGAAATATGACGCAGATCCTTCGCAAGGTTTGTTCTTCGAGCAAGATTGGGCTTCAATGCCTTCTGTCATGCCCGTCGCTTCTGGTGGGATACATGCTGGGCAAATGCATCAATTGCTGCACTATTTAGGCGAAGATGTAGTGCTTCAGTTCGGCGGTGGCACCATTGGGCATCCACAGGGCATTGCTGCTGGTGCAACGGCTAACCGCGTTGCTGTGGAAGCTATGATTCAGGCACGCAATGAGGGACGTGACTACTTCAATGAAGGGCCAGAGATCCTGGAGAAGGCAGCGAAGTGGTGCGGTCCGCTACGAGCTGCACTCGAACTCTGGAAAGATGTAAGCTTTAACTACGAGTCGACCGACACACCCGACGCTATACCAACCCCCAGTTATTAGTAGAATGAGGAGTTACTTTCATGGCTTTTCACCTGACCCAAGGAACATTTTCTTTCCTGCCATCACTAACAGACGACGAGATCCACTTGCAAGTGCAGTACTGCCTGGACAATGACTGGCCTATCAACGTGGAGTTCACAGACGATCCTCATCCTCGCAACACCTATTGGGAAATGTGGGGATTACCGATGTTTGATGTGAAGGACCCGTCTGCTATCTTGTATGAGATCAACCAATGCCGCAAAGCCTACCCACATCACTACATCCGAGTGGGAGCTTACGACCGCAGCAAGGGTCGCCAGACAATTGCCCTCTCGTTCATTGTGAACAGGCCACTACATGATCCTGGCTTTGCACTGTCTCGCCAGGAAGCACATGATCGTGTCACCCACTATACACTGCATAGCTATGCGACTGATAAACCCAAAGGTGAGCGTTTCACTAACTGATATCTTTCACATCTCGACTGGGAAATCAATAAAAGAACGCATGAAGCAAGACAATGTAGGTGTGACTTGTTTGTATATGGAGAAGAGCAGTAGCATGATACCATCAACACAATCCGATGGACCTGACGATAAGATATCTCCAGTGCTTGACGAATCGGATAGTGCCGGAGTCGATTTGTCTGAGGTACTGGAAGAATCACAGGTCATGGAAGTATTACAACAACTTGACCAGGAACTGGTAGGACTCAAATCGGTCAAAACACGCATCAGGGAAATTGCGGCCTTGCTCTTGATTGATCGGATGCGGCGTGGCATGGGCTTGTCGGCACGACCACCATCTTTACATATGTCCTTTACTGGCCCGCCTGGTACAGGTAAAACTACAGTAGCCATGCGCATGGCCACTATTCTGCACAGGCTCAACTATGTACGCAAAGGGCACCTGGTTGCGGTAACACGTGACGATCTGGTTGGCCAGTACATTGGTCACACCGCCCCCAAAACCAAAGAGGTCCTTAAACGGGCCATGGGCGGAGTGCTCTTCATTGACGAGGCCTATTATCTCTACCGCCAGGAGAATGAACGGGACTACGGACAGGAAGCCATTGAAATCTTGCTGCAGGTAATGGAGAATCAGCGTGACGATCTCGTCGTCATTCTCGCGGGCTACAAGGATCGTATGGACACCTTCTTCCAATCTAACCCGGGCATCAGTTCGCGTATTGCTCATCACCTTGAATTCCCAGACTATACGCTCAATGAATTGCTAGCGATAGCGCAACTTATGCTTGCTGAACAGATGTACCGTTTGAGTCCCGAGGCGTTTCAGGCTTTTGAAGCCTATCTCACGAGGCGTATGCATCAGCCTCGTTTTGCTAATGCCCGCAGCGTGCGTAATGCGCTCGACCGGGCTCGCTTACGTCAGGCCAACCGCCTTTTTGCCAAAGGGGGAAGAATCTCGAAGACAGACCTGATGACCATCGAGGCTGAAGATATTCTGGCCAGCCGTGTATTCAGCGAAGAGTTGCCGAATAATCAGGTTCATCCGTAAATTTTGATGAACAATAATTGCTACTTTCAGCAGCACACTCCTTCTTCTCATTACACTTTCCATTTCCTATGATTTATACTCCAAAAGAAGTGTTACACTCATACAATACAAAGTGGGTTGTCACACCATAGGACCCCTTTTCAGAATTCAGAGTATTGATATATACTCAATGCAGGAATTTTACTCTTATCAAAAGGTTAAGCTAATTTTCTTCGTTGAGAGCCACTCTCATTCCAGTTTTGAATTGCTAGTGTCCCAGCGAATGAATTTTGCTATAGGGAATGTATGTTTGTGATCTCGTATGCTCGAAAATATTGTTATCGTTTCTGTTTTATCTCTTTACTGATACTACTTGTAGGTATATTTTCCCCGTCTGCTCATGCTGATGGGGGCGCTCCTCAACTAGCTTATGTGGCAGGAACTTCACAAGGTATCAGTGTCATCGATATTGCACAAAGGCGTGTAACCAGAACGATAACTGAAGATGGGAATCCCCACACCATATTGTTGAGTCTGGATGGATCAGCATTATACATCACACAACCATCACTAGGACAGGTTGCGATCATTGAAGCGAAAACGGGTAAAACACTCTGCACCGTCAGTCTTCCTGGTCAACCATCGTTGTTAGCCCTCAGTTTGGATTCTACAGTATTGTATGCAGCAGGTCGGGGTGATACGAGTGTGCGCGCCCTTGATCCACAGACCTGTGCTATCAAACGAACCTTTGAAACTCACGAGCCTGTCTATGGATTGGCTGTAACTGCCTCTACAGCTGCGAACGCCACTCCTTCAACTCCAAATCAGATCTGGATCACCGGAACTAAAGATCTCACAATTTTTGATGCGAATGGACAACACCTTGGTTCTGTGCCCATTCCAGGAGGACCACAATATATCAGCATACCTGGAGGTTTTACCGCGTATGTTACTACTCGTCAGGGTACTGTCGTTGCAGTTGATTTGAATTCACAACAGGTTATCCGAACACTGCTTAGTGGAGGACAGTATGGTCCAATGGATTATGATGCAAATACGGGCGAGGTCTATGTCCCTGATCGTAATCATAACCAGCTCGATGTTCTGGCTCCTATAGTCGCCGGTACGACTGTAACACAGCAAGAACCAGCGCGGATTATACATCTAAGCAATGCTCCCCTATCGGTCGCTATTACCAGTGATGGACAGCTCGGCTTTGTAGCACTCTCCAATGGTCAGGTACTGATGCTAGATATTCCAGAGCGAACAACCGTCACAAGCATCACTGTAGGTGGAACTCCCAGTTTCATCATTACAGGCCTCTACCCGCCTGCAACCAATCTTCTAACCACACCTCAGCAAGCGAATATCCCCCCCTCATCGACAAAATCCTTTGGTAGGCTACTTCTCATTTTTTCGCTCACATTGCTAGGATTAGTCTTGTTGGGTATCGCCTGGCTCATCTGGAGAAATCACCAGAAACGACTGGTTGATCAAAACACAGCCAGGCATATCCATGATTAAAAGTGCTGAAGAAGTAGAAGTTGGTCTGGTCTTGACACTATCAAGCCTCCGCACCATAATTATTCCTGACGCAACTGAATAAACACTTAAACTTTAGAATTGGACTTTCAGATGTCAGAAATTGCTGAGAATGCATTTGTACAAGAGTCATCGCAGAAGAATAAGCGCAAGCGCAGAATTGTCATATTTTGTATCGTGAGCCTGTTAAATGTAGGATTACTCGCGCTAATCTTAACTCAATTACTGACACCTGCAACGCATTCTGTCACAGATCCGCTTGTTGGTCATCCAGCACCAAATTTTACGTTGGTTCTGTTGCATTCTGAATTCTGGCAAGAGTGCACTCTCGCTCTCAAATCTCAAGGGAAGACCGATTGTGTTGAATTTCTGGGCTTCATGGTGTCAACCATGTAAAGAGGAATTACCGCTCCTTGAAAATGCCTGGAAACAGATGCAAGCTCAGAAAAAAAATATTGTCTTTCTGGGCATTGATTTTCAGGAATCAAACAGTGATGCTTCTAGCTTTTTACTGCAACACGGCATTACTTATTTGGCGGGACTGGATACAGATGGATCGATTGCTAACAAATATGGAGTAAGTTCTTTACCACAAACCATTTTCATTGATCGCAACGGGACAGTTAGAAGCAGAGAGCCGCAGGAACTCACCACCCAGGATTTATCTCGCAATTTACAATCGATAACATAGTTCAGTGGCATCAGGTCATACGATCTTTGAAAATAACGGCGAACCTTTCTGGAAACATGCTCGACAGAAAGGTTCGCTATTCATGCGATCTTCAAGGGAAAGTACAATTCATTCCCCTTTAGCCCTGCTTGCTATCCTCCACTGCCGCATGGATCTGCTCGATAGTCGTGGGATCGTCCAGAGTGGTGAGGTCCCCCGGGTCGTGACCCTCTGCGATCGCCTGGATGCTGCGCCGCAACATTTTACCTGAACGAGTCTTTGGTAGTTGGCTGACGAAGAGTATTCGGCCAGGACGAGCGATTGCACCCAACTCCTTATCCACAGTGTTCATGATCTCTTTCTCCATTGCCTTGCGTTGCTCCGCCGTCTCGATCTGGCTCGGGTTTTTCACAACAACGAAGGCAAGCGGTATCTGACCTTTGATCTGATCTGACACACCGACCACTGCCACTTCAGCGATGGACGGATACGAACTTACTGCCTCTTCAATTTCGCGGGTGCCCAAACGATGGCCAGCCACGTTGATGACATCATCTGTTCGGCCAAGGATGAAATAATAGCCATCCTTGTCTCGAATACCCCAGTCGAATGTGGAATAGATCAGCTTGTTCTTGAAGTCTGTGAAGTAAGTCTGAACAAATCGCTCGTCCTGGCCCCACACAGTAGAGAGGCACCCCGGTGGCAACGGAGGTTGCACAGTCACTACACCTTTTTCACCCACACCGCACTCCGCGCCATTGTCCTCTCGTAGCAGTTTCAAGTTGTAGCCATAAGCCGGGAAGCTCGGGCTGCCGAACTTGGCGGGAGTTTGCTCCACTCCCGGTACAGCAGTCAGAATGGCCCATCCAGTTTCGGTCTGCCAGTAGTGGTCGTAGATCGGCTTATTGAGAGATTCTGCGATCCATCTCGCAGTTGGCTCATCAAGAGGTTCACCGGCAATAAACAGATGGCGCAGGCTACTGAGATCGTACTTCTTCAGATACATAGGATCCTGTTTCTTGAGTACCCGAATAGCCGTAGGGGCACTGAACATCACGGTGACGTTGTAATCTTGCACAATCTTCCACCAGATACCAGGATCAGGTTGAATCGGCAAGCCTTCATACATCACAGAAGCCATACCGTACAGTAGCGGACCATACACGATGTATGAGTGGCCGACCACCCAGCCAATGTCAGATGTAGCAAAGTAAGTTTCGCCTGGATTGCCACAGTAGATGTATTTCATGCTCGCTGCAAGCGCAACAGCATGGCCACCGGTATCACGCTGCACGCCCTTTGGTTTCCCGGTCGTACCGGAGGTGTAAAGGATGTATGATGGCTCATTAGACTCCAACCAGGTGATAGGAACGTTCGCATCAAGGTGCTGCTCTCGCAATATGGCATAATCCAGATCCCTGTTGGCGGTAAGTTGCATTTCTTTGTCCAGGCCACGGTTCACAATCACCACATGCTTGGGTGGATACTCCGAAAGTCGCAGCGCCTCATCCACCAGATGTTTATAAGGTATCGGTTTGCCGCCACGCATGCCGGCATCAGCCGTCACCATCACTTTAGGCTGGGCATCGTCGATGCGAGTAGCCAGGCTGGGGGATGCAAACCCGCCGAACACGACCGAATGGATGGCGCCGATGCGCACGGTGGCGAACATAGCAAAGATGGCTTCTGGAATCATAGGCATGTAGATAAGCACCCGGTCGCCTTTGCCAACGCCAAGGCTCTGAAGTATCGCAGCAAACCGATTCACCTCAGTATACAGCTCCTTGAATGAATAGACTTTCTCCTGGTTCGTCTCAGTGGAAATAAAGATCAGCGCATTCTGGTCCCCGCGTTCGGCAAGGTGCCGATCTATGGCATTGTAGCAAAGGTTTGTCTCTCCACCGACAAACCATTTTGTGAACGGAGGCCGGGAATAGTCCAGCACATTCGTAAAGGGTTTGTGCCAGTGAATGAGATCGGCTTGCTCACCCCAGAAGGCTTCTGGTTGTTCAATGGAGCGACGATGAAACTCTTGATAGTTTGTATCCATGACTTTTCCTCCTCGGACAAGTGGGTTCAGTTTCAATAATTGGGCAAATTACAACTGAACCTGATACTGTAATTGACAGTCACCAGAACAGAAGTCTACGTAGATCTCAGGCGACTGATTTGGCACAGCTCTCGTACATGAACGAAAGCTTCATCCTCACACGTTAAGAAATACAAGCATCATGCCAGGCTCAGACTGGAGGGTGACACAAAACTACGAGTCGCACTATTCAAACGTATACAAAGAAATAACGTTCTTAAGAAGGAAGGAGAGCGGCCATTCCGAACTTCAACATACTAGCATCTCCAAACCTTGCACTCTCATATTCTGAAGTATAGCACAGTCAGAGGATGGCCCAACACCTGAATACATCAACTCTTCGTCCTCCAGGTCTATTGCCCGACAATACGCCCCTGATGGATAACTGCCATCATTTCAGGTACCTTGGTAACCTTGACACGGGGACGTTCTTGCTCGGAGCCGCTAGCAATCTCGTACTTATCTAAAATCTTCCAATCCTGATACGTCACATAGTCGATGTCTCTCTCATGTAAGTATGCCACAATCCGCGATAGATCACGAAAATCGTCGCGGATTCCTTGTAAGCTTGGTAGATCGACCAGCATTGCTTCGACTGTGGCTGCCGAGTCAGGCTTATTATTTCCGATCAGACCGGTAGGTCCACGCTTGGCCCACCCGACGACATATTCACCTGGCACGACTTCGCCGGTATTCGGATGCACAACCTGTCCAGCGATATTGTTTATGGTAGAGGTGGCATGGTCGAATGGCACGCCTTCAATCGGCACACTACGATAGCCAATAGAGCGCAGCACCAGGCCAGCCTCAATGAGATCAAACGTGCCGGTTCCTTTCGATCGTAGTCCACCATTGGAATCCATGACAAGCTCATTGCGTTCGATCCTCACCGCTGTAATCCGTCCATTCACACCAACAATTTCCACAGGCGAGGCCAGGAAGCGCATGATGATGCGGCGAGGAGCAGTATGCTCCGTGCGAGTTGCATACGTATGCAGGCACTCCAGATTCGCCTTCGCTGTGCGATCTGATTCAATGCCAACCAGGCTGGCCGAATCAAGTTCGATGTTGTGGGGATCGACGATTACATCCACTCCTTCGAGCTTCCCCAGTTCTTTGATCTCAGGGGTCGTAAATGCCGCTTGTGCTGCGCCACGTCGCCCCAGTACAACCACCTCGCGAATCTTGCTCTCGCGCAGTTTCTCCAGCGCATGGTCGGCGATATCGGTTTTCTGTAAGATATCAGGGGACATGGCAAGGATGCGTGTCACATCCATCGCTACGTTGCCATTGCCGACCACGACTGCCCGCTCACATGAGAGATCGATGGGCAGATCGCGATAATCAGGATGCCCATTATACCAGCCAACAAACGAGAGAGCTGGAAAGGCATTGGGCAGTTCTTCACCCGGAATGCCCATACGTCGATCAGCCTGGGCGCCAACCGCATAGATGATCTGATCGTAGAACTGCTTGAGTTCTTGATGATGGATATCAACACCGTAGGTGACGTTCCCGAAGAAACGGACGCGTGGATCCGCAAGGATTTTATCAAAGACGCGGATCACTGCCTTGATGGACTGGTGATCAGGCGCAACACCATCGCGGACCAGTCCGAAAGGGGTGGGAAAGCGGTTGAAAATATCAATAGTCAGGACGATATCGGGTTGTTTGAGAAGCTTTTCGGCGGCATAAAATCCGGCTGGGCCAGCACCAATGATAGCAATGCGTAGTGGCCGAGTCGGAGTAGCAAGTTGTTCCATACATCTTTCCCATCAAGAGGCCTTAGCCTTCATTTAAAGCGAACCCCTTTGCATCACAAGGAGTCAATCTCACTCATCTTTGAAACCTGTCTGAAGGTAAGGGTAGGACAAGAATATCACATTTGCATCACAAGAGTGAGACATTCTCCTCACAATTCTCACACAGACTTTTTCCGATAGCAATGAACAAACGCATTTTTATGAGAATATAGTCAACAAGTATAAATCGGCCGTGAGTTTGTTTGTTCAGGCCATAGCATGCCTATGGACACTTACTTTCGCAATCTTTCCTGACTTTTTCACCAGTTAGGGTTACTCTACAGTTTTGGGTGAGCTGATAAGTTTATGCAAAAATACTTACATATTAGCCTTGTGGTGGTAATGCTTCCGACTACATCCCCACCCTCGGCCGATACTGCACCACCTCCGCCACATGATTCGCCGCAATCATGTCACAACCCGCCAGATCGGCAATCGTCCGAGCCAACTTTAGCACCCGGTGATACGCCTTGCCGATAAATGCAACTGC
>CAVPEB010000066.1:0-39473 GCA_963702765.1 uncultured Chloroflexia bacterium
ATCAGGTGAAGCTCTTGATATTGACAGGTTGGTGCCGTCGGAGCATTATGCTGTGATAGTCGATGCTCTTCATCAAGTTGGTGATGATCTATTGAAGCCTGTCAAAGAATATCTTGGGGATGAGTATTCTTATGAAGAAATCAGACTGGTAAGGGCAGCAATAAGACAGGCTAGATAAATTTCGTTACATCGATCAGATCGATGGTGCTCCGGCAACACGTTTTACCAGAGGCTTGAAAGAGCTGATCGAGAGTGGCTATGGTCTCTGAGAGGGTGAGGCTACATATGCAACCCGTTCTCATACCTGATTCGCACCGAGGTTTGTTTGATGGAAACGCCTGCGTGACATTAACAACTATCATGCCTGATGGGCAGCCTCAAATCACCCCTGTTTGGTGCAACCTTGATCGAGATTACGTATTGATCAACACAATGCGCGGATTTCGCAAAGAAAAGAACATGCGAAAGAATCCGAAAGTGACGCTCCTGGCCTTCAATCCAAAACAGCCACTACATTCCATCGAGATACGTGGAATTGTCGTCGAAATGACGGAAGAGGGTGCATTAGAACATCTCGATCAACTTACCCAATTGTACATGCACACGCCAGATGCCAGGTTCTTCGGTGATAGCATACCTGCTGAGTTGCAAACATCGTACATTCCCGTCAAGATCAAGATTGCTCCTAACTCTATTAGGATAGAAGGGTAGCGCATCGTGGCAGTTCCTATTCCTGACTCCCATCGCGATTTACTGGCTGAACCTGTACATGGTGTCTTATCGACCATGATGCGTGATGGACAGCCTCAATCGAGTATTGTCTGGACAGACTATGATGGCACCTATGTACTCATTAATACGACACTCGAAAGACAGGAAGGTCGCAATATGTGTTCCAATCCAAAGGTGTCGATTCTTGTGATTGATCCAAAAGATGCCAGTCGCTGGATCGAAATACGCGGCAATGTGGTGGAGATAAGCCATGATGGTGCGGAAGTCCATGCCAACAAACTCACGCAACTCTACACAGGCAAACAACGCTTCTACGGCGACATTTACCCTGTAGAACAAAAACAAAAGGAAACGCGCGTCATCGTCAAAATTGAACCCCTGAAGATATCTCGAGATGCTATTTTCAAATAGATTAGAGGATGTCTTGCCGCAGTTAAGAGCTATAGCTGAAAAGGTAGCCGTGGAAAGGTAATTTGAAGCATAAAGGATATCTCAAAGACGATCTAAGGCCACCCTTTTTTATTCTCCTGTTCCGTGGTACAGGCTCATTACTGAACCTTGGGTCATTGTTTAGTTCTCTCTGGTAGAGTAAGCTTGTTATATTGGAAACTATCCGATCTACATGCAATTCGTACCAATTGAGGTGAACAAGTAATGACATCAACTGATATCGCTCGCATTAAGCGTCTCATGTCGCTCGCCACGGGTGACGAAAAACACGGTTCAAGCTCCCTTTCTACATTGGACGTAATATGGGTACTCTATGATCGTATCCTGCGTTTTGATCCTAAGAATCCCAGATGGGAAAACCGGGACCGCTTCGTACTCAGTAAGGGGCATGGCTGCGTCTCTTATTACGCAATTCTCGCGGATAAAGGCTTCTTTCCAACCTCTACGCTCAAGACATTTATGCAATACGATAGCATTTTGGGAGCGCACCCAGATCGCAACCTGGTGCCAGGAGTAGAAGCTTCAACAGGCTCGCTGGGACATGGGCTTCCAATGGCTGTCGGCATGGCAATTGCACTTCGTTTGAAGAAGAGCGATAGAAGTGTCTTTGCTCTCGTTGGCGATGGAGAATGTAACGAGGGTAGTATTTGGGAAGCGGCCCTGCTGGCAGGTAATTTACAACTCTCTAACCTGACCTGTATCGCCATCAACAACCATTCAAGCTCTCGGGAATTGGGTGATCTGGCCGCTAAGTTCGAAGCTTTTGGATGGGTTGCCACAACAATCAACGGTCACGACCATGAACAGATCTTTGAGTCTCTTTCGAGCAAGGATAACACGCGCCCAACAGCAGTTGTCGCAGTAACGGACTAATGTTCACTGAAATTTGGCCTTGTAGGTGCCGATTTATCGCGCACATCGCCGATTTATCGGCCCTCACTGACTTTCTCTCTATCCTAATGAAATAGCAAACTGCATAATCGGTTAGCATAGGAGTATATAAACACAATGAATATGCGTCAACACATGGCAAAGACACTTGAAGAACTCATGGTTACCGACGAGCGACTGGTCGTGTTGCTTGCAGACATAAGCTACAGTCTTTTCGATCAAGATAATGCGCTATTTTCGCAGCGTATCCTGAACCTGGGTATCCTCGAACAAACCGTGGTCAGCACGGCGGCGGGACTGGCAATGGAGGGTTTCATTCCGGCAGTTCATTCCTTTGCACCATTTCTTGTAGAGCGCCCTTTCGAGCAACTTAAAGACGATTTTTGTTTTCAGCAACTGGGAGGTAATTTCATCAGTAGTGGAGCTTCTTACGACTATAGTGTTGAGGGTATGACACATCATGGGCCGGGAGATGTGCAGATTCTGCATAGCCTACCAGGCATGCAGATCGTCGTTCCCGGTACAGCGAGCGAGTTTGATACGCTTTTCCGCGAATCGTACGCTAATGGCTCTCCAACCTATTACCGATTGTCAGCCAAAAGTAATCCCGTTGAGTATCCCGTACATTTTGGAGAGATGTTGATCGTAAAACGCGGAAAACAGGCAACTGTGATTGCTGTGGGACCAATGCTGGCTGCTGTTTTATCAGCAGTTGAAGAGATGGATGTGACTGTCTTATATTGCACTACGGTTGCACCATTTGATGCTGAGACGCTACGTACCACAAGTGAGAGCAACAATATCGTCATCGTGGAACCTTACTATGAAGGCGTGCTTGTGCCTGATGTGTGCAAGGCAATGAAGCAGGTACCGATTCGAGTGGAGGCTATAGGCGTACCGCACAAAGTGCTGTCACACTACGGTCAACCGGAACAACACGATGAGGAACTTGGCTTAACCCCCGAAGGCATCCGTCATAGGATCGAGCAGTTTTTGAACAACTAGCATCGTTTCCTTTTTCTAAATTCATGGGCTGTAATGGTCATAGCCCATGAATTGATATGTGTCTTCTATAAAGCATATAATTGCTTGTGTTAAGCTATACTTTTAGCACCTTCCGGAGGGCTATGAAAGACATTGGATGCTTTTGCACAGCAAGTAAATGATACGCGTTATCACAATCAATCAACAGGTCATTACGAAAGCTTTTTTCTGCGCGCTAACCACCCCACTCGCCCCCTGGCATTTTGGATTCGCTACACCATCTTTAGCCCTAAAAACCGCAATCAGGATGCGTTGGGCGAACTCTGGGCAATTTACTTCAACGGAGAATCGAACAACCACGTCACGGTAAAACAAGAAGTACCTTTCAGACACTGCACATTCAGTTCAACTGCATTTTTCGTAGAGATCAATAGAGCACAACTTAAGCCAGGTGAACTACACGGAGTGATAAGCGCCAAAGACCGCTCGTTTGCCTGGGATCTCACTTTTGATGCGAATGCAAAGCCTCTACTACTTTTGCCGTTTAATCTCTATAAGACCAAACTTCCGTCTGCTAAAAGTCTGGTAAGCGCTCCAATGGCAACTTTTAACGGGTCGCTTACAGTGAATGGTGAGACAGTCGAAGTTGTGGATTGGGTTGGGAGCCAAAATCACAACTGGGGCTCGAAACATACCGATTTGTATGCCTGGGGCCAGGTGGCAGGTTTCGATTCACATCCGCAGAGTTTTTTAGAAGTCGCTACTGCACGACTGAAAATCGGACCGCTCTGGACGCCTTACATGACCCTGGCAGTTCTACGGCACGACGGGCAAGAATTCGCGCTTAACTCGCTCTCTCAGTCGCTGAGAGCAAAGGGTTCTTTTGAGTACTTCTCCTGGAACTTCAAATCAGAAACAAAGGAAATTGGTCTAGCGGGATCGATTTCGGCCCCGTCAAAAGCATTTGTGGGTTTGAATTACTACAATCCACCGGGCGGAAACAAATACTGTCTCAATACGAAGATTGCTTCTTGCCAGCTAATACTAAAAGATAAACGAACCGGCAAGCAAGAAATACTGGTCACCAACAGTCGGGCTGCTTTTGAAATTTTGACTGATGATCGGAACCATGGAATTGTAATGCAGGCTTAGCGTATGTTCCTGGCACGGGGTGGCCTGGATAGTAGATGCGGCCATCTATCAGGTGGCTATGTAGCGCTGCCAGGTAGATGGCCTTACTGACGAGATCAAGAACTACTCTATTTACTCTTGAGAATTTGCGCTATTTGGTGCAGATCGTTACCAGCCTGCTTGAGAGCAGTATGGATTGTATGTTCTGCTGCATCAAGATTGTTCAGAGTTGTCTGATAGGTGGAACGGTTGTAATTGAAATTCGCAGGTGTCAGGGCCGGAAAAGCCGCCTGTGCCACGTCGAATTGGGATTCCGCTGTGGAAAGCTGATTTTTATAATCGTTGAAGAGCGTGTTGAGTTGTGCTTGCTCTCCAGCAGGCGCATTGCTGATAGCATCCTGAACTTTAGGGCCGAGGCTTCTCAATTTGATATCAACATTGACAGCTATATCGAGGTAGAGCCGTCGATAATCTCGTGGTAGCACAACAGCAAAAATGCGGAATTGGAAGAAGATGTTCACTACATCCTGGCGTGCTGCTTTAGGATCAGTCTCAGCATCGAGCTTTGACTTTAGCGCAGCAAGGCCACTCTGGTTGGTGCTTATGTCAGACTGAAGAACATTTGATTGGTCGCTTGTAATCAAATGCTGATTCTCACGCGCTGTAACTTTGCCGCTCAAGGTTGTCAGAGCAGTTTGACGTAAAGCAATAAATTGGTCACCCGCGGTGATGAAGCATTGTGTATCGGTTGGGGCACATGTATGCGTAGAATTAGATGCCGCGAAAGCTGTCGATGGAACGAGTATACCAAGCGCCTAGAATGCTCAGGATTGTGAATGTGGCAAAACGTCTTGGGATATGTTGTAGACGGGTTAAAGGGTTCATGTACTATTTCCTCCATTACAAAACAAAATTACATGTTTACTTAAAATTCGAGGCAGTAGCTAAATCGCATCATTCAGGGTTGTTGTCCATTATCCTGGGAAGATGACGCGTCGCTACTGTTAACGTCATTGCGGGCGTTATCAAGCTGGCCAAGAATACTTTGCACCTGTTGATCAGTACTCTGAAGATTGGTATTGGTATTAGTATTGCTATTCGCATTACTTGTGTGTGCAGGTGGATTGGGCTGATATTGTTGTTGCTGGGAAACGGTATTGGAATTTGGGACGTTAGAGTTGCTTGCGTTCGCCTGTTTGCCACAGGCCACAAGTGATAGTGAAAGCACAAGCGCGCCGAGTAACAGTAACCATGTAGATCGCTGTCGTAATCGGGTTATGCTGTTCATGTGTTTCTCCTTCAGAATTTTTTGCATAGAGATTGAAAATGGAAACGAAGTTTTCATTCCTCGATCTCTTACACAGAATGAAGTCTACTACCCAAAACTCAAGAATACCTCAAGGTGAGATAAATATTTGCTCTACATTTTGGGGAGCATGATAACAAAATGTCATCCTTCGCTGACGCTCAGGATGACAAAACTGGATCTTTCCGTTGATGAGAAACTGTCACATTCACTAAACCTGGTCTTAGCAGCTATCACTTTGGAGTTACGATTGCATAAAAACCTTCCCACCATTGGAGGAATTGCGCCCGTGAAAGTGATTGCCAATTCCATAAGGATGAGTCAGCCAGTTTGACAATACTGCTATTTCCGCCAGTCACAACCAGCAAGTGTCCACCAGCATATCTATCCGGTGGGAAACTCACAATTACCGGCCGTCCCTGATTTGCAATCGCGATAATTTGATCGAGTGATAGATTATGCCCCCAGGTAGTATTGAAACCAAACTGTGCTGCAGTTTTTTGGATTCCCGCTTCATCCAGCAAACCAAGTTGTGGAGTAATTTCACCTATACCAGCTTCTACTTTTAACACATCCGCAATGCGAAAATGGCGTCCATACGCGTCAAGGACTTCCGTTAAAGAAGTAGTTGAGCATGCTGAATATGCCCACATAGAAAATTGCTGGCTTGACACATACTGGGTTGGATCAAGTTGACTCAAGCGTACCAGGCTCTTTGATGCATTCAATTGAGGATTAAATTGGCTCGACTGGGTACTTGACTGGGCTGTCGAAGGTGAATTGTCATACCACATGATCAGATTCCAATTTGCATGGCGAGGAAACAAGACATTTAGGGAAAAGAGTCCAATAAGAACAATTGCGAGTAAGCCAATGCTCATGCGCATCCATGGAACAGGTTTATCTCTCCGGTCCTGTTCAAGAATATGATCAATTGTTACAGGTATTGCAACTGAAGCTCCGACATAGCGATCTACTTCCATAGCTGAACGAGTCACTATGAGTTGTTTCGATCGAACAACTGAGTGATCCCTCGGTGGCAATGAATCTACTACGATAACACGTTGTCTCATGTGAGCAGTAGGCGCGATGCGCTGGCTTTGCGCATAAGGTTTGTAAGATAAAAGAAGACCAGCTCCTACAACTACAAGTGAGATTGTGAGAAGGATGACCAGGAGAGATGGCACTGGCAATGAACTCCTAGCTTATTGAAATATTCCCTTATACCAGGGTTAGACATTGGAAGGCGGATAAAGTATTTAGAACTTTTGTTCTTCTGAAATTATATAAAGAAAGCCGTGGTCTGTCAAGGGGTAATTTTTCCAAATTCCATCAACTCTTAGATGCTAGATGCCTCTACTGTATGGACAAGGGTGTCGAGATGGGTAGTGGGGGTGCTTGCGCTGTCCAGGCCTCTTTTCCCACTCAGCAACAAGCGATAGATCAGCTTGTCCACACGCCCTGGGGGTCATAATCCCTGATCACCCCTAATTCTTGCTCGCTTGGGGGTATGGTTTCCCGGCAATCTTGTGCCAGCCTCAACGCCCAGCCAGTTTGCTCCTGCACTTTCTCAATGGTAGTGCCTGGATGATAAGATTGAAGCATAGCCTCCCCGTTTTCAGGATCGAAGGTAAATAATCCTAACGTTGTAATCAAGGCGGAGGGACCACCTCTTGGCAAGCCTACGCGTTGACGCCATGCAATGCCAGCAGGTCCTTCTTCACTGGGATAGCCATACCCAGGACTTGTTACAAAGTCTACACGTTCACGCAATCTGTGGGGATCATGTTGCATGATGATTGCAAGTCTCTGAGAAAATGAGGCGATATCGGCTGCCCCGCCGCTGCCAGGCAAACGCACAGAGGGATGTTTCCAATCTCCTATTACGGATGTATTCAGATTGCCGTAACGATCAACTTCTGCCCCGCCAATGAAACCTAAATGAGCTTCACCGACTGCTAAGAGACCCATAACATTTAATGTGCTCGTTGTCCATAATGAGCCGGCAATATTTGGGGCATCTCCCATAGTATAGAGCAGTTCTGGAGAAGGAACATCACGTACAATACCGCCTTCAAAAAGTCCAATGCAATTGGGAGCGTGAGTCTGTTTAGCCAGAGCAAAGGCGATTAAAGGCAGGCGCATGCCTACAAAAACGTGTTCACCGTCATGTATTTGTCGTGAGGCGCAGACTACCATCAATTCTCTCGGTGTATATTCCATGAGATACGTTTCTCCTTAATATCCATAGTCCACGGGAGCAGCATAAAGATGCTTCTTCACACCCAGATGTAGCAGCCGTTCTTCGCCCAGCCTCTGTACATACACATCCCAATTCGGCACGTTTATCACCCATTCATCGAGCCATTGCTCAAAACCCTCGGTTGTGCGTGTTCCCGTATGATACTCATGATAAAACTGGTGATCGCGGTTATAATAACCCGAGACAGCTGACGGATGTGCTCCCCATGGTTCATGAACAACAGCTCGCACTTTGAATGACGGGCCTACAACACGATTTGGATCGCTCAAAATAATCTCTCGCGAAACGATCTCTTCAGCAACCAGGATGACATTACGAGCTGCAAGCAAAGCTTCTTCACATATCCCAAGGCTACCCCAGAGATGAGCATTGCCATCAACATCGCTACGTTGCACGTGGATTATTGTCACATCGGGCTGCAAAGCTGGAACAAGGAGCAAAGGTGATGAGTCGAGTGGCGATTGTTGCAGGGAAAATGACGGATTCTGGCGTGGGAGATCGCTCCCAAGGAGTGCGCGTGTCGGAATATAGGGAACGCCTAAGCTCGCGGCTAGCAATGCCAGACCAATGGTGAAATTGCTGTATTCCTCGGTCACTACTGGTTTTGGAATCGACTTTTCGATGGCACGGCGATAGCAATGGGCTAATCCTTCACTAACATTGCCCACCCAGGCAGCTTTGACCTTGTCGACACAACCCGCTCCGATCAACTGATCGAAAAGAATATCCGATATTGGCCCTATTAAAGTTAGATGTCGTTTCTGTTGGCGAATGATTTCATGGCTTGCGGCAAAAGGGATACATGGTTCAAGCGCTAATCCAATAGCTATCGATGAACCATCAGGGACATACTGCGTTATTGCGTCAGTCATAGTAGTGAGCTTACTCATTGAGGTTTGAACTCCACAATTTTATTAGCATAATCATCTGATACATAGATATTATCATTTTCATCGACAGCAAGGCCCTGAGGCTCTATAAATCCTTTGCTAGCCAGAATTTCGCGTTTGCCTGTAGATTGGCGGATACGAATAAGGGCATGTATCGAGGGAAGCAGATCGATTAGGAGCAAGTTACCATGATGATCGAATGCAACATCATCTGGTTGACCAAAACCAGTTATACGCGTACTCCTACCATCAGGCGTAATGCGCACAATATCTCCTCCACACTCATCAGCCACATAGATTGTTCCTTGTGCATCAACAACTGCGCCAACAGGACGCACAATACCAGAAGCGATTAAGGTTAATTTCTTGCCATCTAAACTTAAGCGATAGACATTGCCAGTCGGGCTATCAGGCACAATCAGCGTATTCGTTGTCGCATCCAGTGCTATGCCATCAATGCCATCTTTGCAAGGAGCTGAACTTGGGGTACCAGGAATAGCACGCAAAACAGTGAGTGATTTTGCTCCCGGTGCAAGGGTCAGAATACGATTGGTACGCTGTTCTGCGACAATCAATGTACCATTAGATAACACTACCAGACCCTCTGGTCCGGCCAATCCCGTGATGATCTTTGTCGCGGAACCATCAGCGTTTAGTCTGCTAATTGTGCCATTATAGAAATCGCTGAAAAGCAAGTGACCTTGTTGATCAAAGGCCAGATCATCAGGACGTCCCACTCCAGACAGCAGAACCTGGGAGGTATAGTGGGTTGGTGTTGTATCAGGCATTACGGTCAGAGTGGGTTTCAATGTGGGTGTTGTAGTAGGGACAGTAGAGGTTATCCCGTTTGGAGTTGGAGTTGGGAGCGTAGAAGTTGAGTCAGAACAGGATGTGAACAGTAGCAAACAGAAAAGTATAGCGGTGGAGATAGCACTCACGCGTTTGACGAACATCGAGTATCCTTCCTAAGAAACCAATCATGGGATTGCGCGGATTTATGGCTTTCGGTGGCTCAGCCAGGATGCATTGTTAGTTACAATAATTTTTCGAACTATTGTTATAAACGTTTTTGGGAGTTAAAGGTTGCGGAGCGAGGAACGAAAAAGCTTGACAACAGGATGCAAGTGTAGTACATTAGAGGCGTCAAGAACTAATGTTCTCATAAGGAGCACCCCCGATGGGCCAGGCTACGCGCACCACCAAACTCCCACTTGACCTGGGTGAACGGGACAAGGGAGGAAGCAATACGCGGAAACGAACGTACCTGCATGCAACCGCCATGGTTCTCAACGAAGCGCGCGCCTTTTATATCAAGTTCTTCCTTGCGCATGCAGTAAAACTCGATGAGAAGGTCTCATATTACTCAGAACAAGACCTGGAGATGCGCAAGCGACCCATTTCAGCTAATGAACTGCTGACCTGGGCAGAGGCATGCACTGTAGCAACAAAAGCGCATCCGCATCCCTGGCCTGGATGGGACTTCTCCGAGCGATTTCCAGAGATGCCCTTTGAGTATCGCCGTTCGGTGATCAAGGACTCTATTGGTAAGGTGCGCTCCTATCACTCCAACCTCTCGAACTGGCAAAAGACGGGCAAGAAGAAGGGCAAGCCAGGCCTGCCTGGAGCCAGTAATTACCCCACGCTCTATCAAGGGCTCATCACCCTTGATCTTTCACAGTTCTCCGTAAAGGGGAGCTACGTGCGGATCAAAGTCTTTACAGGAGAGCAGTGGGCATGGTACAACTACCCGGTGCGCGCTTCGCGTTACTTCCAACAACGGCTCACGCAAGCGAACTGGGAGAAGCAGAGTCCAAAACTGGTGCTGCACAAACACGAAGCGTCCTTACATTTCGCGCAGACCAAGCACATCACTACCCAAAAAGTGATAGAGCGTAAGCAGAATCCCGATCTGGTGACTGTGGGCGTCGATCTGAATGTAAAAAACCTCGCAGTGATCACGGTGAGGCAACACGGCACGATCATCAGGACGCTGTTTGTATCCGATCAAGGACTCGATCAGGCACGCTTCAAGCACCTGAAGAGAATAGCGAAAAAGCAGCATCTCTCTGGCAAACCAGTCAGGGGTGAGCACAGTAACCAAGTTCTCTGGCGGCATGTTCGTCGCATGAACGAGGATGCAGCGCATAAAGTCGCACGTATCATTGCTGAGGTGTGCGCGCACTACCCAGGCTGTGTATTACTCTTTGAGCGATTGCGCAAGATCAAGCAGCGGGGTGGGAGTAAGTCGCGGCGCATGAACCGCAAACAAGCCAACCAGCTCCGAGGCAAAATCAACCAGTATGCGAAAGATAAAGCCTTCGAGTACGGAGTCGTGACGGTAGAGATTAACCCGCATGGGACTTCGCAATACTGCTCGAGATGCGGGGCCAAGGGGGAGAGGTTCTCTCTGCTTGGCGGCAAACGCATCACGGCGAAATGGGGAAAGCTGTTTGCATGTCCGGTATGTCGCTATCAAGCCAATGCCGATCAGAACGCATCAAAAAATATGCATCACTCCTTTTACCACGAGTGGCATTGGCAACCGCGCAAGAAACCGCCGCCGTCTCCAGTCAAGCTATCGAGCTAAAAATGGCGCCCACGCCCTATCCGGGCACATCCCGGATGGGAGAAGCCTGCTAGAGGGACACCCCAATGAAGGCGGGCCAGGCCGGTTCGTAGGAACACGTAAAGTGGTACGGCTATCGTTGGCTTCTCCGGGTGACGTCCGAACCCACATCATCTTGAGAGGCATCTCCTGATCCGATAACTTTCCCCGAATGCGGAAAGGACGCTGGAAAGCCGGACTGGATCAGGGCGGCGAGAACACTGTTGTATCGGTTTGTCTGACGCATCTGGCAACAGTTGATACCACTAATTGATGGTAAGCGTTACACTCACTGTTACCGCTGCACCTACCGATGGGGTAATGACCACAGTTGCAGTGTATGTCCCTGCCGTCAAACCCGCAACATTCGCATTGAAAGTGAGTGAAGTGACTTGTCCAGCAGCGTCACTGCCTGTTGTGGGAGAGACAACTAACCATGTTTGCGAAGGAGTGCCTACAGTCCACGTCAATGTATTACCGCCAGGATTCTGGACGTTGACCGTTTGTGCAGCAGGTTTGGTGCCTGCAGTTGTTGTAAATGCCAGCGAGGTTACACTGAGCACCATCTGAGGTAATGGGATTTTGATAGTCACGTTAACTGTTGCAGGACTTCCTACCACGGTTTGGCCTGTAAGAGGATCAATCGCGCTAACGATCACGCTCGTAGTGACTGATGTACCTCCTACCAATCCGTTTGTATCAACTACCACATTAAGGGACGCAGTTGTGCCTCCTGCTAAATTCGTGCCCGATGTGTTCGAAAGGGAGACATAGCTTGGTGCCCCATTGCCAAGGGCAGCAGTCCAATTTAAAGTAGAACCACCATTATTTGTAATATTAAGCGGTTGTGAAACAATTCCGCTTGAAACGTTGAACGTAACCGCACCCGGCCCGGCAACGAGCGAAGGGGCAGCTAAGACTTTCAAAGTAATTCCAACAACCTGGGGACTACCACTGGTTGCTGCGCTACCATTTACAGCAGCGAGAGAGATTGAGCCTGTATATTTACCCGCAGCAAGCCCGGTCGATGCAATATGCACAGTGAAGATTGCACTACCGCCGCTAATTACCGTCACAGGAGCTGATACAGCCAGCCAGCCAGTTCCACTCGACATAGTCGCAGTTGGTGTTATTGTGACATTACCTGCACAGGCACCAACAACATCAACTGTAAACGTTTGTGAAGCAGGATTCACGCCAGCCTGTGTCGAAAAAGCCATCGCAAGGGCTGAAGGAGGCTGAAGAGTGCAAATCGGTTGTACTGTCAGCGTAATCGGTATGACCTTTGGGATGCCAACAGCCAATTTTGTCACACTATCAATCGCAGCGATCGTTACTGAACCTGTATAGGTTCCAGCCGTAAGGCCTGTGAGCGAAACGCCCACGTTGGTTGCTGAAGGCACTGTGGCGCTAACTGTGCCAGTTGCCGTTGCAGTTAACCATGTTCCGCCAGCAGGTGTTACTACAGCAGTCGTTGCAGTCCAGGTAAGAGCATTCACACAGGCGCCACTCGTCGTGATTGCCAGAGATTGCGCTACAGGATTCACACCTCCAACAACTCCCAGAAAATTGAGAGCCAGTGGAGTTGAGACGACAGAACACGTTGCTTGTACCACTAAGTTTACTGGGATCGAAATAGGACTTCCAGATACTGGATTACCTAGGCTATCTGTTCCAACAATGGTAACCGTGCCTGTATAGGTTCCAGCCGTTAGAGTAGGCAACACTGTCCTTTTAACAGTGATCAGTCCTGTTAAGTGTGGAGCTATTGTTCCAGATACTGGCGAAATCCCAAGCCAGGCGCCACCTACTGTTGTCACAGCAGAGGCATGCCAATACAGGGTACCACCTCCAGGGTTTGTGATTGTAATCGTTTGATTAGGGGGAGCAGTTTGGCCAATAACGCTACTTAATGCTATCGTGGCGGGTCCAGCGGCAAGAATCGGAATTGTGGCCTGTCCTACTGTGAATGTAACCGGCAAAGTCTGTGTACCGGCGGACCAGCTAAAGATAATTGAGCCATTGTAGACACCAGGTTTCAAGCCTGTAGAGTTAACATTTACAACTGGATTAGCAGGTGTCACACCTCCTGTGGAACTGATACTTAGCCACTTACCACCACTACCTGTTGTTGCCGTTGCGCTCCATGCCATGGATGTAGTACACCCTTGAGAAGTGCCTAAACTAATTCCCTGTCCGGTTGGTGATGGCTGCAAATACGAACCGGCAAAGCTCAACCCACCCGGGGAAACCTGAATCGAGCATTGAGGTACGACAACCAGGCTGACAAAAATCGTTTGAGGGCTACCCTTGCTTGGTAACGTACCAAGGCTCGTGAAGGTCAACCAACCATTATAGACGCCAGGAAGCATTATACTTGTATTTACACTGATTGTCACAGGTTGGCTGCTACCTCTATCTACTGTTCCTGACATGGGATACATCGATAGCCAGCTAGAGCCATCACTGGTTGCACTCGTCGCAGACCATTGCAAAGGTAATACACCCGGATTGCTGATTGTTACATTTTGAGATTGAGGACTTGAAGCTCCATCCGTTCCTGTGAACTCGAGCAAGGAAGGTGAAAGTTGCAATATAGCCATATGCCCAGGTTGGAGTTGTGTCACAATCATTTTAACAGGAAGCGTCGCCTGCCCTGTACTCGAAATGAAAACCAAACCGGCAGTGTACGCTCCAACTTTCAAAGTCGAACGGTCTGCAGCAACCTCAACATTCATCTTCTGGTTAAATGCAAGGGTTCCGCTTTTAGGGCTAACCAACAGCCATGGTTGCGTTACTGCGGCTTGCCAGGAAATCTGGCCATCGCCAGTATTGGTTAGTGTAACAATCTGCGTAGTATTTGTAGCTTGATCGCCAGATCCGAGATTAATGACATTGGGTGTAAAGAGCAGGTGCGAAGGGCGAAGCGAAATGCCTTGTCCAGTAACGAACACAGTGAAACTAGCAGACTTATGTAACACTGCGTCTTCAGCATGTATGATATGGGCGCCTGGTCCCCAAGAAGGGTCAACGATTGCGGTATCGTTAAATGTGCCTTGCGAGTCTGTATGTATGATATTCATACCATGTGTATCAACGATGGTAATACTTGCATCTCGAGTCAATCCGACTCTTCCGTTTGGGCTGAACGCGGTACCATGAAGCGTAATAATTCCACCAATGGCGGCGTTTGAGGGAGTGACTCTCAATGCGATTACGTTGCTTGTATGCAAAGCCCGATTGAAGAAACCGCGTCCATATGAGACCGCAAGACCAAAAACGCCTCCTAATAACAAGCACAACAAAACTAAGATACTTATCCAGGAAAAAAAGCGAGTTGGCAATTGAGGTGGCTTTTTGGGCGGCAGTCCCTCGAACGCTAATCAAGGCTGGGGGAGTAGCACCTACAGGAGATTTATATGCCACTGGTACAGATGGAGGGGTTACTAGATCAGGAGTGACGCGAGAAGTTTTATGAGTTACAATTTTCTCCCAGTTTGCGCGACGTTGTAACTCGTCATCCATCATATCTAGCTCGCTTGATTGAGGCTGAGCAACTACTATTGCTGAGCGCGATGAAGCCACAACATTGCGACGGGATCGATGTACAGTAGCCGTTAAGCGTGAACTGACACGTTGGGAGTGTGTATTGTTGCCAGTACTCAACGAGTAAAAACTAGGCACTTTGAGACCCGCTGGCAAGTGATTTATCTTAATAGTTGGAGCAAGAAGATCCTCATCGACCAAATCCAATAAAAGCACAGATGTAGGCAATTGCTCGCCACATCTGGCACAATATTTTGCAATTCCTGGAAGAGATTCATGACAAGTTGGGCAACTTATTACTCTCACAGTACATCACCTTACAGAGTATAAACTTTTCCCCTTAGCAAGTGTACGTGAAAGAATAATCGTTTGTCAATTAAAAAACTGAGCAAACTCGAAATCAGTACATCTAATCAAGGAGCCGTGATCTATTTCATTGACAAGTCTTTCTTGATTACGGATAATAGAAGCATCATTCGATCTTATCGAAGAAATCTATCATTGCGGCCTCGCCTGTGTAGCACCTGGGGAATGCTTCCAACTATCAGTTTGGCTTAGCTCTAGCACACTTTTTAGATAGGAATCATGTATGAGTACACCTGTGCGCTATTTTGGAAAATATGAACTGAGGGAGCGTCTCGGGCAGGGAGGAATGGCAGAGGTCTGGAAAGCCTTTGATCCTCAACTGAAGCGTTTCGTTGCCATTAAATATCTGCATGCAAATATGCAAGCAGACCCCCACATTCTTACACGCTTTACAGGTGAAGCACAGACGATTGCATCATTGCGCCATCCAAATATCATTCATATTTATGAATTTGCGATTTCCGATCCCGACTCCGATAATCCCACTCCTTATATGGTCATGGATTATATCGAGGGGAAAACCCTCAAAGACTACATTGATAGCACTTCTCGCATAAAAAAATACCCTTCAGCGAGCGATGTCGTACAGTTGTTTGCTTCCATAAGCCTGGCTATTGACTATGCACATCAACATCAAGTTATCCATCGGGATATTAAGCCCGCAAATATCCTGCTCAATTCGCACAATGTATCAAGAAATCCAATGGGTGAGCCTATTCTGGGTGACTTCGGTTTATTCAAAATGCTGGGAACAGCCACAGGCACGTTCACTAGCGTTTTGACAGGCACACCTTACTACCTCTCGCCAGAGCAGGCCGCGGGGCGCCCGATCAACGATCGAACAGATATCTATCCACTCGGCGTCATGCTCTACGAAATGTTTACAGGAAAACTACCCTTTGGAGGTGAAGGCACCGAGATTCTTGCCGTAATTCACCAACACATTTACAATGAACCCACCCCACCCGAAAGCATCAATACAAATATTTCGCACGCATTGTCCCAGGTCATTTTACGTTGCCTTGCAAAAAATCCCGATGATCGCTACCCCAGCGCATCTGCAATGACCGCAGCTCTGGCTAAAGCTCTCAACATTCCTGTGCCTAAAGAAGTAGAGCAATCGATCTATGCGCAAGAAGAGACCATCAATCAGCCTCAGTCAGATAAATCTATCGGTGACGATTTACCTACTGTCCTTTCAAAAACAAGTTCTGGCATATCTGTATCTACATCGGATACAAACCCTCCTATACAGGCTAAGACGCAGGTTGCTGTTCCATCTTCTTCTACGCCCAAGGCTCCTTCTTCATCGCGCCGAAGAAACAATCCTCTACTCATCACCCTGATTGCACTGCTGATCATTGCAATCATCGGAGCAGGAATTGGTGGTTTCTTCCTGTTCAAGAACGGAAGCTCTGCCAGTACTTCTTCCCAATTTACGGGTCAGGCATATTTCTTGAGTAGCGGACGAGGAGACCTTACCAAACTTAATAGCCCTGGAATTTCAGACGAGCTTGTCATTAACACACAAAATATGCTCGCACCTGCTTCGGGTAAGAGCTATTATGCCTGGTTAGCGAAAGATGCGGAAGGCCAATTTATCGCATTGGGGAATCTGCCCTTCAACAACGGCCAGGTACATTTTCTCTATCGTGATCCACATCATACGAATTTGCTGGCGATTACGAGGAGCCTTCTCATCACTGAAGAAAACTCGGGGTCACAACCAACCAATCCTTCAGCGTCTGGAACAGTCTACCGTGCTGACTTACCCAGCACTCCAGACCCGGCTCAACAGAACTTTAGCATCCTTGACCACGAGCGGCATTTAGCTGCGGCCGATCCTACACTGGACCAGATGGGCATTCATGGAGGATTAGGCATCTGGTTACGTAACGACATTGCGCAAATCTACGGATGGGCTGAGACATCGAGAGATCACTGGAGTGGTCCTAATACTGATCCAAATGTCGTTGCTTATATACATGGCCAGATGGTACACATACTGGATGTTCTGGATGGAATAAATGGAGTCAAAAATGATCTGCCAGCGGGATATAGTCCAGACCAGCGAGATGCAACTATAGCTCAAATCGCTCTCATTGACACGCCAAATCAGACACCTCCTGATTTTCTGAATCATGTGATCTTCCATCTCAACTCTATCGCGCAATTCCCTGGAGCGCCATCTGATCTACGCCAGCACACGGCAGTAATTCTGAATTCTACAGCTATGCTCCATACCTGGTTAGAGGCTGTCAAGAAGGACGCCATCACGCTGCTCAATGATCAGCAGTTGAACCAGGCCAATACTCTGTCTACATTCAACGACCTGGCTGATAATGCGGAATTCGCATATTCTGGTCAAGTCGATCCGATTACATTACAAGTGCAGCATAATGGAGTTGTACAGATCTACGATGAAATTCAGCGCCTGGCAACCTTCCAATTGATTAAGGCAGGCTAGGTTCTCATACAGCTACACTCGTAGATCGGCTATATGGTTTGTTCGGATCGATCAGCACATTAATACATGCTGGTAATCCAGAAGCGAATGCCCTCTCAAGGGCTGGACGAATATCCTCCGGTCTCTGTACGAATTCTCCATAACCACCCAGCGCTTCAACCATTTTATCGTAGCGAATGCCGGGTGAAAGTTCTGCTGCTGTGGCGTGGCCAAGAATCGCCTTTTGCGGATGCTTAATTTGTCCCCACGCTCCATCGTTACCTATAATTGAGACAACTGGTAACTGCTGGCGCACCATGCTCTCGAACTCCATACCATTGAGACCAAATGCACCATCTCCGTGCAAGATAAGCACTTTTTTCCCAGGGCGCGCTATCTGTGCAGCCATAGCAAAACCTGTGCCCGTCCCAAGACAACCCATTGGGCCTGGATCGAGCCAGTAGCCTGGTTTATAGACATTGATAAT
Organism: uncultured Chloroflexia bacterium; assembly: GCA_963702765.1. Lineage (GTDB taxonomy): Bacteria > Chloroflexota > Ktedonobacteria > Ktedonobacterales > Ktedonobacteraceae > DATMNR01. The sequence continues at coordinate 18,098 of CAVPEB010000066.1, forward strand.
TCTTCCGCCATAGCTGACGATATCCCCGCCATCGCCAACAACGGTTGTGTCCTCGTCGATGAAATCGCGTATCTCCCGGCACAGGCGCATAGGGTGTACAGGCTCAGCGTCAGAGTTCATCGCTGCCTCATCACGTGCAGATGCATTTCGCTCTTCTACTCGAATGTAGTCTAGCCAATCGCCTGCAGGTAACTGCTTTGTTGCCTCAGCCAGGTAACGCATACTCAACCCAACATCACCCACTAACCCAACTGCAGCGCCACGATTGACACCAACATCTTCACCTGCAAGGTCGAACCAGATGATATTAGCCTGTGCTGGAATGAGTGGGGGCTGTCCATGGCTGAGACGAAAATCCATGCGCGTCCCCACCGCCAGAATTGTATCGGCCCCTTCCAGAGCTTTACGACGGGCCGATGTGAAGAAGAGCGGATGTGATGGTGGCAGGCAGCCACGCCCAGCACCATTGAGAAAGACAGGGGCATTGATGCGCTCTGCAAGCAAGCGCAATGGTTCGGAGGCATCACACCACCAGACGGCAGTACCAGCCATAATGACAGGGTGCTGCGCTTTCTCCAATAAAGCAGCAGCTCTCAGGATCATATCGGGATCAGGCGCAGTACGCCCGCCATAACGATAGGATGCAGGCTCACCTGGATCGATGAGCGCGTCGGTATCCGCAAGGTTGTTCAGAACATCCATGGGCATTTCTAAGAATGTAGGTCCAGGTTTGCCATTCAACATCTGCCGAAAGGCCGAAGCTGTATATTCACCCAGTCGAGTTGTTTCATGCACTGTGCGCGCCCACTTGGTGATTGGACGTAGCAGTTCAATCTGGTTCATCTCCTGAAGTGCGCCCCTATCCCACAGGCTTAAAGGGGCTGCGCCGCCAATGACAAGCACAGGGCTACCGCAAGGTATGCGTTTGCTACACCAGTAACGCCATCAGTGACGCCTGGGCCGGCCGTTAAAATAGCCACGCCGGGTGTGCGCGTGCATTTGGCCCAACCTTCGGCTGCATGAACTGCTGCCTGTTCGTGGCGAGTATCCACGACTCTAATGCCTTCGCGCTTGCAACCATCATAGATCGCGGCAATATGTCCTCCACTCAGGGTGAAGACAACCTCGACACCTTCTTTTTTCAGAATTTTGGCGACAATCCAGCCGCCATGAATCATGCCCATACGGGACTCCGATCTTTCTCTGTTCGTGAACTCATGAAAATCTTCGATTATGATTACATTTTTATGCGGACATGCCGGGAATCTGCGGTACCTTCATGCTCAGTCCAATCACTTTTAGTTTCTTCGCAAGCAATTCCTGCGCATAGCGAGGAGTTACCCACGGATCTTCGCCATTAGCCAGCATCATCTGTACTTGCTCTGGTCCAGGAGATATACCTTCCAGTGCGGTAGGTACATATTTCTCTACGGCATCATGCACAATCACAGCATGCTTTGCATCCTGCTGAATCATCTCGCGTAAGAACTTTACACCAAAGACAACATGCCGCGATTCGTCTCGCGCCACAGCGGTGAAACCTCCACGAAATGCAGGAAAAAGATCGTTCATACGATAGAAATCCAGGATACTTCGTTGTCCAGCCAGCGCCATTGTGCCCTCGATAATGACATGGTAGAGGGTGACTCCCTCAACAAGATATGCCATGTTGCCTGGTTCCCGCTGAATACGCACGGCTACTTCTGATAGGGCATCGATCAGGATATACTTCAAATGATGGTTCATATACTCGCGAGCAACGGCTAGAGCATCTTCCAATTTCTCTTTATCGACATCCAGCACCTCTTTAAAGAAGCGAGCGAAGAAAACTGTGTGACGTGCCTCGTCGACCAGTTGTGTTGTGGCAAAGATGCGCATCTCTTCATCGGGCATGGCTATAACATACGGACCAAGGGTATCGGTTACACACGCCTCACCCTGGAAAAAAGCCGATAGTCCATACATGCGCATGTCACGTTCGTCTTGCGACATTCCCTCCCACTGCTTGCGATCTCCGCTAAAATCTATATCCTGCGCCCGCCATTGCTGGCGCTCCCAACGATAATACAGCTCGCGATAGGTAGGCAGGTGAACCAATCCATCGTCGATGATCTGCAATACATTGTCGATAGGTGTCTGTTGTAGCTGCTTCAAGCTGGCGCTTTCAAGTGGGGTATCAATGGACATGAGATTTCTCCTTGCACTCACTCTGGGCCATAGGCCAGACGCGCTAGCGGCGTTGAGTGAGTGAATTTCAATATTTCCTCAGTTCTTTCTTATCAATTTTACCCACCGCATTGCGAGGCAACGCACTTACAAACTCAATTTCGCTTGGCGTTTTGTAATTTGCCAGGGATTCACGGCAGAATTCTTTGAGTGTTTCGGCATCAACATCAGCGCGCGTCACAACAAAGGCTTTGACTTCCTCTCCCATACGTTCAGATGGGACACCAATCACTGCCAATTCGATCACTGCGGGATGCCTGTTCAGCACTTCTTCAATGTCACGTGGGTAGATATTAAATCCGCCACGTATAATCAAATCCTTCTTTCGCTCAACAATATACAGGTAGCCATCTTCATCAAATCGACCCATATCGCCCGTATGCAGCCAACCATTACGTAGAGCTGCCTGCGTCTCCTCGGGCATATTATAATAGCCTTGCATGATGTTAGGCCCGCGTGCAATGATTTCGCCTATCTCACCCACTGGCAAGGGATTGTCGTTCGCATCAACGATGCGTATTTCGACCCCAGCGATAGGCACGCCAACCGAACCCGCTTTGCGAAGCATTCCCTGGCCATGTCCTGTAAGTACAGCGCTTGCTTCCGATAATCCATACCCTTCGCGTATCTGGCAATGAAATTTCTGCTCGAAACCCTCCAGAATGGCAAGCGGCAACGGGGCAGAACCACTCACACAATACTGCAAGCTGCTCGTGTCGAATTTATCGGCATCAGGTGTATAAAGTAGAGCTACGAACATGGCTGGCACACCCGCAAAAGCGTTGATCCGATAACGCTCGATCGCGGAAAGTACAGCCGTCGTGTCAAAGCGAGGATGCAATACTGCAATAACGCCATTGAGATAACCAACATTGGAAGCAACCAATCCATAAGCATGCGCTAAAGGAAGAATTGCCAGTTGCACTTCATGAACTGATGGCGTTCCCTCTTCAACTGTACCACTACCTCGACCTGAGGCTGCATTCGAGACGACATTGCGATGTGACAGCAATACTCCCTTTGGATGGCCGGTCGTACCAGAAGTATAGAGAATCACAGCAGGATCATCAGGTGTAAGTGAGACTTCTTCCAAATCTTCAAGGTAATGATCCGCAAATGCCGCTCCGCTTGTTACAACATCTTTGTATGCATGGATAGTATATGATTGCAACTCATCATGCTCTTCGCCATCTATACCCGTTGAAATAATGTGCTTTATCGTAGTCACATCAGCTAGTGCGTGACGTAACAAAGGCAGGAGAACAGGGCTTGTAATGACTGCTTTTGCAGCCGAGTTCTCAGCGATATAACGGACCTCGGGTCCTTTCAACAAAGGGAGTACAGGTATTATGATTGCACCAGCGCGTGCGATAGCCTGATAAGAGATGACTACCTCAGGGCAGTTGAGCATCATAACAATGACACGATCGCCTTTCTCTATGCCTAAGCTTCTCAGCCCTACCGCCAGTTGGGTCGCTTCTTTCGCAATCTCTACGTTTGTATATTCACGTACTTCTTCTCCATCTTCGTAGATGAGCGACTTGAAGGTGCCGTATCTCTGGCAATTGTAAATAGAAAGGTCATAGAGGAAACGCAGATCTTCAATGTCATATGCTTGTGTTTTGCCCGTCATATCTTCTCCTCATTGCTTGATACTGCCGGAATAATTACAACCGCTTCTCCAGTGGTTACTTTGTCTCCTTTCTGGTTCTGTGCCCAACATTCAATAGCTATCGACTGGCTCAGATCTTCCTGTGTCGTTCTGATATTGACTTTCCCAAGGCAGGTAAGTGTATCACCCAGACGAACCATATTATGAAAGCGTACTTTAAGATGCTCTATCCGAGCGCCAGGAATACCGACAATCTGCTGATTCACAAACTGCCCAAGAAAAGCCATACTGAGCATTCCATGAGCAATGACACTATCTAAACCGACTTTTTGTGCGACCTGCTCATCTAGATGAATTGGATTATAATCACCAGACGCATCAGCATAGCGGCGCAGTTGTTCTTGCGTAATGGGAGGTTTGACGAATGGAGTGAGGTGCTGGTCAATAGCAGTGTCCAAAATACTCATGGTGGATCTCCTCGATTAGAAAACAGGATGCATTGAACGCCACGCACTTGGCTGCAACTGGATGACGGCTGGTTGCCAGCCTGGCTCACCAAATAATATGGATTCATTCCACTTAGGATTCTTATGGCAAAAATGATAGCGTATCTTCCATGCGCGATCAGTTTTTTGCTTTTCATGATACGCAGTATCGAGACCAAGTTGAAAACTTAGCAGTTGTGCATAATAAGGCTGCAAGTTGTACTCCATTGTATCTGTATCTAGCTCATGATCGGTAAAGGACATTTGTAGATCAAAGCAGTAGTTAAAATCCATCACTTCAGGATCGCGGTCCTCTTCGTCTGCTCGATGGAGAAGGACGAGTAAACCCAGCATCTCAAATTGACAGTAAGGTTCATTTGAAAAAGATATTTGTCGAAAAGGAGGCAGAGAGAAGAGGTTGCATATTTCAGATGCGAGTTGTTGCAGAGATTTGTCTGTCTTGATGCAGATTTGAAACGACATACAGGACTCCTTATGGAGATGCGAAGGTTGTTGAACCTCTCTCGTTGAATCTACTTACATGCATTCAGAAACGTTTCTTTCTAGCTTCGAAAGATGCCCTGGAAACTTTATCATTTGAATGCAAGGAAGTAACTAGCTTCATCTTACGCTGCATGTGGAATGGGTGTCAAGCAACGTATCAGGGCTTCTTATGCCTTACTTTTTCAACTGTTTTAACTGACCGCAGATGTCTGCAAAACAGTCATACAACACATTGTAACTAGTCCCAGGCAACTTCTTCAGCTTGAACTTGCATCTACATCTTCTGCCTGTTATACTGGCATTGCGACTCTTGGAGAGGCTAAACAAGAACAACCTGCCAAGCTAGCAACAGTAAAGTATTGCTCTGCACATCGAAATAGGCCTTTTCGATGCCCTGATGTCTTGTCTTGTGCTGTCATCTGGGAAAGAGCAACATAGAAATCGAGTAGAATAGTCAGGAGATAGAGAGCGGTCGTCAGGAACCCGATCCCCTCAAAGGGGATGGGCTTGTGTGAACAAGCCCACCTGACCAGACTCAGCCCCGCAACGGGCTACGTTACGAGCGAAATAGGTACGTTGGGATGCGTCGCCAGTCCCAACCGCTACGGTACGCAGGTTAAACAGAGGTACGAGGGTGAACTCAGTGCTTGTTACGCTAAACCGTTCAGTAACATTGTCGAAGAATGGAAATGAAGAACAGCATGACAAGTCGTGTGGATCAAGGATTCTTTTCTGCATGGAATCCTGAAATGGCCTATGTTCTTGGTTTCTGGTTTGCAGATGGATGGATGACTCAACCTGATCAAGACGCCTTTATCTGTTTTGTGAGCAAAGATAGAGAGCATTTAGAACTCATAGGAAACATCATGCATTCAGAACATCACATACATACGCAAGGGGAGGGATGTTTTCGCTTGCCGATTGGGAGCAAACGACTCTGGAATGACCTGGCAAACCTTGGAGGGATGCCCGCGAAATCTCTGGTTGTTGAGATGCCGTCCGTTCCCGGGCACTGTATACGCCAGTTCATCCGTGGGTTTGTCGATGGTGATGGTTCGCTTTATTGGGATACGGCACAAAGAAGGACTCCAAGGATAAACATCGTGGGGGGTCTCTTATTTCTTGAGAAACTTGCCCAAGTTATTCATCAGGAAACAGAGATAGGTATCGCCAAGATTAGAACCCATAAAAGTAAAGCTCCCTTTCTTGCCTATTCTGGTGTCAAAGCGCAAGTTCTCGCCAAGTGGCTGTATATCCCCGGTGAGTTGATGCTAGAGCGCAAGGGTAAGCTTGCCCAGGAGTTCGCAACATGGGAACTCTCAAAGTTCGGATGGAAGAGTCAAGCAGTAATGACGCCTCGAATGCGAGCTATTCTGGAATGGTAGGCGAACATTACCCGGCGCTTGCCGGAGGCTCGCAGGAGCAGTTCATGTCACGCGTTTTTGTAATTGACTCGCATAAGCAACCGCTCAACCCGGTCCATCCTGGCCGAGCGCGATGGTTGCTCAAGCAAAGAAAAGCCGCCGTGTTCAAACGCTATCCATTCACCATCATTCTCCTGAATGCGGTTGAGTCGCCGCGGGTGCAGCCTTTACGTATCAAACTCGACCCGGGTTCCCTAACAACCGGCATCGCCATTGTGAGTGATCACGACGGCCAGGTGCTCTTTGGCGCTGAACTCGCCCATCGAGGGCGCCAGATCAAGAAGGCCCTCGATGCCCGCAGAGCCGTCCGCCACCATCGCAGAGCACGCCATACCAGATATCGCCAGTCCAGGTTTGACAATCGCAGAAGGTCCAATGGCTGGCTGGCCCCCTCCCTCATGAGTCGTGTGTACAATGTGCTGACCTGGGTGAACCGGCTCAGGAGGTTGTGCCCGATTGCAGCGATCAGCATGGAGTTCGCGCGCTTCGATCCACAGGTCATGGAGCATCCCGACATTGAGGGGTGCCAGTATCAGCAAGGAACCCTGGCCGGGTACGAAGTGCGCGAGTATCTGCTCGAGAAGTGGGCGCGCACCTGCGCCTATTGCGGCAAGCGGAATATTCCCCTGCAGATAGAGCACATCATCCCACGTGCAAAGGGAGGGACAGACAGAGTGAGCAACCTGACCCTGGCTTGTGAGCGGTGCAATCGTGCCAAAGGTACCCAGGATATTGCTGTATTCCTCAAGAAGAAACCAGCTGTCCTCAAGCGCATTCTTGCCCAGGCCAAAGCCCCACTCAAAGATGCAGCGGCAGTGAATGCGACCAGGTGGGCGCTCTACGAGCGACTAAAGGACATCGGGCTGCCCGTAGAGTGCGGGAGTGGGGGCTTGACCAAGTTCAATCGAAGCGCACGCCACTTCCCGAAGACGCACTGGCTAGACGCTGCGTGTGTGGGCAAGAGTGCCCCTGAGACTGTGCGGGTGAAGGGCATCATCCCACTACTAATCACAGCCACTGGCCACGGCTGCCGCCAGATGTGCTTGATGGATGTCGCAGGCTTCCCACGAACACAGCCCAAACAGAAGCAATTTACACACGGATTTCGCACAGGTGACATCGTACACGCTTCGGTCCCACATCACCTGCACAATGCCGGAACTCACGTAGGAAGGATGTCGGCAAGGGCAAAAGGTGGTTTTACCATCGCAACCGCACAAGGCAAAATTACCGATGTTGGCAAGAAGTATTGCCGTGAAAGAGAGTGCTCCAACGAGCTGATGGCTATGGGTACTCGCAGCAATCTTCGCCTGCGAGCACCTTTCTTTCCTCCCTCAACCTGAAGGCATGAGGGTAATCTGAGAGGATTTTATGGTTACCGCACGTAAAGCCTCCCTGCCAGCCCCTCCTCCCAGACAGGTGGAACCAATTATCAATGGCAGTCTGCTTATTCGACGCTGGTTCGTGCATTACTGGCAAAAATTACAACTCCCAACTCATGAACTGAGCCTATTGGCTATTACACAGGATCGCCGTGAATATATGCGCTGGACAGGGAAGCGGCTCAATATCATGGTACTCGGTTGCTATTGCTATCTACCTGCTCCCACGATATCCCGAACACGTCCTTCAAAGCACAAACCAGCACAGGCACGCTCTGGTCCAGAAACTCCAGGTTCCTCATACCTTGACACACCATCTGGTCACAGGCATTTGATTTTTATAGAGCCTGATATGCAACCAAAATCAATTGAGGTCACAATAGCACATGAACTTATTCATCTGGCAGACAGAGTGAATGGAACACCAAGACGCCATCGTCATCATGGATACGATTCTATTGCCGTCGACGAAGCGGCTGTGACAGGGTATCCAGTCGATGAACTGCGTAAATTACTTCACGAGGAGAGTGAGAGGCGCGACCGTTTAAGACGTGAAAGACGACCGATTCGCTATTACTACGAATGTCCCCAATGTGGCAAAGAATATCCCCGCGCACGCCGTTACTCCCAATCTGTTTCTTGTAGTAGTTGCGACAAGAGTTATAATCCGATGTTCAGATTGAAGTTACGTAACGAGAACAGGAATGATGGTTCCTTTATCCAGCATTAACACTTACCGCTGGCATCGCTGCCACAGGTTCTTGTGCAGATATTCTGGTGGATAGTCTATCAAGTAATTCATTAATATCGGATATTTGTCGTAGAAGCCACACATTGAGATCCTGGCGCTCGACTATCTGACGCGCTATGTTCGCTTTTATTCTTCTCTCATCAGATGGCAATGTCAGAGCTTTGTAAAGCGCCTGCGCGGTCTCATGCACATCTGTCGGAGAGGTAGGGATAGAGGCTTTTCCCATTTGTTGAAACGCTCCAGCAGTTCGAGAAAGAACAAGTACGCCATCAGTGAGATTCACAATCGGTCCCTCTTTGGCAACCAGATTCATACCATCGATGATTGGATTTACTAACAGCACATCATAATACTGCATCGCTGCAAGCGCCTGTGTGCGGTCATTCCCGGAAAAAGCCTGGATGGGTATCCACTCATCAGTCCTGTAACGCTGGTTAATGTCCTCAATGATTTTCATGACATCTGCAGTGTATCTTTTATACTCAACCATGCTCTGGCGAGAAGGAACGAGGAATGCTAAAAATTTAATCTGGCCCCGAAGCTCTGGATGCTCATCAAGCATTTGGGCATATGCCTGAAAGCCACGCAAGATATTTTTTGTCGGTTCAATCCGATCCACACGCATGATAGTCTTTTTACCTAGTAGGGGAAGGATCTTTTCCGTTGCACGTTTTCCGGCCCGGCTTTGCACGATTCGGCGCTCCTCGCTAACTGAAATCGATATGGGATAAGCCCGAGCCTGCGTGCGATGACCCTGCCACCAGACTGCTCCCTCTTCAAAATCAACAACGGCACCATCTAGAAGTGTGCGCGCCCCCTCGAGGAAATTTCGAGCATCTCGATCAGTCTGGAAACCAATGATATCATTGCCTGTGAGTCCGCTATAAATGGCCTGGGCTATGTTGCTTGGCAAGAACTGCCAGCAGCGGATATCAGGCCACGGAATGTGTATAAACTGCTGCATAATGATGCTCGGATGACGCTGGCGAATCATGGCGGGAGCCAGGTAGAGATGATAATCATGCAACATGACAACAGGCGTTGTATCATGGCGACCGATTTCATCAATCACCGCATCTGCTATGGCGCGATTAGCAACGTAATAGCCGTTTTCCCACGCATCTTGCAACTTATGCGCTGATGTAGAATCAGCGGTGGGATCGTACAGATAATGCTGTAAAAACCAGAGTAACGTGTTACAGATTTGTTCGTAGTGCTTGCGATACGCTTGTTTCGGGATGGATACATAGCGAAGTTGTAACTTTTGACCACGAAACGGGGACTGTAATAATCCATCATTATTTTGTTGCGCTTCTCTAATAGCTACGCGATCGCCTTCTGTCATAGCCATAGCGACCCAGGTAACATCCAGGCGATTTGCTGCGCCAATCAGCGCCGTGATCATGCCGCCAGAACCTCTACGCTGTTTCAGCGTCTTATTCTGGCTGATGTGATACTCTACGGGACCGCGATTAGAAGCAATAATGAGCCGATTCGCATGTATGAATTGCGTCTGAGGCAATGTATGTAATGTATATGATGTGGGCATGGATCGAGCCTTTCTACAGTCACTCACCATCCTCATCTTTGAGGCCTTATTGAGACCAGTCAAAAATTCCTTTCCGGCTTTCGTGGCCAGGAAATTGCTGATTCACTGTTTTGAAACACGAAAAAACGCATCAGCACATAATGATGCACAATTAAACTTCCTAAGGTATAGTATCACAAAATAGGACGCCTATGGGTTAAATACCTCTTGCTAGATATGACTAATTGGTCAATAGATGTATTGTTTGTCACCTTTGTAGTATTGTATACAACAATGAAAGGGTCTACCAATGATACGTATAGATAACCGTTCTCAGACTCAACTTCGCCCCATACGCTTGACTGTTGATTACCTTGACTATGCCGAAGGATCAGTATTGATCGAGGCAGGAAACACACGCGTGTTATGTGCCGCCAGCGTTGAAGAGAAAGTGCCTGCATTTCTGGAAGGTAAAGGCAAGGGATGGGTAACAGCCGAATATAATATGCTACCTCGCTCTACTAATACGCGTAATTCGCGTGAACGCGATGGCCGTGTGAGCGGGCGCACGCAAGAGATCCAGCGATTAATCGGTCGTTCGCTGCGTGCAGTTGTAGATATGGATGCACTGGGACCTCGCACTATCACCCTCGACTGTGATGTGCTACAGGCCGACGGGGGAACTCGCACAGCATCAATCACAGGCGCGTATGTTGCCCTGCACCGCGCATGCTCGCTGCTCGTGAAAAGGGGAGTGTTAGCTGCGCATCCCGTTCGCACAGCCGTTGCCGCTGTGAGTGTTGGCGTTGTCCGTGGAGAAATCATGCTCGATTTGTGCTATGAAGAAGATTCGCGAGCAGATGTCGACTTTAATGTGGTAATGACTGCCGAACATGATTTTATAGAAGTGCAGGGCACAGGTGAGGGTGGCGTATTTAGCCGCTCGACTATGGACTCACTTGTGAATCTAGCTGAGCAAGGCATAAGCGAACTTCTAAACATCCAGAAGAAATACATATAACTCTTGGAGGTACCAAAGTACCGCAAACATTCTAGCCATGTATTTCTATACGTTTAACATAGTTGTAACACAAAACAGCATACAACCTACCTGAATGGCCTACTACCTTTGTCAGTATTCGGGACTTCTGCTAAAATCCTCCAGGATAGGGCAATAAAGAAAACGGCCCGCAGGACCAGCAGCAGAGTCGAGAGGAGCGCAAATTGAAAGTGAAGACAGACCGAAATTGGCTCTGGCGCATAATCGATTTCATAAACCCACTACGTGATCCTAGCCTTACTGTGGCAGTCGTGCTTACCTTCATCGTAGAAGCCGGACAACACGATCCATGGTACTGGATTATTGTTATTGCGCTCGTCAACTGGGCGGCAGTTCGCGGAGTAGTCTGGCTGGTTGTGAATTTCACCTTCGCGAGCGTCTTCTTATGGAGGCGTATCTGGTGGGCCATTCGACACCCTCGTCTTGCATGGCGAATTATGGATGCTGTTGGGCACGAGGAGATCGTGATTGGCGGCTTCTCCAATCTTTCCGAAGGTATGCTTTTGCCTGAAGGGTCTAATATTTGGAGTATGAGTCCTGCTCTGGGAGCAAGTGGTATTCATGTGATTGGTGAGCTACCTGCTGGAACCGAAATACCTATGTTGAGCATGCCCAACGGTCAGTTGGCTCCCAACCTGGCAGCTCTTGCCGGAAACTCTGGTTTCTATCCAGGCGCAAACTCAGGTATGCTTTCTGGCGTCGCAAACCAAAATACGACAGGTTTCAATCAAATCGGCAGTAACGCTTATGTAGGTCAGCAAACCTATACCGATTTCCCTCAAGGTTTTCCCCAGCGATCTTCTCAAGAAGAAGATCGCCTGCGCCAGCAGATGGCTTCTCTTACACGCCTTATGGACGACTGGATGCAGTTTACAGAGGAGAAATGGCGTACAATCAGCGATAGCCAGCTTGGCTGGAAACCCCTCCGTGGACGATGGGGAAATTGGGAGGACATTTTCCAGGACGCCTTTGCAGCGAAAACATCCGATCCATTGGCAAAAGCCGCGCAAGCTGCAGGAGAAGCAACGACCAGGCGCTTTGATTTCTCAAAAGAGAAAGGTTCTGCTGCCTCGGCTGTGGCCTGTTTCTTACGTGATATGATGACACTACGGCAAAGCATAGAAATGGTAGATTCCTCGATGGGCAATTCTCCCGAGACACCTACTGTTCAGCCTGCAGTACAACCAATGCAAACACAATATACCAATAATCCGAACACTATGCGCGGCCTGGGTAACTCTTCCTCAGCTCGCAATACGCTTATTCGCCACCCATCACCAATCTATGTCGATGCGGACGCTCAAAAGTGACGACTCCCAACGGCTCCCGCGCCGGGGCTTCTGGAATGACGCGGCCGTGTCGTCCCACGGCTTTTTGCAAGATATTCACACTGGCATTGTGGTCTCTATCCATCGAGAGGCCGCAGTGCGGGCACTCGTAGACGCGGACAGAAAGGAGGATCTCTTGGCAGCACCCACAGCCAGAGCAGGTTTGCGATGTATAGGCCGGTTGGACACGCACCACAGTTCTCGCGGCCTCTTCCGCCTTCGAGAACAGATGTGTGAAGAACGACGACCAGGCCGCATCGCTTATACTTTTTGCAAGGCGAGGATTCTTGATCATGTTGCGCACCACCAGGGCCTCCACCGCGATCAGTCCATAGCGGTTGATCAGCTTACGCGTCTCTTGCTGCACGAAATTCTCGCGACGCCAACCGATGCGCTCATGGACACGTGCTACCACCTTGCGTCGCTTGGCGTGCTCTTTGGTACCTTTCTTGGATTTGGAGAGGCGGCGTTGGACACGTGCAAGGGATTTCTCCTCTACTCGAAAGAACCGAGGATTTTCGATCTGCTCGCCGGTGGAGAGGTAGGCAAAGGTGGACAGGCCTACGTCGATGCCTGCCTGGAGCTCAGATGGGGGCAAGATATCTGGCTCCACTTCATCGCAGGAGAAAGATACATACCATTTGCCAGTGGCCGATTGCGTGATAGTGGCTGTCTTCACGATACCTTTGAATGGACGATGCATTACCAGTTTGAGATGTCCAACTTTGGCGAGGGACAGTTTGCTTTGCTCATCGAGGCCAAAGCCAAACTGCGGGTAGGTCAAGCTTCCATAGCGGGACCTGGACTTAAAGCGTGGATAGCCAGGCGTCTGCCCAGCTTTGACACGACGGAAAAAGGCTTTGAATGCTTTGTCAACACGATGCAAGACATCTTGCAGGACTTGCGAGTAGATGCCTTCGTATTCTGGGCGTACCTGCTTGATGTGGGGCAGCTGCGCACTCTGCTGCGTGAACGTGATACTCTTGCCACACATCCTCCAAGCATCTCGACGCTCTTGCAGGGCAGCATTGTACAGCTCTACGCACAGGGCGAGTTGTTCTTGCAGCACATGTACTTGTTTTTTGGTTGGATAGATCCGATAGCGATAGGCTTTCTTCATATCTTCCTTTTCTTTTCGGGCGAAGAAAAGCGGAAGCGATTACAGAGAACGAACGGACCTTTCATCCCCATGTTTGGCAGGCAGGTATTTTTAGGTTCAAGTGGAGGTGACGATTCCTACTTCATTCACTTGTCTGGGGAAAAAACGGAAAGGAAGGACTGCCCTGCGGCAACGCGGCTCCCATCCCCACGGATGAATGCGCGGGCTTTCGCCGCGAGTTGGTAAGAAAAATCATATATGTATATAACTTCACAGCTAGATATCAGTGTGCGCCCTGAATTGGAGAGTATGTCGGCATATCTGCCTGGAGAATCCCTTGTAGCCTTTAGCGCACGTACTGGTATATCTGTTCACAACATTATTAAGTTAAATAGCAATGAAAGCCCTTATGGTCCTGTACCTTCAGTTATCAAGGCTCTCGGCGATTGCAAAAACTATAACCACTATCCCGATAGCGATGCGATTACTCTGCGAGCAGCCCTCTCAGACTATACAGGACTCGATGGATCACACATTGTCTTAAGCCACGGTAGCAATGAATTGATCAACTTGCTATGGCACATCTTTCTTTCAGTTGGCGATACTATTCTATGTTGTCCTCCCACCTTCTCACTGTATGCTACAGTGACTTCATTCTGCGGCGCTTCGGTGATCGAAGTACCACGAACGAGCGATTTTGAGATCGATGTCAAGGAAGTTCTGACAGCGCTTACACCTTCCACAAAACTGATTGTGATCTGTTCGCCGAATAATCCCTCCGGTAATCCAATTGCTGAATCGGATGTTCTAACTTTGTTGGAATCGGGTCGTATTGTTGTACTCGACGAGGCTTATGTAGAATTTTCCCTGCATCCAGGTGGATTTGCGCATCTTGTGCCGCACTACCGCAACCTGGTTGTTTTGCGCTCTTTCAGCAAATGGGCAGGATTGGCAGGTTTGCGCATTGGATATGGCTTATTCCCGGTATGGATCGCAGAGTACATGCTACAGGCGCAGTGTCCATTCGAAGTCAATCTTGCAGGCCACATTGCTGCAATTGAGACGCTGACACACCTTGACCAGGTGCTTTCCAATGTGCAATGCATTACGCACGAACGGGCACGGCTCTTTGACATGTTGAAAAGTCAATCCTTTCTAACGCCTTATCCTTCCCAGGGCAATTACATTCTGGCACGACTGGACGAGCCAGATATCACGATCGAACACCTACGAGCTACTGTTGAAGAACATGGCATCCTGTTGCGCTACTTCAAACAACCCTCCATGCATAACTTTCTACGTGTAACGGTTGGTCTACCCGAACACACCGATCAACTGGCTCAAGCATTAGCGAAGGTTCGACCGTAAGTTCTGAGAGGTTGGTCAGTTTCCCAGGGCTGCCGCGAGGGCAGCCACTACATTACATATTGGAGATAGACAGTACCAACGGCCCTCGAGCGCATACCCTTTCTTGCTCATACTCTTCATTAGGGGTACAATTTATATGGAAGACTTGAGTTTTACACACATTGTATTTTACATAGGGATCGAATATCCCTCTATTTGGGAGGTTATTTCATGCTGGACAATATAAACGAGTTAACTGCAATCGAAGACATCGTAGCTCGCGAGATACTCGACTCGCGCGGCAATCCTACTATTGAAGTCGAAGTGTTACTGATGGGTGGCAAAACAGGGGTAGCCGCAGTTCCATCCGGTGCTTCAACAGGTGTACACGAAGCCGTAGAACTGCGAGATGGAGACAAGAGTCGTTACGGTGGAAAAGGAGTGTTAAAGGCTGTAGAGAATGTGAGCGAGACCATCCGCGAAGCTGTAGTCGGTATCGAGGCAACGGAACAAATAACCATCGACGAATTAATGATCGAGCTGGATGGCACTGCAAATAAAGGCAACCTGGGAGCTAACGCCATCCTTGGAGTCTCCCTTGCCGTAGCGAAAGCAGCAGCTCGTGCTTTGGAGCAACCACTCTACAGGTATATTGGAGGGGTTTCTGCTCGCACGCTCCCCATCCCAATGATGAATATTTTGAATGGAGGCAAGCACGCGGACAATTCGACCGATATGCAAGAATATATGATTTTGCCGGTCGGAGCTACTACTTTTCGAGAAGCCCTGCGCATGGGTGCCGAAGTATACCAGAGTCTCAAGAAAGTGCTGCATGGTAAAAAGCTGAACACCAATGTCGGCGATGAAGGCGGCTTCGCCCCGTCTCTCGGCTCCAATCGCGAGGCGCTTGAGATCATCGTAGCCGCTATCGAGTCGGCGGGGTATAAACCTGGGGTGGATATTTTCCTGGGGATGGACCCTGCATCGAGCGAGTTCTACGAAAACGGCAAATATGTGCTGGCACGCGAGGGGCGCACGCTCACTTCAAGCGAGATGGTTGATCTTTACGAGCAGTGGATCAACGAGTATCCTATCATCAGTATCGAGGACGGGTTGGCTGAAGACGACTGGGACGGTTGGAAACTTTTACGCCAGCGTCTGGGTAACCGTATACAACTCGTAGGCGATGACCTGTTTGTGACGAACACTGAGCGTCTCAAACGTGGTATCGAGGAACAGTCTGCCAATTCTATTCTGATCAAGCTCAATCAGATTGGCACGTTAACGGAGACGCTGGAAGCTATCGAGATGGCCAAACGTGCCAACTTTACTGCTGTTGTCTCCCACCGTTCAGGCGAAACCGAGGATACGACAATTGCCGACCTGGTCGTTGCCACCAACGCAGGGCAAATCAAGACGGGCGCACCTGCACGTACCGAACGCGTTGCCAAGTACAATCGTTTACTCGCGATCGAAGAAGAGCTTGGCGAAAAAACTGCTCGCTATGCTGGTTTCAGCGCATTTTATAATGTGCCCGCGCTTTTTAAGAAGCAGTAAGGTTTGTTATTGGTGTGGGTGTGTGGCAAGCCACACACCCACATTTTTATTTTTTGTGAATGGTTTCATTTTTTATCGAAAAAACCGCTCAAATACCGCTCAAAATGCGCGGTATTTTTCCGCAAAAACATGGCGAAGGTGATGGGCTTCATTTCACAAAACCGTAATTCATGAATTGTATGGGACGAGCGCGAATATCCAATGTTCTCACGACATGCTGGACAATATAAACGAGTTAACTGCAATCGAAGACATCGTAGCTCGCGAGATACTCGACTCGCGCGGCAATCCTACTATTGAAGTCGAAGTATTACTGATGGGTGGCAAAACAGGAGTAGCCGC
Source organism: uncultured Chloroflexia bacterium (assembly GCA_963702765.1). GTDB lineage: Bacteria > Chloroflexota > Ktedonobacteria > Ktedonobacterales > Ktedonobacteraceae > DATMNR01. The sequence goes on from CAVPEB010000066.1 coordinate 34,743, forward strand.
AGTTCCATCCGGTGCTTCAACAGGTGTACACGAAGCGGTAGAACTGCAGAGATGGAGACAAGAGTCGTTACGGTGGAAAAGGAGTGTTAAAGGCTGTTGAGAATGTGAGCGAGACCATCCGCGAAGCTGTAGTCGGTATCGAGGCAACGGAACAAATAACCATCGACGAATTGATGATCGAACTGGATGGCACTGCAAATAAAGGCAACCTGGGAGCTAACGCCATCCTTGGCGTCTCCCTTGCCGTGGCGAAAGCAGCAGCTCGTGCATTGGAGCAACCACTCTACAGGTATATTGGAGGGGTTTCTGCTCGCACGCTCCCCATCCCAATGATGAATATTTTGAATGGAGGCAAGCACGCTGACAATTCGACCGATATGCAAGAATATATGATTCTGCCAGTCGGAGCTACTACTTTTCGAGAAGCCCTGCGCATGGGCGCCGAAGTCTACCAGAGCCTCAAGAAAGTGCTGCATGGTAAAAAGCTGAACACCAATGTCGGCGATGAAGGCGGTTTCGCCCCGTCTCTCGGCTCCAATCGCGAGGCGCTTGAGATCATCGTAGCCGCTATCGAGTCGGCGGGGTATAAACCTGGAGTGGATATTTTCCTGGGGATGGACCCTGCTTCGAGCGAGTTCTACGAAAACGGCAAATATGTGCTGGCACGCGAGGGGCGCACGCTCACTTCAAGCGAGATGGTTGATCTCTACGAGCAGTGGATCAACGAGTATCCTATCATCAGTATCGAGGACGGATTGGCGGAAGACGACTGGGACGGTTGGAAACTTTTGCACCAGCGTCTGGGTAACCGTATTCAAATCATGGGAGATGATCTGTTTGTGACGAACACTGAGCGTCTCAAACGTGGTATCGAGGAACAGTCTGCCAATTCTATTCTGATCAAGCTCAATCAGATTGGCACGTTAACGGAGACGCTGGAAGCTATCGAGATGGCCAAACGTGCCTCCTTTACTGCTGTTGTCTCCCACCGTTCAGGCGAGACCGAGGACACGACAATTGCCGACCTGGTCGTTGCCACCAACGCAGGGCAAATCAAGACAGGCGCACCTGCACGTACCGAACGCGTTGCCAAGTACAATCGTTTACTCGCGATCGAAGAAGAGCTTGGCGAAAAAACTGCTCGCTATGCTGGTTTCAGCGCATTTTATAATGTGCCCGCGCTTTTTAAGAAGCAGTAAGGTTTGTTATTGGTGTGGGTGTGTGGCAAGCCACACACCCACATTTTTATTTTTTGTGAATGGTTTCATTTTTTATCGAAAATACCGCTCACATACCGCTCAAAATGCGCGGTATTTTTCCGCAAAAACATGGCGAAGGTGATGGGCTTCATTTCACAAAACCGTAATTCATGAATTGTATGGCACTAGCGCCAATATCCAATGTTCTCACCACATCAACACATATCCAATCAACCGAAATAGGCTTTTGGACGATCGAGTGAAATCTATTCCCAATAATCGTTGGATATTTTAGTATACATTTGCATTGTTATTGCCATTGAGGCAGTAGCCATAGGGGAGCATAGAACGGATTGTGCATATGAATAATTTCTATTTAGCCGGGAGTCAAAATCTTGTGGGGCGGCTGGAAGAGATTGCTAGCCTTTTACGAGCTGGAAAGAAAATAAACGCGATCAAGGCCTATCGGGAGGTTACGGGCGCATCGCTTGCCGAGGCAAAAGATGCGGTAGAGCGCCTGGATATGGCGTTACGGATGTATGGTACGATGGTGGTTGCTGATGCACTCATGGAGGTTGCACAACAGGGCATGCCGATGGATATGGATGTACAAAGTATACTCCTCACGGAAATGGCGTTCCTGGTCTCTAAAGGTCAGTATATTCAGGCAATCAAGCTGTATCGGGAGCGCACAGGTATGGGTCTGTCTGACGCCAAAATGGTTGTTGATCGCATCAAGCTTATGATGCGCGCATCTGGTTTTTAGCTCGCACATTTGAGGGCAGACGCTTGCGCCAATCATGATTTGTAGGGACAGGGGTTGTGTGGATGTGGTGTGGGGGCGCTTCTCCTTACGTCACGTCGTGCCTGAGCGCGTAGCGCTAGACACTTCCTTGCATCTCTGCTGAGTGCGAAGCAGTTGCCGCTCGTTCTGACTGAGCGGCAGCTAGCTGTGCAGCAGCGTTGTCAGAACGGATAAGAACTGACGCGACAGCGTCGTTGCAGAGATGCTTTCAAGCTTCGCCAGCGTCGTTGGCAAGGCGGGTAGGTGCCAGCGCTGTCCTGCTTGCAAACACGTGCTGACGTGAGATGTATGCGCGCTTGCGCTGTCCTGCTAGCGTTGATATAGTATAGAAAATAGTATTTTGCGATGGCTTCAGCAATCGGGCTGGGCCAGGAGAGGCAGTATGTTGAATCAAACTTTTGAAAATGAGTCGAGTACTCAAGAGCGGCACAATGCGCATGTGATCCACTATAATCTCAGCTATATTTTGCAAGGCGCTGAATGGGGAACTGATGGGGCGATTGTTTTACTTCACGACATTATGGGTGGAGCGTTTACCTGGAGGGACGTTCTGCCACTGCTAGCGCCTATAAAGCGGGCTGTATATGTGATTGATATGCTCGGGTATGGCGAATCGGATCATCCCTGGCAATCAGATACTTCTATCTGGGGCCATGCTGATTGCCTGTCTTTTTTGTTCGAGCAACTCAATCTTACCAATATGGTGCTGGTGGGACATGGCATTGGGGGAGGTGTAGCCCAGGTTCTGGCAACGCGTTTGAGCCGAGAACGAGTCGCGGCTCTTGTGTTGATAGATACGATTGCATACACATACACCTTTGCCCCAGACTGGCCATTGCCGGAAATGAAGGAGCAGCAGGATCCTGATCGTCCAAAGGAGACCAAACTGGAAGATATGATCCATGCATTGCAAGAAACGCTACCTCATGCAACACAATACCCCGATCGCCTCAAGCAATCTATGGATGAATGGATTTCACCATGGAAAAGCGAAGTGGGCAAAGAGCTGCTTTTCCAGCACATTCGCCTGCTGCATCCAGACTATTCCAATTCTGTGGCTTCTGACTTGAAAGAGATGGGAAAACCGACGCTGATTATCTGGGGTGAACACGACGAGCAGATGCCGTTAAAAATTGCTCAACGCCTGCATCGTGATATTCCTGAATCTCGTCTTGTGATCGTGCCAGATGCCGGGCACCTGATCCTGTTTGATGCGCCTGGTGATGTTGCCAGGGCCCTTGAGGATTTTGTTGGGAGATTGTAAAGTTCTGGAGGATTCCACCAGATTGACTAGCTTTTGAATACCGATTCGCAACCGAATTATGTTAACCTGGGCCTGTGATAGAATCTTTCAAATTTGCGAAATGGATGTGCAGTGATTTATGATGATTTTCTCAAGCTTTGCTAATAAAAGATCACTGGCTGCCTGGTTGAGCATCTTGATACTACTGCTTGTATTGAGTAGCTGTAGTTCTAATCAGAGTTCGACGCAAACGTATCATGTGACTTCAAAGTATCGTGGCATTACTTTGACGATTGCGCCTTTACCCACGGCTACGCTGGCAGCATCTGTGCCTGGAGTACGTCCGTTTGTAGATAGTTGGAATAATTTTCACATCTTTCAAGATTTCGATTACAACATACAGAATCCGAGCGCAATCGCGCGGTATTACGATTTTGTCTGGGGTGCTCATCCCGGCAATGTACAGGCTTTTCGTTCAAGCAATCCAAACAACCTTCTCAGTTTCTACTTCTCTTTCTTTCGTGATTCTGGAACCTTTAACGATCGGGGTGCTACACAGAGCCTTGCATACTGGCAACAAATTCACCCGGATTGGATTCTCTATCAATGTGATAGGCATACGCCAGCTTATGAAGATGGGTTGAATAATGTCCCTTTCAATTTCACGAATCCGGCCTTTCTTGCCTGGCAAATCCAGACCTATGCACAGCCAGCCAGTGCAAACGGCTTCGATGCCATTGCCGCTGATAATGTGAACCTGCAGAACGTGATTGGGGCATGTGGTTATTATAAGAATGGGCAATGGGTACAACGTTACACCGGTGAGATGGATGATCCTCAATGGCGGGCAGATGTCCTGACCTGGTTGAGTGAGATGCAGCAGGCGCTGCATCAACTGGCGCATCCGTTGATATTGATTCCCAATCTTGGATATGGGTATTCACCTTCGAGCGATCCGCAAGTGCAGCAGGTTGTGAGCCATCTTGATGGCATACTGGATGAAGGTGGTTTCACGAAGTATGGAAACGGCTATTTGACAGGCGACGCCTGGGTGCAAGCTGTCAATTTTATCCAGAGCGTTCAGCAGCAACATAAGGCATATTACATCGTCGACGCGTTTCAATCTGTCGATCCAGGCGAGATTCAGTGGGCGCTGGCGTCGTATTTGATGGCGAAGGAACATTCGGCTTATCTGACGATTACTCCGATCCAGGGATATGGAAGCGATCTGAGATATAGCGAGTATAACGCGCAGATTGGAAGCCCTACCAACCAGATGTTCCTATCTCAACATATTTACTGGCGTGATTATTCGCATGGGTTGAGTCTTGTCAATCCTAGCCCAACGTCGACATATACGGTTAGTCTTCCTGGTGGAAGTCGTTATCTTGATCTGAATGGTAATCAGGTGTCACAGACGGTGACGTTGCTTCCACATTCTGGGCTTGTGTTGCTAACTACGGCAAGTTGAGGGAAGAAAGCAA
>CAVPEB010000067.1:0-29320 GCA_963702765.1 uncultured Chloroflexia bacterium
TACTCCGGAAGATGCAGACCTTACACGTAATGCCGGTACAGGTGGCGAGGCGATAGGGCAGCGCATTATAGTGACAGGCCGCGTACTCGATGATCGTGGCAATCCAGTGCCGAATACTCTGCTGGAAATATGGCAAGCAAATGCTGCTGGACGATACCTGCACAAGCGGGATCAATGGCCGGGGCCACTTGATCCCAACTTCCTGGGAATGGGTCGCTGTTTGACAAATGAAGAAGGTATCTATCATTTCTTGAGCATTCGTCCGGGTGCATATCCATGGAAGAATCATCCTAATGCATGGCGTCCGGCACACATCCATTTCGCTTTGTCTGGGCCAGCAATGGTGTCACGGTTAGTAACTCAGATGTATTTTCCGGATGACCCGCTCCACAAGCTCGATCCTATCATGAATGCTGTGCCGACAGAAGATGCGCGCAAGCGCCTGATCGCTCTGTATGACCATAGTGTGACAGAGCCAGAGTGGGCATTGGGTTATAGATGGGACATAGTGGTACGGGGAGCGCATGCTACACCATTTGAGTTGAAGGAAGGTGGGAAATGAACACAATACCATTGACCAGTTCGCAAACAGTAGGACCAGGTTTTGGACCTGCATTGTTACGCGAAGATGCCATTCGCAATGTAATGATCCAGCCCGAGACAGCAGGCGAGCGCATACGCATTGAGGGCCGAGTATTAGATGGAGATGGTTTACCAGTGCCAGATGCAATGGTTGAGATCTGGCAGGCGAATTCTTATGGCCGATATAACCATAGCGCCGATAGGGGTCCAGCCCAGCTATACATGAGCTTTTTGGGATTTGGCCGTTCAGGTACTATGGAAGACTGTAGTTACTGGTTTGAAACGATCAAGCCAGGGCGTGTCCCAGTTCTATCAGGACAAGTTACAGGCTCCGCACATTTGTGTCACAGTATTTTCTCGCGGCTTGCTTAATCATCTGATGACACGCCTGTACTTTGAAGATGAGCAAACAAATGCCGAGGATCCTATTTTACTATGCGTACCTGATGAACGGCGTTCGACGTTGCTTGCCCGACGGGGAAGTCGTGTAGGAATGATCGTTCATCCATTCAAGATCATCATGCAAGGCGCAGGCGAGACTGCGTTTTTCAATTTGTAATGGAGCAAAGAAGATGACTTCTTTCCTTTCGCTATATGATGCTATCGATCGGTACGTCAACAATGGCGCAACAGTGGCCATGGAGGGGCTCCCACATCTGATCCCATTTTCCGCAGGTCATGAAATCATTCGGCAGCAGAAGCGGGATCTGTGTTTGATTGGACGACACCGGATCTGATTTATGATCAATTGATTGGTATGGGTTGCGCAAAAAAGCTCGTTTTCTCCTGGGGTGGCAATCCAGGTGTAGGAATGCTCGCATCGATTGCGTGATGCAGTTGAGAATGGATGGCCGTGCTCACTTGAGCTTGAGGAACACAGCCACGCAGCGATGGCCAATGCATATGCAGCTGGCGCCGCAGGTCTGCCATGCGCAAATTCTTGGGTGGGTATCAAGGTTCTCCGTATCTGGTGGACGTGAACTCGAATATCAAGTTCATTACGCGCCCTTTTACTAATGAGCAACTGGCTGCGGTGCCTGCGATACGACCGGAAGTAACTATTATTCATGCCAACGATCGGATCGGAAGGGAATGTGTTGATCGAGGGGATTATTGGGGTTCAGAAGGAAGCAGCATTCGCGGCGACGAATGTAATCGTGACCGTGGAGGAGGTTGTGGATGATCTGCTTGCTCCGAGTACAAATTCGACAATTCTACCAGATTGGACGATTGATGCTATTATTGCAGCGCCGGGTGGAGCATTGCCGTCTTATACGCATGGGTATTACCGGCGAGACAATGCTTTCTATACCGCATGGGATGCTATTTCGCGTAGTAGGGAGACGTTTCTTGATTGGATAGAGGAGCATGTTCTTTATAGGACATAGGAATCCTTAGCGTTTAGGGGAACGGCGGGCGACCACAAAGGCCCACCCAGCCACTCCAACTCCCCGCTCGCCCCTACAGGTGGATTCTCCGAAAGATAGAGAATTAACGTACTGTTATCTTATTTGTTTGAAAGATGGGTATGAAGGAAACGCATGCAGTATACAACAACGGAAATGATGGCTGTTGCGGCGGCCCGAGTGTTAAAGAACGATGATGTGTGTTTTGTAGGCATTGGAGCACCGTCGGTCGCATGTAACCTTGCGCGGTTGACCCATGCTCCATATATCACACTCATCTACGAGTCAGGCACAATCGGGACCAAGCCGGATCTACTTCCACTTTCGATAGGCGACCCCGAACTGAGCGAGACTGCTGTTACAACAGTTTCGGGCCCGGAGATGTTCCAGTACTGGCTACAAGGTGGCCGCATCACGATTGGTTTTCTCGGTGGTGCGCAGATTGATCGATTTGGCAATATCAATTCCAGCGTGATTGGCAATTATGAACATCCAAAAGTTCGATTACCAGGTGGCGGAGGTGCACCCGAGATCGCTAGTCTGTGCGGCCAGACGTATGTTGTCATGCGCCAGACAAAGTGCACTTTCGTTGAACAAGTAGATTTCATTACGTCATTCGGATATGGAACTGGAGATGATCACCGACAGCGTCTGGGAATTCGTACAAAGGGGCGACACTGATTGTAACCGATCTGTGTTTGCTGCGAGCGGACCTACAAACAAAGGAATTTGTGGTTGTAATCGATCCACGAAGGTGTCACACGGGAAGAAATCGAACAGAACACTGGATGGCCGATCCGATTTGCGGCCTCTTTAGAACAAACTATGCCTCCAAACGAGACTGAACTCGCAGTGTTACGCAATCTTCATGCCAGAACTGAACTAGCTCACTCTGGAAAGGCAACGACTCATGCCTGAGAGGATTGATGCAATGTTCAGTACGGCTGAAATGGCCGAAATCTTCTCCCTTGAAGCACATGTACGAGGAATGCTCGTATTTGAAGCTGCACTCGCTCGCGCAGAAGCTCGCGCTGGTATTATCCCACAGGAAGCCGCAAACATAATAACGAATAGTTGTAGAGAGAATGTGTTCGATGTTACAGCGTTGTACCGTGAAGCAGAGGCATCTGGGACACCTGTTATTCCGCTAGTACGCATGCTCACTGCACAAATCGACGATGACGCAAAAAAGTATGTGCATTGGGGAGCTACAAGCCAGGATGCAATTGACACGTCACTGATGCTGCAAATGCGCGAAGGCATTGATCTGCTGGCGAGCAGAATACTCAATGTATGTGAAGTGTGCGAGAAGCTAGCCGAGCAGTACAGGAATACGTTGATGGCGGGGAGGACATTGATGCAACAAGCTGTGCCAATTACTTTTGGCCTTAAGGCAGCACGGTGGCTCGCCATGGTGGTTCGTCAAGTATATGCCCTACGTAAGCACCGAGAGCGAACATTGGCAATGCAACTTGGTGGAGCAGCAGGTACACTTGCCTCGCTTGGGGATAAAGGGATTCAGGTTCAAGATTTTCTTGCGGATGAACTTGGGCTTCCCGTTCCTGATCTGCCCTGGCACAGCGAGCGCGACCGCATTGCCGAGATTGCCGGGACTCTTGGCGTTATAGCTGGTGCGATGGCAAAGATAGCGAGTGATGTGGCTCATCTCGCTCAAACCGAGATCGGCGAGGCTTCTGAGGGAGCGATGCCAGGTAAAGGCGGATCATCAGCAATGCCGCAGAAACATAATCCGGTCGATGCGGCCTTTGCGATAGCATCAGCAAGGTTGGCAATCGGAGAAGTGTCCGTAATTCTATCAGCGATGACCCAGGAACACGAACGGGCAGTTGGTGGATGGCAGGCGGAATGGGTAGCAATCCCTAACTTGTTTCGGTACACTTCAGGCGCTGTTGAGCACGTTGTAGGGATGATTAGTGATCTCAGGGTCGATCCAGAACGCATGAGTGCAAATGTAGAGCTAACACAAGGATTGATCATGGCGGAGTCGCTCACTATGACACTCGCTCCTTATGTTGGAAGGCCCGAGGCTCAACGTATCGTCAAACTCTATGTGAACGTGCCGTGAGGTTGGGTGTGCATCTCCGCGAGGTTGTGCTTGAGGAGGAGACGGTGCTAAATATTCTCTCAGTAGAAGAGATAGATCGTGCTTTTGACCCGGGTGCATATCTAGGAAGTACGAATGTATTCATCGACCATGCTCTAGAAGCTTACCGAGAAGCCAAGGCTCTTAGAGAAGTAACATAATTATTGACTCAGATGGTACACGTCTCGAAAACCAAACTCCATGCTAGCTGTATGATACTTCACATACTCATAGTGAGCGAAACTACGGTAATAGATTCCTTTTTGATCTAGTATAGTGACAACAATACTCGCGATCTAAAATTCGGTGGATATGGCGTCTTATAAATATTGGTGTATGGAGATTGTATTAAAAAGGAGTCTTAAAAATATTATGAAGCATATACAAAAACATCTCTTCTTTTATTCTGTGGTCTGTTGTCTCGTCTTCATTTTTACCGCGTGCGGTTCTGGCGGTATCAATACTGGCTACAAGCCGACATCAACTTCTGGTAGCCAGGGTATTCGACCAGCCAACCGACTGGCACTACACCCACACCCAACACGCCGCCCAACGAAACACAACCTATGCCTCAAACCCAGACCAGTTGTCCAAGCCCGGCGTACAATCAGCGCGTGCTGCCGTTATGCGTCCACTTGGGCCTAGGAAGCGATCCCACTATCGCCTACATTTACAATACAGGAACAGAAGAGAATCCAACTTTTGCTGAACTCAAATGGTATGATGTCGCGAAGAGCACCAAAACAGTGATTACTCATTTACCCAATGACTACATTACCGAGGCTCAGGTTTCCAGCGATGGACAATGGATTCTCTTTGTTACCAACTATCCACACTATGCTGCACTTCAACTTGTTCGCATGGATGGACAAGGACTGCAAACACTTTATTGTACGACCAGAGATGGTATCCAGGGAGTTCAATGGTCTCCAGATCAATCGCAGGTTGTTTTCTCTGTAAAGGCGGTATCCGGACTACTCGATGTTTACCTATTGAAGCTTTCGAGTGGGCAATTGCAGTCTGAGTTAGTTCAGCTCAATTCTGCAAACCCAGGCTACTTGCCTCGCACATGGGCCGACAATACGCACGTCTATATCACCGGAGTACCAGCGAGCATAGAACCCACGACAGACCAAAACGGCCTGTACCTGTTGGACACGAGCAAAGGCCCAAATCAGTCGCCAGGCAACTTGCAAACGGTGATAGCTGCCTCATCACAATCAGGCTGCTGGGATTTCGACAGCGACTATCACGCAACTACACTTGTAACAAGTCGTTGTAACGGTACATTCTCCTACAGTAACATTCGAGCTGGAAATTTACTGGGGCCAGGTTCTATTGCCAAAGGGCCAATTACGGGCGGGCAGTTTCAAACGATCTATCAAAATAACGCTGCTGCAATTACGCAGGTGCGTTTTCTCGGCTATTCTAGTTCTCAAGTGCTGTTTACTATTAACAACGAAAGTTTGAGTGTACCTGGCGTGCCAGTCGATAGCAGCCATAATGGACTTTGGAAAATGAACATGGATGGTTCAACCACCAAGTTAGCATCCGAAAATCCCGGTTACCTGTGCGAACTCAATCTGTATTCGCAGTATCCCTGGGCCAATGTTTCTCGGTCTGACGGCGCGCTCTATGCCTTACAGGTTAGCAGCCTTGGCAATGGCACAACTCCACCGACTTTCCTTGAATATGGCTCCGTCAATGGTGGTAGCATGAAGTCTTTCGCTACTGTCAATGAATTTAGTGGGAGTCTGGCAGTTGCTGGCTGGACAACAATGTAAATTGATGTTCTAATCAATACTGTTTTCTGCGCGCCTGCGGCGCGTGTGTGAGAAAGGTTTTTGAGCGTCTGCAGACGCTCAAACCTTCACATCTACACAAGGATGCTTGCGAGACAAGCAAGTACAGAAGCGGCTTAGAAGCTCTGTTACTTTTGTGAAAATGATCGACTTAGCAGAGTCGATGTGATATGATGCAGGAGGGAAAACAAGAATGAAATATGGTGAGTGAAGGCAGTTAAATCGGCTGTTAACAAAATAAGATGTGTATGGAAATGGACCACTCTTGTCACCCTGAGCATATGGTTGCACTCAGTATGAACTCCGCGAAGGTCTATGCGTTGCTTCAAAATGCTGGCTGAGCGAGCATGACAAACTGAGACTCCGATACATCGTAATTTGCAAGATAAATCAGCACCAACGAACTGTTATGTAAAAGACATTATTCATTACATCAACACTCACCGCAGGAATAACATATGCATATTATCCATGGAACGTGGATTCCAGAGGACACCAACGAATTCATCCAGGGAGGGGCTTTCTACCTGTGGGTAGAGACGGATGCAGTAGCGGGAAGGCCGCGCCGCAGATCTAACAACATTCATCCCAGGCACCTTGGGCAAACGGCTTTAGTTACGTTTCTGACGTGAGAAACTAGGCCTGCGGGAGCCTATGTCTGGCGAATTGTCACACGCAATGTGCACAAAGTACTTTCTACTCCCAACGGTTGCTGAAAAGCCTTCTCCCTCCTTCGAATTGCTGCGCTATATGGATGAAGAGGAACCTATTGATTTTGGCCTGGAACCCTGGCAGGTTAATTGTTACCAAGTTACAGATGTGATTACAACACTGAACGATATCCATTTTATCGCGCTCAATGCGGCTGAAGATTTCCAACTGGGAGCAGATATTCTGTTCTGGCATCAGTATACTCAGGCAATAAAAAGTATTATCGCTAAAGACCAGTATATCCCAGCACTAAAGTATCAAACAATCTCCTCTACTCCAACCAAGGGCAAAAAAGCTAAGCAAACCTCAATTTTGAGATACATCCATCGTGGGAATTGTTGTCTGAAACCTATGAGAAGAATATCCAACGCTATGTAACTGCCATGCCTGGAGCCTGTACCGCAGGGTTGAATAGTCCCGATAATGGCAGGGGATTGTTTGACAAAGAATCTTTGCTGCGCCACTTTTCGGAATGCCTCCTGCATGACATTGTAACTGGGACCCCATTTACTGGAAAAATTGATCAGCAGATCGCAGACACACTTCTGTACAGGTGTGTTTATCCATATCGACCGATTCTTTTGCAACCCTCTTCTGATAAGAAACTTAAGGATTACAAGGATTGGTTGACGTGGCGCACGAACCTCACCAAAGCGCATACTGAGTCTGGTTTTACCCTCTGTTTCCGATTGGAGGAAGCTTCCCCAAGTAATATCGACAATTGGCAACTACACTTCCTTGTTGCCGCCAAACATGATCCTTCGCTCAAATTGAGGCTGGAAGAGTTTTGGGGGCTTGGTCGAAGTGATCGAGCTGAAGCGGCCCGACCTTTCGGAAAGGACTTCGAGAAAAATCTGTTGCTAGCGTTGGGCTATGCCGCGCGGATCTATCCCACAATCTGGAATGGAATGGCCACAGACCACCCAACCGGGTGCATCCTAACAATGGATGAGGCGTTCGGGTTCTTAAAAGAGAGCGCCTGGGTGCTTAGTGAAGCAGGCTACGCAGTGATTGTTCCGGCATGGTGGACACCCGATGGACGCCGCCGCACGAAAGTTCGCCTCAAAACATCTGTGCGTTCGTCCAAAGGGGCAACTACGCTTAGTCAAGGGCACCTCAGTCTCAATACAATCATCTCCTATGAGTACCAGTTGTCAGTTGGCGGGCAGGTAGTTTCGGAAGAAGAATGGGAACAACTCGTTAATGCTAAAACACCGCTGGTCCAGTTTCGAGGGCAATGGATGGAACTGGATCGCGATAAAATGCAGCAACTTCTCCAGTTCTGGCAGACACACCAGCACGAAAAGTCGGAGATCACGCTGCTGGATATGTTAAAGATTGGCGGCGAGGCCGAGGATGACCTGGAATGGGACCATGACCAGAGCCTGCGAGACATGCTATCAAGGCTGCATGATAAAAATGCATTCGCACCTATTAAAGATCCAGAGGCTTTACAGGGAACCTTGCGAGATTATCAGAAGCGTGGTGTTGCATGGCTACAGTACCTTGAAAACCTTGGTTTGAATCCATGTCTTGCTGATGACATGGGGCTGGGTAAAACTTTGGAGGTCATTGCTTGCCTGCTCAAAGAGCGCGAGGAGGAAGATGGGTTGGGACCAACTCTTATTATTGCGCCGACTTCCGTGCTTGGAAACTGGCGGAAAGAGATTGAGCGTTTCGCACCCGAACTTCAAACAATGGTGCATCAAGGAAGTACACGGCTGAAAGACAAGCAGAAGTTTGTGGATGCCTGTCAGGCACATGATGTTGTCCTGACCTCATTTGCATTGGCGCGCCTGGATGAAAAGCTTTTACAAGGTCTGAAGTGGCATCGCGTGGTGGTTGACGAGGCCCAGAATATCAAGAACCCGCATGCCGCACAGACACGAGCAATTCTGAAGCTTGATGCTCCACGGCGAGTTGCCTTGACTGGTACCCCTGTCGAGAACCGATTGCGCGATCTGTGGTCAATCTTTAACTTCCTCAATCCAGGTTACCTTGGCAAGGAAGCACAGTTCCGCAAGGAATTCGAGACGCCCATTTATAAGAGCAATGATTTGACTAAGTCGACGACATTAAAGAAGCTTGTAGAGCCTTTTATATTGAGGCGTGTGAAGACCGATAAACGTATTATTGACGATCTGCCAGATAAGATCGAGCAGAAGATGTATTGCACACTCACACCCGAGCAAGCTTCCCTCTACGAGGCTGTCGTCAAAGATGTTGAAGAACAGCTCAAAGAGGCCGAAGGTATCCAACGCAAAGGCCTGATCTTATCAACGATCCTAAAACTCAAGCAAATTTGTAACCATCCTATGCAGTTCCTGCAGGATGGCAGCGCATTCACAAGCGAACGCTCTCACAAGCTTGAGCGGCTAGGGGAGATGATCGAAGAGGTGATTGAGAGTGGCGAGAGCGCGCTCATCTTTACTCAGTTCACAGAGATTGGCAGTGCGCTAGAGAAGTATCTTGAGCATACCAAACATTACAACACGTATTATCTGCACGGCGGAACAAGTGTGAAACGGAGGGAAAGTATGATTACCGAGTTTCAAGACCCCGAGACCGAGCCGTCACTGTTCATTCTCTCCCTGCGTGCTGGTGGTGTGGGCCTGAATTTGACAAAAGCGAACCATGTCTTCCACTTCGATCGCTGGTGGAACCCCTCGGTTGAAGATCAGGCAACAGATCGCGCTTTTCGTATCGGACAGCGCAAAAACGTCTTCGTACACAAGTTTTTGGCTATGGGTACGATGGAAGAACGTATAGACGCGATGATCGAGGATAAGAAACGTCTTTCCTCACTGGTTGTAGGAACCGATGAGTCCTGGCTTACGGAGCTTGATAACGATACTTTCAAAGAGTTGATTGCACTGCGACGCAGCGCGGTCATGGAGTAAGAACGATGGCACAGTTTAGCCGTACATGGTGGGGCCAGCGCTTTCTTGCGGCCCTAGAAGAGTTTACCGATGAGGCACGACTTGGGCGCGGGCGGTCTTATGCCAGTAATGGGCGAATCATTGAATATACATTGAGCAAGGGTACGGTCACAGCCAAAGTTCGAGGTTCAATCAACCCATATTTTGGTGTCTACAAAGAACCTATCTACAAGACCTCAATTACAATAAAAGCTATCACCTCAGATGACTGGGCGAAAGTCATCCGCCAGATAGCATCACGCGCGGATCTGATCACGAAGCTGCTGATGAAAGAGATGCCCGATACGATTGAGGATGTTTTCTCAGTCCTGGGTTTGCATTTGCTGCCGCACAGCGAGCGTGATTTCGTGACCTCCTGTTCTTGTCCAGACTGGGCTAATCCATGTAAGCATATTGCCGGTGTCTATTATCTACTGGCATTTGCCCTTGATAAGGATCCTTTCTTGATGTTTGAATTGCGGGGATTGTCCAGGGACGATCTTCACACCGAACTTACTCGTTCGCCACTGGGGAAAATCCTAGCGTCTGCGCTTGATTCAGACGAAGAGCCACTGGTCGAACCGGTTACATCTTACTATACTCCCCCGATTAGAGAACCAGTAACAGTAGAGGCCACTCACAAAGAGTTCTGGACAGGCGCGAAAAGATTGCCTTCTCCAATGGCTAACGCATTACAGCCAGGAGTGCCAGCGCTGCTGATTAAGAAGCAGGGGGATTATCCCCCATTCTGGCACAAAGATGTGTCCTTTATCAGTGTAATGGAAGAGCTGTATGAGCGTGTTCGAACCAAAAACAAACAGATGAAGTGAGATAGTAGTAAGAACTTTGTCTATATCATTGAAGCTTTTGAGGGGAAGGGTCTGGAATGCTAACCTCGGTCTCAACGTTGGTTTGTTGCTCCTGGCGTGTTCGAAATAAGGATTTTAATGGTATGACTCCACTGGTAGATAACCAGGATCCGAGAAGAATCAACAGGAACCCAACAATAATAGCCGTGTTGAGTGGTTCGCTAAGCAAAGTGATGCCGAGGAAGACGGATACTGCCGGGTTAACATATGTGATGACCGTACCCCGACTTGCTCCAACCTCGGCTATGAGTGCAAAAAATATCAGATACGCAAGGGCCGTACAGATCAAGCCGAGCACGAGCAGGCTGGCTATTACTTCTGGATTGGGCATCTTGTTAGGAAGTCGTGTTACAGCTAGCGGCAATAGCACGATAGTTGATGTGAGACACAAAACTGATACAACTCCAAGGTTGGGTAGAGCCGAGATGGTCGGTCGCCTAATCAAGAGGGCACTGGTGGCATACCCTAAAGAGGCAAGTAGAACCAAAGCAGCTCCGAGTAGCTTTTGCCTATCTCCGCCGACATCGAAACCAAGCAGAACAGCCACACCTACTATGCCAATTAGCAGTCCAACTGAACGAAGGCCAGTAACACGTTCACCCGGATCGAAGCGGAGAGCAAGCAATGCGACCAGGATGGGATCGGTTGCGATAAGCAAGCTGGTGAGCGATGAGGTAATGAGCTGCTCACCAAAACTGATTAAGAGGAATGGTGCAACGATCTGCACACAGGCAAGTCCGGCTAGCATGAGCCATCGCCTGCGTAGTGGTCGTAATACTCCCTGATAGATTGCGATAGGGATGAGGACTAGAGCCGCGATCCCGACGCGGAAAAATACCACAACGCCTGGATCAAGTTGGAGTAGTGCAATTTTGATGAACAGATAAGGAATACCCCAAATTACCGACATAGCGATAAATAGTATCCAGCCTTTGCGAGTCATGCTTCCTCCCAGGAGTAACTTTGAAAATGTTTTATTTAAGTATAATACCTTTTCTGCTGATTGGCTGCACATTGTTGATGTCAGAAAGGTCCAACGGTTATGTCATGCTGCATTGGAAAGGTCGACGAGAAGCAGGGGTTGGATAGCGCAAGCTCTCAGGTCATAAGCTTTGTGGTGAGGAGGGATGACGTTAGCGGTCATAGATATCATGTTAACATGTGAGAGGTAGCAGGAAAGTGTAAGCGTCAAAATTTCGCATGTAATTGAGACAATAGGAAAATGTAATCGCCAATATAGCACGTGAGCATTAGAGAGGAAGCAGGACCAGGACAGCGCAAGCGGCCGTTTCAGCAAGGCAAGATGGCAGTGTAGGGCAGCAGGACAGCGCAATCGCCCCCACACCTCATCCACGCAGCCCATGTCCCTACGTTTTATAATCGGCGCAAGCGCCTCTACGTGCTTCCATGTAGTGCGTTCTTGTAACGTGATTTGATTCCCTGAGGCGGCTTGCCAATGTCGATACCGGCCTTTTTCAGTTCGTGTCCAAGCTCTTTACGGAAAGCATGATAGTCGACCTCCGTTGAGTGGCGGGTTCCACCAGTAAAGGTGAAATGGGGATGGTCGATCTCATCCTGAATGGCAGCCTTAAGGTTGTGTGGGCGTTGGTACTTACCAACGATTTCGGCACATGCCAGTTTTGCCTGGTAATCTGCCAATGGCCAGATGCAACCCACAGGTTGGAATAAGCCAATGAAATACAGGTTTTTGTAGTCAGGGTGCATCATTTTACGAAATAAAGGTACTTTCTCAGAACGCTGAAAATCGATCAAGGATTTTTCGAAAAATGGGAAGGTGATCCAGAAACCAGTACAGGCACACACAATATCGTAAGCTTCGACTTCTCCATTCACAAATTCGACGTTACCTCCGATGAATCGTTTTATGGCAGGACGCGGTGTTATGCGGCCATGTCGAATGAAGTCGAGGAGGTCCGAGTTGAGCGTTGGATGTTGACTCAATGCAGGGAGGGTGTTTGTGGGCAAGCCGTAGCGGCTATATGGCCCCTGCAACAGCTTCAGTAATCTAGTCAGTGAGAACTGCTTGAATTTCGCTGGCATCCAGTTTGTGCGAGCTGCAAACACGTCCGAAGGCATTCCAAAAATGAATTTCGGTACAAACCACTGCGGGCTTCGCATTGATAGACACACTTTGTTAGCCAGACGTGCTGCTTCTACTGCGATGTCACATGCTGAATTGCCTGCGCCTATGACCAGAACGCTTTTACCTCGCCACTCATCATTGATGCTTTTAAAATCGTGTGAGTGCATAAATGTGCCAGTAAACTCTCCGGGGTATTCGGGAAATTTCGGGTTCCAGTGGTGGCCATTACATACCATCAAATAGTCGAATATCCTGATGTGCGATTTGCTAGCCTCATCTGTAAATGAAACAGACCACTTATCACTTGCGACTCTTGTTACGCTGGTCACATTGTGTTTGAAGAGAATATGCTCAATGACGTGGAAATGCCTGGCATAGGACTCAAAATAGGCCTGTAGTTGAAGGTGATTTGGGTAGTCTGGGTAGTGATCAGGCATAGGAAAATCTTCATATTCTGACCAGGTTTTCGAACTGATGATGTGGGTATTCTCATATACACTTGAGTGTCCTGTGCTTGCATTGAAGACCCAGTTGCCACCGACTTTATCATTTTTCTCGAAAACGACCACGTCAAAGCCGTATTGTATCGCATTTTTCGCTGCAGCAATCCCGCTTGGGCCTGCACCGATGACGCAAACCTGCACTTTGTTTCCCATGGTTTCCCTCCACTACTGGTTTTGATGGTTATGGATATAGGTAGGGTTTTCCAAATCTCCCTTTTGCCGCCTGCGGCGGCTGGGAGAAGAGGAGAGTGCGAGGACACCTCGCGCTCCGACAAAGGGCGGCTAGCCGCCCTTTGCAATCCCCTTTTTGGCGAGCATTGGAAAGCTCAGTGGATATGGATAGGATATTGGATTTTATCGGGTTATTACATTATATTAGAGACTGTGTGTAAAGGCGCCAAGCCAACTCGCATTCTCCGTGATATTCTAGAAAGGAGTGAGTCAAAGGAAAGGGGACGACCTGATGGGAAAGCGAGTGACACGTGCCGCCAGGCATCTGCCCGAGGACGCAGTGTACGCCCGGATGCAAAGGGAACAGCGTCCCTGGCGCCGGAAGCTGTGGGAGATCATTTATCAAGCGTTGACCACCCCACGCAAAGCCGAGGACATTGCCAGAATAGTAGGCGTGTCGGCCTCAACCGTTCACCGGGTCATTGCCGCCTACAACCGCGTGGGAGTGGCTGCCATTGAGACACTTGGCAAAGGTGGGCGGCGTCATCAGTACCTCACGCTGGAACAAGAACGCGCCTTTCTCCAGCCGTTCGTGGCCCGCGCCATGCAGGGAGAGATCGCGACGGTCGCCGAGATCCATCAGGCTCTTGAGGAGCGAGTGGGACACCCGGTCGATGACAGTACCACCTATCGCCTGCTCAATCGACAGGGCTGGAGCAAGCCAGGTACTCGTGTCAAGGCTATCTCCAGTCCTGCTCCCACCCCTGAGAGTCTGCGGATGCACGAGGAGACGGTTCCCATGCGGCAACGGAGGAAGCCGCCGTCCCTGAAACGCCCAACTCTCCAGAAACGCTCATCGCGCGGCTACCCCAGCGATCTCACCGAGCAGGAATGGGCGATCCTGGAACCGTTGATCCCGCCTGCTTTGGCAGGAGGGCATCCGCGCACGACGAACATGCGTGAGGTTCTCAACGCGCTGTTTTACGTGGATCGCACCGGATGCCAATGGCGGGCCTTGCCGCACGACTTTCCCCCGTGGTCCACGGTGTGGAGCTATTTCCGAGCCTGGCGCAACGACGGCACCTGGAAGCGCATGCATACGGCCTTGCGCGAAAAGACGCGCGTGAGTATGGGACGCGAACCAACGCCCAGCGCCGCCATCATCGATAGTCAATCGGTGAAAACCAGCCAAAAAGGGGGGCTCGCGGCTACGACGGCGGCAAGAAAGTGAAAGGGCGCAAGCGGCATATCCTCGTGGATACCACAGGCATGATGCTGCATGTGTTAGTGCATGAGGCCGATATCCAGGATCATGCGGGCGGCAAACTCCTCCTGGAGCCGCTGGGAGGCTGCTTTCCCCGACTCAAGCTGATCTGGGTCGACAGTGCGTACAAGAAAGGTGGCTTCATCGAATGGGTGAAGGAGACGTTCGGCTGGGCGGTGGAGGCGGTGGAGCACCCCTGGACTGGCCAGCGTGGCGTCTGGGCCCCAAAGGACACTGTCATCGATCCGGAGCAGGTCCGTCCTAGCGGCTTCCACGTGTTGAAATGGCGCTGGATTGTCGAGAGAACGTTCGCCTGGCTCTCCACCTGGCGTCGACTCGCCAAGGACTATGAGCTGCTTCCCAGCAGTGAAGAAGCCTGGATCTGCCTTGCCATGATCCGACTCATGCTCAGGCGTGTGGCACAAAACAGCTCCTGAAGCCTTTGCACACAGTCTCTTACACTATGATGGGGGCAAAATTGTAAGGGTGAGGTTAATTGATAATGAGTCTTTATATTTGCCATACTTGAACGATGTTGTTGTTAGAGGTGACGATACGTGAATCGTCGGGTGACCAGGATACGCTGTTGATGGCAATTGCTGGAAAAGTAGTGAAGAGTTGGCCATTCTGGGCGTTCCAGATGTGGACACTGGCATCGCTCCCACCTGAGGACGCGATGTATTTTCCATTATGTGACCAAGATGTAGCGAGATTTTCGAAATCGTTCTGAGTGCCATAGGTGAGCAGGGTTTGTCCAGTATCATAAGCCCATATGTATACTGGACCAGTTAACCCACCGGAAACGATGCGTGAATCGTCGGGTGACCAGGATACGGAACGTACAGTGTCACCCTGTTTATCGTAGGTTAACAAAGATTTGCCATTGTTCCAGTCCCATACTCGAGCTGTTGCATCAGCGGAACCAGAAGCTATATAGCGGCCATTGTGCGACCATGAAAGCGACCATATACTGTCTGTATGGCCTGTTAAAGAGCGTATTTTACTTTGTGTCACGACATCGAAGATCTGGATATCGTCGCTAAAAAAGCCTCCAAGAGCCAGATAGCGCCCATTGGGGGAGAGAGAGACGGCGTACAAGATGCCATGAAGGTCGCCACCAGATCCGCTATCAAAGGAGCCGATTTGCTTATGACTTGTGAGATCCACTAACTGAGCGGTTCCGTCGGCAAAACCGATTGCAATACGGTTGCTGTCAGGTGTCCAGGCTATAGAGTAAGCTCCGTCATCACTTTGTGCTGGTTGAATTTGGCTTCGATATGAAAACAAGCGTTCATGTGTCGTAGTACTCCAAACATGGGAGGTGCCGTCATCGGAGGCGGACGCAATATATTTGCCATTTGGCGACCACGAAACTGCCCAAATAGTTTTTGTGTGATCATTGAAGGTTACGAGCGGAGTTGCTGGTGCTGGAGTTGGTGTAGCCTGAAAGCCAGGGTAGGATCCAAAGGACCCAATTGTCTTTACTATATTTGAAGATGCATTTCTTGTACTTCTATACGCATAATAGGTCAGGCTGCTACCTGCAACTGCTGCTGCACCTACTGCGATAGTGGTTATAGCCATACGGCGAGATACACGTCTCGCCTTTTGCATTTGAGGAGATTGTCCAACGTGAAAGGGAGGATACATTTGAGGTGTAGTATATGGCGGGTAGACTGATGAAGGGGGGAGAGATCCTCCATTTTGAGCAGGAGAAGAAGGTACCTGGTACGCTGGATTCATAGGATAGCCTGGATAGGGCAAAGGCAAAGGTTGGGCACCTGTTTGCAATACTGGGGGGGTAGATGATAGATTCGCATAACCTTGCGTTGAACTAGTTGGGGTTGGAGCCTGTAACTGATATTGCAGTGGAATCTGTGATTGGTTAGTAGGTGGAATATTGGATGATGCAAGATTAATGCCACCGGTAAATGGTTGTGATAACTGATTACTTGCCTGTTCCAGCGCCTGAGCAAAGGCTATGATGGTTGGAAAACGATCGTGAGGATTTTTTTGTAGCGCCTTCACTACAACTTGTTCAATAGCAACTGGAACTTCAGGTGCATAGAGGCGTAACGAGGGTGGCGTAGCGGTTGCATGTTTGATGGCAATCTCAGTCATTGTCCCTTGAAATGGACGCTGACCCCCAAGCCACTCATAGACGACAATGCCCAACGAATATTGATCGCTGGCTGGACGTGGATGAGCTTGAATCTGCTCGGGCGCCATATAGGCGAGTGTTCCAGCTATGTCTTGCGTCTTTTGATAGTGGGAACTTTGAGCAACGAGAGCAATACCGAAATCGGTCAATAAAATCTCGTGACTGCGCCCAATAAGCATATTTTCTGGCTTGATATCGCGATAAATCACGCGTTGCTCATGAGCATATTGCAATGCACTTGCTATCTGCTGTACATAGCTAATGACGAGTTGTAGTGGTAGACGCGTTCCTTTGGGATGAAGGAGACGTAACGTGCCGTTGGGCGCATAATCCATAACGAGATAAGGAACACTATTCTCAACACCGAAATCCAGAACACGCACAATATGCGGGTGCAGGAGACCGGCAATCATTCGAGCTTCATTACGAAAGAGCGTAATATCCTCATTAGCCAGTTGGGTACTCAATAATTTTACTGCTGCTTGCGTATTGAGGTGAATGTGTTCAGCGAGATAGACTTCAGCGAAACCTCCCCGCCCTAGTAGCTTGGTAAGACGGTAATTGCCAATGCGCTGTCCATTATGGTTTGCTTGCTCAACCATGCCTTTGCTTGAATCTCATTCCTTTTAAGCTACCCTACGATGGGCGCGAGCAGTGATCCCCCAAATCAGTATAGAGGACAGAAACATTGGCAAGCAAGCATGATAGGACATTTGGCAGAGTTCTGGTTGCTATTATAATTAGGATTTCAAGTAGCGATTTAGGAACTCTACAAGTTTACGTTCCAGATATTCAAGATGTGAAGGATTGCGTGGCATGTGTCTTGCTTCTGGGAACAATACCAGCTCATAGTCTTTTGCAGCAGTGGTCAAAGCTTCGATCAAACGCATAGCATGTCGAGCATGTACGTTTTCGTCAACCAAACCTTGAACAAGCATCAATTTGCCAACCATTTGCTCGACATAAGGTAGCACGGCACTGGTTTGATAACCTGACTCGTTGGTATCTGGCAACCCCATATAGCGTTCGGTATAGTGGGTATCGTAGCCCTCCCAGAAGGTGACTGGAGCGCCAGAAATGCCCACTTTGAATACATCCGGGGCATGCATAAGCGCTCTTAAGGTCATATAACCACCATAACTCCAACCGTAGATGCCTACGTGTGTGCTATCGACGTAGGGGCGGCTGGCCAGGAAGCGCACTCCATCAACTTGATCGCTTACCTCTATATTCCCCATAGAACGCGCAATGGGTGCCTCAAATGCCAGACCGCGATTTGAACTGCCCCGATTGTCGACGTTAAGGACAACGTAGCCTTGTTGAGCCAGATACTGCGCACGCATGTCAACGGTTTGGGACCACGTACTGGTAATACTCTGAAAACCTGGTCCACCATAAACGCCAACTACTAAAGGCCGCGGTTGGTCTACAGAACGTGTCTCTTCCGAGGCATAAATTGCCGCATAGAGCAATGCTCCGTCAGTTGAGTAGAAGCTTGTGATCTCTGGCACACAAAGTCCAAGTAATGCGGGAGTGATATCCTCGCTCTCCAAGAGCAAACCTCGTACTTCTGCATCTGCCATATTACGTAGCACCAGCTTTGGCGGTTGTTGCAAGCTCTGCCATATATCGACGAAAGTGCGCTGATCCGGCGAGATAACTACATCATGCCAACCAGCCTCCTGTGTTACGCGTCGAAGAGGGCCGCCATCAATCGGGACAGCATACAGATGCCGCTCGAGTGGGCTGTCGAAGGTTCCTTGGAAATAGACGATACGCTGATCCTCGTCAACTGTAACCTGGCCGGTTACCATCCATTGCCCATCGGTTAGCGTACGGATCTCATGTCCGTCGTGATCATGGAGAGAGAGGTGGTTAAAGCCGGATCTTTCGCTTGACCAGAGGAACTCGCCTGAGCGAAGAAAACGCAGGTTATCATGGAGATTGAGCCAGGGATGACCTTGTTCCTCGATCATGGTGGTTAACTCGCCGTTCAAAGGATTGAAGGCCATCAGCTTCTGAGAACGCTGATCACGTGACTGAATGAGCGCGGTTAACACGCCATCGGGTCGCCAGGCAACACGTGCCAAGTATATGTCATGATTACTGCCCAGTTCCATCCAGGTGACCTCCTCAGGTTTCCCATTTACCGAAACGATGCCCAACTGAACGATGGCATTTCGCTTACCTGTGAAAGGGTAGCGATGCTCCTCGTTGAAAACTTGTTCTGTGCCCTGATGCACGATAGAGTATTTGGGGATATGGCGGCTGTCGGCACGGACAAATGCCAGACGCTTGCCATCGGGACTCCACCAAAAGCCCTTATGACGACCCATTTCCTCTTGAGCAATGTATTCCGCAAGACCATTTGTCACGCCATCCTCTGCGCCACTGGTCAGAATACGAAGTTGCTCAGATCCATTAGTCTTAAGGGAATAAAGCTCTCCATCGCGCACGAAGGCTACATGTGTTCCGTCAGGGCTGAGCTGCGGGTCGATTGCACCTTCGGTGTTCGATAGAGGGATAAGATGATCTGCATCGCGAGCTATGTACAGGCGGCCATCAAAGGGAATTAGCAGGATCAACGACCCATTCTCAGTTGCTTGTGCGAACTGGTAGCCTGTGACCCCCAGACCGCGCTGGCGACTGCGCTCACGTCGCAATTCTTCGTCAAGTGAAAACTGGCCGGTATGGCTAACAGCACCAGTTGCCATATGCGTAAGTTGCCGCCGCTCACCACTGATCAGGTCGTACGTCCAGAGCCCTTGAGCCAGTGATCCTTCTGAAGCAAGAAGGTAGGCAATTTTCTGGTTATCAGGGGTAAATTTCACCTGGTTGGGTGTGTTCATACCGGGGCGTGGATAGCGTGCGACGTCTTCGAGGGTCAACTGCCTGTCTGTCATTTCTGATCTCCTGGGTAAAAGTTCTGTTTATGCGATGTCCATGCTAATGAGAAGAGATCATGTTATATGCCAATGAGAATTGAAATATTCTGGTCTCTCTTCTAGAATAGTATAACTTAGGGTTTCAGTGTTGCACAAAAGGGGGGAAAACCTGAATATAACATTTTCCTATTGACTTTGAGGATAGTCCATGAGGTAAATACAATTGTCATTAACCGAATTATAGAGCAATCTTGGAGGAGTTACGTAATGGTGAGGAATCCGCGTGAGAAGTCGGGACCACTCTGGCTAGCGGAGTGTGCGTTGGAGTGTCCGGATCAGGTCTGGTTGCAGGAGGTCGATGGGCGGTCCTTGACATTTGGTGCCGCCTACGACTCGATGTTGCGATGGGCCATGGCATTCCATAGCATTGGCGTAGCTGCGAACGACAACGTTGTCACGATGATCCCAAACTCTATAGACGCAACACTGATTTGGCTTGGTCTCACCTCTTTACGCGCAGTGGATACTGGCTGTAACCATGACTATCGCGGTCGTATGCTCGAGTATCTTATCACGAATTCACATGCCCGCTTCATGGTTGTATCATCTCGCTTTCTACCTCAACTGGCACTGCTCGAAGGGCCGATTGGAGCGCTTGAGACTGTCATCGTGCCGGACGCTGATGAAGGGTTTCCTTCACTTGAAGGTATCAAGATGGTCGGACGGACGGCTTTCCTTGATGGCAAAGAACCGATCCGCGATCTTGACCTACCACAACCCTGGGATATCAGTTGTATTGTTTATACTTCGGGCACGACGGGGCCGTCGAAAGGAGTACTTGTTCCATGGGCGCAAATACACGCCCAAGCAGATGGCCTATTTAATGGAGTTGAGTTCGGAGAGAGTGAGGGTTTTTACAACATCTTCCCGCCCTTTCATGGTTCCAACCGCTTCATGACCATCCTCAGTCTTTGGGCACAAGGAAGGCTCGTAATTCGTGAACGTTTCAGCGGCACAGATTTCTGGAACGATATTCGGAATTTCCACTGCACGACTACAGCCCTACTTGGGACTACTGCTCCCTATCTTTATAAGCAGGAACCACGGGTCGATGATGCAGTCAACCCGCTCGAGAGGGTAATTATATTCCCAGTGATCCCAGAGTTCCGCGAATTCCGCCGCAGATTTGGAGTGCGCTTGCGAACGTGCTTCAGTATGACCGAGATCAGTGTCCCCATTATCAGTGGCTGGGACGACATAGAAAATCATCAGAGTTGTGGGCGACTCCGGGATGGCTATCCTGGTACAGAGGTAAAAGTTGTCGACGCGCATGATTACGAAGTCACTCCCGGTGAGGTTGGGGAGTTGATAGTTCGTACAAGTGTTCCGTGGACGATGAACCAGGGTTACTTTGGGATGTCTGAGAAGACTATGGAAGCGTGGAGGAACGGTTGGTTCCACACTGGAGACGGCTTCAAGTGCGATGAGACCGGCAATTTCTATTTCGTTGATCGTATTAAAGACGCAATTCGCCGACGTGGAGAGAACATATCCTCATTCGAGGTCGAATCTTTCATCATCGAGCATCCAGCTGTGATTGAGTGTGCGGTGATCGGTGTGCCATCGGAGTTGGGTGAGGACGAAGTGAAGGCGGTGATTGTTCGTAAGGACGGCCAGAGGCTCTCACCACCCGAACTCATTGGATTCCTGATGCCCCGGATGCCCAAGTTTATGATCCCACGATACATCGAGTTTGTCAACGAACTACCAAAGACCCAAGCTACTGCTCGGGTTCAGAAGGTCGAGCTGAGGAAGAACGCGATGAATGAAAAAACCTGGGATCGTGAGAAGGCGGACAAATGACAAGGTGGTGTAGTGCAAACATTCAATAGCATTTGTCATAGGTTTTTGCAAGTAATTAGCAATATGAGAAAGGACGGCGCTTCCTCTGTCTAGTAAAGCCGATGGGTTCTGCGCCAATTCATTTATGGATGCATTTCGACTCGGAGAAGACGAGACACTTGATGATTATGGTTCCAGCGTCGTAATTTGGCCATACCGGCGCTCGACAGGGGACTTCTCGGTAGAGACCCGGCTGCACAACCTGCCATTTAACCTGTCCTTACTGCACTTCGAGGTCGAAAGTCGAGACGGTGTGCGCTATCTTGGACTCCGTCAGTCCCTACGTGATCGATCCATCTTTCAGCAATTATGGTCCCGTGCTGATCTCTCACAAGCCCAGCCATTTCACCAGAAGGATATCTACGTTGGGCCGGCCACTGAGATCCTTGATCACAAAGATGTGCTGATGATCCATGGACCTACTGATGAGTTTCGAGTTGAGATCTCCTATGACGGAGATAGCATTCGATATCACGACCTGCTTGGTTCGATCGACCTCTGCTACCAGCGACTTGGGGCTGGATTTCGTATGCTGTGTCCGGGAATGCGGGAGGATGTCGCGTTAGCTAGCGAACACTTTCGAGTTGTAGGAACGGTCCTTGGAGAGGAGATGAAAGGTTTGGGCGCGTTCGAGTCCATGTACTGCACCCCAGGCTCACGCTACTTCAACAGCAAGGTCGTGCGACTGCTTGAAAAGAATTTCTTCCATTTCGGCAATTTTTACGAGGATGGTTCATTCGACTATGGTCATTACTGTCATGGCAGTGGAGACTTCAATTGGGGATATGTAGTTATGAACGGCCGCTTCTATGCCGAGAATTGAAATACTACCTGGCTACCGACGCATCAGAATGGGCTACTGCAGAGCGCCTCATTCGTGTTGGGAGGAGAACGTTGGCGGTGGGAGACGACAGGGGTGGTACCGGATGTGTTGAAAGGTACACCGATTTCCTCGGTACTTGGTAGAGTTATTCAACTCAGTGCTAGTCGATCCCCAGTGTTCAGTTGGGGTTGGATGGAGGCCCGTGACCCCACCTGCGAGTTGCGATTGCCAAATCCAGCTAATGTTTAGGCTGATATTGCTCCTACATATTGTTTTATATGTAATACTCTCCATATGTAACTTTATTAAGAACTATAGCAGTGAAACATTAACCTGTTCTAAAGTGGAATATGGGTAAACACGCGTCTTTTCAAAGATCCTGAGACCTTTGGAAGAATGTTTTCTGCTCAAAGAGCAGGTGGAGAAAAGACTTTCCATGCTGATTTAGCAAGAGGCTCTCGCACCTCCTGGATTTCAGTGGGGAGCCGTGTTCTAAGCCAGTGGCGTACGTATTCCCGACTAGGCCCTATGACGATAGGGACGTAGAGGTTTTGCGGGAAACGCACGATGGTGCCATCTTCTATAAAAGGGGAAATCCAAGCAAAGAACTGCTCAGGGAAGTTTTCTTTGGGAAGGGCCATTTGTATTTTCTGATGGACGACTTTTACATACGAGCCGAGGTATTCCGTACTGCCGGCCTGCATGGCGAATTGGCCTAAATCTGGATGTTGTTCAAACCAATCTATATATGCATATATCAGGTCTTTGATTCCTGCACGCGGTGGTTTACCAGTGATAGAAGCCAGTAACGATGCGTTTAAATCACTGCGCCCTTCTAAATAAAGAGCCTGTGCAAGCATTTCTTTGTTTTCGAAATGATGATAGATGCTACCAGTACTGGCACCAGAAAGCCTTTTAATATCCTCCATTGTGGTCTCAGTGAAACCTTTGGTTGAGAAGGACTTCAGCGCTGCTTTTAGAATTGCTTTTCGTCTTGTTTCTGTTGTAATATTTTGATGTGAAGCACCAGCCACTATATATTTGCTCCCAGTTTACTCCCACTATACTCAATAAGCTAATAATTATATCGTACATGTGTATACTCATCAGTGTATCATAGCCTTGACTAGAATACAATTTTAGAATACAATTTTTAAAGAGGAAAATTCTTTCATCGAACATTAAAGCATCCTGATTGAGGGATTGGATTGAATAGGTGGATTTAGAATGAAAACTACAACACAGAACGTAGATGGGCATTCTGCGCAGCGCCTCTCGCGGAGAAATAGACCTGTCGGTCCGCATTATAAGTGGATCGTACTTTCCAACACTACTCTGGGAGTATTGATGGCGAGTATCGATGCAAGTATTGTCTTGATCTCACTGCCAGCTATCTTTAAAGGCATCCAAATTAATCCGCTTGCGCCTGGGGAAACGAACTATTTTCTCTGGATTCTGCTAGGGTATATGATGGTGACGGCGACTCTGCTCGTTACATTTGGTCGTATTTCCGATATGTACGGACGCGTACGATTTTATAATATAGGTTTCGCTATTTTCGCTGTTGGTAGCATTTTACTCTGGCTGACGCCCAGTACAGGAAATGCTGGGGCATTAGAGCTTATTCTCTTCCGTTTTGTTCAAGGCATTGGCGCTGCATTCCTTTTTGCCAATAGCGCTGCAATTATTACCGATGCCTTCCCAGCGCACCAGCGAGGTCTTGCATTAGGTATTAACCAGATCGCAGCAATCGTTGGCTCTGTCATCGGACTGATCATGGGGGGTATTCTCGCCTATTTCGATTGGCGACTGGTCTTTCTTGTAAGTGTACCTGTTGGGATTGTAGGAACGGTATGGGCTTATATGATGCTGCGTGAAGTCGGGACGATTCGTCAACATCAGAAGATCGACTGGGCTGGCAATATCACGTTTGTTGCTGGCTTGACTATTCTGTTGTTTGGTATTACGTATGGAATTGAGCCCTATGGTGGTTCGCCTACAGGGTGGGGTAATCCAATGGTTATTGGGGCGCTCTGTGGTGGTGTTTTACTACTGGCAGCTTTCATATGGATTGAGTTACATGTACAAGATCCGATGTTCCAACTACAACTTTTTAAGATTCGTATGTTTGCCGCAGGGAACACTAGCAGTTTTCTGGCTAGCATAGCACGAGGTGGTTTACAGTTTATGCTCGTTATCTGGCTGCAAGGGATCTGGTTGCCTCTTCATGGATACAACTACGATGTAGCACCATTGTGGGCCGGCATCTATATGATACCGCTAATGGTTGGTTTCTTATTGATGGGTCCTCTTAGTGGCTGGCTTTCAGATCGATACGGCGCTCGGATTTTCTCGACCAGTGGAATGCTCATACAAGCTGTTTGTTTTTTCTTGCTGACGGTAATACCACTGAACTTTGACTATATGTGGTTCTGGCCGATACTTTTTATGTTAGGTATTGGACAAGGAATGTTCTCTTCACCAAATACTTCCTCGATCATGGGGAGTGTGCCAGCAGACCAGCGTGGAGTGGCGTCTGGCATGCGCGCGACGTTTCAAAACTCTGGTTCGCTTGTGAGTATTGGTGTCTTCTTTAGTCTTATTACGGCGGGCTTGGCTGCCACTCTGGGTACAACTCTCTTTACTGGTCTCACAAAATCTGGTTTACCAGCTGTTGTTGCTGCTAAGATTGCGCATCTCCCTCCGACGTCGGCGCTCTTCGCAGCTTTCCTGGGCTACAATCCTATGGCAACACTGATACCGGCTAATGTATTACAAGCTTTACCTGCTGCTAAACAGGCTACGCTACTGGGCCATAGCTACTTTCCAAATCTCATTTCGCCGCCTTTTGCGCAGGGGTTGCATAATGTTTTCTACCTTTCTGCTGCAATGTGCCTGGTGGCCGCTTTTGTCTCGATGATGCGTGGAAAACCTAAAACTAATGCACAAGAAGTAATGAGTAAGAATGAGAGTGTGGATACTGCTAAACAGCAGGTGACGGTCGCGTCAGATATGGATTGAGGCACAACTTTGAAACATAGCCCAAAACTCCCAATATGTCCGTAAACATCAATTTATGTATATTGATCTATGCTATACTGGTTACGCGAAAGGAAGGCTCTTCATTTTGCGTAACCAGTAATTTTCGAATCGCTCCTCATCGGAGAAATTTATGGTTAGCAGGTATCAGGGCATATCCGATTGCTTGTAACGTATACATAGCGCGGATTTACCAGTTTCCATCTGCATGAGCGATCCTGTAGAAGAGAACAAACATGGATAGTTTGCCTCCACCAGAAGATAATTCTTTGCATGGTATCCGCTTTGAGCGCGTGCCAGCTCCTTCGCAAGGAAATACTCACCAATTCACTCATCCTCAGGGCATGTTCCGCCAGCAACAGCCGCGTCAGGTCTCTGGTCGCCGACACTGGCAATTTGTGTTTGTTTTCCTGCTTTCTTTGGTAATTATTGTGATTGTGAGTACGGCTATTGTTGCTCCTATCCTCAACATTGGGTCTGCGGCACCCATATCATCGCTGGTTGGGCGAGCAGTTGCAAGTTCTCCAACACCCACTCCGACCTTTGATCCTGATCAGGGAGCAGTGTTACCTACACATCGTATCGTTGCATTCTATGCAGTACCCTATGCTGAACCTACCGGCCCTGCATATGAACCTACTGATAGCATGCTAGCCGCACTGAAGCAGCAGGGAGCTGCATACGAGCAAATTGATCCTGCGCATCCGGTTCAACTGGGCATTGATCTTGTTGTGAGTGTGCCAGATAGGTATCCTGGTCCACGGGGAACCTATAGCCATCATGTTGATGCGGGAACGATCCAGACGTATATTGATTTTTGTGGCAAGAACGATCTTCTATTGTTTCTTGATCTCAACTTTGGACAGTCTCCCATTATGAAAGAAGTTTCTTACTTTTTGCCTTATCTCGCAAAGTATTCTTTCGTGCATATGGCAATTGATCCTGAGTGGATGTTTCCGCGTCGCGATGGAATTCCTGGGTATAATCTCAGTAATGTACGAGCGTCGGATTTGAACCCGATTATTGAGGCGATTGCTGCAATTCCTATGAAGGATCATCTTCCTCGTAAGATTTTGATTATTCACCAATATCGTCCCGATGGCGATGGCTTGAAAAACCCTTATGATGCGGGGCAGGCAGAGATTGCAGATAAAAGAGACTTGCAGTTCGATCCGCGTGTTGATGTGGTCATTCACGTTGATAGCGTCGGCGGTTATCGTGGTGATATTCGTGATAAGACGTTTCAATATAACGAATGGGTTCAACAGGATATGAAAAAGTATCACAACTTTCTTTATGGTGGCTTTAAGTTGTTCTATAGGCTTGAGTCCAGGGTGAGATTGATGACGCCTAAGGAAGTTCTTTCGTTGAAGCCTGCACCGATGGTGGTGACGTATGGAAATTGATGTGGGATTGGTATGATTTCTGTTCCAGGTTAAAGAAGATCCAACTAAGGCAGAGGCGTATGGGAGTCGAACCCACCAGGAGCCGCGCCGAGCGACCCCCCAGCCGTTTTGAAGACGGTGAGACCCACCGGGGCCCCTACACCTCCATGTGTGGATGTATTTTGCCATTCAGGTGAATACTTGTCAAGCGTGGTTATGGGTGTTACCCCAGTTGCTGGATGCGCTTTAGATCTACTTCTGTCAGGTCTTTGACCATTAATTCGGCTTTGCGTAATCCTGGTAGGTCTCTATTACCGGCGACTGCGATGCAGCGCATTCCGGCTGTGTGAGCTGCTTCTACGCCTGCAACAGCATCTTCGATTACGAGGCATACGGTTGGATTCATGTGAAGCTCAGAGGCTGCTTTGAGGAAAATGTCGGGCGCTGGTTTGCCTTTTGTAACGGTTTCGCCTGAAACAAGGATCGAGAGATATTGATTGAGACCTAAGACGTCTGCTATGAGGTCGATATTTTCGATTGGTGTTGAGGATGCTAATGCCTGGGAAAAGTGAGCATCACGTAGTTCGCGCATGAGTTCTATTGCTCCAGGTAATGGAGCTGCGCTTTTCCGAATGAGTTCGCGGAAGTACATCTCTTTGCGGTCTGAAAGTATTTTCACTTGTTCAGGTGTCAGGTTACCCCATAGAGTAGCGAAAATGTCATCGTTACGTTTGCCAAAGGTGGCCCAGAAGTCGGCATCAGTCATGGGGATGCCTTCTTCACGAGCAAGACGTAGCCAGGCACGACGATGTTCGTCCGCACTATCGAGAATTACTCCATCGAGATCCCAGATTACAGCTTGAATTGGACTGGACATTAAAATTTGCTCCTGCTTTTTTAGTAATCATATCATAGGTTCTGAAGCACTGATCTATGGACTCACGTGATTGCGAATGTTACAATACACGAAACACATGAGTATTCTCCCTGAAGCTAGACAGCGTCAGCCCGCATCGATGATATGCTCAAAAGGAGCGCATCGCTGCCAATTTGGGAGGCGAAATCGAGTGGGATATCTATACTCCAGAGGGATTTCCAGAATGAGTGATCGAACGTATTTCGATGAGGAAATGGAGACGCTTCCAAAGGACAAACTTAAGGCATTGCAATTGGAGCGACTCCGGGCTATTGTCGAACGTGCCTATGCAGAGAACAAGTTTTATCGAAACCTCTACGACGAAGCGGGGGTAAAACCTGCGGATATCAGATATTTAGAGGACATTCGCAAGCTTCCATTTCTTGAGAAAAAGACGGTGCGTGCTGCATATCCCTATGGGATGGCGTTTAAAAAGCCAAAAGAACCAGGAGGGCCTGTTCAGATACATGCAACTAGTGGCACCACAGGTAAGAGTGTTCCTGTCTTCGCAACAAAAAAAGATGTTGATTACTGGGCTGATCTGAATGCCAGGGAACTGTGGATGACTGGCGTGCGTCCAGGTGATATTTTGATGAACTGTTACGGCTATGGCCTTGCAACAGGCGGGTTTGGTTTTCACTATGGCGCTATGGCGATGGATGCGATGGCAATACCGATGGGTTCTGATGCCCGGCAGTATGATCGCATGATCGATTTTATTGTTGATTTCGGCGTGACTGCTATTTGCATGACTCCTTCGGTAGGTCTTTATGTTGGGGGTAAGGCACACGAACGTGGGATCGATTTCAAAGATACTAAACTTAAAATTGGTCTGTTTGGTGCTGAGCCCTGGCCATGGGAGACGCGTCTGAAGTTGGAGGAGTTGTTTCATATCACGGCTTATGATGAATTCGGTATGACAGAGTTTCTCGGGCCGGGTATGACCTGCGAGTGTGAAACCCGGGATGGGATGCACGCGTGGGCCGATGCTTTCTTTGTGGAGTGTATTGATCCTGATACAGGAGAGTGGATGGAAGATGGTAGGGATGGTGAACTGGTTTGGACATGGCTTACTGCTGATGGAACGGCTATGATACGTTATCGCAGCCGTGATCTTTCTCGTCTGTGGTGGGAAGAACGTTGTGCCTGCGGGCGTACTCATCCGAAAATTGGGGCGATCAAAGGTCGAAGCGACGATGCAGTTTCCATTCGTGGCCTAATAGTTTTTCCAAGCCAAGTTGAGGCGGCGCTGGTCAAATTTCCGGAGACTGGCGCGAATTTCCGAATCATAGTCGATAAACTCAATGGTCTGGATACCTTTGATCTAAAAGTTGAGATCAAGGATGGATCGATATTGAGTGACAGGGAACGTAGCCATCATTTGAGCCGTGAAATGGCCGAGTCTGTCAAGACTGTCACTGGCAATTCTCCTAAAGTTGAGCTGGTGCCTGCGGATAGTTTGCCCCGAGCCAATGGAGGCGAGTCAAAGACTGCCAGCGCTCGGGTTGAAGATCGACGTAAAAATTTAGGTCAGTAAGGGAAAGCATGATGCGGCAGGAACTGGTTACTGCCTCATCATGCTTTCCCTTATTTGATAGCTCCTTGCATAGTAAGCACGATTACCAAGGCCGCAATTCCATTGTTGAGCATATGAAGCATTATGCATGGCCAGATGGATTGCGTGCGCCAACCAAGAAAAGCAAGTGCGAGGCCGATAACGAATAGGACAGGGAATGATCCGGGATCAGCGTGGGCGACTCCGAAGAGTAGCGAAC
>CAVPEB010000068.1:0-102508 GCA_963702765.1 uncultured Chloroflexia bacterium
CAAGTTTATTAAAGCCATATATTGTGCGACTTTAAGCAAACAGACGGTTTTTCGTGTGATAGCGGAGTACCTGGATGTGCTTTTGCAAGTTGTACAAGTATATGGTTATAATTTGAAAAGGCTCGGATGTTTGGGAATCACTTGAGAATAAGTAATGATAAAGGAACGTCATATTCGTTGTATTCTTTTCGATCTCGGTAGTACACTCTGGACCACTGTAGATAAAGCCGAATGGCTGAGTTTGGAGGAGACTTCCAATCTCGTTGCAGTAGAAACGCTTCTTCGCTTTACGAACGATAAAGAGTTTTCCTCGATGGAAGCACATACACTGGGTACGCTTCTACGAAAAGCAGTCGAGAAACAGATACGTTTTGGGGCGAGGCAGAATCCTGGATACGAACCAGATTTTGTGCTTGCGACAATTGAAGCTCTCCATCAACTTGGTATATCGAATGCAAACCATGCACTTGGTGAGGACATATATGAAGCATTACGCATTCGTATACCCAATTCGCGCGTACTCTTTGATGACACGTTTTCTACATTAGCAGCATTGAAACAGCGCGGTTATATTCTAGGGGTGGTGACAAATCGTCATTATGGAGGGCCGCCCTTCCATGAAGATCTTCAGACAATGGGTTTGCTCGACTATTTTGCATATGAGCCTATGGCCATTTCCGCAGATTTGGGG
The DNA here is from genome assembly GCA_963702765.1 of uncultured Chloroflexia bacterium. Taxonomy (GTDB): domain Bacteria; phylum Chloroflexota; class Ktedonobacteria; order Ktedonobacterales; family Ktedonobacteraceae; genus DATMNR01. The sequence continues at coordinate 692 of CAVPEB010000068.1, forward strand.
ATTCGCAAACCAAATCCCGATATTTTTATGCATGCCTTGAACAGGTTGAGCGTGCAACCAGAAGAAGCTGCTATGGTAGGGGATTCACTGAAAGCTGATATTCTCGGAGCAAAGATGCTGAATATTGTCTCGATTTGGAAACCTAAAGCTTCATTGGTTGAGGAAGCGAGAGTAGCTTGGATGGCATCAATTCGAGCATCTGAGAATGAGAGCGTAGCAGACTTCACAGATGATCACTTGCTTACGTACGTCCACAATCGTGATGCCCTAAAACTTCAGCAGTTTCACTTTGATTTGAAACCAGATTTTATCATTAAAAATCTTCAAGATTTGCTTACAATTTTCTAAATCAGTTACCTTCGAAAAAACAGAACTTGACTGATCCTGCTATTACTCTTCCTCTGTTTTTGTGATTGATGCGTTTACGCTTTGCCTCTAAGAGTTTTTCTGTCATTGAGACTTCCTGTTGCTTCTTTGTATCTGGAGTTGCGGATCTGGTCGCTGATTTCGTTGTGGTATTGGCAACTTTGAGTTTGCTGTTTGAGGCGCGTCTTTTACGATCCTCTCGGATGGGAACGTATCGTATGCCAGGACGAGATTGTCTGGGCTATTCTTCGCTCGTGTCGCACTTGCGCAATCCAAGGTGGGAGAGTAGCCAGTGATAGCCAACGACGAGAAATTCCAGGCTTGAAAGACGGCGTAAGGCGATATCGACAGGGAGTAGAAGTGCTGCTATTGCGAAGAGCCAGAAAACGATGGAATATGGCGTATACACTGGTGGCAAATTATTGGAAAATGCGGAGGCAGTGTCGTCTGGGCTGAGTACACTTCCATTACCCTCATGGGCCAGTTGATTGAGAAAGTTAGTATCAGTGCCAGTAGTGGCAAATTCGGGTGAATAGGGTACCACAAGTCCAGTCGTGGTAGTCAATTGGCCGGGTAGGCCTGTAGAAGCGTTGTTTCGTGACTGCCATGTTACTCGCAACAGGTAGGCACCCACCTGTGAAGTGGGGAAAGTGCCTTCCCAACGTTCAGGTGCGGTGGGTTGCAAGATCATTGTCTGTTGCGATAGATCAGGAGCAATGATTTTGACCTGCACTTGTTGCTGATTTACTGAACCTGATATGGTTGAAGTTTGAGGAGGGATATCGACGATGATGTGTCCATTCCCTGCGACTATTTCACTGTTCACAATGAGCTGGTTGTTGGGTGTCGCTATTGTCCACGTGACAAGATTGGCCCACCAACGGGCGGCGTCACTCCATTGCAGCCAGTTTGCAGTCCAGAGTCCGAGAGCATCACTTGTCCAGGCAACAACGCGGCCGAGGCCATACTGCCAGACAGCCAGCACGGGATCATCGAGTTGACTGGCGAGTACAATTTGAGCCGCAGCTTTAGGAGTGGTCGCAACGTAGCCTGTTAATTGAGGAAAGGGACTTAAGCCTGTCAAAATAGGGTGAGGTGTGATAATCAGCTGGAACAAAGGGTTCTTCTATGAATGCTCTTCTAGCAGCTTGTTTTGTCTCATTTAGCAAAATTTGTGGTATAACGTTTGGGTTATCGGCCTGGTAAAATCGTCCTTTGCCCCATTCCGCGATCTGTTGCATCATTGTCAAATCGTCGTATGAACCAATATTTGTTCCGACAACTGATACCGAGATATGTTCGCCTGTCATTTTGAGAACTTGTTTTTGATAACTGTCTGTAGCATCACCATCACCGAGGAGAATCACGTGTTTGATTTTTGCGTCTGATTGCAATAAAGCTGTTTCCGCAGCAATTAAATCTGGCATATAACTTGGAGGATCATTAGGATTTATTTTGTCGATAGCCTGATCGATAGTTGTTTTGTCTGTGACATGTTGTAAAGGAATTTCGAGTTTACCATAAGCTGCGGAAACTCCTATGTAATCACGTGGTGTTAAGAGATTTATAACGCCTTTGGCAGCCTCTTTTGAGATATTTACGGCAGTATTCTCCTCTAAACTTTCGATGATGAGAACAACGGCGATGGAGGGAGTATCTTTATGCTGTGGAATTTGCATGCTCACCGGCAATGTTTCTTCCAGGGGAGTGTTGGTATAGCCCCCGACACCATAACTATTCTCACCTCCACTAACGACAAGTCCTCGTCCAAGATCACGCACATACGACTGCAATACCTGCATGCGAGTTGTACCCAGGTCAACTGCGGGGACATCCGCCAGCACAACTGCATCGTAGTTAACTAACCCGTCGAGAGTTGTTGGTACATCGATCGGAACACCAACGTTGACGTCAATGTGAGTAGCTTGCAATGCACTTACGATGTTGTGTCCTGCTCCAGGACTGCCTTCGATGACAAGCACATGTGGTGGCCCTTGTACATTGACGAAGACTGCTGCTTGATTATTCTGGCTAATGGTATCTTGTGGAGCATCCATAGTGATACGGTAGGTATGGAAGCCTGTTGGAGGAGCGTTTAACGTGAATGTAACTTCTTGTTCTCCACCATTTAGTTGAAGTGATTGCTGTAGTAATATCGTCTGGTCAAGGTACAGATGTAGCGTAACACGCTGAGCTACGGAACTAAAGAAGCGGGCGTGTAAAAGAAAACGCTCGTTGGTATGCAAAATAGAGGGTGCGTTGAGATCGTCAATACGTGCTTCTGGACCATTCACTGTAGGAAGAGGAACAACGTCGAGTCTGATACCTTCCTGTTGCAAAAGTTGCGCTTCTGGTAAGGCGTCTTCCAGGTTCTGTTGACCATCACTTAAAAGTACAATGCGTTTCTGGCTATCCTGCGGAAGGATAGCTGCTGCAAGCCTTAGTCCAGCGGCCAGATCGGTATAGTTTGTGTCAGGTGTGGATTCGAACTGAGAAAAGTCGATCTGTGTCCTGACTGATTGCTCAACCAGTGCATTACGACCTACAGCTACAATGCCTACCTGGTCCTCTGGCCTTTTATGCTGAATCGCATCATTGATCCATTGTTCCATAAAAGCTTGTTGAGGTGTTGTGCTGGCTGAGATATCGCCAACAAAAACTACAGCCTGTCTTGAGATTGGCACGGATACAGTTGCGCCTGCCAGAGCTGTGACGATTAAGATAAAAAGTGCCAACCGGGATGCAAGTATCCAGTAGCGTTGCGATCTGGGGAAAGGCAGAGACATACGTTGCCAGGTTAGTAGCACCAGTATGCCAATTGGGATTAAGAGCAGGAGCAGTAAGGGTTGCTCAAAACTTACCATTGCTTCTCCCTTTCGACTGTTGCCTGTTTTTCAAACGTTTTCTTGCCTTGTTGATACCTTTCCGTACAGATCTCCACTGAGTTTCTGCCCGATTCTGTAGAGTAGCGAATACAGTGTGCTGTGAGGAGATGATTACCAGGACGTGCCTGTTGGAGAGGATTTGGGCGCTTCAGACCCTGAACGCTATGTTTCGTATAACTACGGCTGAATAGCCACCATTCTGCGCAAAGAACCAGAAGTAGAAAGGCAGCAATCCAGGGCCAAATCTCTCGTAACACATGCGGTACAGCAGAGTTTCCAGCATCAAATAATGTGCTTTGAGATATGGGAAGTCGAGCCGAAGGTGTCAGACGAGATTGCAATGGATCGAAGAGATTCACGGCGAAAGCACCATGAAGTTCCTGTTTCTGCGTAATTTGGGTTACAGAATAGATGCCAATCTTATTAGTATTATTAAAGGCTGTCACAGGAAATGGAGGAGCGACAGTAACAGTTTGCTGATCTGGTCCAGTGATTGTAATACGTTCCGCGCCTGGCCATGCTTGAATTGTGACAGGCGTATCGGGTGCAACTTGAGCATTGCCAGAGACTGGAAGAGGCAAAAACCAGTTGACAAGATTATACATAAGAATAGGGAAAGTTGGTTGTAAAGGCAGGTCAGAGTCATGCAGATCGAAACTCAGCACGCCAATGCGCCTGTTATCTTGCTCCCCGGCAATCAACAATGGAGTTTCAGGGGTCACAATGATTGGTTGCATCCACGCTGCTGGCGTAAGTTGATGACTCTTGCGCACTACATGAATGCTGCTAAGATCGACCTGATTAAGCAAATTTTGATTATCGCTGCCTTCACTGATATGGCTAATACTTATTTCAGCGCCAGACTTGCCGAATACGCTCGAATCCGTTGGTGGATTGACGAAGAATAAAGCTCCTGAGGGGAGATTTGAGGGTACAAAACCATCGAATACTGTTAAGTCAAAATTCCCTACATTTGTATATTTGGCAGGAGTCGTCTCGTATAGGTCTATATTTGGCTGTAGACGTAGCGACGCTTCGAGAAAACTATTGCCTTTCGTGACCAAAAGCACTCTACCATGCATTGATCCTCCTGCAATAGCCCATGCATCGTGGTCGATAGTCATGGCATCTTGAGTGATGATGCGTGCATGTAAAAAGCGAGTTGTGGGTGGTAGTGGACCCCATTGGAGCGCTCCACTGGCTCCAGCCGCCAAAATTGCAGTTTGGACGCCCACCAAATTACCATCAGCATATAACTCAACCGGGATTGATCGCTGCTGTTGACTATAATTCGCAATTTGTGCCAGAGCAACAAGTTTACCCTGAATAGTTTGTGAAGCGAGAGCCAGTAAAGCAGCGTTGGGAGCATCTGTGCCAATTTGCAGGTAACGCACAGGAAAAGCGGATACGAGTGTTTGATCTGGTGGTAAAACATGCCCATCACCAATGACTAAAATCTGCGCGTCGGTGTGCCCAGCTGCTAGAGAAGTTGCAAGCGAAAGAGCCTGTTCAAGATCAGCATCCTGATTTGTGACTTTTGCACGCTGTAGGGCTGAAGTAAGCTGGCTCTTATCCGAGGAAAACGCAACCAAGACTTGCGGTGTTTTTGCCATAGTGATAAGCGAAAGCTGATCGCTTGGACCAAGCCCGTCAATCAAATTTGAGATTTCGCTCCTAGCTGCCTCAAATCGACTGGGAGAAACATCAGTAGCTTGCATACTGGCTGATGCCTGCAAGATGATTATGGTGTTGCCACCGATAGGACTGCTTATAAAGGTGGCTGGGCGAGCGAGTACGAGTACGATCACTATAGCTGCGAGTATTTGCAGGAGAAGTAATGCTGTGATGCGTAGTTTCTGCCAGGGACGGCTTGCTTGTAGATCTTGCGATGCCTGTTGCCAGAGCATTGTGCTACTCACGACTCGCTCTTGCCGTTTAGGGCGCATGAAATAGAGCAAGAAGATGATTGGTATAATGATACCGAAGGCAAGAGCAGCAGGAAGCAGCAGGCTCATATTACACCACCTGCCCAGGAGAGTAGATTTTCAATTGTGTTGGAGGTATGGATCTGTATGTTCTCACTTGACTATTTCTACCTGTCTTAGCAGTCGTTGTACAACGTCTATAAGATCTGTATCGCTGGGGATCATCGCATATGTCATGGCTTGAGCATGGGCAAATGATGCTAAATCCTGCATAAATACAAGAAGCCGTTGCTGGTAAGCTTGTAGTACAGCAGGCGTTCCACTTATTTCTACGTTGCTAGAACCCTCGCTATCACGGAGTTGCCAATCACCCTGTATATCTGGCTCAATCTCTTCTGGGGAGAGAATTTGTAACAGCGCTACTTCTTGACGCAATTGACGCACTGAGCGTAACCCGATTTGATATCCACCTGCTGTCAGAAAGTCTGAGATCACGATAGTGAGTCCCGGGCTGTTCACTACTCTACCAAGATCATAGAGCGAGCGGTTTAAATCGGTTGGGCCGGAATCTGGTAGATGACTTAGAAACTCACCGATTGTCCATAAAGCATGTTTGCCGCTACCAACACGACGGTAGGCCGCCAGTCGATCTGTGAGCGCCCCGACTATGACCGCATCTTCACATTTTAATGCGATATATGATAAAGCGGCAGCTATTGAAGAAGCCAGTGAAGCTTTTGAAGGCTTTCCATGATACATAGAGTTGGAGCAATCTAACAAGATCGTGACTGTGAGGTTTTCCTCTGCTTCAAAGACGCGCAGGAAAATCCTTTCAAGGCGCGCATACGCTCTCCAGTCGATACGGCGAAAGTCATCGCCTGGAGCATAGCGACGATAATCTGCAAACTCCATTGAAGTGCCAGCCAGGGGCGACCTTCGCCGTCCTGGCCGCCCGGTCGCCATTGATTTGCGTGCGATGAGTGCCAGCGTATCCAGACGTTGCAAAGTGTTGGCATCAAGAGGGAAGCGTGCTAGACTACTTTCGTTAGCCATTTAAATATCCTCTTCCCGGTTATGTAGTTAAGATCTCTTCAACAATGATTTCGATCAAATCCTCCGCGGTTATGCCATCAGCCAGGCCATCGAAGTTGAGTATAATACGATGGCGAAGTGAAGGAAAAACAACGTTTTGCAGGTCTTCAAGCGAAACGTTATAACGACCTTCAAGCAGGGCACGAACTTTAGCCGTCAAAATGAGCGCCTGTAGACCACGGGGACTGGCTCCATAGCGAACGTATTTGCGAACAGGATCAGGCGCATCCTCCTGGTCCGGGTGAGTTGCCAACAACAGGCGAACTGCATACCCTTTGACATGTGTAGCTACAGGAACAGCTCGTGCGGTCTTTATCAAGTGTAACAATTGTTCGCCAGAAGCAACCTGTTTGGCCTGAAGAGTTTGCAATCCAACGGTCGAATCGATAATTTGCAGCAAATCCTTTGCACTTGGGAAACGAACGAGAACTTTGAGTAAGAAACGATCGAGCTGGGCTTCAGGTAGAGGGTATGTACCCTCCATTTCCAGTGGATTCTGGGTAGCCAGTACAAAAAATGGATTGGGCAATGGACGGGTTGCGTCTCCTACACTGACAGTGTGTTCTTGCATGCCCTCAAGGAGCGCTGATTGCGTTTTAGGCGTTGCCCGATTTATCTCGTCAGCTAGTACAATATTTGCGAAGATAGGACCCGGTTGAAAACTGAAGGCACGCCTGCTTCCCGCTGATTGATGGTCTGATTGTTCAGTGACAATAGTCGTTCCTACAATATCAGCAGGCATCAAATCAGGTGTAAATTGAATACGCGCGAATTTCAACTCCAGCGCATCAGAAAGGGTACGTACGAGCAACGTTTTGCCCAGACCTGGCACGCCTTCAAGCAGCACATGACCACCAGCGAAAAGAGCCAGCATTAATTCACGGATAACTCGTTCCTGGCCTACAACAATTGAACAGAGTTCATTCTCCAATTGCTTAGCGATGTGCATGAACATCTCGATATCGGCCTCACCCGGTTGCTCTGTTTCTGTTGTATTCTCCATAATTGAGACGTCACTAGCAATGTGCTTATCGAGTGCTTCAAGCTGTGTTTCATTTGATGTCTCAGCGTCGGTTTGAGGTGAAGTGCTTTCACTCTTATGTGCCATGTTTTAATGCTTCCTTTCATTCAGATGAGTGTGTAGCAGCGTTTCTGAATGCAGTAAATATTATTGTCGCCCTTCTAATGAGTTGAAGTAATCTTGAATAAGATTTTTCATATCAGGAGGAATGTCACTATTCTGAATGGCATCGTGGGCCATTTGTGCATACTGAGCAATAACTCTGGAGTACGGTACAGAATTTCCGGATTGCACTGTGCCAGTGCTACCATCTACGCTGATATTGCTTGTTCCAGAGCCAACCTGACCAGGCACGAATACCTGTTCATTTTTGCCAGAATTGTTATTGGTATTGTTCTGCCCACTTTGACCACTTATACCTTGTCCCTGACCGGGAGCAATCGTTTGTCCTGGATTCTTTCCCTGACCAGGGGTTTGGTTTTGGTTGCCAGATTGACTGGTACTGCTATCGGTTGATATAGCAAGCGCATTAGCAGCATTTTGAAGAGATTGCGATGCTTGATCGATGCTTTTATTCGTTGCAGTATTCGCACTATCCTGACTTGCAGCGGACTCCAGTGTTTTTGATGCGTCCGAAACCTCGCTGGGATTATCGTCGGCGACAGCTTTTGCGAGCTGATGTAAAGCAGAACTTAATTGAGAATTATTCTGACTCTGGCTACTAGCTCGTTCGATTTGCTGGGCAAGCTGTGCGCGCTGAGCAGGAGTCATATTCGCTATTTGTGAAGTAAGATTCTGCAATGAACAATTCAGGGCTTTACTATCTCCTGAAGCAAGGGCTTTACCTGTATTGCTCAAATTAGCATTGGAGCTATCTTGGAGTAATGCACTGGCATTTGCGTCGTGCCTGCGCTTTTTGAATTGCCTGTGGATCCCGCAATTGGTTAAGCTGTGATTGTGCCTGAGCAAGACCTTGTTGGGCTTGTTCCTGACTACTGGATTGTTGCAACCGAGCCAGGGCATCACGTAGAATTTTATCGATTAAGGCACGTTCTTGTGCTGAAATCGTTGCCTGGTTATCGATCACCAATCTTGTTTGATTGATAACAGAGATCTGTCTATTTAAGCGGGCCTGAAGGGCTGCTTGTTGTTGAAGGAATGTATTCATTGGATTGGGAACCAAAATGAGTACAACAATCACAATAGCAGCTATACCAAAAAGAAGCAGTCTAATTCTTCCTGGTCGCAGCGATATCGTAGCTGTAGGTGCATGTTTTTTCAATTGTCGAAGCGCATCACGGCGTTGCAAAACTGATATAGGTGTGGAGTCATCGCGAAGTTCCAGAGCTGTGCTTATGCGGTCTTGTAATGTGAGTTGAGTATCGATGTAGTTGGCGCTGCGTGCAAAGGAGGGGCGATACCATAAGGCGGCGCCAAAAGCGCAGAACAAAATTCCTATCGCGATTCCAATTGACCAGTATGGTGCAGTAGGCCAGGGAATGAAGCGTGAAATAAGCAAGAAAAAGCACACGCATATCATGCTTATGATCACACCATATTCTATCCAACCTAGTATCTGTTGGATCCATAGTCTTCGGCGCCATGGGTGTAGGTTTTCGATAAACCTTTCACCTTCATTCTCATCAGGAGCTATTGTTGGGTGGCGAGAAGGTGCATTGGCTACCATTATTATCTAACCTTTCAATTCTTCATGCTTGAGCATATAAGAGCTTGATGGGATGGTTAGCACTACGATTGTTCAAATTTCTTGCCCTGATATCGAAACCGGGGAAGAAAGCGACCAACGGGGTCGGGCTTTACAAATACCATACTAAGAAGGAACAGTATGATAGATACCACCAGGCTCACCAGGGTAAAAGCTACCCAGGGCGAAATATGTACGCGAAACACATAAAAGTTGCTTGTTTCGCTTAGCCCACTGCTTACTACACTATTGAGCGCTGAAATAGGATTCCATGCATTCAACCATTGAATCCAGATATACCAGCGAGAATTACTGGGTATCGAACTTCCTAGGGTAAGAATAGATATTACAGGATATGCAAATAACCAGAAGGCACAAAATGTGTATGCTACAGCAGTTGAAGCTGTAGGACGATGGATAAGCGTAGAGCAACAAAGACTTAGGGTGCCTACAACTATAGCGGTCATGATAAAAATAACCAGCGTGATGAGAACTTGCAATGGAGAGACACCACCAAAAAAGAAGACAAGACTGAAGAGTGGAATAGATGCGGCGATCAGCAATAACACATTGACTAACCCCGCGATTAGTTTCCCTGCTAACAGGGAGAAAGCAGAAAGTTTAGAACATAAAAGTAGGTCGAATGTTTGCCGTTCCTTCTCACCATTGATAGCTGTCGCGGTAAAAGCTGGCGCAATGAATACGATCAGAAAGAGTTGTATGAATGAAAGTAGGGCGTAGAGTTGCGCTCCAATCTGGCTAAGCAGGTAGCCCTGATAGCCACCGCTGAAGACATTTGCTCTTTGAAGGAATCCAAAGCCGAGTAAACCCATTACCAGCAAGTAAATAATAATAAGCCAGACGAAACGCTCGCGACGCAGGCGCAGGCGAAGTTCTTTGGTGAGTAAAGCTGCAAAAGTCATACGGCGCTTGCTCCTTCTGTTATGCTCATATACACCTCTTCAAGTCGTTCAACGGCTCTGCGTGGAGCGAAGGATATGACCGGTATATCATGTGCTATGAGTTCGGCCAGGATGCGATGTAGCGCTTGATTGTCACCACTGAATTCGACCTGGATTACCTCATCGTCCCCGTTTCCGTCAAGAATGTTACTGATCTCTGGCATTTCTTTGAGCAACTGCTTTGCATCAGAAGCACGTTCGAGAACACGTATTTCAACCTGATTCCCACCACCAAGGCTATGGGTAACCTGATCAACATTGCCGGCCATGACTAATTGTCCTGCTCGAATAATAGCGATGTCGCTGCACATCTCAGCCAGTTCAAGAAGAATATGCGAACTGATAACAATAGTTTTACCCATACCTTGTAAGGTACGCAACAACTCACGAAACTCCACTCTGGCTCGTGGATCAAGTCCCGAAGCTGGTTCATCAAGCAACAGCACATCAGGATCGTGTATGAGCGCGCGTGCCAGGCACAGACGCTGCTGCATGCCTCGCGATAAAGTTTCAACAAGCGCATTGCGTTTTGAAGTAAGGTCAACCAGCTCAAGCAAATCTGAAACGACCTGTAAACTCCTGCGTTGTGGAATGCCATGAATACCAGCATAGAATTCAAGGTATTCTTCAGCGGTGAGATCTGAGTAGACACCAAAAAAGTCTGGCATATATCCTACTTTGCGCTGTATGATTGTTGGCGATTGGGTCACCTCTTCGTTATCAAACCAGACCTGGCCTGAGGTGGGCTGGATCAATGCCCCTAGAATACGAAGCAAAGTGGTTTTCCCTGCACCGTTTGGGCCGATCAAACCAAAGATAGCACCCTGCGGTATCTCAAGGTTGAAATCCTCAAGCGCATGAACTGAACGATAGCGTTTGAAAATATGCTGAATATTGATCATATGGTGCTATGCATGCTTCCTATACTTATATCTACTAACCAGCACTATACAATTTGCCAGAAATAACACCTTGCAGATTGATAATTGGCTTGCCGAAATCAAGGGGCCCTAGTTGGCTATCCGTGTTTGAGAATTGTAAAATGACTCGTCCATAAGTGCTCATATATGCCCCTATATCGTTCGTAGTAAAGGTATTTTGATCAAGCGAAATACTATCCCAGGAGTTGGTATGCCAGTTGTACAAGCGAAACAGTGAAGCATTTGTCGCCGAAACTGATCCAGCCTGAGCAAGTACGTCGATATTAGGCGGTTCAGCAATTGTGAGACCTTTGATATGTGTGTTGGATGATTGTGGAATCAGATACTCAAAAGTCATGCTACCTGTTGAGATAGTATAGATACCAGGAAATCTGACCTGTGCATTGTTACTTGCAACATCAATCAGTTGCCCAGCAATGAAATTGGGAGGCAAGTTAATCGAACCAGAAAGATTGATACCTAAGGGTGTTTGTATGAGTGTTTCGTGGAAGCCAGCAGGGTTCGTATTGCTGACAGTTGCATTCGTCGTTAAATCGTGGGAATTCTCTGCCCAACCGATAAAGGTGGCAGGGGAGCCGGAAACCAGCAGTGGATCAATCTGCCTGGTTGCAGTGAACTGCCACCCAGGCGTAGCTGTGATGCCTACAAAATTGCTAGAAGTAGATCCACTGCTGGATGAAGAAGAACTAGCACCGGATAATAAGGATACGAGTGGATTGACAGATGATCCATTACAAGGGCCAGTACAGGCTGGTGAGAAATTGTAAAGACCTTCGCCATCAAGCGCATACAGAATTTCCAGGTGGCGTTGCCACGTGGTTTGAGGTTGCGCTGGCATCGCGTCGTAGGTAGGTGAATTTGTATTAAGAGCGATCAGGTCGGCCAGCGTTGAACTAGGAGGAAACGGAGTGCTGCTTAATTTTAACTGAACATGCTTTGTTTCTCCCTCGGCAAAATGTCCAAGGCTGAACGCATCATTCGGCATCAACAAAAAGGCATCGCTGAGCGCGTAGCTGAAGGCATTCGTTACAGTGCCAACGAGCGATCCATTTTGAAGTGTAAGTTGAGAGAGAAGCCCTTTGTGGACTTGACGATCTTGTTCAGCGAGAATGGTATGTAATGTCCAGATATTGGCATCTTGCAGGTTCACGTCAGTACTATTCTGTGTGGGTAGAACTGTTGTATGTACTCCTGTGATAGGTCCAGCTGTTGTAGCAAAATTATCAGGTGATTGTTGAACCAGTGTATTACCTGGGATGTGGACCTGGTAGTCGCCATCGTTAGGTACAAACACTCCCATATAGGTTGAAATGTGGACAGAGGTTCCGTTCTGACTAAACTGAGCTATGGATATGCTATCGCTCAAAATAGATGAGCCTTTTTCAATATAAGCAAGTCCATAGCTCAGTAAAGAGAAAATAATTATGCTGCTGAGTATGATTCGCCAACTCCAGTAACGGCTTTTCAGTCGCTTTACGAACAAGTAGCGGATTGGCCCAAGCACCAGTAGATAGCAGAGGAATAAGATAGCAAGCGTACGCCAGGGTGGGGGGATAGTCGAGGGAAGGAGGGTTTGTAGAAAACCGCTCATCCTGTTGGCTAGAACAGGTTCTACCTGTTGCGTAGAGCTTCCGAGGCCGGGAGAGATACCAAAATGAGGAAGAAGCTGATCTCCCATACTACGCAATAGAAGGCTGTTCCAGAGGGGACCGACCCCTTGCCAGCCAAGAATGGGTTCAAGTGTGGGATCAAAGGCAAGGTAAATAATCATGCCCTGTTCCTGGTGTGTTTGCACAATTAAAGGCGTTGTTTGAGATGCAAGAATAATCTGACTTTCGGCGTCATTCGCTTGTGGTTTTAACGTCGCTGCACTAATTGAAACTGGCGAATGGATGGAAGTTGCTATCTTATGTTGCCCAGAACTTTGCGTTGTTGATCCTCCCGGTGGTAATAGAACTGTCCCGGCTGGTATCGTGGCAGAGCCATATACCTGGATGGGGACAAGCTCCGCAGGTAATGTTCCGAGTGTGCGGTGCCATTCAGGGCCGCCGACAAGGAGAAGAGATCCTCCCTGATTCGTCCAATTTTGCAGTGCGCTCAATTGAATTGCGCTCAGGTTAGCAGTCGTGAAATTATCTAGCACAATCATATTGAAATTGTTCAGCGCTGCTGCCATGGTAGGCATTGTGTTTGCATTCAGGAACTCGAGTATCATTGATCCTCCCTGATTGGGAAGAGGCAATGCACTTAAAGAACTGAACCCTGCGTTTTGGTCGGAAAGAACACCGATGAAAACATCACCTTGCGAAAGTGGTCTAAGGGGGGCTGTTTGGGACGCAACAATTTGGCCGCTGGTGTTGAGTAATTTCACGGTTACATTTTGTACATCGAAATACAAGGGTAAATACATGATCACTTGCTTTTGAGCGCCGTTCGCAAGAGATATGGAAACCTGATAGTCTGATGGAATCCCCTGGCTAGTACTCAACTGAAACTGTGGGGTAGGACTAATCAGCGATAGATATCCCTCGAAATCAGGTCCATCGTTTCGAAGTGTGATCTGTACGGGTATCCAGTTGCCGTTGCGGTAATGGGATTCAAATCCTGCTTTTACTTGAAGCGTGGGCACACCTGTACGTTCGCGTGCCAATGCATTTTTCGGCAAGACAACGCACATGGAAGCAATCGCTAAGCAGATCGCGGCTAAAGCTATGACACGTTTGTTTAATTGTTTCCAAGATTGTCCGCTCGTCATACCAAATCTCTTTTAGTTGGCAGCATCATTCAGGCTCAATGAAGGTCGGCCAAAATAAAGTATACCTTGAGAGGCATTCTGATTGATTACTTGTAACAACACACGCCCATCTGAACTAGTGTACGCTTTACTGTTTGTTGTTGTAAAGGAATTTTGATTGATTGTAATCGCATCCCAGGACTGAGTATTCCAGTTGTAAAGCCGTGCTGAGACTTTATTTATCCCGGTTTGTTGCATAATTTTGGGTGTACTGATCATCAAATTACTCACCCGTGAGTTTCCGCCAGCAGGTAAAGCAAATTCGAAGGTAATGCTTCCCATGTTTATTGTATAAATACCCGGTGAGATCATTTGCTCTTCATTACCTTGTGCATTAATGACCTGTCCGTATATAAGTCCAGGGGAAAGACTCGATAATTGAGAGAGATCAATGTTAAGGGGTGCCTGTATAAAATCTTCGAATGTGCCACTTGAGCTAACGCCATTCACTGTGACATCGCTCGTTGTATCTACACGTTTATTTGCCCAGCCAATTAATGTTGCCTGGGATCCAGTTAGAAGCAACGGATCATTCCCATCAATTGGGTTCAGTTTCGGCGTGCCAAAAAGAGGAGCAATTATCGAATGTTTTCCTGTTATAGCGTAGGAGCTGCATGGACCTCCGCATGGAGTAAAGTTCATACCTTCTCCGCTGAGAGCTGATAAGATTGCCAGGTGAAGCTGGAAATCATTCTTTGGCTGTGAACCATGTGCGAAAGGAAAATATGGCACAGGTAACTGATTAGCTTTAGCAATTTGGTCAGCTAGTGTAGAACCAGAGCTCATAGTCGAGCTATGCAATGAACTGGTAATCTGCTTTGTTTGCTGTGCGGGAAGGTTGCCAATGTATGCAAAGCTTTGGCCCATCAGGATATAGACATCGTTAAGACCTGTTCCTAGTGTGTTTGTCACAGTCCCGGTTAAGTTGCCATTGTGTAACGCCAGGTGAGAGGATAGGCCGCCTTGTAGTACTTGGTCTGCTTCTGAAACAAAACGGTGAAACGTCCATGGGCTGGCATTCTGGATATTGATGTTCGTTTCATTTTGCCCAACGCTAATACCATCGTTTTGGTCTGCATTTGGTATATCTGGATCGCTTTGAAGGAAGGTATTTGTGATTGGCTGAGTAAGACTTTTCACAGGTACATGAATCTGAATATCTCCATTATCAGGAATAAATGTACTGTAAAAATTTGTGATATGCGATGTATTGCTACCTTGATTAAGCTGGATGACAGAGATGCTATTGATAACTGGTTTCTTTTGAAGATAAGCAAAGCTATAAGTAAGAAGCGAGAAAGCTACGATACTAGTTACTATGATACGCCAATTCAGATAGGCACGCTTCCGTCGATCTCCTTTAGATGAATGTAGCACATAGAAAAAACGAATTGGTCCGAGAACAATGATATAACCCAGTAACAAGATCAAAAGAATCCAGGCTGGAAAAGGCGTGCCAGGCTGTAAAATTTGGAATAATCCACCACGCAAAATTGATTGCCCGGGTCCATCACTATAAGTTGGGGCGTGAGCTGGAACAAGAGACTGGTCGCCAAGAGTTCGCAAAAGAAGACCATTCCACAAAGCGATAGTTCCAATCCAGTTCACGAGGGGCGCTACTGCTGGATCGAAGGCTACATAACATACAATACCTTGCCCTTGATGTGCCTGCACAATGAGTGGATTAGATGCAGTTCCCAGAACAGTTTCAAAACTGGAGAATGCCTGCCTCCGTCTATCATTATTTGTTGGTAATGTGGCAGTGCTGATCGATATAGATTGGGGTAAACTGTCTGGAGCTGCTTTTTGGCTAGTTTCCACAATGGTTGGACTACCGATTGGCAATACCTGGGTTGCTGGTGGCAGCGTTCCTGTACTCTGTACATTTACAGGTAATAATTGAGGTGGAAGCGAGCCAAGTGTGCGCTGCCAATCTGATCCCCCGATGACAATAAATGAGCCGCCACGGTTGATCCAAGTCTGTAAAGCGTTAAGCTGAGCATGATTGAGCGTACTTGTGTTAAAGTTATCCAGGACAATAACGTCAAAATTCTCAAGTACCTCAGCCATATCTGGCATGGTGCTGGCGTTCAAAGTTGCCAATTCAACAGATCTCTCTGGATCAGGCAGCGCAACTTTGCTCAAGGAGCTAAACTCTGGACTTTCTGCCGTGTAATCTGAGAGAATGCCAATGAGAAGAGAATTCTGAGTGTAAAATAAAAGGGGTGGCTGTCTGGGTAGTTATTATTTTGCCTTTATCATCGCTTAAGGTAGCAACTATGCCTTGTGGTTCTGCGGGTGTCTCATAGAACGGTATATTAAAGTTGATGTGCTTTTGTGCTCCATGGGGTAAGACGACCGATGCCTGGTAATCCCAGGATAACGTACTACCAGCTACTAGCTGCCTTGAAGGACCTGAATATGTTGTAACTGAAAGCACACCGGAGAAATTTGATCCTTCATTACTCAGCACGACCTGTACCGGAGTCCAATAGTTGACTCGAGAATCATCTTCGAAACCCGCAGTAAGTTGGAGTGTGGGTAATACCACATGTGGATTTTTTCTGAGAGCTGATACGTGGGCAGGTATTAAGAAGAGGATAAGAGAGAGAGATAACGAAGTGAAGATGATGACCACTCCACCCCTTCCCCAGGGCGACCGCAAGGGTACGACACTACTATATACGAGCCTGGCAGGATGTTTCATCGTACAGGATCTAGTTGCTCTCTGTATCGAGTGGCCATCTGTTATTAATTGTCTCAAGAATTTCTCTTGTTTCATGACCAATTTCATTCGCGAATGAGTATGGCTATAGATGGAAAGACAGTTTCAGGTACGTTTGGCAAGGTAATAGTTGGTAAGTTTTTATCATACCATACTTTACATGTACGTTCTGAAGTCAGTTACACTCACAAAACCTTTTATGAAGTTTAAGGCAGATGCGTGCCCGGCGCTCCCCCAATGATGCTAGCCAATTGTTGGAACTGGTCGTAGGTCAGGTTAGTTGCTGGTCCGCTCCACATTTTATCGCTGAGTACCTGCATTGCTGGTTTGACTCTGGCATCTACATCAGCGTCACTGACGACTTTTCCGAGCATATCGTTCCATTCGGCGAACATGCCGCCTAGTAGATGTGGATCATTGGGGCTTAAATCCAGGTTTGGGTGGTAAAAGCTGAAGATATTTGGCTCCCATTGCTCATAGAGTAGTTTGGTATCAAGATAATCGTGGAAGTATCCGGCTTTTGGAACAATGTAGAGGATATTGTCATTCGCGTTGATGACCTGGAATCCTTGTTGTACTGTGGCTAAAGGATTTGCCCAGCGATTATCCCAGACGTCAGTAACAATGTCGTTATTTACCGCGACACTGCCTGCCATCCAGGTAAGAGTTCCCCACATTCTTACCGACTTACCTTTCTTTTTGAGGTAAGCATCATATGTATCGATAAACTGTCTGTACTGGTTTGCGTTGCTCGTTGTATATTCATCCGCGCCAATATCAACTTGAGGGCTATCGAACCACGGTAGAAACTCATCCCAGATCGAATTAAGAAAGGCGTAGGTTTTAGGATTACTCAGGTCTAGCAGCTCCTTATCTGTCTTGCTCGCAAGATCTGGACGGTATTGGGTGAACGCGAGATCATGTGCCGGTGCATCAATTTCAGGTGTGATAGTGACTGCATATTGCTTTGCTATATCTTGTAGTTGGCGTATATCCTGTTCAGTGTATGAGCCGTCCTTGGCAGCTAAGCCTTTGAAGCGAGGGCTATTAAGTCGGAATGCCGCGTATTTGTGCATCCAGTCGGGACTTTTGCCACCGTCGATTTCATTATCATTGAGATGCAGGTGAAAGTTGTTCATTTTGTACCATGCCATGAATTTCACGTAATCTTCCAGGAACTGGACCGAGAAAAACTTGCGCCCGACATCGAGCATAAACCCCCGCTCTTGATACCTGGGATAGTCTCTCGCGTTTCCCCTGACGATGTGCGATTTAGCAGGGTCCTGGATCAGGATTTGTAGAATAGTGCGTGTACCGTAAAAAACGCCTGTATTTGTATTGGCGCTGATGACAACTGAGTCTCCTACTTTGAGGAGATATCCCTCACTGCCAATGCCCCGATCCGAATTTTTTAAAGTCAGGTAAAAGTCACCTATAATTGGTGAGCTAGTCGTGACGACAGGAAGAGACGATCCGGTCACAGTGAATAAATCACCTTGAAATACATGTGCTGTATTTTGTAGCTGAGCAGCATAGGTCGGGTCAATTGTAATTCGTGAAGCTGAATCGATCATAAACGATCCACTACCCCCCTGCCATTCACGTAGAGCTGGGATGACTTCAGGAGTAGCGTTTGCAAATAAAACGGTGGGATAGATTATGCGCAAAGGGAAAAGAAATGTGAAGATCATGCCTATACTCAGTAGCGCAATCATAGTTAAAATGATTGTTCTTTTCTTCAAGAGATGATCTCCTTCAAAAACGGCTATTTTATGCTGTACTATGGCTGTTTGCCAGGAATTTGAAATTTGCATACAGTAGTAGATAACGAGATGAGGCACTGCTTATCTCTTAAACAATTACTATTTGGCATAGCAAGATGATATTGAATGTGAAGCCTCTATTTCATTCAGCTTTCCCTTGCTCAGGTGAGAAAAAACCAACGACTCAGAGCGAGGATTCTGTGATCCTCAGCAGTATCATATCATACTCCCGTCCCGCAATCGTTACTAAAAGCGTTACGAAAAGCCAGACTTTGAGAACGCTTGCGAGTGAGGTCATTTTTGTAGCACAACGATTTCGAGTTTTTCAACACGCTGTTTCACTCAGGGACGCCACATGTATTTCGATGACAGCGAGTATGACTTCCCACATGTCGCATCAGCGATGAACACGCTTGATGCAACGGGTAGCGTGCTTGATGAAGACGGAAAGGGCGGATACCGCTTTGATCGCATGAACTTCAAAGACCCCTTTGACATCCTGGGCTTCTTTCTGGGATACATGAGTGGCCCGATTATCACTGAAAGCGCCGAAGAACGCGAGGAACGTCAGAGCCGTATCGTCACATTACCGGAAATAGCAGGCCGTGCCGGAATAGCTTTGTAGCGTGTACCAGCGTAGGATGACCAGGGACGGGAAGCCCTCTAGTCCCTCTCTCGCAAGGAACGACATGCAGCAGATTATCACCGCTAAACTCAAGCTCACGACCACAAAAGAGCAGTTTGAGGCATTACGCCAGACCCAACTGGCCTACCGTGATGCACTGAACGCGGTGAGTCGTTATGCCTTCTCTCAGGGCAAAACCAGCAATGTCACCCGACTGCACAAAGGCATGTATGCAGAGCTTCGTGTTCGCTATCATCTCCCTTCACAACTGGCCTGTAGTGTGGAACGGCAGGTGGCCTCTACCTACAAGGGGTTATGGACCAAGCTCAAGAAGAATGTGGAACATCGTCGGGCTAAGATCACCAAGAAACGCTTTAAGGGCCTGGACAAGCCCCCCAAGTACAGTTCTCCAACGGTGCAGTATACCTATGAGCGGGATTACACCTTTCAGTGCGACAGTCAGGTCAGTGTCGGAACGCTTAATGGACGCATCAGCATCCCCTACCAGGGTTATGACAAGCATAATGTACGTATTCGGCAGGGGGCCACCATAGGTGACGCGAAACTTTGGTATGACCGGCAAAAGAAGACGTTCTATTTACTCGTTTCCCTCTCCATTGACGTATCTGAGCCAACATACGAGCAATTCAAGGAAGTTGTTGGCGTGGATGTCGGCATTCGGTATCTGGCGGTCACTTCTACCGAGACCGGCAATGCCAGCTTCCATCCAGGGAAACGAACCCGACACAAAGCCAATCATGACGCACGATTACGCAAACGCTTGCAGCAAAAAGGCACTCGTGGCGCGAAACGTCGATTGAGACGCATCGAGCAGCGAGAGAGACGGTTGAAAGCTCAGGCGAACCATTGCATTGCCAAACAGATCGTCACGCAGCACCCACACGCACTTATCGGGTTAGAGAACCTCACTGATATCAGGGAACGCACAAAGCGCAAGAAACGCAAGCGGAAGAAGGATGGCAAGGGCACCGAGCACGTTTCCCCAAAGGCGCGGCATCCGCCAACCGTGTGTACTCCCAATGGTCCTTCGCCGAGTTACAGGCGCTCATCAGCTACAAAGCCACGCTTGCGGGTTCCCTGGTTATCAAGGTGGACGCCGATTACACCTCAAAGGCGTGCCCGATGTGTGGGCATACCACTGATGCGAACCGCCCCCACAAAGGGTTACTCTTTGTGTGCCAGAACCCCACGTGCGGCTATACACTGCATGCTGATCTGATTGGCGCTCGCAATGTCACCATGAGAACGCTCCTGGTCCGGCAAGACTGGATCAGGACGGGATGTTTGTCACTCATCCCTGATGCATCGGACAAAGAAGCCAAAGCGGCACGTCTGCAAAGATATGCCGAGTTGCGGTGGAGTCCAGATGTAAACCCAAGCCTCCGGTCTCTGACCGGAGGTAGTTGACTCGTGAATATATCACATGAGCATTCCTGTCTAACATCATAGTATGGTACGCTAAATAAGAAGCATCATATTTTGAGGGTAGTTAACAGTTGCCGAATTCCTGTAATTATGCTATGTTATCTATAGATATCTGTAGGCAGGTTTTAGGCAAGATGAAACAAGACGAACCTAAGCTACTGCGCGTTAGTAAAGCGGCCCACGAGTTAGGACTGCACCCATTCACGGTACGCAAATGGATCAAGCAAGGAAAGATCCACGTAGTTTGGGTGGGTCAAGAAGCTCGCGTGCCGAGATCCGAAATTGAGCGGCTGGTTGGCAAACCCGACGGGCGGTTGCTCGTGCTCTATGGGCGAGTCAGCGGCATTGGACAGCGGGTTGACTTAGAGACGCAACTGGCACGGCTGCAAGCCTGGGCTAGCTCAGAACGAGCTGGGGCACAAACGCTTGTGCTTTCGGACATTGGCTCTGGACTCAAAACAGGCCGCAGGCACCTTTCGCGCTTGCTCAAGTTGGTCGTAGAGGATCAGGTCGGGGAAATTGCGATCACCTATGCGGATCGCTTGACGAGATTCGGGCAGGAATATTTAGATGTCTTGTTTGCGAGTTTTGGCGTGACCTTAACCATTTTGGAACCAGGAGAAGAAAAAACGCCTGAGCAGGAATTGACGGACGATCTGCTGGCCCTGATGGCTTCCTTCTCGGGACGATTGTACGGCACGCGGTCCCACAAGCAACAAGCGTTGTTGGCCTGTGTCAAACAGGTGTTGCAAGAAGGCGAGGAGACAGCGCATGGCTAAAACGCAGATGCTTTCGTTCCCCATCCGCTTGCCAGATGGCATGCAAGCTGAAGCCCTCCGCCTGCTCGATGCGAGTCGACCTACGATCAACGACATCATCGAGGACCTCTGGCCCAAGTTGGATGAGTTTGCAGGAGAGCGAAAAGGCGTTGCTTGGAAGCAGGTGGAACAGCATCTGGTCGCCCGAACTGGGCACGGCAGCCGTCAAGAGCGCTGTGAGTTCGAGCAGGCCGGGCGCATCCTGCGGGCGCAGGCCACGCGCAAGCAGGTGTTCAAGACGATTCTGCCGCTGCTCACCGATGAGCTGATCAAGCCGGCCGAGGGAAAACGGAAAGCTCAGAAAGACTATCGGCTGATCAAGGAGCAAGTGACCGCGCTGCGTGAGGCGATGGAAGACGCTGACTCCTCCATGGCGATGACCAATGTGGTCGAGCAGGCTTGCAATTACTTCCTCGAAACGGAGAGCTGGCCGGCGACCTATGAGGATCTGCAGCCGGTTCCGGATCTCTCGGTTGGGCAACTCACCTTTGCTGGTGACGATGGGATGGAAAAGGGCCAAACCTATCGGGCCAGGATCGACTTTCGCCAGATGTGTGACCTCGGCACGCACCAAGAGCGCACCACCGCCCGCCTCTTCCTACATCTGCGTGCCCCCAACGAGACCGGGAGCTGGATGTGGGGAACGTGTTGTGCCAGAATCGAGTTGCCCGATCCCGTTGTCGAAAGGCTCTCCCAGGGAGCGGTGCCCCAGGCCCCGACCCTGCGCGAAATGCGGGGTGACGACGGCTCTCGTTTCGCCGTGCTGGACCTGATTTTGGAAGTGCCGGTCCAGTATCTTCGCGACTTGGATCAAGAGCACCGTGTACTCGGTTTCGACTGGGGAGTGCGTAGCCTCATCACTGTCAGCATCCTGGAGAAACCGGAAGCAGAAGGGGAGGAGAAGTATCGACAGATTGGCCGCCCTGTCTTTCTGGACAGTGGCGGGCTGGATGGACGTCAGGCCAGACTCAGGCGCGAGATTGACCGGCTCAAGGCGCGCCGCGAACGCTATGTGAAGCTGGTCAAGGCCGCGGTGAATGCCCGCGTCGAGCACAAGAAACCTTTGCCTGCGCATTTTGTGCAGTGGCAAGAACACATCGATGCCTATGAAGCTCGGATCAAGCTCTGCTGGAAAAAGTATGAAAAGCGCAACCGGGAGCTTGCGCACTTGGCTTCCAACCTGCTCATCCTGCTGGCCCTGCTGTATGACTGTCGCCTGATCTGTGGCGAAAATCTGACGACGCTCAAAACGATCGGGCGTGGGCGGGGAGTACGCGGGAGGTTCCGCAATTGGCGCAATAACTCTCAGGTCCGAGGCGAGCTCTGGCGGGTGCTCAAGTATAAGTGTTATCTGTTGGGGATTCGTTGCCGAGATGTCGAGGCTCGTGGCACGACCCATACGTGTCCGCGCTGTCATGAGCCAGCGAAAACCTATCACTCGCCCGATCCAGCGCATCGCAAGAAGCCTGACGACTGGGCGCCCTGGCTCTGCTGTAGCAATCCCGACTGCCTCTGGAATGGGGCACGGGATTATGCTGCTTCCCTCAATATTGCCAGGTTGGGTATGGCGTTTCTGCTCACCTATCACGCGACCTCGCGGTACCAGGCGTACCGCATGAGCGAGTCTAAGGACTCTCTCAAGCCTACCTCATATACTGGGGTAGGCGCGGCTCTACTGTTGCAGCCGCAGGGGATCACACCCCGCCTGAATTCAGGCAAACGTGTCTTTTATGCCGGATGGTCTCATTCCATCGCGTTACGCACCTCTCAGCCTACGACTATCCTCGCCTTTCTTTCTACGTCTCAACTGAGAAAGCGTTTGCTCTTGCGTGCGTATTGTTCCGGATAATTACACTTTTTGCAACGGTTGTCTCTCTTCTAGCAATGTGCAAATTAAGCATGGGCTTCTTTAATAACAGAGGGAACATTCTCGTAAGAGGTAAGTTATTTTGTCCATTGAGGTTTTACGCGAGGTCAAAGTAAGAGCGAACTTAGATCCGGATTTTCGAGGACGACTCTTGAAAAGCCCGTTGAAGTTCTTACAAAATTATGATCTCACAGAAGATGAGATGAGAGAGGTTATACTGCCCAACTTTCACTGGCTGGTGGAACATAAACTTGCCGCAATGCCGTATCCAGAGTCGGAAGATGCTTTTACTCTCTTGTGGAGAGTGGGGATAAGAGCATTAATCAATCTTACTGAGGAGCCGCTTCCAGAAGAGATTCTTACGAAAGTTAGTATTTTGACTGAGCATATACCCGTTGTTGACTTTACGGCTCCAACCTTGAAGCAGGTTGAACAAGCTCTTGCTACCATCCACTTCTACCTGGAAAAAAATATGCCTGTAGCGGTTCATTGCATTGCTGGGCTTGGTCGCACAGGCACTGTTCTTGCCTGTTATCTTGTTGGAGAAGGAAAATCTGCAGACGAGGCTATAACGTTCATACGGAGGTGGAGGCCTGGCTCTATTGAGACGCTTGAACAAGAAAATGTCATTTATGAGTATGAGCAAATCATTCGATCAGAGTGATAGTGTTTTCCTATTTTCATGCTACACTGAAAGAATGTAAACAATAATGGTTGTGTAACTCAATCAGAAAATTGTAGAAGAGGAGAAGCATTGTGGTAGATCAAGTACAAAAAGGATTTGCAGAGGTCAATGGCACGCGCCTGTATTACGAAGTAGCAGGTGAAGGGCATCCACTCGTACTGAATCACGGCGGGCTTGTGGATAATCACCTGTGGGACGATCAATTCGACGAGTTCGCTAAGCATTTCAAAGTGATACGTTACGATATGCGCGGTTTTGGTAATTCTGGAATGATTAAGAATGGCATGGAGCCATATTCGATGGAGCGTGATCTGTTTAGTCTTCTGCAATTCCTGAATATTCAGAAGGCGTATGTAATGGGTTTGTCGATGGGTGGCTCGCTCTCCGTTGACTTCACGTTGCAATATCCTGAGATGGTTGATGCGCTAATTACAGTTGGAGCAGGATTAAGTGGTTTTGAAGAGGAAGATCCTGTTGAACTCAAGGCGCAGGAGGAGGAAATGGAGGAGGCATTTAGGAGAGGCGATATCGCGCGTTCAGTCGAGATCTCATTGCAAATATGGACGGATGGACCATTTCGGACACCAGAGCAGGTCAATCCGCAAGTACGCGAGCGCGTCAGAGCTATGACGACACACAACATCGAACGTGGAGATGATGAAGAAGTACAGCCACAACATATTGAACCACCTGCTGCTGGTCGCCTATCAGAGATACATGTGCCGACGCTGATTATTGTGGGCGGCGAGGATGTAGAATTTATTCTTACGATCGCGGATAAGCTCGAAAGAGATATTAGGGGTGCGAAGAAGGTGGTGATACCACGCACAGCCCACCATCTGAATATGGAAAAACCGCAGGAGTTCAATCGCGTTGTGATTGATTTCTTGGAACAAGTTGGTAAATAGAGGCAATGTGAAAGCAAATCGCCAGGAACGCTAATACAAATGAGAAGTATGCATAGCATGAGCGAAACATGGCTTCACGAGTACATTCTTCTAGCTTTTCGTATTCATAGGTTGGTGCAGAAAGCCTATGAGTGTCCATTTGTTGAGGCGTATTATGGGCCGTCAGAATGGCGAACTCAAGTGGAATCCGAGTCAGAATTGGCTGTTTCGGAGCTCGTGCATCAAGCAATGATGCTAGCAGATGCTTTGCCTGCTCAAGGTTTTGTGCCGAACAGGGTAGCTTATCTGGGTAAACATGTGAAAGCAATGGAAATATTGTGCCGCAAGTTGAGCGGTGAACACTTCTCACTCATGGAAGAAGCCGGATTTTACCTGGATATCCATCCCGAATGGACTCGTGAAGAAGAGTTTGAAAAAGCACATGCACTTTATGAGACGGTGCTTCCTGGCAGGGGAAGTCTTGCAGAACGGTTGCAAACATACAGGGCAGAACATGCATATCCAGTAGAACATTTGAATGATTTCGCACGATATATTGATCAGGCCTATATTGAGGCAAGAAAACGCACATCTAGTTTCGTTGAACTTCCCGATATTGAAGCTATTGATATCCAATACCTTGCCGAATGGGAATATGCTGCCGCTGCGTATTATAGGGGCGAATATCGAACGCAGATCGTGATGAATGTTGCCTCCACTGCGACTTATCTGCCTCGCCTGTTTGATCACAAAGTATGTCATGAAGGCTATCCCGGTCATCATACAGAGTTTGTGCTTAAAGAGCAGCAACTTTATAGAAATCAAGGATATATTGAGCAATCTATCTGCCTGACTCTATGCCCACAATGCGTGATTCAAGAAGGAATTGCGATGCTTGCTCATGAAATGATTTTTGCTGAGGGTGAAGCGGAGCAATGGATCGAGGAGAACATATACAGACCTCTCCACAAAGATATTGATGCGATTGTTCTCTTGCGATTACGTCAAGCAAGCCAATTGCTTGGGAGTGTTTGGGATAACGCGGCTCTATTACTTGATGATGGACGATCAGAACAAGAAGTTGCTCACTACTTCACGAAATATTTGCTTCTTGCAGAAGACAGAGCCGCGCAGATGGTGGCTCACCTGAAACATCCCATATGGGGGAGATACGAATTGACCTATGCGAATGGGCAAAAGTTGATGCGGCCGTGGCTTCAGGGAACAGACAGGCATGCCGTATTCCGCAGGTTCTTAACAGAGCAATTCACGCCATCACAATTAGAGGGAAACATGTTGCCTGTCCAGGTGTAATAGCTTTAATCACTTGTTCGGCTGACTACTCCTTCGACGATAGCCATTGCCATATCAAGGCCAAAGCGAGCACCGCGCCCATCAATATCTCCTGCTGGATTATAGACAGCGAGTGAAGCTACTTTTACTGGAAGCGTTTGAGCAGTAGCCTGGGCAGCCTCAATGATATGCTGTCTCGGTGGCCAATGAGGAGCAGGAGTCAAATTTCCGGGATTTTCTTCAGGTCCGGCTACATCAAGGTCGATATGCAGATACCATGCTTTTGCTTCGTTAGCCCGTATTTGCAGTTCTGCTTGAAGTCTTTTGGCCATATCGGGTTGCTCCATTTCGACTGCATCCATACGAAATATCGGATGGTTCTCTAACGCTTCAATTTCTGCGAGATCAAGGTCACTGGCTCCAATCAAAGCTGCTGCTTCAGGTCGAACAGCTCGCTCCAATCCGGCGGCAAGCCTCCAATCGTCGAGATCCCAGCCTAGCGCTACTGCATAAGGCAATCCACCCAGGAAGCCACTTGTCGTTGTCTCCCATGTGTTCAGGTCTCCATGCGCATCGAACCAGACAACTCCTGGTGACCCTTTCGCCTGAGCAAGTCCTCCGATTGCACCTACAGCGTGTGTGCAATCACCCTCGAGCACCAGTACAAGACTGTCTTCTTGCTCAAGTGCCTCCCTTATCGCTGTGGATGATCGTTTCGCGATGTTCCCCAGGTTTGTGATTGAATCGCGCGTGCGTTCTGATCTGGGCAGTTCAATCCAGATGGGGTTAGAGACTGCGTGGCCTTTTGTCTCTAACAGTTGTATTAAGCCGTGATCGAGAAATGCCTGTGGACCAAGGGCAACGCCCCAGCGAGTAACGTCGATTTGATAGGGGATGCAGATAATAGAGATATGCATAGTAGATACTCCTAAGCTCATCATGTGCCCCAATAGGATCATCCTTGGCGCCGACTAGAACTGCTGCATTAATTGCCCCAATCGAGACACAAGTGACCACATCGAGGCTGAAATCAGGCTGTAAGTATAAAGCTCTAATGACGCAGTATGCATATGCCCCGAGTGCGCCTCCACCTTGTAGGCGAGAGCTCTGCGTCTGGATTTCACTCCATTTCTCCTTCTCGCTAGCAAACAATTATTGTGAGCGGCGAACTGCCTCGCCTGATAGTATCATAGATCTTGCTTTGGAGTATCTTTTCTGCACCGAACGACCAGAACGGCTGGGACCTCCGCCCACACCGGTCTCCTTACGCCTGACAATGACGGAGTGTCTGTAAAAGAGTCAATTGCGCGCGGCTCACTCATACGCTCCACTATTAGCCCCGCATCAGTCACTGCATTGACATAGGTCGAGAGCGTGCGGTGGTATGCGCCAACTTTGCCGGGAGGACCTGTTCTGGTATCAGAACGCCAATAACCCTCTACGAAGTAGCTGCGAATAGTACGAACCACACCTTCAGGCAAAACCAATTCCCCTGATTGCGATGAGTGAAAACAGGGGTGTAAGATTGAAAAAATGAACCATCCGTCTGATTGTAGGATACGTGTGACGCTATTTATGGTTGGAGCAAGGTCTGGGATATCCATCAATGCCATAAAGCAGATAACACCATCGAACATGCCAACCTCTTCAGCGTCAAGGTTCTGAGCATCGGCCAGAAGATACTTGATTTCCCGTGGCAACTCCAACTCATGGCGGCGTGCGATTTCGAGTAGCTTCATAGAGAGGTCGATACCAACGACATGTGCGCCACAATCTGCCAGATACCGTGATACCCTACCCTGTCCACATGCAAGATCACAGATACGCTGCCCTGTGACATCGCCCATGAGTGTCTCTACTGCTGAAAAGAAAGGATCATTGTGCATTGGGTAAGTGCCAACCCACTGGTCATACCACTCAGCAATGTCATCATAGGTGATCATGACTTTTACCCCCTCGTTCTGGCATGCTATGGTTAGAACAATCCACGCCGTTTAAACGTAACTTTGCTCATACGTTCTCACTGTTATTCTAGAATGAGGTACGCAGTTCTGCAAATGTTGATAGCGTCAAGAAGCGTCCCTCTCCCGTATTCTGGACCTCTTCGTGTTCTAAATGCCATGTATGGGGGTGAGGAATATAGACAGCGTTAAGCCCGGCAGCGAGTGCAGGATTAATATCAGAGCGGGGCGAATTTCCTACCATCCAGGCGCGTAGTGGATTAATTCGCAACTCGTTTACAACACGATGATACGTGGTTACATCTTTTTCCGGCACGATGACTACCTGCTTGAAGTATTCTTCAATGCCTGATCGCTCAACTTTGAGCTTCTGTTCTTCGTTATCGCCTTTGGTAAGCAGGAACAGGTCGTGTCGAGGTGAAAGATAGTCCAATGTTTCCCGGACTCCCTCAAGAAGCTGTAAGGGTTGATTGCCAATCTGTTCACCGAAGCGGCGAACCTGCTCAATATCCTCCTCTTGCAGATCTTTTTCGGCAAGGCGACGATATGTTTCGACCAGGCTCTTCGTGAAATTGACCGTACCATAGCCCATCAAACGTTCAACCTCATCCAGCACAGACCGCACCTCCTCACGAGAGAGTCGCGAATGGTCGAGGAATGTCACGAAAGCGTGAATGGCTTGCTCAAAATATATATTGTTTTCCCAGAGGGTATCATCGGCATCCATAATGAGGTGGAAACGCATGCGTTGATCTATCCTTTGTTATTGTTATCACTTTGTGAATTTACGGTTCAAATAAAACAAAATTATGGGCTTGAGAACTTGTTACTTTTCGTCATCACGACAACCTGAGGCGTCTTCTGATTAACTGCTTATAGAGTTTAGTATAACACGCGAGCTTACCAAGACGTAGTTTCATATGGTTTGTATATGCTTCGAAGTGATACAAGGAATTATTGAAGCAAAGATTTCTGAGTTGTTGCCGTTCTCGATTTGCTGTAATCTATTATTGTATTAAAAATGTGATGCACCTTTGCGAGGTTACTACCATGACTGAAATACACGATACAATAAACTCTACGAGTGCTGATGCGCCAGGGCAATCCAGGGACTCCCATCCATTATCAACGTCACACACGCCCCTAAGTGGAGTCAGATTAGGCACTCCAAAGAACGTTGAGGGTGCTATTCATAATCGTCCTGTTGAACTACCGCGTGTTGTAATAGTTGGTGCCGGTTTTGGAGGATTGCGGGCGGCGCTAGCGTTACGCAATGCGCCTGTACAGGTTACGGTGATAGATCGCCAGAATCATCACCTGTTTCAGCCATTGTTATACTGGGTTGCTACTGCAGGCTTATCGCCAGCGGATATCTGTTCTCCAATTCGGGGTATTTTGCGAAATCAAAAAAATGCAGAAGTATTCATGGACGAGGTGACAGGTGTTGATATGCAGGGACAGTATGTGCTGATGGGTGATCGTTCAGTACCGTACGATTACCTTGTGCTTGCAACTGGCGTCCACGATAACTACTTTGGGCATCCCGAATGGGAGCATTACGCACCAGGGTTGAAATCGATCGTTGATGCAATATCCATTCGGCGCAAGGTACTGCTGGCTTTTGAAGCTGCCGAAATCGAGACCGATCCGGAGAAAATCAAAGCACTTTTAACTTTTGTGCTTGTTGGCGCGGGGCCAACTGGAGTTGAAATGGCTGGCGCGATTGCAGAATTGGCGCATAAAGCCCTGGCATCCGATTTCCGACATATCGATACCCGTATGACACGCATTGTACTTATCGAGGCTGGACCAAGGATACTGGCGACATTCCCTGAATCCCTGACTCAGAAAACGCAGCAGAAATTGGTTTCGATGGGTGTGGAAGTTCAAACCGATACACCTGTTACAGATGTGGACGAACATGGGGTTGTAGTTGACGGAGAGCGTATCAATTCCGCGACGATCATTTGGGGGGCAGGTGTTTCAGCATCCTCTGCAGGTAAGTGGTTAGGAACTGAAGTAGATCGGGCGGGTCGTGTAAAGGTATCGAACGATTTATCAATTCCAGGGCATCCAAACGTATTTGTGATTGGTGATACTGCCAGCTTCATTCAAGACGGGAAACCTTTGCCAGGTGTTGCACAGGTCGCTATGCAAGGTGGTCAGTATGTGGCTTCAGTCATCAGCCGTCGAGTTAAGGGCAATGAACTGGACAAGCCTTTTTATTACCGTGATAAAGGCAACCTGGCTACTGTGGGACGTTCATACGCTATTGTAGATCTCGGTAACATTCGCCTCACGGGCTTCTTTGCATGGTTGATGTGGCTTGCTGTGCATATCTACTTCCTGGTAGGATTTCGCAATCGCCTGGTAGCCATCTTCCAGTGGGCGTGGACATACTTTACGTATGCAAGGGGAGCGCGCTTAATAACTTTTGAGAATGAGCATGAGCCTTAAAAGACACTGAGTTTCATCAGTAAGAGTTCAGCTAAGGTATACTACTGCACTTGCTAATCCGTGTCCTAAGTGAACAATCATATGAGGATGCGAAATGACTATTCTAGTCTTAGAGGTGCATAGTGCAAGAAGTACACACAACTCTCCCCCCAGGAAGCATCGTAGGTGGGCGTTACCGGGTGGAAGAATTGCTAGGGAAAGGTGGATTTGGTGCGGTCTACAAGGTGCAAGATCAAAGAGTACGTCAGAATCTTTTTGCCTTGAAGGAAGTGATCGATCCTAATAAACAGGAAAGAAAACGATTTGTCTTTGAGGCTGATCTACTCAGGCGACTTGATCATCCAGCCCTACCGCGTGTCTATCATATATTCGAAGACGATAAAAATGAACGAGCATACATGTTAATGGACTATGTCGAAGGGTCCAACCTTGAAGTACTTCGCCGGAATCAGCCAAACATGCGCTTTTCAGTGTCGCAGGTGCTAAATATTATAGCGCCGATGATGAACGCAACATCTTACCTGCACAATCAGAAGCCTCCAATTATTCACAGGGATATTAAACCGGCTAACATCATCGTACCTCCATCAGGCAACGAAGCAGTTCTGGTTGATTTTGGCATCGCTAAGGAATTTGACCCAGATTCTACTACGACTGCTGTGCGTCATGCTTCACCAGGCTATGCTGCGCCGGAGCAATATGGCATTGGAACAGACACTCGCACCGATGTCTATGGACTGGGAGCCACCATCTATACCTTGTTAACCGGGATTGTTCCGGCTGATGCTTTTTATCGAACGACTAATCTAGGGAGCAAAGGAATTGATCCTCTGGAGTCGATTCGTAAGTTTGCTCCAAATGTTCCGCAATACGTTGCCGATGCTATCTATCGAGCAATGGCGGTGGATATGAACGATCGTTTCCCAACAGTGCAGGATTTCTGGCAAGAGTTGAATGCCCATGTTGTTGAAGACCCTCACGTGCAGGGGCCTATAATAATGCCTGGACCAACGGCTGCTCAGGCACGTTCAGCGCCTATGAATACATCTATTTTGCCCGTTCATGATACTTCCACCTTCGTCATGGATAGGCGTCCACAAAATCGTAGAAGATTAGGTGTGCTATTTTTATTGTTATTCGCGCTTCTTGTTAGTATGGCTGCAGCACTGATTGTACTGTCTCTACCAGGGCATCGAAATACTTCCATTTCAACTACACCGATTGCAACGGTTGCACATAAATCTACTCCCAGGATCACCCCTACACGCGAGGTTACGCCTTCTCAAGTAGTGACACAAACTTCAACGCCCATTCCAGCAGGCTATCCAGGTGTTGCTGGCACATATAACGGTACAATCACTGATGCATTAGGATCAATTAAAGGCAATATGTCGCTGGCGATCCAACAACAACAAGCGAATATCAGAGGAAACTTTACAGTGAGTGGAGGGCTTACGGGAAGTGGCCCTTTCAACGGGTATGTGACAAATAAGAACTATATCCAGTTTATTGTACAATCTCGTAGTGTAAATCCCCTCTATTTCTATGGTACAGTGCAGTCAAATGGGGATCTTGTAGGAAACTATTGCAGCCTTGATAGCACTGGTCATTGTAATTCAAATGTAGGAGGTTATGGTACATGGGGTGTTGTGCCTGGTTCACCTAGAGCCGGATCCTGACACTACTTCAATCACAACTGGCGTTCCACATCTGTATGGTGCCTTCCATAGTGCCACTGGAGATCAGGCAACTGCCACACCACTCTTCCTACCACCCATTGATTCCACGTATTTGATCAGGAGATCCGCAAGTGTTAACGAGTATGCGACCGGAATGGAGAAGACTCGCCTGTCATCCTTCACATAGCTATATCATTCTGAGCGTTAGCGAAGAATCTCACCTATTGGGTGCCGAGATTCTTCGCTAACGCTCAGAATGACACGGGTGGCCGATCCGGTTCTCTTCACCAGATGAGCTGATGGAGCACCTGGTTGGAATCAATGTCCTAACGCCTGACCCTATCAGGGTGAGTAGCACTCTATGAGAGAATATGATATACTCCTACTCACTGCAATTGTACTTAAATTCACCTATATACATTTTTAGGGATACGCTATGTTTTACGATCATACAAAAATATATGTTAAGGCTGGGGATGGTGGGGATGGCTCTATTCACTTCCGGCGTGAAAAGTTTGTGCCATATGGAGGCCCAGATGGTGGAGATGGAGGACGAGGAGGAAGTATCTATATGGAAGCAGATGCACGATTGAATACGCTCATCGATTTTCGTTTCCGCCAACACTTTAAGGCATCTTCGGGGGGAGCAGGAGCACGCCAAAAAAAGCATGGAAATAAGGGAGAAGACCTTCTTATGCGTGTTCCATGTGGCACTGTTATCCGTGATGCCGAGACAAATGAGTTGGTAGCAGACCTGGTAGATGATGGTCAGCGCACTATGATAGCCCGTGGAGGACGTGGCGGTCTGGGTAACGTGCATTTTGCCACTTCTACACGGCAGGCGCCTCGTGAAGCACAAAAAGGCGAGCCTGGCGAAGAACGCTGGCTCTTACTTGAGTTGCAATTAATAGCAGATGTTGGACTGGTAGGTTATCCTAATGCGGGAAAATCTACCCTACTTTCTGTTGTTACTGCCGCTCAACCAAAGATTGCTGATTATCCTTTCACTACTCTTTCGCCAAACCTTGGTGTGGTCAGTGTTGGGCAACCAGGGAGTGGCGATGAGTTTGGCTTTGTACTGGCAGATATACCCGGGTTAATCGAAGGCGCAGCGCAGGGAGTTGGTCTAGGCCATGAGTTTTTGCGGCATGTACAACGTACACGCTTGCTTTTACACATTCTTGATGGAGCATCTATCGATCGAGACCCCTGGCAGGATTTTATAACTATCAATCAGGAACTGCGAGAATACGATGAACACCTGGCGACGCGACCACAGATCGTCGTAATGAACAAAATGGATTTACCAGAAGCGCAAGAACGCTGGCCTGCGTTCAAAGCCAGGGTCGAAGCGGCTGGTTTTCCCGTTTTTGCTATTTCTGCCGTTGCTCATCAAGGAACGGAAGAACTTATGCAGTTTGCTGTTAACCAGTTAGAGGAGATTCAGCAGGAAGAAATTTTACGCAAAGCTGATCAGGAAATCGTCAACAATGAAGGGCCTGTTCTTCGACCGCAACCAGCAGATGCTTTTTCAATAATCAGGGAGAAAGGCGTCTATATAGTGAAAGGAAAACGCGTCGAACGAGCAGTAAATATGACAAAATTGGAGAGCGAGGAGGGAATGGATCGATTGCAAGTAACGCTCTCCAAGATGGGTGTGACAAAAGCTCTTGAAGAAGCAGGGGTTAAAGTGGGTGATAAAGTGCGGTTTGGGAAAGTCGAATTGTTCTGGGGTGATTAATAGAGCAATTGAAACTGTATGTGCTTTGTATACTGAACATCTAACCCGGACAGTATGATATACTGAATAAGAATTTACTGCTCGTATTGCATATAGTGCGTATTATGTCACCTGGACTACGAATCATGCGGGCGATGAGTTATATCTCCCTTCCTATGAAAATAATGTAATCACAGAATGTGAGAGATCTTGACTTATGGGAGAGACCCTGAACCTGCTATTTCGAAAATGCGATGATGGCACTTTCGAGTTACAGGCACAAGACAGCCAATCAGGGCGTGTTATTTGCGGTACCTTTATTCCTCCAGTCAACGCGAGACAATTAAATACGCTCCTGAGAAAACTCAACACCATTGGAAGCGATGATCGTGAATTACGCGAGATTGGGCAGCTTCTGTATCAATCACTTTTTGGATCTGTAATTTCTGGAACAGAGCGCCGTGAATCCTCAGAACAATCGATCAGGGCTGTGTTACGTGGTGTCATACAGAATGCAATTAGGAGACGTGGATCAGTCGCGCTTACCCTCAGTTTTACGCCGGAATGTCATGAGTTTGTGCGCTATCCCTGGGAACTCCTTCATAATGACGAGTATTTTCTTCTCGCCTCAGGCATCTTCACTTTGACTCGTGCTGTTGTGCGTCCTGATATGCCATCAGACGATGAATTGCCTGTTCATCCACCCCTGCGTATCTTGTATATTGGCGCTTCTCCTGTTGATTATCCACCATTGGAAATTGAGAGTAGCTATGAAGAAATGGAGCATGGCCTCTCAAGCTTAATAGAAGATAATAGGTTATTGTTGGAACGGTTGGATCCACCGACATTCGATGAACTTGTGCGTTACTTGAATTCTCGCGGAGGTGTAGGAGCCTTTGATGAGAGAGATATAGCCTATCCTTGTTATGCCATCCATTTCGACGGGCACGGAGCATTCAGGCGACAGTGCCCAGCTGATGATTGTGATGCTCTCAATGCTCTCAATGCCCGTAAATGTAACGCGTGTGGAACCTCGCTACGTGGTGTGGATCCTCAAACATTTCTGTGTTTCTGTGATAACGAAGGGACAAGTAGATTAATCGATACAGAGACCTTACGAGAATTATTCGTCAGTAGCGATGTGCGATTGGCGGTCTTTGCAGCCTGCGAAACGGCTATGCTTTCACAAGAAAGCGGGACCACGAGTCATAGACAAAAGCAAGCGGCAATTGATGCGACACTCGCAACATCCTTAGTGGTATCGCAAGTGCCTGCCGTGATTGCTATGCCTTTCTCGATAGAGGATAAGCTTAGTCCGACGTTTATGTTTCACTTTTATGAAGCACTGGCCAGTGGGAGAACCTTAGAGGAGGCTTTGTCCCGGGCAAGGCAAGCTATGCTGCCGCTGTTTAAGCACCATGGCTGGTTTATACCAGTACTCTATCGCCATGTGATCCAGGGGCATGAGGGTCCAGTTGCCTTTTTAGCAGTTCAAAATGAGCTTGAAGAGCAGGAGCATTCCTTAGCACAGCTTGGCGCTGCCCAAAACTTTGTGGGACGTGAACGAGAATTGCAAGAGTTGAATGAACTCCTCACACAAGCAGCCGTGAATGATGAGCAACGTCGCGAACTGAAAAGTCAGCATGTACTGCGGCCAGGCGTGCATCACATTGCTATTACAGGTCCAGCAGGTATTGGAAAAAGCGCACTGGCGATCGAAGCAGTGAAACGTAATCGGGACAAATTTCACGGAGGATCAATAGGTATTTCATTGCAGGGAGGGAAGTTATTCGCTGAGGCACTTATTGAGATAGCCAAACACTTGCATATCCCTACGCAGGGAATGCATACTGCGAACATACATTATTGCGAGCAGGTTGTACTTGACGGTTATCGTAATCTGGCAAATCGCGGGTTTCATTGTTTGTTGCTTCTCGATCGCTTCGATGAAGTACAAGAACGATCTGCTGTTGGCACCTGGCTACATTTCCTGTGCGCATTGCCAACATACGTCGTTGTACTGCTCACCTCGCATTCCAACCCGGAAAGAGTAGCGGTGTTGGAAGGTGCGACCTGTCATTGGTACGAGCTTCGCGTGGATAAAATGGCGAATGCAGACCTGCTGAAACTCTTTACGGAACTGGCTGAGACGAGTAACCTGGCCGAGCATATCCAACTGGACGATCCAGAGCAACAAGCCATCCTGGAAGAAATTTGCACGCTTTTAGATGGATACCCTTTAGGTGCTGAATTGATCTTTGGGAGGGCGCAATCGATCAATGGCAAAGTCTTTGTGCCAGAGGCTGCTACCCGATCGCTCGAGGAAGTTCGCGATGAACTTGTAGAATCGCAACTGGAAGGTATGGCGGCTGTCTTCGAAGTTTCATACAAGCTCTTATCGGAACCGGCACGTGAGCTTTTGCCCTATCTTGCTGTTTTCACGTTACCATTTAGTCATGAACAAATTGCAATGCTCGTAGAGCCGAAAAGCGCTTCTACAACGCGGACGATCGAACGTTTGGAGAGTGAACGTGCTTTGAAAAGTATCAGTTCTGAGGAAAAAGAGGACGTGTTACGCGTTGCAGGGTCCATATTTCCCACAGAACTGCAAAAAAACTGGCGCGGCGCACGTGACGAACTGGTACAGGCCTCTTTTGTGCAGTTCGATGGCCGTCACTATCATATACATGCACAGGTGCGCCACTTTGCCCACACATTACTGCCATCCGAGGAACACAAGCGTATACATCGTGTAGCAGCCGCATATTATAGCAGTCTGCCGCATCCGTCTGCAGAGCAATGGTTTGCTGCATTTGAGCATCTGGAAAAAGCAGGAGAGCAGCAAGATGTACAGAAAGCCATTCACCTGGCTGTAAGCGCCTCCAGGGATCTGCAAGATCGAGGGCGCGCCACAGAATTGCTGACTATGCTCGAACGTGCCCAAAACCATGCTTTGCATGTGGATGATAAGACTGGTGAAGGAAAAATACAATGCTGCCTGGGTGCGATTTTACGTCGGCAGGGTCATTATGCCCAGGCATTGGGTTGCCTCACGCGCAGTTTTACGTTGCATCACGAGCAGAATGAACCGGATGAGGAAGGGTGGGCTCTCTACGAGCTTGCAATGCTGTATCGTGAGGAAGGTCATTTCCAACAAGCGGGTGATCATGCCCAAAAAGCTCTTGAACTCTTTCGGAATGCTGGAGATATGAGTGGGGTGGCATGGATGCAGATGGTGCTTGGAGAAGTCAGTCGCGGATATGGCCGCTATCACGAGGCTCAGGGGCAGTTGGAAGAGGTGCTCACCAGTTTTCATATACTGAACAATGAAGAGGGGTACGCTCACGTGCTGTACGATCGAAGCACGATTGATGAGGCATTGGGGCTGTATACTGAAGCGCTTGTGGATAGCGATGAGGCATTGCGGCTCTTCACCAAACTTGGCCTGCGTTTCTGGCAAGCCTGGGTGCTGAGCGAACAAAGCGCTGTCTTTCTTGATCAAGGGAAATACGATCAAGCTGAGAGGACATGCAGTGAAGCAATAATTATTTTCCGTGAGCAGAAGGCTTTGCGCGGAGAAGGATGGGCATTGCGTGTCCTGGGTGATATTGCTCGAAAAAGGAGTAACCTTATAGCTGCGCGTGATTACTATGATCAATCGCTTGTCCTGTTTAAAAACACAGGGAATCTTGTAGATGAAGCGCTCGTATCGAACTCGCTTGGAGCAAACTTCCTTGCCGAAGGACAGATTTCCGACGCAAAAGAACGCTTCGAGCATGCTCGCACATTAGCGCATGAACAAAAAGCTATGCAACTTGAAGGCCGCGCACTCAGAGGATTGGGCGATGTAGCCCAGTTTCAGACTCACTATGCTGAGGCAGAGAGTTTCTATAGTGCGGCTGCTGCTATTGCAACCAATCTGGACACACCTGCAGAGCGTGGTGCGGTATTGCATCGCCAGGGGGAACTGTATCAAAAGCAGGGTAAGTATCGCGAAGCCCTCACAACATTGGTACAAGCGTATGTCGAAGATCGGCGTATTGGGCATCCAGATCGCGAGGAGCTCAAAAAGAAGATAGATGCTTATGTCGCAGAACACGAACTACAGGAGGTTTATGCTGAACTTTGCGAGCGGTATGGAATATAATGGCCAGATACATCGTCCCGTGCGGGACGATGTATCTGGCCATTATATCAGGTTTTTTGCTCGAAGCGGACAACTGCTGTTGGTGCTACGTGTATGCGATCTCCGTTTGATAGGACATGCCGCTCAACCAGTTGACCACGAATGACCAGACCATTCAAACTTTCTGCATCTTCGATGACCCATACATTGTTTTCCCAGCGTATCTTAGCATGCAAGCGAGAAACGCGCTGGGAAGGTACTTGAATATCGTTAACTGAAAGACGGCCGACAGTCAATATAGGTTTATCGAGTTTTCGTTCGCCGATGATTTTTCCATCAACTTCAATGATGACACGCGCCTGCTGGGTAAAGGCTGCTGCTTGCCTGCCAGCATCGACATACACTCCGTCACGTACAGCCCTTCCGCCATTACCAGATACTGGTGGTCTTTGCATTGGCGATGGGGGCATTCCAGACAACTGTTGGGCAGCTGATGGTTGAGGTGGCATCCCAGGGCTATATTGCGCAGGTGAAATGGGAATCTGGTAGGGTCCAGCTACTGCTGGTTCTGGCATGAATGCCGAACGCATGATAGATTTATCTCCGGCACGGTCTAGGTTATAGCGATTCTGTTCATCAAGAAGTCCAGCAAACACACCACCACTGCGCTTTAACTCTTTGAATGTCCCCTGTTCAACGATACGTCCATCCTTGAGCACGATAATTTCGTCAACGTTGCCGAGTGTACTGAGTCGATGCGAAATCATGAGTACTGTGCGTCCAACAACCAGTTTATCCAGTGCATGCATGACTTCTGCCTCCGCCTCCACATCTAGAGCTGCTGTTGGCTCATCCAGGATCAGGATGGGAGAATCGCGCAAGATCGCGCGCGCAATTGCTAGACGTTGACGCTGTCCACCTGAGAAATTCTTGCCTTGTTCTCGTACTTCTGTATCGTACTTATCTGGTAAATTCATGATAGTGTCGTGCATATGCGCTTTTTTTGCAGCCTCGATGACCTCCTCGAAACTGGCTCCTGGTTTGCCTATCTCGATATTTTCTCTGATGGTGCCCTCGAATAATACATTGTCCTGCAATACCATGCTCACGTTCGTGCGTAAGACTGAGAGTGGGAACATCCGATTATCTATACCATCAATGCGTACCACTCCTTGCTGGATTTCATAGAGACGAGAGATCAACTTTACCAACGTTGTTTTACCGCCTCCTGAAAGACCAACGAGTGCTACTTTTTTGGTAGCTGGAATATGCAGGTTGATGCCTTTGAGGATTGGACGATTTGGAGTGTAGCCGAAGATGACATTCTCAAAAGAGATGTCACCTTTCAGTTTGGTTGGGCCACGATATTGTATGTTGCTCTCGGCTACCTCTGGTGCTGCATCCATTACTTCATCGATACGGTCTGCTCCGGCGGATGCGCTGGTATACAGATTTGTTAACTTCGAGAGGTCGCGAAACGGTTGGTAAAGCATTTTAAGATAACCAAGGAATACAAACAAGACACCTATGGTGATTGAAAATGCAGGGATGGTGAGGAACAAAATACTGAATTGATTGCCTGCTGCGACATATGCTCCGACTCCAAGAATAATGGCAGTGCCTAAGGCAAGCAGAATACCAACAAGCGGTGTGAACTGCGCCTGTAAACCACCAGCGCGTAGACCAGCCTCGCGATTCTTGCCGACATATTTATTAAAGCGCGCAGACTCACGCTCCTCGAGTGTAAAAGCTTTGAGTACTGTTATAGCTCCAATATCCTCTGATGCTACGTTTGCGACCTGCCCGGCCGCTTTGGCGGCCTTTTTCGATGCTACTTTGATACTTGTCGTGTAGCCAAGTACGATCAAAGCGAGTGCGGGTACAATCACAATAGAGATCAGCGTAAATTGCCAATTGACGAGTAGCATTACGATGACGACACCCACAACAGTTAATGTCGCAGCAATCAGATCGACCAGCCCATCGGTGACAAGTTTCTCAATATTGGCAATGTCGCCTGTAACTCGCTGAACCAGATCCCCTTTCTTCTGTTTTCCGTGCCAATCCAGGCTTAATCGCTGTAGGTGTTCGAAGAGTTGCCTGCGCAGCCTTGCAGTCAGGTTTTGAGCAATAAAAGAGGCAAGGTAGAGTCCAATATAGGCCATTATTGCGCTCAAGATGCTCAGAATTAGCAGCGCAAAGACCGAGAAGAAAATAACGCCAATTGTAGTTGGTACGCCATGTGCGGCTGCAACGGCTTGGTCGTGCGGTGAAGCGAATGTATTGAAAGGGTTTATAAGAGGATCTAGAAAGGCAGGCGGATTTTTCGAGCGAATAAAGGGAAACTGTATCTTATTTGAGATGTATAAGATCGGAAGTGCGAGTAAGATGTCAGCACCCACCTGCGCAAATGTCATAGCAACAGCTAATACTACCAGGAAACGATAGCCTTTGAGATTGCGAAATAAGAAGCTTGCCATAGGGAATTTCCTCCGTGCGTTAGAATCTCTGAGATCTTGTACGATTAGTGCTTACCGGGAAGTAGACACTAAAAAATCACCCAGAAACTGTAGAACTACAAAAGCTCACTACGGGCGTTAATCTTATGAGAAGGAACTCAACAAAGTCTATCACAAATATATGTAGCTTTGGAAGTGGAAAGAGGCTGTTTCTCTTGGATAAAATTGGAAAGTTTGATACAATAGTCAAGGTCAATCACTATGCAGTTCTAATGGTAACTATTCACATCATTTTTATGCAGTATTTCATCGCATTCTCTTTGCCTTTGAGGGATACTAAGTGAAGAGAGATAGGTGTCGTAAGTAACGGTTTGTGTTTTAAAGGAAAGTCAAATGGCTAAAAATTCTAATACTTCAGCGGATTCCAAAGGTTCTGGTGCAGGAAGATTATTTGTTTGGATAATAGGTATAGTAAGCTTCAGCCTCCTGGTATTCTTGTTGGTAGCGGTTGTTCATCAGTTCGTTACCCCATCACCAGCCCCCAGCGCTTGTATTAATTCAGGATGTTCCACTTCCCAGTGGCCTGGGACCTGCAAGCCCTGGTCACACAAATCCGCTGGATCCTGGCATTCAACAAAATTTTGACCACTTTGATTTTCAAGCTTATGACGTAGCTACACATCAATTGTTTATTGCTCACTCAGGGCCTAGCCCGGACCTGCTCGCGCTTGAAAAACCACCTGTCAAATTTGACCCTAAATATGATGGGCACATCATCGTCTTTAATACTCAAAAGCAAATGGTCACTGGTCGAGTTGATATACCCCAGGTAGCGGGAGTTGTAGATGTGCCCGAATTGGGTAAGGTTTATGCGGCTGATGCGCAGGACAATATCATCTACGACATCGATGTGCACACGCTCAAAGTTCACTCCCATAGCACTTCCTGATAACGAGGGTCCTGATGCGATTTCTTATGATCCAGACCATCAATTGATTTTCGTTTCTGATCCTGGCAGTCCGCCTAATACAATCTCAATGAATGTTCTAAGGAGTAATGAGAATGTTGCGGTTATTGATGCCGTTCATGATAAGCTCATCAAGTTGATCAATCTTGGCAATGTTCCATTATTGCCAGGTGAGAATGTAACGTCGGGAGAGAATGCTCCGAAAGTTCCTGTTGAGCCGGGTAATATTCCTCGTTATGGACATGATGTAGGGCATAACAAATACGATACTGGATTACATATGCTCTTCGTAACATCTGCGGTGCTTCCGAATGCAATGATCTAAACCCATTCCTATTGCCACCATCGGGTACCGGAGAATTCTTCGAAATTGATCCTGTCACATTAGCTATTGTAAAAGAAATAGATTTGCCAGCTAACATGTAGTACTCCTCATGGCCTGGCTGTCGATTCACAACAGCATGTTGGTTTCATCGCTTGCACTGACTTTAGTTCCTCACCTCAAAACCTCTTCGAAAATCTCGTGCGGGTTGATCTGACGACTATGAAAGTAATTCCGACCAATCCAGCTAAGGCAAAGTTGGAGTCCGGTCCGGATATCGTTGTGATCGATACTTCTCGGCATCTTTTGTTTGTAGGCTGCGCAGGTGGGATTTCGATCTTTGATGAGCAAGCCGGTGAGTTTCACAAACTCGGCGACGAGGTTTTGGGGAAACAGACCCATACTATCGCTATGTGAGATGAACAAACACAGGAAGTGTTCTTGCCGACGTTCATCGGCGGCAGGCCTGTTCTGAGGATTGCACGCTATAATCCGAACGGCGAGATACGTGATTTAGTATAAATTGTTACAAACACGAAGAGGGACGAGGGCAATCGCCTTCGTCCCTCTTCGTGTCATTTATTGTGTAACGTACTGTAGCACTGCGGTCGGTGCAATGTAAATGCGATCCCCGTTGCTGAGTGCAAGTCTATCAATGCGATTACCGCGATAGATCAGCCCATTCAAGCTCTCAGCATCCTCAATCAACCACCTGCCGTTTTCCCAGCGGATTTTTGCATGCAGACGTGAGACACGTTGAGAAGGTACCTGGATATCGTTTCCTGAAAGCCTTCCGATAGTCATCACCTGCTTATTCAAAGGCTGCTCAGCGACAACCTTTCCATCTAGCTCGATAACTATGCGTGCATTAGCTGGCGGGGTTACTGCTGGTTGTACATTATTATTCCATGACAGGTTGCCCCTGTTGCCTGCCATTTCCATTTTGCTGCCTGTTAGTAAAAGCAGGTGACACTGACTGAGGTGATGCACCTGCCTGCACAGGCCAGTTCTGACCTAACACTGGTGGAGGTGAAACCGGTCTCATTGGTGGCTGTGGAGGGGGCTGAACCTGGTACTGTTCATAGGAACCAGGTGTGGGGGCAAAGGCTGACCGAATCATGGACTGCGCGGCTGCTTTCTCTAAAATCAGGGACTGCTCACCCGCCTTCTCCAGGTTGTAACGATTCTGCTCTTCGAGAAGAGCTGCAAAAACACCTCCTCGCCGTTTCAAGCTCTTTGAAACTTCCCTGTTCAGCTATGCGTCCCTCCTTAAGGACAACGATCTCTTCAACGTTGCCCAAAGTGCTGAGGCGGTGAGAAATCATGATCACTGTACGTCCGACGATCAGGTTATTCAGCGCATGCATGACCTCGACTTCGGATTCGACGTCCAGGGCTGCAGTAGGTTCATCTAGGATCAAGATAGGAGCGTCGCGCAAAATTGCACGGGCGATGGCTATGCGTTGGCGTTGTCCACCAGACAAATTCTTACCTTGTTCGCGAACTATTCCATCATATCCACCCAAATCCTGCTCAAAATCATCTCATGAATGTTCGCCTTTTTCGCGGCCTCAATGACTTCGTAATCACCTGCTCCTGGTTTGCCTAAGGAGATGTTTTCACGAATGGTCCCCTCGAATAGCACCGAGTCTTGTAAAACCATGCTCACGTTTTGTCGTAGTACATTGAGAGGATACATGCGATTATCGACACCATCGATTCTAACAGATCCTTGCTGGGTCTGATAGAAACGTGGGATTAACTTGACCAGTGTCGTTTTACCGCCTCCAGAGAGCCCCACAAGAGCGATTTTTTTGCCCTGGGGGATGTGTAGATTAATCCCTTTTAGTACCGGGACACCTGTTGCATAGCCGAAGACCACGTTGTCAAAAGTGATTTCACCTCTTAGTTTGGTCGGCCCGTGGTAAGGAACATCGCTTTCCAAGACTTCTGGCGCTTGGTTCAGTACTTCTTCTATACGCTCGACGGCTGCCGACGCGGTGCTGCTAAGCGCTAATAGCTTCGAAACATCGCGCATTGGCTGGTATAACAACCCTAGAAAGATGAGGAATAATAATGAGCGTTCCAATATCCACGCTTGATGCAGGGATCGTGAAGAAACCAACATTGAAATTATTCCCCGCTGCTACATAGCCGCCAACACCCACAATGGTAGCAGTACCAAGTGCGATGAGAAAACCGACGAGAGGAGCGAACTGAGCTTGCAGGTTGCCAGCACGTAGCCCTGCTCTGCGGCTTTGTATCGACGTGCTGACCAAAACGAACGGCTTCTCGTTCTTCGCGGGTAAACACTTTAATCACTGTAAGCGCATTGATATCCTCTGTAGCTACATCTGCGACCTGCCCGGCTGCTTTTGCTGCTCGCTTTGTTGCTCCTTTGATGCTTTTGGTATACACAACGACGAGGAACGAATAGCAACGGTGCAATAGCAAGGGAGATCAATTGTATAAGTGGTTGGAGATAAAAGCATCACAGCAGCAATGACAACGATTGTCAGGGTTGCCGATAGTATATCTACCAATCCATCAGTAACGAAGTTTCTCGACATCAGCAATATTGCCTGTAATACGCTGGACAAGATCACCTTTCTTTTTGGTGCCATGCCAGTCTAGTGATAGGCGTTGCAGGTGATCGAACAGTTGATTGCGTAACTTGGCCGTGAGGTTTTGTCCAATAAAAGCGGCAATGTAGAGGTCAAGGTAACCCAATATTGCGGCTAATGTGCCGAATATAACCAATATGATCAATGAAAACACGATGACACCATTAGTACTATGGTGGCTGAAGGTTATGATTGCATTAGTTTGGGTGAGTGAGATGGGGCATGGAGATATCCCTGGCGTTTGTGGTGGCCCGCCAGGTGTTAACGGAGCAAGCGATGGGTCAAATATGGGATTATCAAATTTATTGAGGACCGGATTGAGAAATGGGAATAAGCAGGAGGGATCATTCCCTGAATTCTGAACTTTGCTCGTTATAAATTTTAATGGCCAGGCAGCACCGATAGCACAAAGCACTTGTAAGAATCGTCACTAAAATGGCCATTCCTATCAGCCAGCGCAATCCTTTTAAGATTACGGAACAGAAATTTGAACATGAGTGTTTGAAACCTCCCGGTCTTAAGTTGATAAGCATGCTGAAATCTCTTCTAGCATAGCTGCTAGCTCTTTGGGTCTAGGGCTATTGAGACGGTTGACCCTTCGAGTTGCAATTTTGAATAAGAGTGCAGCTTCGTAAAGTTTTGAACGCTGCGAGATGCCGTCGATTACTTCTTCCGCAATGCCAAGCTCGAGCATTGCATGGCGGTAGGTAGAAGTAAACGCTTCTGCTGCTGCCTGGAACCATGGCATCATACCGGGAAGATGATACCAAAGTCCGCTTGGGCGCAAGTAAGCCAGAAAGTATCCGACATCAAGCGCAGGATCTGC
This sequence comes from uncultured Chloroflexia bacterium, assembly GCA_963702765.1. Taxonomy (GTDB): domain Bacteria; phylum Chloroflexota; class Ktedonobacteria; order Ktedonobacterales; family Ktedonobacteraceae; genus DATMNR01. The sequence goes on from CAVPEB010000068.1 coordinate 45,633, forward strand.
CAGACAAAAACCATCAAAATCAACGACGAACACTTTGTGACTGTGGAACAGCAACTGACTGGCTTTAAAGCCGCCGTGTGCTGGCCTGTAGGCATCCGGCTCAAGTGTCTCCAAACGAGTGGCTAGCTGTTCCGCCAATCCCAAAACATCATCTGCCTGCGATGGATTATGACCTGCAATCAGAGATGCGCGATCGCGAGCTCGTTTCGCTTCTTTTGCGCCTGTGCGCGGCGCTTTCTCGTTAGGACGAACCATGCTTGTATGCAATCGAGCCAGAGCAATAGCCGTAAGCCAAAGTTCTTCGGTTGGAATTATTAACTCTGTGATCTCGCCTCCTTTTCCTTTCTCCATTTTTGGTCGAAGTGCGCGAGTTCCTGTCAGCAGTTGTTCGCGATAATTCTTTGGTTGTACAGCAGCATTAAAAGTTAGTCCAAGTGAATCGACCATCCCTAATGGACGTGGGAGAAGGGGTGTACCTCCGCCATGCACAATTACGGGTGTCTCTTCACCATTCTCTATGTTTTTAGCAACTTCAGTTTTGCTTGCCTGCTCATCATAGAGTCTTTGCTGTAAATCTTGTACACTGCGTGCTTGCTCTGGATCCGCATAGACCTTACCGAAAAGCGTCAGATTTCTGGTTGTTGCTCCATCATCAATTCCATGATCGAGGGCAAGATGGTAGCGAATGACACAGCGATTCGCTGGTTTGTAGCGTACTGGCACTGCTCTAGCAGAAACAAGCTGCCAGGTATCATCACCAAGTTGCATACGAGCAGCAACCTGTAATGCCTCGAATACTGTGCTATGGGGAGATGTATCACAACTTGCGGCCAATGCAGGTAAGTTACTATCAGCGGGAAATGCCTGAACTGAAAGCCCAATATTATCGGCGCGCAGAACACCTGACCGTTGCACCTCGATATCTACTGCTTGAGCCTCGGCTTTCGTAAAACGAATGCGAGCGCCTTCCAGCGCTTGCTCATCGAGAGTCAGGCTGACCGAGCGGTTGGGATCATTTGAGTGTGATTTGTTGGTGTGTCCTAATTCATCTACGCTGTAAATGATTGCGAGACCCCTTGCTGGCTTGCGGCGTAAGTAACGCACAAACAGCCCCGGAGTTGCTTGAGCATCTGGCAATAGATGCTGGTCTGCTCGTTGGTATAGCATCGTTACGATGGCAGGGAGATCTAATATAGATAAATTTGTATGTACATCAGAAGCATCAACACTCATGCTTAAGCCTTTCTTTCCAACGCGATATTTTCCACCAGAGCTACCAGGGCGCTATCGGCTCCAGGAACGCCACGAAAGCCTGGAAAACCATTGACATCAACGATTATAGGCCCATGCTCAGTCAACAATAAATCAATACCATAGAGTCTCATGTTGAAGACTCGTCCAATCTCTTTTGCTATATGTGCCCAGTCAGCAGGTAACTCTTCAGGTGAAATTGGGAAATCTTCTTTAGATGCGTTTGGCTCTAAAGGTGTCCTTCGACGTGCAGCAAAGATCTGTTGATCGATCACCCACATCTTGATATCCCACCCATCTCCGGCAGCAAACTCTTGCAAGACGATCGGTTCCTGGCTCCATTCTGGAGCAAGCGCCTCTAATTGCTCAATATTGTCAACCTTCCCTACCAGATCACCTCTATGACTAAAGTAGCTTTTAATTATCTGTGGAAAAGGTAAGCTTGATAACATTTCACGTTCTTCAAGTAAGTTTCCCAGGGTAGAAAAACTTCGCGTAACAGGCCAGGGTAAATTTACCTCGTGCATGCGTTGTGCCATAAGTACTCTATCCTGACAAGCTACAGAGGCTGCCCAGCTATTTATAACGAGCGCGCCCTTTCGCTCAAGATGATGTGCAACTGCTAATGCTTGAGGTGCATGTGATTTAAGCAAATAAAGATCCGCCAATAGGTATTGCTCTTCTTTAGCGATAGCCTCAGCTTCTGTACAAGTGCGCACATCTAACAGCCGAACAGTATGTGTCGCGCGTAATTTTTGTAGCGCTACTCCTATAACGGGATGATGTGGTGTTTCTGGGTTATCCATAATCAAGCAGATATCCATATATTAACTCCTTACTAAAGTCTGTTTACGGTGCTGGGCTTGCTCAATATGCATTGATCGTTGTATTTCAGCTCTTTTTGCTGCGTGTAACACGTATTCTGAAACGCGTACAACTGCCCTTGGCACTCCCCCGAAACTAGGAAAGTCATTGATATCTACTATCGCCGGACCAGTGGGTGTCTCTACAACGTCCAATCCATATATGTCCAGACCAAAAAGCTTTCCAACTTGCACAGCAAGCTTGCGAATTTGTGGAGTGAGCGGTATAAAATGCTGTTCCATGTCGGGGTGCAAAGGTGATTTTTTTGCTACTGCGGCGTAGACCTCACTTCCAGTTACATAGACTTTCATATCAAAGCCGGTGTTTTCAGCGTAGCGTTGCGCAAGAAAAAAACTGTCAGAGGTTTCAGCTTCTTCTAAAGCAGCTATATCATTTGGGCTCTTCAGCAGATAAACACCTTTGCAAGAACTTCCATTACTTGGTTTGACAACGAGGGGGTAATCTTCAATTGGAATTTGTCTGAGAAGGCGAGGGTGAGCAACAAAGTATGTAGGTGGTATTGGTAACCCATGGGCTCGCGCAAAGGCGGCTGCTACAGCTTTATCTCGAACGAGACGAATAGAACGTGAATTATTGATTGTAGGAATGCCCACTGCTTCTGCTGCTTCCAAAATGCTTAGACCAGGACCGTCTGCCAGTGATTTGAGAACATACGCGTCATAGCCTTGTTCTGCAAGTTCGTTCAAGCAGGTAACTGTTGTTTGTGGTTCCAACAGGTCAACATCGTGACCCCATTGTAAGAGTTGTTCCGCGATAACCATCGGCATAGGATCATTTCGATATTGCTCTTCAACAATGAAGCAGAAACGCATTTTAACCTCTTCTGTACATGTCAGATAGAACTGGTGTTAGATAACATGCTCTTGGGTTCACTGATGGTTTTAAGTATAGCAGTTTTGTAGCTTTACGGCTGTTTACTGGCTCACTCATATCATGTGAAATTGCTTATAGTCTATTAAGGGAGCATTAAACGAACTATAGCATATCAGCCAGAAATTAGGAAGAGGTCAAAACATGTATTTCCGTTGCTCTCAAAAACCTGTTGAACGTACTTCGCGAGCTACTTTATGGAAAAATCATCAATGGTCTTTAGCCTGGGGAATATGGAGCATACGGGCGAACCAGTTTTGTTTTTCAACAGCCTGTCTGGCTTCATGAGACTGTTCATCTCCATGAGGGGTCATGTTAGAGTGTCCATTGTGCCCATTGGACACTCCAATTGACTCGTCTTGTTGTGCATGTTGTTGTAGATAAAGAGCATCATTATTCGTAATTGAGGAAGTAGACTCTTGGGGCCGCTCGATTTGTTGATGCGCTTCTGTCCAGCTTACCAAATGCCCATCGAGTATTTCTTCACTTCGAACTGGTTCGTGTGGATTAGGTAAATCTGCTGGACGCAGGCTGCCAGTTATGACTGGCGGTTGCTGGCGAAGGATCTGGTCTCTCCGCATCGGTTGCGTCTCTTGTTCTTCTAAAGCGAGTCGACTGTTCAACTCTTCAAGCAGATGCTGTATGCTTGGACGTAATTTGCGGTTACTTTCTGGGATACGTGTCCATTGTGCCAGTGCTGCCGGGTAATATCCGGCTCGATAACAATACAAACCAAGCATCGCGCGCGCATCATAGATGCTCATGCGGTGCCAAAGCGCAAGCTCTTCTGCCGGTGTCTCAATTACATCCTCATTTGCCTCTATGATCTCTACGAGATGATAGAGAGATATTCCCATTAAACGATAAGGGTACCCGTAATAAAGAGCCAATCTGCGGCGGCGAGTTCGCTCAGCAGGATGTTTGCCGACAAAATATTTACGTGACCATGAACCACTTGACCAGATAATTGCCGCAAATATAAAGATCAAGATACGGCAAAGATAGCGTTCCCAGGTCTCTGTAGCGAATACGCTTGCTACACCTAAAATAGCGAAACCCGCTCCAATAGCCCATGCTCCATAGACCAGGCGGCGGCGATCCCAACCGAGCAGGTCATAATGATGATGGAGTGGTGTTGCCAGGAAAGGTAAGGGAAATTCCGTATGCGGCACAAACTCATGGCTGCTGACAAAACTCAAGATCTGTAGTCGTTTGCGGAAGAAGCGTGTTAATACACGTGCTGAAATGAGCGCTGAGAGCCCTTCGAGCACAAATGCCATACCGATCATAAGGAGTAGTATTTCCTGGCGTGAAAAGATGGCAATCATTGAGAGAATGCCGCCAAGAGCTAAGGCTCCGCTGTCACCCATATAAACCTTTGCGAGACGGTGAGCGCTGCCACGGCGTGCTGCCCACGAAGAAGGCCAGTTTAATGGCAAATAGCCTAGAACAGCTCCGGCACAGAGCAAAGCTAAAATCTCCAAAGGTATTCCCTGTGGATGACTTCTATCAAGAAAGCCGGTAACGATGATGCCAAACGCCAGTGCGGCGCTAAAGACAAGACCACCAGCCAGGCCGTCAAGTCCGTCACTGAAATCGACTGAGAGCGACGTTACGCTACCTATCAGGCCAGTCATGAGCATTAAAAAGATCAGCCAGGTAAATGGCAAGGTCTTGAATAATGGGCCAATGATATCGGTGTAAGGAGAATAAGGCTGATTGCCTGTCGGGAAGAAGCCAGAAGTAGAGAACAGCGGCAGCCATAGAGACAAGGAGCACGCCACTCAATTTTGCGCGTTCAGATAGACCTTCATTACTATGCACTTTATGCCAGTCGTCGATAAAACCAACAACCATGAAACCAACTGTCGCACCAAGGCCAATGAGTAGAAGTATCCATTGATCATTTTGAAGGTGAAGGAGGTAACCAGCCACGACGCCAGTAATAACAATTGCAATGGTAAATGCGGGACCTCCTACGAGAGGTAATTCGATACTTTTAATTTCTCTTCCACTTGCAGGGTAGACAGGCATATCGGAGCGATGAGGACCAGGTTTATATTCACCACTGCGAAATTTGGGAAATAATACCTTTGCTATCCAGCATAGTAACAGACTGATAAAAGCGCAAGTGATGAAAATCAACAAAAACAAAACTGGAACCATATCAACTCCACATAAGGGTAACTCTTGCGACTAACCGCTCCCCATCAGGTAAGGAAATGCGGGAAATCTCCGCTTCGCACTCCACTTGTTGAAACGTCATATGTATATAGACGGTAACGCTTATTATATTAGTGCTTGTAATTGTTCGCGAGCCACCTGACGATCATCCCAGGGGATTTTTTCTCTACCTATAATTATGCTCTGTTCGTGACCTTTTCCTGCAAGAAGAACGGTGTCTCCTGCTCGCGCACGATGAAAGGCAGTAGCAATTGCCTGCGTCCGATCTGCGATACAGAGAAAGTCGTTTCCCTCGTGTTTCCCGGCGTTTTCAGCACCAATGGCAATCTCGCGTAAAATTTGCTCGCGGTTTTCTTCACGAGGGTCCTCATCAGTAATAACGAAAAAATCTGCCATCTGAGCGGCAATTTGTCCCATTATAGGACGTTTTTGTATATCTCGTTCGCCAGCAGAGCCAAAAACAAGGAGCAGTTTTCCCATGGTCAGTGGCTGTAGTATTTTGAGAACCTTTTCTAAACTATCGGGTGTGTGGGCATAATCGACAATAACGGTAAAAGGTTGTCCTACATCGATGCGTTCCATACGTCCTGTGATACCTGTAACGCCTGCCAGTCCGCGTGCTATATCAGTCGGGTTTACTCCAACGGCATAGGCTGTTGCTATCGCTGCCAGGCAGTTACTGACATTGAATTGACCTACCAATTGTGTCTCGATATTGATTTCGGTATTGGGCAGGATAGCACGAAAACAGGTGCGCGTCGCATCGAGTTGTACGTCCGCTGCTCGTATTGTTGCAGATTGGTCGATACCATAGTCAAGTATAGGAACGTTGCAATATGGTTTCAATATTTCATACGATACATCATCTCGATTTAGTATAGCAATTGGTTTGATGCCCAGACCTTTGTCGCGTGAAGGATCAAGCATTTCAAAGAGCCGCGCTTTTGCTCGACGATAGTTCTCGATTGTCCCATGAAAATCGAGATGTTCGTGTGTGATATTGGTGACGACACCGATATCAAAGGCACAGCCGCGTACTCGTTGCAGTTCAAGTCCATGAGAAGTTGCTTCAATGATTGCGTATTTCACGTCGGTTTCAACCATACCTCGAAGCATCTCCTGGATTTCAAGAGCCTCTAATGTGCTTTGGCGGGTAGTATTCTCCCATTCCTTGCCCTGCAGCTTAAAATTAGCAGTGGTCATCAGTCCGTTGGATTTGTCGGCTATATCTAGTATTGCGCTTATAAGATTACATGTTGTGGTTTTCCCATCGGTGCCAGTGATGCCAATGGTACAGAGCCGAGTGGCCGGGTAGCCGTAAAAGGCGCAGGCGAGATTTGCTAACGCGATATGTACATCATCTACCTCTATATATGGTAATGGTAGGTCGGTAGCGTCAATATGTGGACCTAGAGCGAGTACAGCTCCGCGTTGGGCTGCATCAGCCAGATAACGACGCCCATCACTATGTGTTCCGGGAACAGCGACGAACAATCCTCCAGGTTTTACTAAACGTGAGTCATAGGCCAAAGAAATAATTTCGGCTTGTTGATTTTGTTCATAAAGATTATGCAGTGATATTGGTGGGTGTTCTAATGATGCAAGTAATGTGACTAATCTCATGTATATCCTTTTAACGTTGTGCGAGATCCTTCGCGCTGCTCAGGATGGCAAATTATAAATCTTCAGGATGGAAATCCAATTTCCTCGGGATGACACATCATTGTGCACTAAATAACAATCCTTAATAATAGATAGTTCTTGTACGGTGATAAGGTCGCATTTCTGCGGAGTTTTGACCAAGGTACCATAGGAGTTGATCAATCTCAACTGCTGTAATAGACAGTCTCAGATAGTCGTGACATTTCATGTCTGAGTATTTCACAGGCCCAGATTGTGGCAGCTCGAATTTCCACCTCTTCCTCTCCTCCAGATTGGAGAAGTTCCTGGTTATCAATGCGTTGAGAAAGCGCTGGAGCATATTCCAATACGCCAAAGTGGCGCAGAACCTGAGGAAGCTTATAATCGGCAAAGATGGTCAGCATCTCAAGATCAGTAAACGCGCCCCAACGCTTGCCTCCAAATGCACCGTAAAGATCGGCAACGTAAATCTGAGCGCGTTTGAGGAAACGAATTTCCTTTGTATGATAGACAGCAACATCACGAAAAGATGTAAAATCGTGTTCCAGCAGTAACGCTAGATTGACCGCGCTTCCATTAGCTTCTTCAATTGCATTCGTGAATTGTCCGGAGTATCGCTCTAGGAGAACGCGACCAATCTCATGGACATGCGCTAAACGTGCATCAAAAAGAGGGATCATTTCTGCTGCCGAATTGCCTGCTCCTTCAGTAGGGCGAAAAACATAAGCCAGGTCTTCTCGACTCATAGTGCTAAGGTATTCAGCATCCCAAATAGGGATACCCTCTTCTACAGCTCGAGTTAGCGAAGCTGCTTCAGCCCAATAACCATCCAGAATATCGCCTTTATAGTTAATGCGCCAGCGGGGTTTGTCTTTTTCTGCCCAGAAGCAGAAGTTCAAGGCGTCGAGTACCAATAACCAGTTAACGGTGCGCTCAGTTCCATCATGAAAATGAAAACGATCATACCACGAGGGTTCGGGTGTAGGGGAATAGTGGGCGAGTAACTGAGGGCAAACATGATCTATCTGCTCTCTATTTATCCAGGCATAGTTGGCATGCTGAACTACCCAACGAGTGCTACTTAGCACACCTAAAGTGTCAGATTCAGGATGAGTATAGGAATTTTCTTGCAAAATATTCTTCTCATTGAATCCATCAGTCATAAAGAAAATCTCCTCTGCCTGAATGATGTACCGAGTCTCACTTCATTCAGGCCACTGTGATTGTAAGGGTATTCTCAGTTTTCGTCAATCAATGTATTCTCTTTGATGAATGTATATCAATGGGTAGAAAAGGCTGAAAAAGTATTATGTCATGATATACCTATCTATTAGCCGAAATAGACTATGTAGGGTTGACGTGAAGCTCAAGTTAAGGCACAATAGGGATATTGGTGTCATCGGTAGAGTTTTGTTTTTATATTAGAGTTTTTTAACATATTCTCTTCTAAGAAGGGAGGAAGAGTTACTTTAACCAATTTGTAGAAGGACTTTATTGTTTCGTGTAATTTCAGTACTCACGTTTTATTACCCCCACTTCATTTTATTTATCTAGGAGGTGTCTCTTGAGTGACTCGAAACCTACAACCAAAGATGAACTCATAGCGCACGATATGAAACAATTGCATGGTATGGGCTATGCACAGGAACTCTTTCGTGCTATGGGTGGATTTTCCAACTTCGCAATTTCATTTACGATCATCTCAATCCTGAGTGGATGTGTTACACTCTTTTACCTGATTCCGTCGACAGTCGGTTATGGTGCTGCCTCTATAGGCTGGCCTCTGGTCACTATCTTCGTAGTCATCGTCGCGCTGGGTATGGCTGAACTGGCGTCCGCGTATCCGACGGCCGGTGGTCTCTATTACTGGTCTTCCAAGCTGGGATTCCGTGGGCGTGGTGGACCTGCGTGGGGCTGGTATACCGGCTGGTTCAACCTGATTGGCCAGATTGCTGATCACCGCAGGTATAGCTTATGGCGCTGCCGTTACCCTCGATGTGTTATTGCATGCCTGGTTTCCTTCTATTCCCGCAACTCCTGGCAGTGTGGCTGGTATTGACCCAGCAACGCAATGGGTAACCCTCTTGTTCTATGCCATCATCCTGGTTTTGGTTGCCGGGCTTAATATATTCGGCGTGCGCCTTGTTGCTTTTCTGAATGATGTCAGCGTCTGGTGGCATATTGTAGGCGTTATTCTAATCGTAGTTGGTGTATTAGGTGCAACAATCATCGGATTGCAGTTCAATCCTGGTGCTGGCGGAGTATCACCTGCTGTGCAGTTGCATGGATCTGCTGTACAAGGACTTACTAACGCAAGCACGCTTTTTTCGATTAATCAGGTTTACAACCTGACCGGTTTTCCGCTCTGGTATGCTTTCCTGTTAAGTTTGCTGTTAGCGCAGTACACCTACACTGGTTATGATGCATCAGCCCATATGACCGAGGAGACAATCGGAGCAGCAACCCGAGCTCCTTGGGGTGTGGTTATGTCGGTGGTTGTGTCTGCTATTGCCGGCTATGCACTGCTCATGGGTCTGTTGGCTGCTGCTCCCGACATTGCTGCATCGTTTAGCTTTGTCAACCCGGTGCTGTACATCCTGGAAAGCCGTCTCAGTTTTATCCTTGGTACGCTCTTGTTCGCCGTGATATTCGTTGCGCAATTCTTCTGCAGCATGTCATCGGTCACGTCGAATTCGCGTATGATCTATGCCTTCTCGCGTGACGGCGCTGTACCTGGACATAATCTATGGCATAGTCTGAACAGGGGTCGCACACCACGTAATGCTATCATTCTGTCGGTGGTATGTGCATTTATCCTGGCAATTCCTACAGTAGTGGACTTTGTGGCCTACGTGGCTGTTACATCTATTGCCACTATTGGACTCTATATTGCCTACGCGCTACCAATTTTCTTGCGCCAGTTCTCATCTGACTTCAAGGTCGGACCATGGCACCTAGGAGCCTGGAGCGCGCCGATTGGATGGATCGCTGTAATATGGGTTGTTGCAATATCAGTGCTGTTTATGTTACCGACAGCCACTCCAATTACAATTACTGACTTCAACTATGCTCCTGTAGCAGTGTTGGGTTTATTCGTGATTATCACCATCTGGTGGCTTGTCAGCGCGCGTCATTGGTTTAAGGGACCGATCATTCAAGGCTCGGAGGTTGAACTCGAAGCCATTGAGCATGCTGTTGGCGAAACGCATCTTCCTGAGGGTGTTGCAAGTGGTGGTGGTGAGTAGTTTTTTCTGGTAGTTGGAGGACAGGGTTTGTCATCCAAGGACACGGCCTGCTCCTCGAAGAGGGCGACCGCAAGGGTGCGCCCCTACTATACACGAAGAGAAAGGCAGCCTGTAACTACATACAGGCTGCCCTTTCTGTTTAAGCGATTAAGCCCCTTTCTCGCTCGTTTTCTCTGAGGATTGTGTTGGTAGGTAGCCTTTATCTTTCGCGTATTGCCAGAGCGATTGCTGTAGTTGACGGCGCGCGCGCGAGATACGGCTCATGACTGTGCCGATGGGGATTTGTAGCGTTTCAGCGATCTCTTTATAGGACATGCCTTCGATATCGGCCAATATTACTGGCATGCGGAAATTGATTGGTAAGGCGTTTAACGCGTTAAATACATCCTCGTCAAGGTATTTGCTGAGAACTTCTTCCTCCGCTCCTGCACTCAGCTCTTGCCCGCCTATATCACTAATGCGATTGTAGAGATAAAAGTCTTCACCTTCGGGCAATGGTGTTGTTGTTGGGTGTGTGGATTGTTTCCGATAGCGGTTGATTGCAGATGTGTTCAAAATCCGAAAAAGCCAGGCGCGTAGATTGGTGCCGGGTGTATAGCTTTTGGCAAAACGAAATGCCTTAAGCATGGTTTCCTGGACCAGATCTTCGGCTTCTTGTTGATTATGTGTCAGGCGGAGCGCTGTGCGGTAAAGGCTATCTAGTTGGGCCAGTACTCCTGCCTCGAAATCTTCTGTTACCTGGTTCTCCGTGGCTTCGTGTATTGCTGCTGTTTGAAGCTTCGGCTCTTCGGACATACATTACTCCTCTATCGGCGGGTTCTCGTTTTGCTAACCGCGTTTCTTCCTTCCAATACCCCAGGAAAAAAGGATATAAGAGAACATTCACGCGTTTCCAAAGGACTTTCGTCCTCTGGACCCCTGCTTTATTTGCAGATATCCCGTCCTAGCAGTATAACTCACTCTCATCGGGAATGAAAGTCCTCTTTAATTATGTTAAAATGTACAGAACTTATATTATGACGAGCAATAAGAGTCTAATGAACCTGTGAGAGCCAGGAAATTGAGGAAATGACTATGAATTGTTTTGAGACAGCAGCTCGTCTTCATCTTTATATTGATCGGGAACTCAGTGTTCACGAAGTTGAAATCGTACAGCAGCATCTCACTGATTGCCAATATTGTGAATGTCGCTTCCATTTTGATATGCGGCTTAAACGACTTATTCACGAACGCTGTACAATCGAGCAAGCGCCTGCTCATTTACGTGAGGCTGTATTGCGCCTGGCTCGTACACCAATAGGCGAACCGGTTACTCTCGATCCCGATGTAGTGATGGAGATTCGTGCAGATATAGAGGATTGCTAAAAGCCTTTACAATCTTCTATATCTGTTCATACTATCCAGCTTCGTAGCAGAGTAGCCACGAACATTTGGTAAATCCCAGGTTAGTCGTGTGGCTTTCACTACTATACACGAATTCGCGTGGCTAGACAGATATGCCAAAGTTGAAATACCTGTTGAGATAGATCAACCAGTCAAAATAAATCATGATGCCCATGAGGATCATGATTACCCCTGTTCCAATTTCAATCTTTCCCGCGTGTGGTTTCAACCACTTCAGTAGTTTGCTGAAGTGATCGAGACCAAGCCCCAAAAGCAGAAATGGCACACCGAGGCCGAGTGAATAGACCAGCAGTAGTAATACGCCTTCACGTAATGTAGCAGCGTTAGAAGCTAACACCAGCACTGGTCCGAGAATGAGTCCCACACAGGGTGTCCAGCCAATAGCAAAAACCAGACCAATTACGAATGATGCTGGATAGCTGGGGCGATTCGGGCGAAAGTCAAATCGTTTTTGCCAGTAGAGAAATGGCAATTTCAATAGCCCCGTTAGATGTAATCCTATGAGGATGAGTAATATACCACCGATCTGGCGTAGTATAAACTCATGAATGCGAAGGAACCCTCCAAGTGTGCTGGCAGTCGCTCCCAAGGCTACAAAAGCCAGGGTAAAGCCAGAGACGAACATCACTGCATGCAGAAAGGTAGTCAGTCTCATAGGGTGTTCTTCCTCCAACTCACCATTTGCCTGGTACACACTCTGGCCAACAAGCTGCGCCAGGTAGATGGGTACCAATGGTAGCACACAGGGGGAAAGAAACGAAGCCAGACCAGCTAAAAAAGCAACTCCAAGTGTTAGTTGCGAAGAATCCATGCTAAATATATCTCCACTTTACCAGAATGCTCACTTGCTTCTAGTATAACGTGGGTGAAAGAAGTGTGCAATGTTTTTGACTCAGTCTGGACAGAGCGTGGATACAATTGATAGCATCCTCGTCAGCGAAGGATCTTATACGCAGGGCATCGAGATCCTAAGCGTCAGCGAAGGATGACACTGCCAGACAACTATGATTGCTTGAAAATGCGCTGCAACTGTTTCCATAGGGTACGTTTCATCTCTGAATTTGCTTTTGTAGAGAGTTGAGCCTGTTCGATTTTCTGCTGAGTTTGTGAATCCAGGTCGATTGGACTAAGAGGTTTTGTAGGAACTTCATCCTCATAGTCTATGTCGATTTTTATGTCTTGCTGAGGAGATTGTTCAAACGCAGTTTCCTCTGGAGATTGTTCATTGGATGCAACTGGCGGAGGTTGGGTAGCTTCTAAATCCAGGTAACGAGGTCGTTGGACCTGCGGCCTTTTAGGGGGGCGTATTACTATACCCTGATGTGGTGATCGTTGATTTGTGGCCGCAGAAAGTTTAGGGTCGTATGCGGGTTCAATATCTGTCGAACGTAATTTGAGGGAGCGCAGGTCTTTTGCCATCAATCCAGCATTCTCATAGCGTTCGTCACGATTGCGTGCCATGGCGGTCAATATAACTTGCTCCAGGTCTTTTGAGATTTCTGGATTGTAGATCCCTGGAGGGCGTAGCGTACCACCGACAATAGCCTGCGTAAGTTCTGGTAAGGTGCGTCCAGTGAAAGGGCGATGTCCACTAACCATTTCGTATAGCACAACACCTAATGCATAAATATCGCTACGATTATCGAGTGTTTGTCCCCAAACTTGTTCGGGTGAGGCATAGTAAATACTACCAACTAATGTCTTTGCCAATGTAATTTGAAGTTGACCTGGAGCGCGTGCAAGGCCAAAATCCATAACTTTTATTTTGCCCCAGCGGTCGAGCATCAAGTTTTCTGGCTTAATGTCACGATGAATGACATTGCGCTCTTTATATGCAGAATCGAGTGCATCAGCAATCTGCGCTGCATATTCGGTAGCGAGATGCTGTGGCAAGTTGCCATCGATGAGCAATAAGTTCCCAATAGTAGGCCCTTGCACGTATTCCATGACAAAATACAACAACCCACCTTGTTGACCTGCATCGTAGATTTGTACAATATTGGGATGATTCAATCCAGCGATAATTTGAGCTTCTCGGATGAAACGCGCGACGTAAGACGCGTCCTTCGCCAATGCGCGTGGCAGCACTTTAATCGCTACCTCTCGCCCAAGCGCAATTTGCTTACCGCGATACACCATCCCCATGGAGCCGCGACCTATCTCCTCCTCCAATTGATAACCACCCAGGCTCTGGCCAGCCAGTTCGTTCATTCGTGTTACAGCGCGGGGACCCCAGGTTGAAGTTTGTTCAAATCCGGGGAAGGGAACGCTATCCTCCTTTCCCTATCTAATTATCCCCCGATGTCTAGCCGGGCACTCTAAATGGTGCACCACCATTTAAAGTGCCCTGTTTTCAACTCTCTATAAAGATTAAACGTTATGAGAGCAATGGCTATCGATTCCTTATCTAAAGGTACTTATTTCTCATCCATATTTTCGTATTGCAAAAGAGGGTGAGTATGAGGTTTGAATAATGAAGCGAGATATCGGAAAAAGCCAGCGAAGGTAGATGCATCGACACCTATGATTGTCCGGATTAACTTGTTCATTTGCATTATCAATCAAGGTAATCCTTCAAGATGCGACTTGCCTGTGGGTGGCGCAGCTTGCGAATGGCCCGTTCCTCAATCTGGCGCACACGTTCGCGGGTGACCTTTAATTTCTTGCCTACTTCTTCAAGCGTATGATCATGATCATCTATCAATCCAAATCGCAATTCGATTACCTGGCGTTCGCGTAAGGTGAGTTGACCCAGCACCTTGCGAATCTCTTCGCGCAAGAGAAGTTGATCTGTGAGTTCCATAGGTCCACGTTCGCGTGTATCTTCAAGGATATCGCCAAGGGTATTTTCTTCCTCTTCTGAGAGAGGGGCATCCAAAGAGAAGACTTTCTCCGCCCAAATCATGAGTTCATTGACACGCTCAGAGGTCATTCCAAGACGTTCGCCAATGTTTTCAGAGGTGGGTTCGCGTCCAAGTTCTTGATAAAGCTGGCGTGTCATGCGTTTCACGCGCATAACCTCTTCCATGATATATACAGGTAGGCGCACAACACGTGTACCCTCTAAGATCGCACGAGTGATCGCCTGTTTAATCCACCATGTGGCATATGTCGAGAAGCGGAAGCCTTTACGGTAGTCGAACTTAGTAACAGCACGAATCAACCCGATATTACCCTCGCCGATCAGATCTTCTAGGGAAAGACCCTGTCCAACATATTTTTTCGCAATACTTACGACAAGACGTAAATTGGCTTCGATTAGTTTATTGCGGGCCTCTTTGTCTCCTTGTTCAGCTCGTTCAGCGAGATAGGACTCTTTGGCCGCATTCAGCAGTTGAATACGAGATATTTCGCGGAGGTAGAGACGCAGACTATCACTTTGCGCCAGACTATTCAAATCTGTTTCCTGGATGACTTCACGCTCTGGCTCGACGGGTTTTTCGGCTTCAAACATAACTTCTTGTTCCAACTACTCGCTCTCTTCCTCATTCGTTTGTCCTGCTAGAGGCGCAGGATTACACGCCATACACTGTTATACGAACAGGGTGATGAAAGATTAGCTATCTACCGTGTCATTTTATCACACCGTGTGGTTATTGCAAACAATCAAAGAAATCTGTTCAGGACTTCTCACAAGTCAATATGCTATTGCTTTCTGCTCACCTATTGCGTGCTTATGTGATGATGTGGAGGTTTGTGCGCGCCCGCGGGCGCGTACAAACCTCCACATCATCATTAAAATGGCTTGCTTGCGAGCCAGATCTGGTTCAAAAGCACATTTGGTGGACTTGAAATCTAGCAAGGATGTAACAGTATGAGCCATTGTAGCGTAGATATGTTTGTGCGTTCATAGAGTATGGCAAGGGAAATTGAGGAGTTTTATAGCAACATAGGATAGGAAAAGCTGTATAATAACGGTATGAATGACGTGTTGCTTGCTAAGGAAAACTTGTATGACCGATCAGACACCGCTGGATCCTGGGACCACCATTGGGGGCCATTATAGTATTGATGGGCTCATCAATAGAGGCGGTTTTGGAGCTGTCTATCGGGGTATCGATTCGAGTGAGGGTGATAGACCATGCGCAATCAAAGAAACATACGATGTTTCTCCTACGGCGCGTCGCCGGGCGCTGATGGAAGCGGCCGTTTTGTTCACGGTTAAAAGTAAACATTTGCCGAGGGTTTATGATGCCTTTGAAGCGGATGGTCGTTTCTACCTGGTCATGCAATTGATCGAGGGAAAAACCTTACAGCAATTACTCAGGCTGCAGGGGAGACCTTGCACTCAACAGGAAGTCATAAACTGGCTTGTTCCAATTATGCATGTTTTAAATGAATTACATAGCAGAAATCCTGCAGTTATTCATCGCGATATCAAACCGGGTAATATCATTTTGACTCCCGATCAGAATGCGGTTCTGGTTGATTTTGGGCTTACGAAACTCTACGATCCAAACAGTAATACTCAGACTCTTGTAAGGGCTGTTTCAGGAGGATACAGTCCGGTTGAACAATATGTTGGGAAAACCAGTCCGCAATCGGATATTTACGCAATGGCTGCGACTATGTATTTCTTGCTCACTTTGAAATTACCTCCCGAGTCAGTCAATCGTAGCTATCGCGATGAATTGATAGAACCAAGCCACCTCAACCCGATGGTATCGCAGAATATTGATCGCATACTACTCAAAGCAATGTCTGTAGATGCGGATCTACGGTATCGGAGCATGGACGATTTTGCTCAGGCATTGCAGACCCCGTCTCTCACAGCGTATGCTGATCCAACTATCGCGAATAGCGGCACTGGTGTTTCGTATGCTTATACACAGGGAGTTACATCGCAGGTTCAATCTCAAACTCAGGGGAATGGGAGACAGAGTGTGCCACAGCCTTTACAGGCTCCTACTCCATCATATCAATATGTGCAGCCTCAACCAGTAGCATATCCAGTATTACCCGTTAATCCTGGTACCTCAAAAAAATCGAAACCGGCAAAACCGATACCTGAATACCGTCCTTTGCCAAGCCCAGTCAGCCAGGGATGTCTGTGGGGGCTGACGCAAGGCTTGCTAGCTGCTTTGATTGTGCTGATAATGAAAAAAGAAGTGTATTTCTACGTGGCAATAGTAGAGGGTTTTCTCTTTTTTATGCTGGCAGGATTTTTAACAACCCATAAAGGAGGAAGATCCTTGAGAGCAATATGGGCAGGGTTCTGGGCAGGAACTGTGAGTACTGTCATATTCTGGATTGTAGTAGCTGTTGGCTTTGCTGTTTTAGTTTCACAAAACATAGCACTTCAAACGGCGAGAGCGCAACGAAACGGTATTCCTCAAAATCCTGGCTTAGAGTTGCATAACGCAATAACGGTAGTCGGCGCCACGCTGCCTGTGCATCCCGCGACTCCGCAAGCAGGGTCGAATGGTGTAGTTTTTCTTGTAGGCGGTTTGCTGTGTGCGATTGTCTTTAGCCTGATCGGTGGCATTTTTGGCACGTCTAAATTCAGGGCAAAAATGCGGAGGAGAGGATATCCTTAAATATGCGTGCAATAATCTCTGAAAAACTACAGGCGTACTTACAGCAGGTAGGAAGTACGGTCCTGACTGTTACCCTCGATCCTCTGCGTTGCTGAAGCGGTACTTTTTATGATGTATCGGTCGATACTCACGAACCAAAAGATCCTGACCGCTACGAATCGTTTGATCAGGATGGCACTCGTATTTATTACTCCCCTCGACTCGGCCGCAAATCCAACGTGCTAGAGTTTGATTATGTGCGTATCTTGTTCCGTAGTAAACCAATCATGTCAGGCCCCGAAGATCTCGTAGCAGAGGTTATTATGGGTCGTTTCTGATACCTTGACCATTTGTGCTACTATCTTCCTGATACATTCATTTCGAAAGAGATAGGGAAGGTAGATCACGTATTTGACGAACCAGGAAACAACTCTAACAGAAACAAGTGGTGAAGAAACACTTTCTATAGCAGAACTCGCAGCGTTGCTAAGCGCTGAATTGCAGCTACACAGCGGACAGGTCGCGCGTACTATTGCATTACTGGATGAAGGAAATACCATCCCCTTCGTTGCCCGCTATCGCAAGGAAGTAACTGGCAGCCTGGATGAAGTGCAGATTCAATCTATTGCTGATCGATCTGGGGCTTTGCGAGCATTGCACGAACGCAAAGCCGATGTGCGACGATTGATTGATGCACAGGGCAAGTTGACACCTGAATTAACAGCCGCTATTCTTGCCGCCTCTACTATGCAAGAGGTGGAAGACCTCTATTTACCGTATCGCCCCAAACGTAAAACTCGTGCCAGTGTTGCGCGTGAGAGAGGCCTTGCCCCACTAGCCGAACTGATATTGCAACAGCCTGAATTGAAAGGGGATGCAGAATCTATTCTTGAAGAACAAGCGCGACCTTTCCTGGACGCAGAAAAGGGCGTTGAGACAAGTTTGGAAGCATATGCAGGAGCGCGTGACATCGTAGCTGAGATCATTTCCGAGGATGCGAATGTGCGCGGGAATGTTCGAGCGGCATTCTTTAAAAATTCCGTTATCACAGCCAAAGTTATTGATGCCGAAAAAATTGCTGAAAAGGACCCGAACGGTGTCTATCAACTGTACTATGAATTCAACGAGAGTGTCAGCAGGCTTGTTCCACATCGGGTGCTGGCATTAAACCGCGCGGAACATGAGGACGTTCTGCGTGTCAGCGTCACACTCCCATTCGAACAGACTCAGGCGGATATTATGCAACTGTATCCGGTGAAAGCTACGTCACCGTTTGATGGTCAACTGATGGAAGCCATGGAAGATGGCTATAAACGCCTGCTAGGACCAGCAATGGAGCGAGAAGTGCGAGTTGAACTCACACGCAAGGCCGAGGAACATGCGATCACTATTTTTGCTGCGAATTTGCGCAATCTACTGTTGCAACCGCCATTGCGCGGGCGCAAAGTGCTTGGCATCGATCCAGGTTTCCGAACAGGCTGTAAGCTCACAATTATAGATGAAAATGGCAAGTATCTCGAGTCTGATACGATGTACTTGCATCAGTCTGAAAAGGCTCAACAAACGCTGCGCAAGCTCATTGCTCAGTACACTATAGACGTCATTGCTATTGGGAATGGCACTGCTTCACGTGAAACAGAGCAGATGGTTGCCGAATTGATTCGAGAACTTGAAAGGGAGACAGGAAAAAGTGGGAAGATAGGATATGTGATTGTCAATGAAGCGGGGGCGTCGGTCTATTCAGCGTCGGAGGCAGCGCGCCAGGAATTTCCCACGCTCGATGCGACACAGCGAGGCACCATTTCAATCGCGCGACGCTTGCAAGATCCACTGGCTGAACTGGTGAAGATCGACCCTAAAGCGGTTGGGGTGGGATTATACCAGCACGACGTAGATCAGAAAGAACTGGCGGCTATGCTGGATCGGGTTGTGGTCTCCTGCGTCAACTTCGCGGGTGTGGAAGTGAATTCTGCCTCTGCTGCACTGCTCAAGCATGTCTCAGGTATCAACGCGCGTGTGGCCAATGCCATTTTCAACTATCGTGAAGAACATGGCCCTTTCAAATCTCGCGCGGAACTGCAGAAGGTGCCTGGACTTGGCCCTGCTACATTTGTGCAGGCAGCAGGCTTTCTCAAAGTAGCGAGTGGAGTTGAGCCACTGGACAACACCTTTATTCATCCAGAAAGCTATGCGGCTACTCGCGCGCTACTCGCAATGCTTCCCGCAGGTGATAGTGCAGAAGGAAAAGTGGCA
The DNA here is from genome assembly GCA_963702765.1 of uncultured Chloroflexia bacterium. Taxonomy (GTDB): domain Bacteria; phylum Chloroflexota; class Ktedonobacteria; order Ktedonobacterales; family Ktedonobacteraceae; genus DATMNR01. Next base: position 64,882 of record CAVPEB010000068.1, read on the forward strand.
AAACCTTCTGAACGTGTTGCACAATTCCGGCAGTTTATCAAGCTGCAAAACAGTCTAGGACGGAGTAGCAGGAGTGATGGGGAACAGGCTGCCTGGGCTGATATCGCGAAAAAAGTCGGCGTTGGTTTACCTACATTGAACGATATTCTTGAAAACCTGGAAAAGCCTGGCCTTGACCCAAGAGATGCCCTGCCTGCACCTATTTTGCGACACGATGTGTTGAAGATGGAAGATTTAGAGACAGGTATGATCTTACAGGGTACGGTGCGTAATGTGGTTGACTTTGGTGCTTTTGTCGACATCGGTGTTAAGCAGGATGGCCTGGTACATATCTCGGAACTTGCGGACCGCTTTGTTAAAGATCCGCTAACAGTGGTAGCAGTTGGGCAAGTGGTACAGGTGAGAGTGTTGAAAGTTGATAAACAAAGAGGGAGGGTGCAGTTGAGTATGAAAGGGATAAAATAACATGCCAAACGAACAATATAGCTTTGAACGTTATCTCAATATCCGCGCTGCCTACGCTCCGAGCTTTTCACATGATGGGAAGCGCCTTAGCTTTCTTACCAACATCACAGGCGTGGCCGAGGTGTGGAGTATTCCAATCGATGCACACGCGACATCTCCTGCATGGCCTGACCAACTTACCTTCCGAAATGAGCGTATTTCTGGAGCGAGCTACTCCCCGGTAGAGGATGTGATGCTTGTTTCCGCCGATGTTGGTGGTAACGAGCGCGATCAACTCTACTTGCTCAGCGCGGATGGCGCGAACTTTACTGCCATCACATCTCAAACTGAAACGATCCATTCATTTGGTGGATGGTCACCGGATGGTTCGCGCATTCTATACTCTAGTAATGAACGTGATAACCGCTACTTCGATATCTACGAACGCAATTTGAAAAAGGGAGAGACAAAACAACTTTACCAGCATGATGGCACGAATCATGCTATGCGATATTCACGTGATGGGCACTACGCGCTGATGAGTCGTGCGTATTCTAACGTACATAACCAGTTGTTCATGCTGGATACAATTACAGGTGAGACGCGTACACTAACCCCTGAAATCAAGAGCGGATATGCGATCTACATAATGCCGTACTGGTCGGCAAATATGGACGGGCTTTACCTGCTTAGCAATCGTGGGCGGCAGTTTCTCTCACTGGCCTGGATTGATCTTGCTACTACCGAAATGACATATTTGCGTGATGATCATTGGGATGCAGATTCATTGACGCTCACTCGTGACGGCACGAGGATGGCGCTGATTATTAATGAAGATGGCTTTTCACGGCTGGTGCTCTATGATGTATCGCGTGGATGGGATGCACGAGTTGAAATTGGTGTACCTGACTTGCCTCGAGGTACATACGAGGTAACCTGGTCCAAAGATGGCAAGCGACTCGCTATAGTAGTATACACAGCCACAGATGCTCCCGATGTGTGGATCTGGGATGTGCAGGAAGAGTCACTCTGGCGAGCGACGCGCAGTTCGTTGGGGGGTATACCGCAAGATACTTTTGTATCGCCTTCGCTGGTACGCTATACCACGTTCGATGGCCGCCAGATCCCAGCTTTCCTTTATCTACCGCATGAAAAGGAAGCGACAATCGTTACCTGTGGTGATCAATGTGCATGGTGGTCCGGAAGGTCAATCTCGTACCGAATTTGATCCAGTAGTGCAATATCTGGTAGCGCGAGGATATGCTGTACTCGAACCGAATGTGCGGGGCAGCACTGGCTATGGTTATGAATACCAGAGCCTGGATGATGTGCGTTTGAGAATGGATTCAGTGGCTGATTTACAGCATGCCGTATTCTGGCTGTGTGAAAGCGGCATCGCTGATCCGAAGCGCATCGCGGTGTTGGGAGGTAGCTATGGTGGATTTATGGTACTCGCGGCTATTACTAGCTATCCTGATCTGTGGGCAGCGGCAGTGGATATCGTAGGCATTGCCAATTTCGTGACGTTCCTCGAAAATACAGGTCCCTGGAGGCGCAAACTGCGTGAAGCCGAGTATGGCAGTTTAGAGCAAGATCGAGAATTTTTGGAGCAGATTTCTCCCATTCACCATGTTGATCGAATAAGCTCGCCACTCTTTGTGGTACATGGCGCAAATGATCCCCGGGTACCTGTTGGAGAGGCTGAACAGATTGTAGCTGCTCTTCGCGAGCGCAACGTACCGGTCGAATATATGCGATTTGAAGATGAGGGACATGGGTTAGCCAGACGTTCCAATCGTCTCATTGCTTATCCAGCCATAGGTCACTTTCTGGATGCCTATATGGGGCAAAGTTGAAATTTGTTGATAAATGCGTGCGTAACAGTGGTCATCGATTCGAGTTCTCGACATTATTGCTCGTGTTTCTCTTCATTGTCGAAAATACCGCTCAATTACCGCTCAAAATGAGCAGTATTTTTTTCCAGCTTTTACTTGCTTGCATAGGTGAAATATATTTGGTATGCTTAGGTGTGAGATGGGATAATAGCACAATGAAATATATTCGCTAGTAATAAATCCTGGAGGAATTCAAGAGCTTATGGATGGTTCTTCTCAGAGCGCTAGTTATACACCGGAAGAGGCAGATGCTTCTCTCCTGGAGCAGCAAGGTGAGGGTGTACACGAAGAGGAGGCTTCACCACATATTCATCTCCCCAATCCCAGTTATTGGCCGATACTTCTCGGTGCGGCTATTGCTATTACGATGATAGGGTTAGTGGCTGTCTCAATAAACCCGTTAATAGCCCTTATCGGACTTATTCTTGTGTTTCTGTGCATTTTGGGGTGGGCATTTGAAGACCCGATGGCGAAACTGAAGGATGTGTACGTGGCTGTGCACAAGAAAGCGGATCCCTGGAAATTCAAAATCGGCATGAACGTTCTTGATTCGCAGAGGAACTTGCTTGGCAAAGTTCAAGCTCGTTTTAGCCGCCATATTCTTGTTGAGCGCGGGCGTTTCTTCCGAAACGTGTATTATATACCCCTCAGTGTCGTGCGAGATGAGGTCAAGAGTAATACAATCGCGCTGACGATAAGTGAAGAAGAACTGCTGAATAGAGGATATAACAATATTCCGGATGACCTTTATGCAGATGTGCCTGAACATGGTTTCCCAGTGGTAAGAGGCGCAGCGCAGTTTGCCAGAAGGCCGTTATCACCTGCAGAAACCGGGCATTACGCTTATGGGAGAAGATCGCCGGGTATTAATACGGATGCGAGTGGTTCATATCATCGTATTGAGGTCCTGCCAAGTCCACAAACGTATGTAACAGAGGATATGTACAGTACTGATGAGCCGATTCCAGCGCGAGCCATCAGTGCGGATTAGTTTGGATTGAAGCTGTGTGCAGGGGTAATATTTGTAAATAGCGAGATCATTCAAGAAATACAGGACGGCCGCGAGAGCCGTCCTTTTGTTTTGGTCTGGAATAACAAGCATGGGATGAGGATACAGGACGGCCGCGAGGGCCGTCTCTACATTTCATTATTTGCGAATACGAAGAATGGTGCCTTGATTAGCACGAACGAGTTCTTCGGTGCTTATCTTGACAAGGGAGGTTTCACTGCCGCCTCCTGTATAGACAACCTCCCGTTCCATCACTCTGGGATCAATCAGGAACATCGCTTGATAGCCGAATGAGGGAGTTCCTCCACACGGATAGCCAGTTTTAGCCAGGATTTCTTCCGGAGTCGCAAGGCGAAGTCCATCTCTCTGCAGCGTTTTGGCAATCCGTGAGACACTTACTCGATCTTCGCCTTTCACAATGGCTGTAATCAGTTGATCGTCACTATCGAGAAGACAGATGTTCTTCACAAGTTCTTCAGGAGATGCATTGACAGCAAGAGCCGCTTCTGCGACTGAGTGACAGGGTTGATCGAATGACAGATGCTCGGCTGGGATGTGCTGCTCCTGTAGATAGGCTTGAAGTCGTTGTTCAGAGGTATCCATCTGGCTTCCTTTCAAGATGAGTGTAGTGATGGGAAATATCTTACCAGATGGTTGCTTTCAGTACAAGCCTCGTAAATCACCTGAGTTTCATCTATGTTTCTTGATCTTGCTTATTGCTTAGCTCTAATAGAATGTTGTTCGTCATGCCCCTGAGTCTCCTATTGGCCTCCTCTAAATCAAGAACTGCTTTGACGAAGTTGTCATATTCTTGTTTGAACAAGAAATACATAATGACGAGTGTTGCAATCCACCAGATCGCTTCGATCACGATGGTAATTGCGTATGGGATTGTGCGGCCAGGAGGAGTGAGGGAGAAGAATGATTGCACGAGAATCCAGCCAATCAGAGCAATCAACTGAACAGTTAAAAATCTCCTGACTTTATGCGCGCGTTTTTGCATGCCAGTCTGTTCCATCGGTGAAAGCCCTCCCTATCTAACTTTAAGTTTTATATTACACCGTTTGTGGAGGCTCTTACAAATATTAGAGATACGAGTGCAGCTTCTCAAAAGTGCAGGGGGCGAGGACGGCGCAAGCGCCCCCACCCGTCATCCACACAGCCCCCGTCCCTACATATTGTACGCGCCTGCGGCGCGTTCTGGTGGGAATGTGGAAGGATTGTATGCGCCAACAGAAGCATACAATCCTTCCACATTCCCATAAAAAGGCTCGCTTGCGAGCCAGGTCTGGCGCTTTGTCACTTTCGATGAGGCAAATTTAGATTTAGGTAGACTGATCATATTTTGTCTAAGTGATGGTACAATCAGGAACAGTTCAGGCGATTTTTGAGAATGTACTGAAAGGAGCAAAGATCATGGAATGCATGAGTTGTCTCTCTCTTCAAGGAATCCGGCGTATTTCACCAGGGCCTTACATCTACGAAGGCCACTCCTGGGTTGTTGACCATGCGTATCCAACGTCCCTAAAAGGATGGCTGGTTATTGTTTTGAAAAGGCATGTGGAGGCGTTACACGATCTGACCCACGAGGAATTTCGGGAACTTGCGGACATTCAATATCGCCTGGCACAGGTCATGCGATCCAGAGCTTCAATAGAAAAAGAGTACATGATGTGTTTTGCGGAGGCAGAACACTTTCAACATATCCATATTCATTTTGTGGCAAAGCCTATAGATCTTCCGCAAGAGGCCAAAGGACCACGAATTTTTTCCTATTTGAACGTCGATCAGCAATATGCCGTTCCCCCAGATGAGATCAAGGTTTTGTGTGAAGAATTGAAGGCGGCACTGAAATCGGGCAATTAGAAATAGCTCATCGGACGTGGTTTTAGATGTACTCCTTACTGACTGCTCTAGCTCTTCGATTGTGGTTTCACTACCTGTTTGTAGTAATCGCACAGATCGGTGATGGGACACATTTCTCACAGCGTGGCCGATCGAAGACACAGATGCGCTGCCCATGCCTCAGAAGCACTTTGTGGAAATTGTAGATGATGCGGGCATCATTGGGTAGCAGTGCCTGTAATAGATCATGTGCGGCATCGGCAGTTACTTTCTTGCCAATCAAACCTAAACGGATGCTGATACGCCAGACGTGGGTATCTACCCATGCTCGCATTTAGTAACTTTCAGAGACGATTGCATGAGGCTGTTCTTGCCCACAAAGGGCTTCTTGTTAAAGAGAGAGCGTGTTGAAAAACCCTTCACTACGCAACCAACAGGGAGACATGGGTGGGTTGCATCGTCTCCTGCACGACGGCCAGCAAGTGCTCGCGCAACCAGTCCAGGTCCACTTCCTAGCGCAAGGTGGTGTTGAAGGCTGCCACAGTCTTGCGGCGTCATACTTGCCACGATAGAAGCCCAGGTCAATACTCTGCTGGATGCCCTGGCGCAGGAGCTGGAAGAGAACCGCGATGACCAACGTGGAGAGGACGATGGCTACGTTATTTTCCCGGCTGATGAATCCCCGCGGGACGCCCCTGCTAGCGTGCATAGCTTTGTCGTTCAGATCTCTCAGTCACTTCTATTGATCTATGTGGAAGACCTTTCTTCAGAAGCCATTTCACTGGCACGGCTCTCCTCTCCAATCGGCTCAACCCATTGTGCCCTCCAAGCCGGGGCCACGAAAGGATCGGCGTAGTAGCGCGTTTCCCGGATAATTTTTCCCTCGCGGAACTCGAGAATATTAGTGAGATGGTAGATCCGTCCACTATAGTCGGAGCGTCCCTCTACGACCCAGACATCTCCACTACCCACCATCCGACGAATGGTGATCGTTGGCGGTCCAGGATAAGCATCCTGCATCGCCTTCATGTTATCACGGCCACGGATGCGCTCGCCTGACTGAGGCATGTCAATCACGACATCCTCATGACGGAGTGTATACTCTTGCTCAGAATCGAGTAGTCCTGCGAGATAGCGCTCGAGCAGGAGGCGGTTGACTTGTCTATCCATAGTGTAATGCTCCTTGTCGATTTGCCTACGAAGCACTCGGCTTCGTAGGTCTCTGTCTCTGCACAGATGGGTTCACCTTGATGCTCCTATCTGAGCCGCGTGCTCCTGGAAGTGGCTCGGCAGTGTCTGGCACAGGTCCAGGATCGTTTTGTACCCTGCACCGAAGCAATGGGCACCTCGCCCCCATTCGTCGTCCTGTATCCCCTCAACTGTCGCTACCATCACTGTATGGGCTTTGTCGTACCGGGCGAGAATCGATACACGAGTCTGGCTACGGGCGCTCTGTTTTACCAGCCTACGATTGATCAGGGGACCTAGCCAGCTCAGGAACGATGGCGGATTCAGGTAATTCTTCCCCAGGCGAACATGCTCAATCGCCTCTGGTGTACCAGCGAGTGCATCCGCAAGATGTGTCAGCACTTCCCCTATGGTCCATGCCGTCGAGCTGGTTTTCCGCTGCCAGTCGGCATCGGTCAGTGACTCCACCACTGTATGAAAGGCGGAACGTGTTTCCTCCAATTGACGACGTAAAACCGTACGATCAGGAATGACTGTACTCGTGGTTGATGATCTCAATGCATGGGTACTCATACGTGAATCTCCCTTTTCAAAACGTCTTTTGCCTTGCTCGATTGCAGCGAACAGGGCCTGAAAGTCGCGCTTCTCATGAAGCAGTGCTCTGCGCCATAGATGTGAGGTTGAGCTCGCCCTTTTTCTTCTTTCATGCGCCTAAAAACAGGCATTCTCTCTGGATCTGGCGATTGCCTCCACCAAGTCGGAGATGATACAATCTCTCTACACCTCGACTGGAGCGTAACATATCAGCGGGAAATCATCGTGAGAAAGACGTGAAATGGGCCGATTGATTCTCAGATTGCTCGGGACGGCAGAAGTGAGCCACGCGGAGCAATCGCTCACCTTTCAAACTCGCAAGGTCCTGGCACTGCTAGCCTACCTTGCCGTGGAACAAGGGATACACTCTCGTGACAAGATCACGGCCCTCCTCTGGCCAGAAAGCGATGAAGAGCGAGGCAAAGCTTCGTTACGCCGAGCTCTGTCCTATTTGCGGGAGAGGCTTGATGAAACCTCTCACGAGCGCTCTGGTTCTGTGCTGCTGCAACCCCTACACGTGCTGATTGAACACCAGACGCTCAGTTTCAATGTTGCTTCTGATTTCGAGTTAGATACGCAGACCCTGGAAAAGGCGTTTACACTTGTTCGCCATCGCTCGTCAGGCGATCTGGGCACCCATCTGGCCCACCTGCATAAGGCTGCTTCCTGCTATCGGGGCAACTTCCTGGACGGCCTCTCTTTACCTGGCACCTCAGACTACGAGGACTGGCTGCTCCTGCAACGCGAAAGCTGGCGCCACCAGGCGAATACCATTTTCGACCATCTCTCCGAGTGGCAAACCGAAGCAGGAGAACTGGAGAACGCGCTTGATACTACCACCCGTTGGGTCGAGCACGACTTGCTCAACGAGACGGCCCACACTCGCCTGATGCAGTTGCACACTGGGCTAGGGAACCGCTCGGCTGCCTTACTGGCTTTTGAGCGCTATCAAAGCATCCTGGAGCGTGAGCTGAGCGCCGAGCCGTCATCAGAGATTATGGTGCTGGCCGAGCGCGTCCGTTCTCAGATTGCTCATGTTCGCAAATCGAAGCTGCATGAAGTACCCTCGCCACATGATGCGTGGGAATTCCCACTCACTGGGCGCACGGCTGAACACCAAGAGCTAGCCGCTGCGTTCCACACCATGCTGGCAGGTCGCACGCAGATGGCGACTATTGAGGGGGAGCCTGGCATCGGCAAGACACGGCTAGCAAAGGAATTCCTGAAGTGGGCAAGAGCGCAGGGAGCCGATGTGCTTGAAGCACGCGCGTTTGAGACGGGGAATCGTCTGCCCTATCAACCACTGGTCGAGGCGTTGCGCTCTCGCCTGGAGGGCGAGCAAGACATCCAGAAACTGCTCAGCGATGTCTGGCTGGCTGAACTGGCCCGGTTGTTGCCAGAATTCCGCGAGCAGATCCCAGACCTGCCTTCTCCACTGCCTCTGAGTGAGGCAGAGGCGCGCACCCGCTTGTTCGAGGCACTGGCGCGTCTCGGGCACGCTTTGGCGAGACGCGCGCCCCTCGTCCTCTTCATTGACGATGCGCAGTGGGCGGATGCGGCCTCTCTCGATGCGTTGCAGTATGCCAGCCGACGCTGGGAAACCGCACACCTTCCGGTGTTCGTGCTCTGCACCTTCCGATCGGACGACCTGGCTAGTAATGTTGCGCTTGCAGAGTGGCTGACGAACCTGGAACGGACCCTACGTGTCAGACGCCAGACCCTCATCTCACTTACCTTTGAGGAAACGCTGCGATTGGTAGAGTCTCTCTTTGGTGCCGAGAAAGGGACATCAGAGCATGGGGACAAGGGTCAAGCACAAAAGGTTGGGAGCATCGAAGCATGGGGCCGATGGCTTTTTGCTGAAACCAGGGGGTACCCCTTTTTTCTTATCGAGTACCTCAAAATACTTGCTGAACAGAGAGAGCTGCTCCGCGATGAAGCGAGAACGGTGCTGATTCCTTCTGATGGGTTCATGCTCCGAGAAGCAGCGCCATTCCGCCTCCCGGCGAGCATACGGGACTTCGTTCATGCACGCTTAACGCGGCTGAGCCATACTGCACTTACCCTGTGTATGGCCGCGGCTGTGCTAGGTGATGGCTGCACCTTTGATCAGCTTCGCCGTGTGTCTGATATCGATGAAAATCAAGCCCTGTCCGCCCTGGATGAAGCAGTGACACGAGGCCTCCTGCAAGAAACGGGCGACAAATGCTCCTTTACCCACGATAGCATACGTGAAGGGGCCTATGCCGAAGCAGGCGAGAGCAGGAGACGAGTCCTTCATCGCCGGTCACTCGAGACCCTCCAAGTGGCATCGGTCTCTCCCTCTGAACTAGCTCGTCATGCGTTGGCGGCGGGTCTTCCTGATGCCGCTGCTCGTTTGAGTATCGCAGCAGGTGATGCAGCCATGCGTGTGTTTGCTGCGCGTGATGCGATTGCGCAGTATGAACAAGCGTGGCAGCTTGTGAGGCGGTCGAATGAGTCTCCCCTTTCGGGAGAGGAGAACGTAGTCATATCGCTGGCTGAACTGTCCCGGCTCTATCTTCAGCTGGGTTGGGCGTGCGAGTTAAGCAGTCAGTTTGCTCGAGCGGAGAGCCTCTACGAGGAGTTGTTAACCCTGGCGCGAGCGTTGCACGAGCCAGTGATGGAATGTGCCGCACTGAATCGCCTGGCGACCCAGGCTGCGCAGAACAGCCAGGATCTGGCAAGAGCAGAGGAACTGCTCCAACAGGCTCTTGCCATCGCCGAGAGCAGCCAGAATAAAGCTGGAGTGGCAGAAACGGCTTGGAATCTCGCGCAGACAGGGTTTTATGCTGCAAAGATGGCAGCATCACTTCCGCATGCTGAGAGGGCGCTGGCACTGGCGCGAGAATTGAAAGAGCAGGAACTCATTGGGCGAAGCTTGCATGCGCTCGCCACCCTTGAAACCGCCTTGGGGAGACAGGAGGAGAGTCTGTCTCATGCCGAAGAGGCGCGCATACTCTACGCGACCTTGGGCAACCAGGTCAGGGAGGTAGGTTGCCTGTGCGTGATAGCCAGAGCCAGCATCGATGGGGGACACCTTGACGAAGGAATCGATGCTGCGAGGAAGGCGCTCGCGATGAGCGAAGCAATGGAAGACACCTGGGGATACATCAATGCCGCCGCTCAGCTGGTGCCAGGCTTGCTTCATCGTGGGGCATACGGCGAAGCGTTCGCCGTCGGGCAAGAGGCCGTCGCCCTGGCGCGCACGCTTGAGATCACGCCATTGCTGGTCATCACCCTCACAGAGTGGGGCAATGTCTGCCGAGCGAATCTTGCGCCCGAGGCGGCGAAGGTCGCTCATAACGAAGCGCTCGCCCGCTGTGAGGGCTCCATGCCGCCCCACTACGTCGGATGGATTGCGAGCGAACTCTGCGCAGATTGCGTCGTGGCTGAACAGTGGCAGCAAGCGTATACGTACGCTCTCAAAGCAGATGCGGCCAGAGATCCGAGCATTCTCTCTCTTGGGGGTGCGGCCCGCTGGTATGAGATCGCAGCTTTGCTATGGGGAGGGAGTCCAGACCGGGCCAGGGAAGAGGTACGTCGCTTGAGAGAGGACATGAACAACAAAGGGCGCTCTGCTCTTCACTATCTGCGATCGCTCGCGGTACTCGCCCAGTTTCAAGGCAAAGTCGATTCCGCTGTGGAACACCTCCAGGAGGCAGCACGTTGCGCAGAAGAGGTGGGGTTACCAGGTGAACTGTGGTCACTGTATATGGAACTCGGGGAGATGTACCAGCAACAGGATGAGGAGAGCCATGCAGACCAGGCATTCGCGCGCGCTGCCGAGATCATACAAGCACTCGCAGACACAATGGAAGACCAGCAACAGCGCACGACCTTCCTCTCCGCACCAGTAGTAAAGCGCGTATCGGAACACGTTCGGTTTTTGTTGTGAAGTTGGATGATTGTGGGGTTACAGTATCAGAAAGTGTTGTCACATGATGACATTACCCATTGTTCGCACGGCATGCCGTACGGGCCAAACTGCGGTGGCCTCTATCCCTAGGCATATGCTGTCGGGACTACGTGTTCCTGTCTGCATGTTCGCTGTAAGTGCTTCTCATGGAATCCACGAGGCTTGCGAAACAGCGTCGGAATCTCGCGCCGGCCTTTTACGAGAGACACGATTTCGCCTCTCAACCTCCACGCTCATTAGAACGATTGTACTACCTATGGAGAGGGATGTCAAGAAAGAACTCATGCATGGATGACCATACCTGTCCTGATTTGACAAACGTTCGAGCGAACGTTTACTACACCGGAATTTTCTAAAGCTTCATGCTCGCTTTTTTCGGCGTTCAATGGAAACTGAATTCATTTGCAGTGACGGTGGAATTCTCACATAGCTTTGGGGTTGGTATACACTCCTTTGGCGCATGTGACAAGTTCCTTTTGTTTGTGGGAGCGCAGCCCATTCAAGCGACCGGAAAACGAGGCAAGCAGGACCAGTAAATAGGCACAATAATAATTATTGTGGTTTTACCACCGTGTTATAGTAGTCGCACAAATCAGTGATCGAGCATTTCTCGCAGCGTGGGCGCTCGAAGATACAGATGCGCTGTCCATGCCTCAGAAGCGCCTTATGGAAATTGTAGATCGTGCGTGCATCGTTGGGCAGTAACGCCTGGAGCAGATCATGCGCTGAGTCTGCCGTCACCTTCTTACCAATCAGGCCCAGGCGTATGCTGACGCGGTGAACGTGCACATCTACGGGCAAGATGGGTTTTTGACAGCTAAAAAGCAGGACGCATGCCGTCGTTTTGGGGCCAACTCCCCCTAATCTTCTCAGCCATGCTGCGCCTTCCTCGACGAGCAAATCGCGGAGAAAATCCAGGTTGAGTTCGCCCCGCTCTTCGGTGATGTGACGCATTAATGCCTGTAGACGAGGAGCTTTTGTTTCAGGCCAATTGACGTTGTCGATTACTGCCTGTACCTCTTCAGTTGGTGCATCGCGCACGGCTTCCCAGGAACCAAATTGCTTGAGCAGATTATCATAGGCAGCCGCGGTCTGCTCATCCCGCGTGCGGTGTGACAGGATGATATCGACAAGCTGGCTCATGGGGTCTTTACTAGAGAAAGGAACTTCACCGTAAAATTCCGTTAATCGGCGTGTGACTTCAAGCGCTTTTGCTGAAAGCGCGGCAATATCAGGCGAGGGATAGCCGTAATCGGCGGCATTACGTTCACGTCGTGCTGGTTGCTTCATGCGCTTTTCTCATCTTTCACTACTGTGTTTTTTATGAGATTGAACCTGGCATTCGCTGGCACCTAACCATTTCACCAACGATGCATACGCTGTTCTTGTTGGTTCTGCCAACGCCACAGCACAGATACGCCTCGGGTCAGGCAAAACGATAGTCACTTGGTGCTCTGTACTTAGGCGAAATGCAAGGAGAAGGGATACCCTTACATTTATTATAGTCGAATTGAGATAGCAGCGCATTAGTATTTACACGTAGCTGAAGAGAGGAATAGTTCCATTTCGATGAGTGATTTCAATGAAGTTTGGGCGTTCATAGGCGGCTTCCGTCTATGTGAAAGAATCTGGCCCGCATCTGCATTGCATTCCTAATCACTGTGCCATAACGTTGTGTGGATCAAAGGCAAACTCAGGCGGACATTACGCATATTCTCCTCAGAAATATAACGGAAGCGCAGATGTATGGACAGCTGGATGTCCAGGTTCGCTTCGTTTTGATTAGATAAAAAATGCGATTTTTCCTTTGTGCCGTTGTTTGAGGTAACTCTAAACTCCTTCTTGTGGCAATCTGGCTCGGCATTCCATCAGCTTATACGCCTGTATTTGTGATTTTCTGGCCAGTTATCTGGATGAGAGCTATCTGGTGCATCATTGGCTACGATATACTTGTGGTCTATCAACACATCTGCATCTATCTCTGCAGTTTAGGCCTGATCGGTTATAACGAGTAAGACTGGAGCGTGACTGCCATCCCTTGGGATACGATAGAGTCGGTCAGGCTGGTTATCTCGTATATATATATTCCACCTACGGATGAAAAGCATGAAAAGCGCGGACTAAAACTTAATAGTTGGGAATATACGTTTCAGTGTTCAGATGGCAAAAGAGTTGTCTTTAAGAGTCAATCTGGCATTCAGTCTCTTCGTTATGTTGTTGAGAAAGCGGTGAAGGCTCGCCTTTTGCCTAAGGCTATTGCTACTTTTGAATTCTGGCTTGACTGTCTGTTTTGGGGATTTCGGTTAGCCAGGAGGGGATTGGATTGGGCAACAGCCTGTTGCCTGGAAGAATATCATGTATGTCGATATGTAATTCGATAAGATTAGGGTTCGTTTGCCTGGTGGGGAACATTGGATTGAGACTGACCGGGCTGGTATTCCTACTGTTTGGATTTTTGAGGAGCTTGTTTATCAGATTATTGGGTAACTGAGAAAATTATTGGGTGGTTGCGTAATGGGGAGAGAACCTTCGCTGGTGCTTTGTTTATCTAAGAAAGGAAAGCCTCATAAACGTACCCTTTCTCCTCCTGCCTTCTAGGAAATATAGGCAAATTATTCCTCTGGATATTTCCCTTTTTAAGAAGAACAGGATACACTATTAAACGAGAAGTAAGTACGTACGAACGAACCTGTATCTGAATGGGATACATACTGTTTAGATTAATTAACGTAGAAAGTACGAGGAGAATGAATACACAAGAGGTTTTACAACTGGCTCGAGAAGCCAATGTACGACTGGTGCGCTTTTTGTATTGTGACAATGGCGGTATTCTCCGCGGGAAGGCGACGCATGCGAGTACACTTCACACGCGCATGCACGAGGGTATTGGTCAGACACTCGCCATGCAAGCCTTTACCGGAGTCGAAACCCTTGCTACTGTAGAAGGGATGGGACCAATTGGAGAGTTTCGTCTGATCCCCGATCCCGCTACCTTTGTCATCCTGCCCTATGCTCCTAGCAGCGCCAGTATGATGTGCGATATGATCCTCGCTGATGGCACGCCCTGGCACGCCTGCCCCCGCACGTTCCTCAAACGCATGATCCAGCGTCTGGCCGATCATGGCATGCGTGCAGAAGCTGCCATCGAGCATGAGTTCTATCTTGCGCGTGAAGTGCAGGGACACTACATCCCAGCGGATCAGAGTCTCTGTTACAGCAGTATCGGTCTTAACGATCAAGTTGAAGTCATCGATGCCATCCTGGAAACCCTCGAAACGCAAGGAATTTCCATCGAACTCTTCCATACTGAGCTTGGGCCAGCACAACAAGAACTCTCCATTTATCATGCCGATGTTCTCAGAGCCGCAGATAACGTCTGCCTCATTCGTGAGACCGTGCGGAGCGTCGCACGGTCCTTTGATTTACTCGCCACCTTTGCTCCCAAACCCTTCCTGGATCAAGCAGGCAGTGGTGCGCATATCCATGTGAGTTTGTGGGGGACGGGCAGCAGTGGCCACGCGCACCAGAATCTCTTCTACGATGCATCACAACGTGGTGGACTGAGCCAATCTGGCCGGTATTTCATAGGTGGCGTACTGCACCATATTCGCGCTCTGGTTGCTCTCACCTGTGGCAGTCCCAACTCGTACCGCCGACTGCTGCCCCATTACTGGAGTTCAGCCTACGGGGCCTATGGTTTCGACAATCGCGAAGGTGCCATTCGCATCCCATCCCTGTTTTGGGGACGAGAAGCCGACTCCATCAACCTGGAGTTTAAACCAGCAGATCATAGCGGTAACCCTTATCTGGCACTGGGAGCACTGCTTGCGGCAGGCCTGGATGGCATTGAGAACCACATCGATCCAGGGGACCCTCAAGAGATTGACCCGGGAAATTATAGTGAGGAAGAACGCGAACAGCGAGGGATTCGTCGCCTTCCAACCTCACTCGATGAAGCCCTGGATGAGCTTGAACACGATGAGGTTCTCAAACAAGCGCTTGGTCCTCTCCTCTCGACCTCCTACATTGCTGTCAAGCGCAGTGAAGCAGCGTTCTTTCAAGACAAAACACCTGAAGAAGAGGCTCGACAGCATTTCAACAAATATTAACACTATAACGAAAAAAACTCTCTCAAAAATGAGGATGTAGAGAGAAAACAGGGAAAAGTGTATAATAGAGGAAACTCAGGCTATAATAACGTGACGAACGTTACAGTAGCAACTGGTTTTCGTTAGTGATGCATATAGTGGCCTCTGTGGTCATGTATGGAACTCACTTGAGGACGCGTCCTGCAAAACCTGAGAAAGCGTCCTCACTAGTATTTATTCAGGAGGTTTAGCTTCATGGCAACAACTGCTGAGGGTGGTGGTGGTGAAGTCCTGCGTTCAGAACGCATCGCAGGAGGTATCCTGCCACCCGTGTTGAACACCTTCGACATGGTCGCCATCTTCGTTGCAATCGTCCTTTTCATCAGTAATTCCGCTATTCTTGCGGGGGGCGCTGGCTCCTCCGCCTATTTCTACTGGGTGCTCGGTTTTATCACCTTCCTTATTCCCGGTGCCATCGTCACCGGGCAACTCGGGCGCATGTTTCCCGGTGAAGGCTCGATCTACGTCTGGACCAACAAAGCCTTCGGCCCGTTCCTGGGCTTCTTCGCGGGTTTCTGTGCCTGGTGGCCGGGCATTTTAGTCATGATCGCCACCGGGGATGCAGTCGTCTCGCTGATCCAACAGCTTGGCACGCAATTCAACGCCAACCTGCTGGCAGAACGTGGCAGCAGGGCGTGCTTATTCTGGCGGTGATCGCGTTCTCGTTCGTGCTGTCAGTCTTGCGCTTCCGCGTCACGCAGAACTTCGTCAACATCGTCTTTCTGGCCTATGGCGGAGCGATTCTACTGATTAGGCTTGGCGGGGCTGCTCTCGATCTTTGGCGGGCACGGAACCCCCGTGAACTACGCCCCGCATAGCTGGCTGCCCACAGCCGCCACAGCCACGTTCTACAGCGCAGTGATCCTGGCCTTGCTGGGTATCGAAGTGCCGCTGAATATGGGGGTCGAGGTCGCCCGCCCGCGTGCCATCACCCGCTACCTGTTCTGGGGATCAGCCGTGGTCATCGTAGGCTACCTGCTGGGAACCTTTGGTATCTTGAACGCCGTGCCACTGGCCGATCAGGGCAATCCATCGGCCGTTGCCGAAGCTGTACAAAAGGGCTTTGGTGGCGCGGGAACCTTCCTGGGGATCCTGGTCAACATCATCTTCATCGGCTTCTTCATCTTCAACACCGCCGTGTATAACTATTCCTTTGGACGACTGCTCTTCGTGTCTGGCCTGGACCGGCGTTTGCCCACCAAGATGAGCAAAGACAACCGCAACCGCGTGCCCTGGGTGGCCGTGCTGGTGCAGAGCTGTATCTCGGGCTTCTTCACCATCCTGGCCTTCATCCTGGTGCCCTACACGTTGTCGACCGGCTTTAAACCAGCCGATCTCTCGACGGTCGTCTACGATATCCTGCAGGCAGCCGTGACCGTGATCTGGTGTGTCTCGATGGTGATCCTCTTCGTCGATGTGATCATTATCCGGCACCGCTTCCACGAGAGGTTTCAAGCGATACGGATGGCGCCCGATTGGGTGTTCTACCTGTGCGCCGTCATCGGCACGATCGCCACAGGCTATGGAGTCTACGTCACCTTTACGGGTCCCTGGACGGGGTTGCTGACCAATCAGCAGTGGGTGACGTGGATTGGTGGCATTGCCGTCATCTCGCTGGTGGTGGGCATTGTGGTCTTCTTCATCGGACAGGCGACCATCAAGACCAATGTCAGTGATGAGGAGATTATTGCTCAGGTCACTGGCGAACAGGCACCAGGATAACGCCATTTCATCAGACAGCAAGCAATCGTCCTGGGGCATGCCCCAGGGCGATTGCTTGCTGTCTGGTCGATGCTATTGGTAGGATGCCGGAGCGGAAGTGATGGACCCGGTCTCTTCCAGGATGGTGCGCAACTGCCTGGCGTCGAGTGCTCGTGCAAACGCAAGGCCTTTGCAATGCGGTCAAGCGTTTCGCGATGTTTCGTGAGTAAGGTGAGTCGCTATGAGTCGTTGGCTCCTTCACCATGCGATTGACTTCCTCGTCGATAACGGTGGCAGTCTTTTCGCTATAGTCACGCGAACCTGTCGCCAGCGCTGTTCCTGCAAACGGATCTTCGCGTTCATGATACGAAATCGATGAACGAGTAACGTATCCACCATCCCGGGCGATGGAAATAATGCTCTGTAGATCGTTTTCTGCCCCTCGTTTAGCCTGAATGTGTATGAGAATATCAGAAGTTTATCATTAGACTTCCCTTGTCGTTTGCCAATTGGCCTCCGAAGTGGCTAGCATTGCCCCGAGGGCTGCTACAATGAGCAGGATAACTGTGATCCCCGATACAATCCACCACCATTGATCGCTTCTGATCTGTGGGATCGATGAGTTTTTGATTGTATCGACAATTGCCAGGAGACATGCTATCGGACCAACAAGGCAGCATACCCACAGAATCCCAAGCGGCAAGACCCTCTGCTGTCTGAAACTGACTCGGTCCCTCCTGTAAAATACTATAAGATCGATGAAAAAGAAAGCAGAGGAGATTGCCCAGACTAAAGTGGCTGTAGCCTGGGAGACATTATAGACATCTATGCTCAAATCACTTGGCTTGATACCGAATGATCCTACATAAGGGATCACCAGGAAAGCCAGGGCCGTGAACACAATGGCTATGAGGGCCTGGAAAATGATTGCAGTGGCTGGTGCCCTGTTTTCATTGAGTCGAGCAATCCTCAACGGCAATCGATTATCTATACCGCCTACTAAGAGAAGTCTGGAAAAGGTGACCGCATAAAACACTGGCACCATGACAAAGAACAACATGATACACACTGCTACCACTCCACTAAGAAATGGTCCAAATACCTGATGCACCGTGGTTACTACTGCGAATCCCCCGATGCTTGCGGCCGCTGACCCCTGGGTCACGAGCACAGCCCAGGTGGCAATTGCATAGCCGGCCAGAACAAAGATCGATCCCCATAACAAGTGGCTTTTCACAATACCTGTGGTGCCATTTCTTTTCATCTCACCACCCATATTGAGTGGTACTTCCGTACCCAGGTATGCCAATGTTATCAGACCAAACAGTCCGATATTGCCGGAGTTAATACTCCAACCAGATAATTGGTGGAAATCGGTTGCGTTGGGGTTACCTCTGAGTAACCAGACCACCCCTGCCAGCCCAACTATGAGTACGGCCAGCCCTATAGAAGCCATGGTGAAATTGGCCATGATAGACAGTACACGTGCTTTTTGTAAGGCAATCACTGTAGTGAAAATTACGATAATTGACAGGACCAGACCTTGCTGCCATGGTTGAGTTAACCAATTGGCATTAAGTCCCTGGATATAGCTCACAACGATGTCGGACCCCGCTACGATAACAAGAACACCTGGAAACCATGCACAGAAGCCGATGAAGAAACTCCAGTACCCACCGAGTGCCCTATGTGTCCAGTTATAAAGAGAACCTTCGTGTGGGTGTAGAACTCCCAACTGCGCTGTGACTATAGCGCACGGTACAAAAAACGTCAAAGCGCCAAGTGCCAGGTAGGTGAAGGCAGCAGCACCTCCGGAGGCAGCTGTCACTGCATTGACAATAAAGAAGACTGCGATAAGGTAGATTGCAGTCATGTTTAAACGCCCAAAAATATTTGGCATTGCTTTCACGGAATAGTCTTCCGAGGGCAAAGCTCCTCCATATGAATATGTTAAATTCTCGCCAGTGTTCACTGTGTTTCTGGTAGTTATCATAGTAGATATCCATCCCTCGCCACTATCTAGAGGCATGTAAAAATACCATAGATATTTCTTTGAAGAAACTTCCCAAGCTAGTTTACTATACCTCCATCATTTTTACGACCTGTATAGGAGAATCTGCCTAGTGGTCAGTCCAGTTCGATATTGACAGGAATGAGATGATGATGAAAAAGTAAGGAGTCTTCGATGAAGCATCCTCTTCCTGTGACGCTGTCCGAAAGCGAGCGCGCCTCGCTGCACACGTTCATCCACGCCGGCAAAGCCAATGCTCGCACGTTCACCCGCGCCCGCGTGCTGCTCAAAGCTGCCGAAGGCTGGACCGACCAGCAGATTTGCGAGGCCTTCGACATTAGCCGCAACACCTCCATTCGTGTGCGGCAATTGTACCTGGAAGGGGGATTGGAGGCGGTGCTGCACGACAGACGACAACAGCGGTATCGCCAGGCCTTGACCGGTGGACAGGCAGCCCATCTCATTGCCATTACCTGCAGTCCTGTACCCACAGGCCACGACCACTGGACCGTGCGCTTGTTGGCTGGCAAGGCCGTCGAATTGGGGTTCGTCGAGTCGATTTGCCGGAAACCATCCGCCAGTTGCTCAAAAAAATGAACTCAAACCCTGGCAGCACGAGCAGTGGTGCATCCCAGCTGTAGGAGCAGAGTTTGTCGCTCCAATGGAGGATGTGCTGGATCTGTATGAAGAAGAGTACGACCCATGCTATCCTACCATCTGCTTTGACGAAAAACTCGTCGCCCCGGAAGCGGACGTGCACCCTCCCGAGCCGATGGAGCCAGGCCGTCCTGAGCGGGTTGATTATGAGTATGAACGGTTGGGCACGGCCAATCTGTTTTTCTTTGTCGAACCGCTGACAGGCTGGCGCCATGTTGAAATGACGGACCACCGCACCAAGATCGACTACGCCCACTGCATCAAGTGGCTGGTCGATTTGTCTATCCGCATGCCGAATACGTGCGCATCGTGCAGGATAACCTGAACACGCATACCGCTGCTGCTCTGTATGAAGCTTTCGAGCCAGCCGAGGCTCGGCGCATCTTGCAGCGTGTCGAGTTCCATTTCACCCCCAAACATGGAAGTTGGCTCAACATGGCGGAAATTGAGATTGCCATTTTTGCCCGGGGCTGTTTGTCGCGGCGGGTGGAGAGCATGCAGGTCTTGCGAGAGCGTATTACCGCTTTAGAGGCCGAGCGCAACGCTCAACGCCGCACCATCTCCTGGCGCTTTACTTCCCAAGACGCTCGGCTCAAATTGCATGACCTGTATCCTCCCACCAACCATCATCTCGACTGAGCCGCAGTCGTCAGATACAGGAGAAGTTGGACTCTCCCGGTTGGGTTGACACACCTTTCTCCAGTCCGATACAATCGCTCTGACGAAGCCATTCGAAGAGGGAAAGATGTTGCTCTACGATGAGAGGATGAAATGATGGTGAACCGAGAGATGCGCTTACGTTTTGCGCCAAGTCCCACCGGGCCCATTCATGTGGGCAATGCTCATACGATGTTATTTAACTGGCTGTGGTGTCGCAGTCAGGGGGCGACGTTCGTGCTTCGGTTCGAAGATACGGATCGAGAGCGGTCCAAGCAGGAGTGGGAAGAGGTTATCATGAGCGAGATGCAATGGATGGGATTAGACTGGGATGAAGGTCCAGATATTGGAGGTCCTTTTGCGCCGTATTATCAGACAGCCCGCATGCATCTCTATCAGGAGTCCTTCGAGACGCTCAAGCAAACAGGAGCCGTCTATCCGTGTTACTGCACGCCTGAGGAACTTGCCGAGGAACGAAAGCTCGCGGATCGCCACAAGATCGCCTACCAGTATTCTCGTCGCAGTCTTGCTTTGACACAAGAGGAACGTCTCGCGAAAGAGGGTGAAGGACGGCGACCGGTCTGGCGTTTGCTTGTGCCTAGCAATGAGGTAGTGGCTTACGATGATCTGATCCGTGGGCGTATTGCGTTTGACACCAATACCATTGGCGATCCGGTGATCATGCGCGCCAATGGTATTCCATTGTACAATTTTGCGGTCGTTGTTGATGACATCACGATGGGCATTACCGATGTGGTTCGTGGCGAGGGGCACATCTCCAACACCCCCGTTCAAGTCCTCATCTACAGGCAGCTCGGAGTATCACTGCCTCGATTTGCCCATTGCTCCCATGTACTCAATGCGCAACGGGGGAAAATCTCTAAGCGCAAGGGGGAAATGTCGGTGCGCTCCTTCCGTGAGCGAGGAGTCCTGGCCGAAGTTCTATTCACCTATCTCGCGCTGCTGGGTTGGACACCAAAAGGCGAGGCAAGAGAAGGACTGACGAGAGAAGAGATCATTCGAGAGTTCAGCATCTTTGACGTGAGCAGGTCTGCTGCGATCTTTGATGAAGTGAAACTGCTGTCGATGAACGGCACGTACTTGCGTGGAAAAACACCAGAAGCATTTGCAGAGCTTTCGTTGCCATTTGTGGTAGCAGCGGGACTTGCCTCAGCAGAAGACCTGCGCAACGATTGGGCGTGGTATGTGGCCACCACCGCATTGGTGCAGGAGCGAGTGCGTCTCTTGGATGAGGTCCCTCCGTACGTCGCTTTCTTCTTCAAGGATGACATCGACTACTCCGAGAGAGCGGTCAGCACATTCCTCACATCGGAGATGAGGCCATTTCTCCAGCAGAGCACCGAGACAATGAAGACAGTCGAGTGGAGCATCTCATCCATTGAAGTGACCACGAGAGCACTGATTGCTGAACTGGCCCTCAAACCGAAAGAGGCATTATTAGCTTTGCGTGTGGCTGTGTCAGGAGGTGATGTGAGCCCCCCTCTTTTTGAGAGCATGTATCTTGTCGGGCGTGATCGCATAGTTGCCCGTTTAGCACGTTGGATATGAACACGGTGGGAGAGATCTTCCTTTTCAGGAGAGCCTTGCGCGAACGCATTACCGCTTTGGTAAATAGGCTCACGACTCATCGTTTTACCATCTCCTGGCGCTTCATCTCCAACGACATTTGAAGTAAGCTCTCTGCTCTTTATCCTAAAATCAAAAACGAACTGGACTGACCACTAGTCATATCAATTCATATTTCATACCGTGAATAAGTGAGTCTTTCAATTGACCGAGTACTGGATGGTGATGTTGTCATTTGGAGAATAGACAAAGTCAAAGCCGCAAGAAACGGGCAACCGCAATAGCTGCCTGTTTCTTGCGTATTCAGGTCTGAACAGGCCTGTTCGTTCCTCTCTTGTACTCCTACTGTATACGAGCTTTATTGTTTAGGCGCTTCCTTTGTATCCTCGCTGGATGCTGGGGCAGCTGCTTCAGTTGCTGCTGGCACGGTTGCCTGGCTGGCCTGTGGAGCAGTTACTGTAACGTCTGCCTCGATTGACTGGGCTATTGTCCCGGAAAGTTCATCTCCGAGGGTTACTGTGACGACGTTGGCATTGACGCCAGACATGCTGTTCACGACAGCTTCCGCATCGGTGTTCTCGACGAGGGCAAGGAACGCTGAGCTGTTTGGTTGAAGCTGCTCACCGATCTTTTTCAGGTCGTCTGGGGGGATGGAGCGGCCTGCGAAATGGCCAGCAACTCCACCGAGCGCACCGCCAGCAGCGGCCAGCCACAGAACACCTACCGGGCCACCTAGCAGGCCAATTGCGCCACCAACAACTGCGCCAATGGTAGCGCCCTTGCCGCCCTCTCCAGGCTCGTGAACATGGACGGAACCATCAGCTTCGCGGATTACAACTGCCTCGGCGACGACCTTGTAGCCTCCCAATTTCTGAGAAGCTTTTAGTTCATTGACAACCTCGTCCGCGGTATGGGTATCAGTAAAGCTGAAAACAAGGATGTTATAAATTGAAGAACCTGTGTCGCTCACTTATCTTATCTCTTTGACTTCTTCAATCCTTCGGCTACTGCGTTGGCTGTTTCGGCTTCACCGACTTCTTCGGCGCCTTTAGCTATATCGCCAATGCCTTCAGCACGTATATCTTTCGCGACAGAACTCAAATCCTCCGAGGCCACTACTTCGTCCAATCCTTGCTCTGCCAGCTGTTCACCTGCATCTTCCAGCAATTCGCTCTGGTTCTCCAACTCTTCTGATTCGACGAGCCTGCCGATACCCTCTGCGACTTCGCCGACGGCCAGTTCGCCAACTTCGGCGCCTGTCTCTGCCATTGCAGTTGCCAGGACTCGTGTTGCGCCTGAGCGAAGGAGCACGTCTACTGCAAGGTCTTGCAACTCGTAGCCTTTATCGTCCAAAAATTCAGCGAACAAGGGCATATCGAGTGAATCAAGCACATTGCTCGTGGCCCATAGCTGCCCGGCAATGCCGGCAAGTTTCATCCCGTGTTCAAGATCATCAGCGCTCATTTCGCGGACTATGTCACTTTGTATTGTCAATACTTCGGATGCAGACAGGAGTTCTTCGCCCTCGGCAAGATCACGCACGCCTTCACGCGCAGCCCTTTTACTGCGCCTCTCTGCCCGTTGCGCTGCTTTCAATGCATCTGCGGCACGTGTAGCATCACTGGCGCCTTCTGCTAGCAAGTCACGGCTCGCCGCTGACACATCGCCTGCAGCCTGTAAATCTTCGAGGCCCTCCGCTGTGTCCAGGACACCTACAGCAGCTTCCTCAACTGCTGCATTTTGCAACTCTTTGGCTGCCGCTGTGGTTTTGCTCTTACTTGTTGAGGTGCGTTTTGCTTTGGGTGCTTGTTTAGTTCGTTCTGCCATTTTTTTCTCCTTCGAATGAACATAGGTAAATAATTGTAAATAGGTTGATTTGAAACTTCGGCTGTATAGTTTCATTTTTTGCGTGAGAGCAGAGAGGTAGCCACTAGCATTATACTTGATTTGAAGCGAAAACACATCATTAATTTGTACTAATTTCGGAGTTTAATTTCTAACTGTTTGATAATGAGGGGAAGTAAGGTGTGAACATCTCCGATTACACCAACATCGGAGTGACGGAAGATTGCTGCCCGCCTGTTTTTGTTGATAGAGACTACATAGTGCGCTTTGCGGATGCCTGCAACATGTTCTGCGGCTCCACGGATGCCAAGAGCGAAATAGAGTTGGGGAGCTACTGCTCGACCTGTGAGACCGATTTGTGTCTGTTTGGGGAGCCAGCCCTTATCGGTTACGTTTCGTGTGGCTCCAATTGCCGCGTTGAGCAATGCGGCGAGTTGATATACCCGGGTATAGTTTTCTGGTTCGCCCATACCCATGCCGATACCCAGGATAATTTGTGCTGATTCTAGCTCTTCTACGCCTACATCTCGATACTCGTGGTTGATGATCTGCGTGCGTATGAGAGCTGCGATCTCGTGCGTTGGAATGTGTTCAATCACAGGAACACGGCTGAAATCGGCTTCCGCAGCGTGGAGCATGCCAGGGCGCAGGGTTGACATTGCTGGAAGTGTATTCGAGCGTATCAATGAGATGACCTGGTTCCCAAAAGCAGGTTTATACTGTACAAGCCTCTGCTGGTTGTCGATAGCCAGGTCTATACAATCGCCAGTAAGTCCAAGTTTCAGTCGTGCTGCCACTCTGGGGGCGAGATCGCGGCCGTTGGCGGTCGAGCCGAGCAGTACTACAGCCGGATGATGCGCAGCTATCGCTGCGCTTAGCACAGCAGCGTAGCCATCTGTAGTGTAACGCTCTAGTGCGGAGTTGGCAGCCACGTAGACGCGCTCAGCGCCATAAGCGGTCAGAGTAACAGCATGTTCGGAGATATTTTCTGTGCCACCGATGAGTACCGCTGCAAGTTCGCCCTGGAGCCTGGCCGCTAAATCTATGCCTTTGCCCAATAATTCAAGTGTCACGCTGCGGATTCCCTGTGGTGAGAGTTCGGCGATGACCCAGACTGCTTTGCCTGGTATGGGTTCGCCGAGGCGCTGAGAAGCTGCGCTAAAGCGATGGATTCGGCTCTGTTCCGATTTCTCGAGATTCAGGAATCCGTGCGCTTGCAGGTCGTTCACGAGTAATTCCACGAGCTTCAACGGGTCTTCATCCGTGAGAATACGTCCCTCGCGCGCGAGTGAATCTGGCTCGACGTCTGATACCCATGTTGGCGATCCTGTTTGACCAAGCAGATTACTATCTACGTTCAGGTCAGCCGCTGTTATTACCTGGTACCGTTCGCTCTGCTGACTTGCCTCGCGAATAGCGCGATCATCAGGCCAGATGCCTTCATTGAGCCGCTCGGCGGCCGTAACAAGGGCAGGAAGGGGGGCACTCAGCGTTTCGTAGCCTTCATCGGTCTCGCGAGTTGCAATGATCTCGACATTGCCATTGTGTTTGCGGAGATCGATCTTTTGGATGGCGCTGATCTGTGGTACATCCATAATTTCGGCAATTTCAGGGCCGACCTGGGAAGTTTCGGCATCGATACTATGACGGCCACAGAAAATTAGATCAGGGTGTTCAGGGGCAATGGCAAAAGACAGTGTAAGCGCGGTTGCGGCTGTGTCCGCGCCTCCAAATGCGCGGTCGCTGAGGTGTATTGCGCGGTCGGCGCCTATTGCCAGGGCTATAGCTAACGCCTCGTGCGCCTGGGGCGGCCCCATGGTAATGGCGATTACCTCGCCACCGTACACTTCGCGTAGTCTTACTGCCTCGGTGAGAGCATAGACATCCAATTCGTTTATGTCCAGTGGCACGCCCTCGCGCACCAGGCGATGTGTTTCGGGGTCGAAGCGAAGCGCTGATAGTAGAGGCACCTGCTTTATGCAGACGATAATTTTTAAGGGGCCTATGCCTTCTTGTTGTATATCCACGTTAGCGACACTGCCTTTCAAAACATGTGGAAATGTGTTGATTGCTGCACGAAGCTGGAATGTGGCATCCTCATGACACCTGATACATTCCACCTGCATGACAGCACACCGCACTCGACTAGAGAGTGTGTGGCCCAGGCCGGGCAAGGAACCGCTGGTAGATGTTGACCGCGCTGTTCTCATCGCGGTCCATCACCAAGCCGCAGTTCTCACAGCGATACCTTCGGACCCACAGCGGCATGTCTTTCACATGCTTACAGACATGGCACGTCCTGGTCGTATCGCGCTCATCTACTAGAAACAATTCTTTCCCAAAGCGCAGACACTTATAGTGGAGCATCTGCACAAAGCCGTAGAGTCCCCAATCATTGTACACCATGCGGTTGCGGATCTGCCGCTTGCGCCTTTCTTTGCGGGTTTCCTGCTC
Source organism: uncultured Chloroflexia bacterium (assembly GCA_963702765.1). Classification (GTDB taxonomy): domain Bacteria; phylum Chloroflexota; class Ktedonobacteria; order Ktedonobacterales; family Ktedonobacteraceae; genus DATMNR01. The sequence continues at coordinate 90,854 of CAVPEB010000068.1, forward strand.
TTGCTTCCTCATGACCATCTGCCTTTGGGAAAGATCGCCGATCACCACAGCCCTTTCAGCCAATCGGTGCGCGATAAGGTGAGAAGCTTTATGCAGACAGTCTTGTTGCTTGCGCCGTTTCTTCTCAGCGATGCGCTTATAGATCTTGGAAAGTTGAATGTACCGACGGGATTTCTTCTTGCATGTATCCCGTTTAGAGCGAATCTTGTCCAATTGCCTGTTGTAATACCGGTAGCCCTTGAAGCCGCCGATGTGGTAGAAGCGTCCCTGGTCGGTGTAGCCGGTTGCCAGCGTCTTGATGCCCAGGTCAAAGGCCACAATGCCGTCATCACGTAAACTGCGTTGCGCGCGTTTCTTTTGCCTTTTGTGTGTCTTGCGCGTATCGTCCTCGCCCTGCTCTGCATCATCGTACACGAACGAGCAGTAGTAGTTCCCACGCGCGTCCCGGGATACGGCTACTTCATGAAAGTGCTCAGGGGGCTCTTCCGTCAGATGCGCTGTGATGTTGGGGTAGCGTTTTGGCCCCCAGTTGCCGCCCCCGCCGGTCGGAAGGATGATCGTCTTATCGTGCACTTGTAGGTACATCGCGGGATAACACAACGTGAAGAACTGGTGTCGTGGCTTGAAGCGCGGAAATCCCGGTGTCTCTCCTCTCGCCAAGCGACGGAAGAACGCTTGCATAGCCCTATCCAACCGAAAGTAGACCTCTGCTAAGAGCTTGCCGTAGACGTATTGTAGTTCTGGATCGTACCGTTTACTCTCGCGCAGGGACTTCTTAGCCTCGTTGACGTTCCAGCGTTCCCCGTTGCGCAGGCGCATCACCCACCAATTGTTCAAGCCGCGGCACTTGGCTTGCATGAACTCAAGAGCTTCAGCGTCTTGCTCGTTGACCTCAATTTTGATCTTTTTACACAGTAACATCGTGTCGCCTCAAACTGGATAGTGTTATCATATACTTCTTCTTTGCGGGAGCGGAAAATGTGGTAGTCTTCCCCTCTCGCTCCTACGCTTTGGGATACTCATTGCATGGAATGTGACAACAAGAGTCTCTGTGGTTGTCCATGCCGGTTCTGGTAGACGTACTCCCACTCTGGAAAATACTGCTCGACGGAAGTATCTGAGGGGTCCCACTCTCTATGAACCCGCTTGATGAAGATTTTGGTCTCTGGGACAGCGGGGAAGCAGCTAGAGGAACTTGAGCGGGTAATGCTACCACAAGCATTGTGCTAGAAGAGACGAGCACAGAAGGAAGTGGTAACGAGAGTCAGAGCCATCTACGTAGTTTTCACTACGCTGACGGTTTTTCATGTTATACATCCTGCACGAAGGCGTTCTCTTTTAGGACGTGGTTTTGAAAATGCATACATGTCAATATATTTTCCACAACGGTCGATTTCTCCTTCAGTTTGTACATATTGGGATGCTTCTGTGATGCTATGGCTTTTGTTCTGCTTGCGCATGCTGATCTGCTTTGATCTAATAATAGTATATAAGTGATTTGAATAATCAGGCAAAATTTAGCAGAAAGTAAAGAAAGGGAGGAGGTCAACATGCCAGGTTCATTGCGTATTGGAAAGATTTTTGGAATAGATATCTATATTCATATTAGTTGGATCATCATTATCGTGCTTATGACCTGGTCGCTAGCTGTTGGTTGGTTTCCTGTGTTATATCATGGTTTTTCCGCTATTACCGATTGGGTACTTGGCTTTATCGCTGCAATACTGCTTTTTGTCTCGGTGTTGCTACACGAATTAGCTCATTCTGTAGTAGCTCGCAGGCGCGGGCTGCCTGTAAAAAATATCACACTTTTTATCTTCGGTGGTGTTTCGAATATTGAAAAGGAACCTGGAAGCCCGGGCATTGAATTTCAAATGGCCGTTGTTGGCCCGATAACCAGTCTTCTGATCGGTGTTCTGGCTTTTGCTCTCCTGTATATACTTGGTCAATTTACTACTCCACTGGGAGCTATACTGTGGTATCTGGGTTTAGCTAATATCCTGCTGGGCATTTTCAACTTGATCCCAGGTTTTCCCCTGGATGGGGGACGAGTGTTGCGCTCGATTGTGTGGAAAATAGATGGTAATCTACGTCGAGCAACGCGGGTTGTAACGATTGTTGGTCAGATTATTGCGTATCTCTTCATTCTGGTTGGAATCTGGCTGTTCTTTGTCGGTTACTTCATAGATGGTCTCTGGTTAGGTTTCATTGGCTGGTTCCTGCTGAGCTCAGCACAATCGGCCAATTCAGAGGTGATGCTGCAATCGGTGTTTCGTGGTGTGACAGTTAGTGAGGTTATGAATACAACTCCAACGACGGTACCTGCCAATATCTCGCTACAAAAGCTGGTGGACGAGTACTTTTTACCACTTGGCCTGCGCTCAGCTTTAGTCGTCCAGGTCGACCGATTGGCAGGTCTGATTACGCTCGGCGATATACGACATATTCCGCGTGAAGAGTGGGGACAGACGCCTGTTGGTCTTGCAATGATTCCACGCGAACAACTGCATATCGTGTCCCCACAACAAAGTTTGAATGATGTACTGCCACTCATGGCTGGACGAGATGTCAACCAACTGCCGGTCGTGCAAGATGAACGCCTGGTTGGTGTATTGAGCCGGGATGCAATCGTGCGCTATCTCGAGATCAGGCGTAGTTTGGGATTAGAAGACAGGCAAAAAGCCGCGTAATATCTATATCAACAACACGACCTTGCCTGTGGTTTTGCGTTGAGCAATGGCTTTGTGAGCCTCGACTGCTTGCTCAAGAGGGAATGTTCGACCAACTATTATTTCCAACTGGCCGCTTAAAAGGTATTGCATCAAGCTCATGATCGCCAATGTTATTCGGTCAGGCCGACTTATCTGACTGGCCAGCCAGTAGCCAATGATGGCTTGATTTTTATACATCAACTGAGGCCCGGAAAACTGCGCGATCTGCCCACTGGCTACTCCATATATGACCATACGACCAAATGGCGCCAGGCATTGAAGACTTTGTTCGGAGATTGTGCCCCCTACCATCTCCAGAATGATATCTGCCCCTTTGCCGCCAGTAGCATGCTTCACCTGTTCTACCCAATCCTGTTCAGTGTAATTGATAGTCACATCGGCGCCCAGGCGGCGTACGAGATCGAGTTTATCGGCATTGCTGGCTGTTCCAATTACGGTACTAGCGCCCATCAGTTTTGCGAGTTGAACTGCGAGTGTGCCTACACCTCCCGCTGCCGCATGTATCAGGACGCTTTCTCCAGATTGTAGGTGGGTTGATTCTTGTAAGAGTTGAAAGGCTGTGATTCCTTGTAAAGGAAATGCAGCGGCATGGGTGAAATCTAGAGCAGGTGGAATAGGTATAACCAGGCTGGCCTGAGAAGTCGCGTATTCGGCATAGCCTCCATCGCAAAAAGCCGCTACTCTCGTTCCTTCTGCGACTGAGTTGACTCCATCGCCGAGCGCGACGACCGTTCCGGCGATCTCTATACCTGGTGTCATTGGCGTGCGTGTAGGTGTGAGATAAGCTCCTGCGCGTTGCGCAAGGTCTGCGTAATTGACGCCTGCTGCTTCTACTTTGATAAGTACTTCACCTGCTTTTGGAGCAGGTGTTTCTATTTCTTCCAGTCGCATGACTTCGGGGTCACCAGTTTCGTGAATACGAATTGCTTTCATGAAATAGCTCCTTTTGGTGTCTTTTTACTTGTATTGTACGTATAAAGATTGTATCACCTGGAAGTTAGTTCCCTAATTCATCGGGTTGGTAACGTTCAACGTATTACTAATAGGGGATACCTTCATTGACGGGGACTGAATTGAATTTCTCGCCACCTGCGGTGGCGAAGAAGGAGAGTGAGCGGGGACACCCCGCACCCCGGCAAGGGACTTCGTCCCCTGCACCTCTGGAGTATGCACCTAAGAGGGATAGAAATCATGCTTGCCAGGATACTACCTATAAGGTGATACAAGAGCGTCTATGGAGATGTCAAGATTGCAAAAAGTTGGGTTTTGAGTCGTGATATTGTCTGATACACGAAAAAACACAGCAGAACATCTTGACGTAACGTTGTACTATTATTATTAGTATGTATGAGAATAAAGTACCGAATTTTACACTGTCCTAGGATAGATGAAGATAAATTCTGTACACTATGCTTTGGCGTCTATGCAAGTGACACCTAAATTTTTTATCAATTCACTTTTTTAATGCCCTCTTTGCCTGTATATCGCAGGCGCAGTAAGAAGGACTCTCCATCTGGAGGTTCGGTTTGGACGTGTTGAGGCGTTTATGATGCTGTTGCACGTGTCCTGGGAGTGAATTTTATATTCGCAAACCAAGTTCAGGTATGGGAGAGTAATACTGAGTTTGATGATTTGGAAACAAAGAATTTAGAATAGACAGATGTAGATCAGGGAGTGACCAAAGAGGGTGCCCCATGAAGGTAAAGTAGCCTGCCGGGCTGTTAATCAACCGCCACAATGATCTTCTCGTCTCAAATGAGGTGAACACACATGGACGGCAAGGGTAGTCGCCGCCTTTCATCAAAAAGTGATCGGCATCGACGATGGAATATTGTTGATTTTGGCAAGAAATGTTCTGGATTTCTCGTACTACATAGACAATCTTTTCTCGCTGGTATTTTGCTTACTGGCATGGTTCTATTGCTTTTTGCTGTTTTTAGCAGGTTTCAAGCGCCTACATTGAATAATCCCCCGGCTGGAACGACAGTTGTTGATTACAGCTCCTTCAAAAAGCAGGTAAGTGCAGGAAATGTGCTTGCAGTATCCATTCAATCCAACCAGGTGAATGCTTTACTGGCACAATCACTCCAACAAAGTCAGAATACGAAGGGTTCTCAATCGAGCATTGATGCTAAACAACGCGCTATGGATTTTACAGCCTGGAGCCATTATCTTGGCGCAAGTTCAACCTGGGCAAGCGCACCAGTGACAAATACGATCGATCAATCTCGACTTTTATATACAAACATACCCAATGGTGGTGATGCCACGCTTATGCCACTGCTCTTAAGTAAGAACGTTGTGGTTACGACTCTTCCTGTTGCCCAATCTCCTCTATGGATGACGTTGTTGATGAGATTCCTACCCTTAATACTCCTGGTTCTGCTCATTTCTATGTTTCTTTTGCCCCGTAATAACAAACGTGCAAATCGAGATGTTGATGCTCATTACTCGCTAATGGGAAAAAGCAAACCACGGTTATATGGGACGAACGATGATCGCAACTCTCATCGTACGCCCGAAAAAATTCCAGGCGCGACCAGGCCTATTACGCAAGGAAAAGCACCTGCTCCTAAGCAGGTCGAACCTGCTGTCACGTTCGCCGATGTGGCAGGAATTAATGAGGTGCGACAGGAGCTTGAAGAAATCGTGCAATTCTTGCGCGCGCCAGAACGCTTTGATCGATTGGGAGCGCGCATTCCACGTGGAGCGCTCCTGGTCGGGCCTCCTGGAACGGGTAAGACGTTGCTGGCCAAAGCTGTAGCGTGTGAAGCTGGCGTACCGTTCTTCAGTATGAGTTCGTCGGAATTTGTTGAGATGTTTGTAGGTGTCGGAGCCAGTCGAGTCCGCGATCTTTTTGCCAAGGCACGCCAGGCCGCTCCGTGCGTCATCTTCCTGGATGAACTTGATGCCGTTGGCCGCAAACGCTCAATGCGCGTGGCTGGCAATGACGAACGCGACCAGACGCTCAATCAACTCCTGGTTGAGCTGGATGGGTTCAATGCGCGTCAATCTGTTGTGGTCATGGCGGCTACAAACAGAGTTGATATTCTCGATAAGGCGTTGCTGCGTCCCGGCCGCTTTGATCGTCAGATTACCGTTTCTCTCCCTGATCGCGTCGGGCGCCAGGCGATTCTCGAAATACATACTCGTAAGACCCCCTTGCATGAAGAAGTCAGCCTGGAGCGACTGGCTCGTTTAACCACCGGAATGAGTGGGGCTGATCTAGCGAATCTTGTGAATGAGGCTGCATTGTGTGCGGCGCGACAAGATCTTGAACATCTTAACCATGACTGCTTTGAAGATGCGCTGGCACGCGTGCAACTCGGAGCATTGCGACCCATAGTTATGCATGAGAGAGAGAAGCGCATAATTGCCTTCCATGAAGGAGGGCATGCATTGGTGGCATACCATTTGCATGAGGCTGATACCGTCAACCGTGTGACCATTCTGCCGCGAGGACAGAGTTTAGGAGTGACACAGTTCACTAACGAAGAAGATCGTTACAACTACAGCCGGGAAACACTTATGGCGCGTATCGCCGTGGGATTGGGAGGCCGAGTTGCTGAAGAGCTTACCTTCGGTCCTGAACGCGTTACGACTGGCGCAGAAAATGATTTGCAGGTAGTGACAGATCTTGCGAGGCGCATGGTGACACGCTGGGGTATGAGCGAAGAGGTCGGTGTGATGTTCGCGGATTATCGTGCCGATGCAGGTGGAGCTGGATTGAATATGCGTCGTATCGAACTTGACGATGTACAAACAGGCCCACGTTCACTTGTTATGGATGTTGATGGCAATCTGTTGCTGCATGGTGGTGATGTGCCTGCGCAACGACAATCCATGTTTGCCATGGCTGCTCCCGACGCGAACCGTTCCACAAGCACGTCGATGGCGTCTCTTGTTGATCGCGAGGTTCAGCGTATTCTACATGAAGGTTATGAGATCGCTCGCGAAGTGTTGAATACGCATTCTGATCAACTCACCAGGCTTGCTGAGGCGTTGATGTCTCAGGAACAACTGGATCGGAAGCAGTTCGAGGCCTTGCTGGCGTAGAGAAATAATAGGCATACATAAGACAAGCGGAAGGTCGATACATCGACCTTCCGCTTGTCTTATGTAGCACTAGGACGGTGCAAACCAGGGACGCGCTATTCCGGGCGATTCAAAGTTCAATAAATTACGCGAAGGTCACCATATATTTGAAATCAGGCTAGCTGGATAGAGATGTGGATGTGGCGCTGACGTCGTGCAGGTTCACCAGCTGCGCAGTTTCTTCCCATAATTGGCGCTGGAGTGTCTCATCATAGGAAATGGGAGCTGAACGTACTGGTATACTTTTTGCGAAGTATTTTCCTGTTACACCTTCGATTTCGGGTGATGATGCCAGGTAGATGGATGTTTTCGCTCCGTCTTCCGGGCTGATGCCGAGTCTGGAGAAGATGAGTTTGATGATACTGCGGCCAACTGATCCTACGCCGTTTTGTCCAATGTTCGTTGCGACAAAGCCTGGATGCAGGCAGTTGGCAGTCACGCCTGTTCCTTGTAGCCTGCGTGCCAGTTCGTAGGTGAAGAGCACAAGGGCTAGCTTCGATTGCCCGTAACTGCGCATGAATTTATATTGTTGCTCCGATTGTAGATCATCCATCTTGATGTAGCCTGCCTCGTGTGAACCGGAACTGACGTTGACTATGCGTGCAGGTGCGCTGGCTTTCAGCTTTTCCAGGAGGAGATTCGTGAGCAGGAATGGTGCGAGGTAGTTAACAGCAAACATCACCTCCAAACCATCTGAAGTTTCTTTCCGTGTCAGATTGACAACTCCAGCGTTATTGATGAGTACATGCAATTGCTGGTAATGTTCCTGAATATTCTCTGCTAGCTGGCGTATTGATGCTTGCGAAGTCAGGTCGGCAAGCATCAGATCAATGGCTTCATTACCGCTTTGCTCTTTGATGTCCTTCTGTGCTTCCTCACCCCTGGCCTGATCGCGACAGACCATAACGACTGTTGCGCCCATCTGGGCCAATCCCAATGCGGTGGCTTTGCCGATGCCAGAATTGGCGCCCGTGACTATGCAGACTTTTCCTTGCATGTTTGTATACAATGTTGGCATGTAATTTTCCTTTAGTATTCCTTTCATAAGTTCGGCCAATACTTTATTTTCGCACACGTTGTTGGTGATTGCATATGGTGCCTTGCTTGCTAATATCGCTTGACTCAATTCATTGCCACAAAGAGCACAGCATGTTGAAAAACTCGAAATTGTTGATACCAGGAGGTTGGAATGACTTGCGACCGTGCCTAAAGTTAGTCACATCGTAACGCTTTTGTAACGATTGCAAGACGGAGGTATGATATGATATGGCTGAGGATGAAAAAGCCGTTCTGAGTCGTTGAATTTTACTTCTCGCTTGTAAGGAAAAGTTGCATGAACCAATCTGATACAGAAAGAGAGAACGCAAGTGGATCGGTTGTCACCAATACCGCGAATACGCGCTTGACTGGCACCTGGCTCATCATTGCCCGCGTCGTGTGGTTGGTGCTGGTCATTCCCAGCCTGGGACTCTTTCTTGCCAGCCTCTTCGTGTCCTATCAGCAAATGCAAACGGTGTGCGTTGATCCCGTGACGTGTAACGTTTCTGAGGAACTCCCTGTACAGGTGCACCAATCGCTTGCTAGCAATGGCTTTTCTGTGAGTGGTTTTGCCGCTTTGGTCATCATCTTTTTCGCGATCACCGCAGCGGTCTGGTACGCGGTCGGCTTCCTCATTTTCTGGCGCAGGTCTGATGATTGGCTGGCGCTGCTGGCAGCCTTTTTTCTCGTGATGTTCAATGTCACCTCCTCAGGCAATACCGTCAATGCGCTGTCATTCGCTTATCCTCTCCTCGTCTTGCCTCTCAGTCTCGTGAACTTTCTGGGGCAAGTCTCACTCCTTGCGTTCTTTCTGCTCTTCCCCAATGGACGGCTTGTACCGCGCTGGATGGGACTGATCCTGCTGCTCGTCATTCTAGAGCAATTCTTTACTATCTTCCCTTCAGTCACTGCGAATTGGCCAGCGTGGCTCGGCGGGCTGGGACCTCTCGTTGTCTATGGAGCCATTATCTCTTCGCACATCTACCGCTACAGACGCGTGTCCACCCCTGTCCAGCGCCAACAGACCAAGTGGATTATCTTAGGGTTAGCGGCGGCCATCGTAGTTGCCACAGGCATCTTAGTCATAGGTGCCTTCTTCCCAAGCATTACGAACTCAAATAATGTGGGTGTAACACTCCTTTTTCTTACCATCTGGCCTGTCGCCTTTCTCCTGATCCCGCTCTCCATCGGCTTCTCGATTTTGCGCTATCGGCTGTACGACATCGACGTGCTGATCAACCGCACGTTGGTGTATGGCACGCTGACGATTTTGCTGGGTCTCGTCTACGTTGGCCTTATTTTTGCCTTACAATACTTGCTCCGAGGGATCATCAGCCAGAATAACGATGTCGCTATCGTCGTTTCAACTCTTGTTATTGCAGCTTTGTTCCAGCCTTTGCGCCACCGCATTCAACGATTCATTGATCGTCGCTTCTATCGTAGTAAGTATGATGCGGCCAAGACCTTGGAGGCATTCAGCGCCACTTTACGCAACGAGGTAGATGTGGGCCAGTTGCGTGAGCACTTGCTCAACGTCGTGCAGGAGACGATGCAGCCTGCGCATGTCTCTCTGTGGTTGCGCTCCTCTGAACACGACGGAACACATCAGGCTCCTTGGAGAGCCAATCACCCTGTTGATTCAAAAGAGAAATGAAGCAGCGCTCTTTTGCCTCTGTGAAAGTTGAGACGATGCAGCAATTTTAAGAAATGATTGTCAGGAGGACGAAATGGCAATGGTTCCGCACGATGATTTTACCCCGCATGGATACCTTGACAATCCATATCACTCCTGGAAGCTCAATCCCAGTGGTGTTTTGCGATCAATGGAGCCGTTGGGAATGGGCTGGCATGTTCCAAACCTGGGCAGTTATGTGCATAACCAATTTCAATATACTGCACATCTGACGATTGGTTTAAAGATACATGACCTCGTGCTTGTCACTCCTGAAGATTTTTGGCGTCAAAAGTGTACGATTAACAGCCAGCTACATACGAAAAATCGTTTTGAATATACGTGTTTTGTGCCAAAGTATGGTTTGACTCTTGCAGCACGCTATTTTCTTGTGCACGAGCACGCGCTAGGATGTTCGCTCTCGCTTTCGACGACCAGTGATAATCCGCTGCCTGTCACCTGTTTCTTGATTCACCAGCATACGCATAATCCGCACACAAGCCGTCTTTGGGAGCATGGGATGTACGCGCTTCAAAGTCGCGAACATGGGTTTGGTATGTTAGGCCTTGCTAGCGAGGGTGATGTGTTTATTCATGGAGCGCATGTAGCAGACGGGAATCCCTTGACCTGGAGCGAAATGGGATTTGGTATTTCACTTGAAGACATTTCGATGTGGGCAAGAGGGAAAAAGATTTCCGCTCCAAATATCACCCAGAGGCAGCAGGAAACAGGTTGGCAGGTGCGATCGTTCGCATTGCCCTGCACATTCGACCTGGGAGGGTCCGAAACCAAAGGTGTTCAACTCAATGTTGTCCTCGCGCGGGGTGTTTCGCAAGATCAGACCTATAAGCATTGGAGAGAGGGCCTTGAGGGCTTCGCTCATGCAGAAGATGAGCGTCGTATTGATGACGAAACATTTTGGAAACGAGCGCCACAACTCTCTGGCGATTGGCCAGCATCATGGAGGCGCGGCCTGGTGTATGACCTTGAAACATTGCGTATGACTATGCGCCCGACCTGTTGGCGTTATTCCTACTTATTGGGATGGTATGCAAATTCAAGCGCCACGCACGGTGCTGGCAGAGGCAGCGATGGATTGCCTCTTTCTTAGCTATGCTGATCCTGCGCTTGCAGCAGAGGTGATGCTTGGTCATTTTGAGTCTGCTCCCCATCCACAACAGCCCTGCATGCGCGAAGATGGTAGCTATAATATGGTGGCTGATGATGGTCAGTTGTGCGGTACTGCTCCTGAGTGGGGATATCCGTTGTGGTGTTGCGATCAACTGTTTCGCAGAACAGGCGATATGCACTGGCTCGGAAGGCTGTATCCAAAAGCAGCGGCTTATCTGCGCTGGTGGTTAGAGAATCGGCGCGATGCTGAGGGGTGGATTGTCTATGCCTGCTCATGGGAGAGCGGCCAGGATGTCTCAAGCCGTTTTGGGCCGCAACAAACGGGTGGCACGATCATTCAGCATGTGCGTCCCGTGGATTTGCAGGCGAGTGTCGCGTTGAGCGCTGAGATCCTTGCTCGCTGGGCGACATTGCTAGCTGGAAACATGCGAAACGAGGATGTGCAGGAAGCAGATCAACACGGAAATGAACTGGCTCAGGATGCAGCATGGTGGCAAAAGATCGCTGCTGAGTATGCCGAAAAGACCAGTACGATGTGGCATCATGGTTGGTTTCGCGATTATGATTCTATGGCTCGTGAATGGTCGACGCAGCAAGATGCTATGCACCTTGCGCCTGTGTTTTGCGGTGTGGTTGGAAAGGAGCAGCTCGAGCAATTGCGGCCATTTCTGGCGCAGCCTCCCATGCATAGTTCCGGGTGGGCTCCGCTTTCATGGCCTCCGGTCGTGATGACACTGGTTGGAGCGGCAGATGCGGCACAGCATGCCTATGGATGCCGCTGAACTGGCGTTTCGTTATATCGATGGCTCGTATCGTAGTACCGATCGTCGTGAGCTGGATGAGCATGGTGGATTGCCAGGTGTGACTCGGGAATATCGCAGGTCGGTCAGCGTGGGCAAATGGGGCCAAATCGAGTATGTGAATGCTGGTATCGAGGGCTATGGCTGGGGCGCGCTCAGCGTGTTTCTGCTCATTCGATATGTGATG